>JAYTTF010000051.1:0-31669 GCA_043745195.1 Bryobacterales bacterium | reverse complement strand
CTTCTTAGTCATGGCTGGTTCTCCTTTTGCACCTAGAGTGCGTTGTGGAAGTTTACTACTTTCCACTGAACCAGCCGTCTCATCCTATCTGTCCCCATATTAAGTTTACGCAAGAGCAATGGGATTTATACTTGAAGGCTGACACGTTCAGTGAGGCCGAACAAAAGGTCCGAGCGTCAACTTACACTGGTCGCCCGGTTGGATCATTGGAATTCGTGAAAGAGGCGGAATCGATGCTGGGAAGAACATTAGCTCCGAAGAAGGGAGGGCGACCGCTAAAACAGATGGCGGCGGGAGTTTGAGGAAATTAGAAAATAGGGAAACATGCGGGCTGTCCCCATATTAAAGCTAACGGAGAAAACGGGAAGCGTTAGCGGATTTGCTTGTCTTTCAAGTCGCTGACCATCTGTTCAAACTTCTTCTTCTGGTCAGGATTCAGGACGTTCTGTATGCGGTCTTTACCATCAGCTCGCACTTCGTCCATCTGAGCCTGAAGCATTTGGTAATACTTAGTAAAGTCATCTAAGGCCAACTCAATTGCCTCGGACTGCACTGGAGTCAATTGCAACTCCTGCCGCATACGCTTTATGGTCATCTCTTTCCAGCTTGCGTTGATCCGAGTGGTTGAGGCTTGAGCAGGCTGTCGGCGAGAAAGTGCTACACCCGTGACACCTCCACAACCAAATACCAACACCAACACTAAGCAGATTTTAGAGGTTCGTAACGGCGAGTTGGAATTTCCAAACATCTGAGAGTTTTAGTCCGCCTGCGAGAAACTTACCATGTCAACCAACACCACATCACGGTCATGATCGGTGTCCTGGCCTACGCCTACCTGCATCGATGCACTGTGAAATGGCGACACTAGTAGCCGCTCTGGAGTGGACGCTAACTGAGGTTGATCAGCCGGTGAGAGCAACAAAAAGCCGCTCATCAACATTACTAGCGCACAAGTTGCGTAAACTAACCGACGGCCGAAAATCGGGTCGAGCAACAAGTCCCAGAACGATGGCCTTGTCTGTGATTCTATGCGCGCCGAAACTCGTGCATAAAATCCTGGTGCGGGTGACATCTGTTCTTCCGCGCGCAACGTATATAACATTGAAGAGTGCGAGGAGAACACTGCCAGTTCCGTCTGGCAATCCGCGCAAGTTCGAATGTGAGACTCAAGCTCAGGGGCATGACGGCCCTCAAGATAAGCCTCCAGATTATTAATTACTGGATCGTGCATTTTCTATCTTCCCTAGATCAACAAGTAATGCAACACTACTTTAAAAGGCTGTCTCGCGGCAGATCGTTTTGTCCGCTTATTTTTCGTCGAGTGAAAACCTTTACCCAATCTACCCCTTAGTTAAGCACCGAAAGCAACTTGGCCCGGTAGTTTGGCCAAACGCTGCGCAGCCTTCAACAACTTCTGCCGCGCTCTAAAAAGCTTTACTTTTATTGTATTCTCATTCATGCCCGTCATTTGGGCCAGTTCTTCCACCGAGTGACCTTCTACTTCCTTGAGCAAAATCAAAGAGCGGTCTTCTTCGGAGACTTTTGAAAGTAATTTGGACACGAAATCCCGCTTGGCTAGCGCATCGTCAGCCGCCGGGGCGCGATCCACTGCAATATCCGAACTTTCCATCTTCCGGGCGTCGTCTTCGGAAAAGTCACTTTCGTAAACTAATTTCCGAACCTTCTTCTTGCGAAGGTAGTCGTAGCATTCGTTTACCGTTATCTTGTAAATCCAAGTGAGAAGCGAGCTCCGAAAATCGAAACTGTGGATGGAAAAGTAAATCTTGGCAAAAACCTGCTGAGCAATATCTTCGGCGTCATTCCGGTTTCTCAAAATCCCGTAAATGATTGAAAATACTTTGGATTGGAAGCGATCAACCACATCTTTGAAAGCTGATTCATCACCCGCCTGAACACGGCGTACGAGTTCGGCCTCGTCTGTCTTGTGATAATCCACTTTCGCTTTTGTTCGACCAATGCGCTCTGCTACCGGGAGTTCAAGAACACCAGTTAATACGCTCATGCCCAGTCCGACGCATCCCATCACCGCTAGGTTTCAAGTATCCGTTCAACCTGATGAAAACTAGCACTCCCAAGCGATAACAATAGCAGATTTCGAGGGGAACGAAGCCAATTTCCCCACGGCTTTCCCGTCATATGAACTTGTAGGTTCCAGGTACCGGTAGCGGCATGCTCTCCATTTTCAGATCGTAATCGAATTCCTTGGGGAATAAGTCCTGCTTGGAATTCATGATCATGTCCCAGGTAATCTCCATGCCGGAATAGGCCGATTCCCGCGCCATGATGCAGGTAAGGGTGGATTCGGCGACTGGCATGGAATGGTTAATATAAGGGCCATCACCGCGAATGGAGTTCACCATAGCCGTGTGCTCCGCTACATAAGGCGGTGCGGTGGGTTCGTTGCCAGCCAAGTCATGACAATTGGATCGGCCTTTGCTGCCGATCACCAGTTCCTCCACTTTGCGAGCCAAGTTCCCGGTGGCTGGATACTGCCTGCAATAGCTGGACATATGGACGCCATTTTCGTACTCAAAATCGGCGCTGATGTGATCGAAGATATGCCCGTAAATCTCTTCACGAGGACGCCAGGCAGCCCCACCGGTTGCCATCACTTTCTTGGGATGAGTTCCCATTACCCAATTGATCACATCAATGTTGTGCAGATGCTGTTCTACAATTTGATCCCCACAAATCCAAAGATGCGAATACCAGGCGCGATGCTGCCATGCCATGTCGCCCCACTTTGCATCGCGGACTTTTTGCTGGATAACGGGAGTTCCTACCCAATAGGCATAGGTCGCGTTCAAATCACCGATGGCACCGTTCTTGATCTTATCGATGGTGATCTGGTACTTGCGGTCGTGCCGACGTTGCGCGCCGCTCATCACCGTGAGCTTGAGCTCTTCTGATTTCTTGGCGGCCGCCATAAATCGTCGGACACCGGTGGCATCGGTTCCAAACGGTTTTTCGCAGAACACATGCTTCTTGGCATTGATTGCAGCTTCAAAGTGCATGGGGCGATAGCCGGGAGGCGCGGCAAGCATGACTATGTCCACGCCGCTGGCAATCACTTTCTTGTAAGCCTCAAACCCAATAAATCGTTGGTCCGGAGCGATCTTTACACGATCTTTGATCTTGGCGTTGCGCGGATCCTCGTTGAGCCAGCGCATATTGGCCTCAACGTGGTCTTCAAAAATATCGGCCACAGCTACAACTTCCACATTGTCTGTACCGGAGAGCAGGTCGTTCACAGCCTGCCGTCCTCGACCACCGAAACCGATCAGACCGGCCTTCAACTTTTCTTTACCCGCTCCGCGCACAAGTTCGGGTTTGATGATCTGAAACGCCGTCGCCGCTGCGGCGGTTTTCGTACTTGCAGAGAACAGCTTTCGCCGGGATATCTGAGTTGAGTCCATTGCTATGTGCTCCTTGAATGCACACAGTATATCGAACCAACGACAATAAAAGAAGGATGAAACACAACGCTGAGGAATTTCGAAAAGTTGGCCATGAAGCACTGGAGTGGATGGTTGATTATTTGGCCGATCCAGGCCGATTCCCAATCACACCGGATATGAGTCCGGGTGATTTGGTAGACCGCCTTCCCAGCAGCGCGCCGTCTGTTGGCGAGCCTTTGGAAAAGGCGGTCGAAGATTTTTACAAGCTAGTGATGCCAGCCATAGTGCACTGGAACCATCCCCGATTCATGAACTATTTCGGGTGCACTGCTTCCACGCCAGCCGTGCTTGCCGAAATGCTGATGAGCGTGATCAACACTAACGGCTTCAATTGGACAGCATCTCCAGCCGTAGCTGAATTGGAAGAGGTGGCTCTTTCCTGGCTTAGGCAATGGATGGGTTTGAGTGCCGATTTCTTCGGCATCATCTATGACACTGCGTCCACCAGCACGCTTCACGCATTGGCGGCGGCACGCGAAGTCTCCGATCCGGAATCCCGTCAAAAAGGATCGCGTCCCGGGTTGCGAATTTATTGCTCCGATCAGGCTCACTCTTCCGTAGACAAGGCAGTTATCACGCTCGGCATGGGGCTGGACAATTTGCAGAAGATCGAATCGGACGAAATGTTCGCGATGAAGCCGGCATTGTTGGAATTGAGGATTCAGGATGACTTAGCCGCCGGGTTCAAACCCTGCGCGATCGTGGCGACCATTGGCACCACTTCGACAACCTCTAGCGACCCCTTGCGTGAAGTATTGGCAATCGCGAAGAAATACAAACTGTGGCTGCATGTGGATTCGGCGTACGCCGGAGTGACGGCCATCTTGCCCGAATATGCGCCTTGGTTTGAAGGTATGAATGAAGCAGATTCCATTGTGATGAATCCACATAAATGGATGTTTGTGTCGGTGGATACCAGCGTTTTCTACACTCGACATCCAGAAGTTTTGCGCCGGGCGTTTGCTTACAATCCGGAATACTTGCGAAGTTCGCAAGATCCGCGGGCTGTGAATTTGATGGATTACGGATTTCAACTCGGCCGCCGATTCCGAGGATTGAAACTGTGGTTTGTGATGCGTTATTTCGGGTTGGAAGGAATCCAAAAAGTGCTGCGTGGGCACATGGCATTGGCTAAAACTTTTGAATCAATGGTTGCGTCGGATGATCGCTTTGAACTAGCCGCTCCAGTTCCTTTTTCAACAATCTGCTTTCGATTGAAGGCTTCCGATGAGGCGAATCGGGAACTGGTAGCTCGGGTGAACGGCACTCACCAAGCCTTTATTTCGCAGACCATCTTGCGAGGACAATTTTGCTTACGAGTGGCGATCGGGAACATGGTTACTGAGCAAGAAGATATAGATGCCGTTTGGCGATTGATCCAACGCGAAGCGTCCACTATAAATTGAAACTCTTGAGCACCTGATCCCAAGGCTTGCGATATGGTCGCACCAGCATTCTCGAAGCCTCTGGGTCACCAATAATGTCTTCCTTCACTGGGTCCCAACGAAGCTTGCGGCCCAAGCGCAAAGACAGGTTGGCCAAATGGCAAGTAACCGCAACACGATGTCCATCTTCAACGTCGGATATGGGGCGTTGGCGTGTCTTAATGCAATCCAGAAAATTGCGGACGTGCAAATCGAATTGCTGAGCCGCTGATCCATTTTCTTTCACAGCATTGGTCCAAGAAGTCGGCTTGAATTCAGATTTCTTAGGACCGCCACCGGGGTGCCCTTGAAACTGCGGGATCGCGCTTTCCGGATCAACACTCATGTCCGGCGTGATTTCAAATCCTGAGCGATCAATTCCCAAACTCCCCTTGGTTCCGTAAAATTCCAGACCACCGCCCAGCCTGCGCCCCAAGCTGGTTTCGCGATGGGACCAGGTGGCATTGAAGTTGGGATATTCAAAAACAGCGTCCTGCGTATCGGGCGTTTCCCCATCGTCTTCCAACGCAAAGCGGCCGCCGATAGAACTGACGGAGCTGGGGCCCAACACTTTCAAATACCACTGCATGATGTCGATAGAATGCGCGCCAAGGTTGGTCATCTGTCCGCCGGAATAATCCCAAAACCAGCGGAAATGATAGATCCCGCGATGTGGACTGTAGGGCCGTAACGGAGCAGGTCCCAGCCACATGTCGTAATTGAAATCGGAAGGAGTGGCGGATGCAGGAGGCACGCCAAAGCCGGGCATAATGTTACGGGACGCTTGCATCCGCACACTGACAATCCTGCCAATGGCATCTTCTTGAATTAGTTTTTTCGCCTGTTGATAATGAAGCCCACTGCGCTGCTGCGTACCGGTTTGCACCACGCGATTGTATTTGCGCGCGGCCTTGGTCATCCAGCGACCCTCAGCTACAAAAAGTGTCAAAGGTTTTTCAACGTAAACATCCTTACCCGCGGCACAGGCCATGATGGACATCATTGCGTGCCAATGGTCGGGCGTGGAAACCACCACTGCCTGAATGTTTTTGTCATCCAGCATTCGGCGAAAATCAGGGTAGGCCTTGGCGTTCCCACCGCAGGCCGCAACACCTTGTTCCAGACGAGGCTGATAGGTGTCGGACATGGCGGCCATATCCACATCTTTTTGATTCTTGAAATCGAAAACATGCTGCGCACCAATCAGTCCATAGCCAATGAAGCCCACTTGCACTCGATCATTTGCGCCCAGAATTCTTGAGTAGGAGGAAGCAGTGGCAGCAGCCAGGAAGGATCGGCGTGTAGGTTTCATCAGTGAAAATTTTATCACTCGTGAAAGCACAATTGCAGGCAATCTTCTGTCTTCCTTACAATCCTTTTTTACGACAACCGTCCATAGGTGTCTGCCAAAGGAGACCAAATCCGCGTTACTTGCGGCACAAGGACACGTTGTTGTGTGACAATAGCTCCACAGAGGCTTGAATAAAGCCTCAAACAGATCTGGGAGACTTCGTTAGATGGCGAACCTATTAGCGCGAAAACCGCTGAATCTGCTGTTGGAAGAGGCTCGGGAAACGGGCCAGCATAGTCTTAAGCGCACACTTGGCGTGGTGCAGCTTACGGCGCTTGGAGTGGGTGCTGTGATCGGTGCCGGCATTTTTGTCATGGCCGGACTTGGCGCACACTACGCTGGACCTGGACTGATGCTGTCATTCGTCTTGTCAGGTCTGGGATGCGCTTTTGCAGCCTTGTGCTATGCGGAATTCGCCGCAATGATCCCACTTGCCGGTAGCGCCTACACCTACGCATATGCAACTTTGGGCGAAGTGTTTGCCTGGATTATTGGATGGGATTTGACGCTTGAATACGCCATGGGCGCCAGCACTGTTTCCTCCGGTTGGTCAAACCATTTCATTGAACTGCTCAACATCTTTAATATCAAAATGCCATTGTGGCTTTCCTATGATCACTGGACTGGGCTGCGAACCGCAGAGGCGGCAATAGCCCGTCAAATGGCGCAAGCCTCCGACCCTACACTGGTTCCGGGAACACAAGCATTTCTGGCAAAGGTATCGGCGATTAGTGCCGAACACTCTCCAGCATTGGTGCAAAGAGCACATGACCTACTTGGCGCTCCGGTAATTTTCGGCGTAGAGATCGGTTTCAATTTGCCTGCATTTCTGATTGCCTTGATCATTACGGCAATCCTTGCCAGGGGCATTCGCGAGAGCGCACAGTTTAACTCCGCAATCGTGGTTGTAAAAGTTGCGGTTGTTCTTTTCGTAATCGGCCTTGGCATTACTTACGTTGACACTGCGAATTGGGGACACGACTGGGCAACTTTCGCGCCATTTGGTTTTTCAGGCATTGGCGCCGGGGCCGCTTACATTTTCTTCGCCTACATTGGGTTTGATGCCATTTCCACCACAGCGCAGGAAGCCAAGAATCCACAACGCGACTTGCCCATCGGCATCATCGCATCACTACTTATTTGTACCCTCTTGTATATATCAGTGGCGGCAATCCTAACCGGCATGGTGCCATGGCGCGAAGTGAACATTGAAGCCCCTATTGCCCGCGCGTTTCTGGACCGTGGTTTGGTGAGTGCTTCGCACATCATCACCGTCGGAGCGCTTGCTGGGCTTACCAGCGTGATGCTTGTGATGTTGTTGGGACAAACCAGGGTGCTGTATGCAATGGCTAACGATGGCCTTCTGCCGAAGAAAGTCTTCGCTGAAATTCATCCGAAATTTAGAACCCCTTGGAAGAACACCATCCTTGTTGGCCTACTTGCCGCAATTGTCGGCAGCGTTACTCCGATTGACGATATTGGCAAGATGGTCAATATTGGAACGCTGCTAGCCTTTGTGATTGTTTGCGTGGCAGTGATTGTTCTGCGGCGTACCGATCCAGATCAGCCGCGACCTTTCCGTACTCCGCTGGTTCCGCTGATCCCGATTCTAGGTGTGATTTTTAATGGCTACATGATGTACGAACTCGGTTGGGTAAACTGGGCACGATTGATCATCTGGCTTGCTCTCGGACTGGTTGTGTACTTCGCTTACGGAATTAAGCACAGCCGAGTTCAGGCTGCACTGAAATAGCATGAACGCCATTTTTGATTCCGGCGACGCTTCTTTATTCGACGTCCGCACACACTTGCCTGGCCCCAAAGGCGCGTTACCCATTACCGCTGAAATGCTTCTGCAGAGGCCTTCCGGCGATCTTTTCGGCTGGACTCAAAATGCCGGAATGGGTTGGGAGCCATCCAAACTTGCGGGTGGCGATTTCCTATTGCTGAGCACTCATGGCGGCATTCGCGCAGCAGACGGCAAGCCCATTGCCCTTGGATATCACACCGGCCATTGGGAAGTTGGTTTATTGATGCAGGCAGCGGCAGAAGAATTGAAACAAGCCGGCCGCGTACCTTTTGCCGCCTTTTGCACGGACCCTTGCGACGGCAGATCCCAAGGCACCACAGGCATGTTCGATAGCCTGCCATATCGCAATGATGCCGCAATTATTTTCCGCCGCTTGATTCGCAGCCTTCCAACACGACGTGGCGTAGTGGGCATTGCCACCTGCGATAAAGGCCTGCCGGCGATGATGATGGCCTTGGCTGGAACCCCGAATATGCCGTGTGTGCTGGTTCCAGGCGGTGTCACCTTGGTTGCCGAAGATGGTGAAGATGCCGGTAAAGTACAAACTATCGGTGCGCGTTTTTCGCATGGCGTAATCACTTTGCAGGAAGCTGCTGAGATGGGTTGCAGAGCTTGCGGATCACCGGGAGGTGGCTGCCAGTTTCTAGGCACTGCGGCAACCGCCCAAGTGGTTGGCGAGGCCCTGGGCATGTCGTTGACGCATTCCGCTCTGGCCCCATCAGGACATCCGTTATGGCTGGATATGGCAAGGCGATCGGCCCGCGCTGCGATGTTCATGGAATCGGAAGGGTTGAAGATGCGCGACATCTTAACGCCGGCCGCATTGGAAAATGCCATGGTTGTGCACGCGGCGTTCGGTGGATCCACAAACTTGATATTGCACGTGCCCGCCATCGCGCATGCGGCTGGATTGCGTCGCCCGACTGTAGACGATTGGGCCCGCATCAACAAAGAAGTACCGCGCGTGGTGGATAGCCTGCCCAATGGACCCAAGAATCATCCAACGGTGCAGGTGTTCCTTGCCGGCGGCGTGCCAGAAGTAATGCTTCACTTGCGTCGCGCCGGGCTGCTAAATTTGACAGCACTTACGGCCTCAGGACAAACGCTGGGAGCTTCCCTTGATTGGTGGGAGCAAAGTGAACGACGAGTGGCTTTACGAAAGGTATTGAAGGAACGCGACGGAATTGACCCGGACGACGTCATCATGAGTCTTCCCGGAGCAAGGTCGCGCGGACTAACCTCGACGGTATGTTTTCCAAAAGGAAATTTGAGCCCCGATGGTTCAGTGATCAAGAGCACTTCTATTGACCCCAGCGTTGTTGGTGAAGACGGGGTCTATCGGAAACTAGGACCTGCAAGAGTGTTCACTTCAGAACCCGCAGCCATCGCCGCCATCAAGGGCGGCAAGATCACCGCTGGCGACGTAATGGTTTTGATGGGCCGCGGTCCACTTGGTTCCGGCATGGAAGAAACATACCAACTAACCAGTGCACTGAAATTTCTACCATTCGGGAAGCATGTAGCGTTGATGACAGATGCTCGATTTAGCGGAGTTTCCACAGGCGCATGTATCGGCCACATCTCACCGGAAGCACTGGCTGGCGGTCCAATTGGAAAGCTACGCGATGGCGACACAATTGAAATTATTGTGGATCGCAACAGCCTTGTAGGTACGGTGAATGTGTTGGGAGCGGATGGAAGTATTGAGGGCGGCACCATGCTGCTGGCCTCGCGAACACCGCATCCGGACCTGGCTCCAGATGCCGATTTACCCATTGATACAAAGTTATGGGCCGCACTTCAAGATGCCGGCGGTGGACCATGGGGTGGCTGCGTTTACGATGCGGAAGCAATCATCGCGGCACTCAAGGTAGCAAAGCAACACTCGTAACTGCCCAAGGGAAATTTTTCAATTCGTGAAGCACTTTTCCAGCTTTATCGAACTCAACAATTCGGCCACCCATGTAGTCGGATACAATCAGGCCGCCTTCGGGAGTCTGCGTAAAGCCTGAAGTCCAGGCCATGCGTGCCGTGCTGCCTGTACCTGCAAACGTCATAATTGTTTTTCCGGCGGCATCCACTCGCCGCACTTCACCGGGCCCCGCAAGGCCGATTAGCAATCCGCCATCGTCCGTCGGCCAGGCGTGAGCAGGCATTCGATTGGTGAAATCCATTTTGCGGATGACGTCGCCTTTGGAATCGAGTTCCAAAAAGATACCCAGCTTTTGAATCGCAACAACAGTGGTTCCAGCCGCTGTCCTGCGAGCGCGTCGCATGGCTTGGCCTTTGTATTCAGGCTTCTCAACATTCCAAACAATCTGCCCTGCAGGCGAGACCTCATAAATTCGTGCTGCAGTGTCATCCACCAAAAGTGTGTTTCCATTTTTCAAACGTTGGGCACTCACAAGGCTGGCTTTTTCAGTTTTGTATTGCCACACTACTTTTTGTTCTGCATCCAATTCCATTACCACGCCCTTGGGGTCTTCGATGAACAATACATTTCCATTGGGAGTGACACCAACTTCAGTCCCGCGATGATTCGACTTGCGCCACAACACACGACCTGATGGCCAGGCAATAGCAAGAATCTCACCACCTGGGCCATGGTCATTCACAATCAAACGGCGCGTCTCTAAAAGCTTCGGCTTCAACTTCCGATTGAGAAAATCCAGCGTCCGCGTGAAGGCGCGCTCTTCGTCTGCGCCTTTGAATCCATGCCCAGCCTCAGCCACAGTTTCCAGTTCCGATTCCACTCCAGCCGCGCGCATTCGTTCCATTAGAATTACGGATTGTTCAAATGGCACGTTCTGATCACGAGTGCCATGAATAGCCAGGATGGGGGCAGAATCGGGAGTTACCCATTGCAATGGGCTGCCACGCAAATGGGCGTCCATTGCATGATCACGATCACCGCCAAACAGCAGTGGCAGCACAGTTGGAGCGTTACGACTTCCTTCGTAGGCACGGCGCATATCCGATCGGCCGTAGTAGCTAACCGCGCAGTCCACAGAACTGGATTGCTCTTTATTCGCGCCTGTCCCTTCAAATTGCGGCATATTGCGAGTAACCGCCAGGAACTGCGCCCAGGTTGCTCCAGCGGAAACGCCGATGGTCCCCATGCGCTCCTTGTTCAGGTCATACTTATTGGCGTTGCCTCTAAGGAATCGGACCGCTGCCTTAATGTCATAAAGCGGAATCGGAAATTGAAACATCGGCGCCAAACGGTAGCTAACGGTTGCGGCAACATATCCATTTTGTGCGAGTCGGATCGCCATAGGAAGATAGCTATCCCTCGACCCGGCATTGAACCCACCACCGTGAATCATCACGATGCCCGGATAACTTCCTTTAGCCTTGGGCCGTGCGATGTCCATCGCAAGCTTGCCATGGGTGATTGAAGTGTAGTCTACACCCCGCTCCAAAATTACGTCGGATGGAACCGTGAAGTCAGCAGCGCAGCAGCATAGGCTTGCCGCAGTTAGAAAGAGAATACTTCGCATGGGTACTATGCGAGGATATCGCGAATTACATTTCCGTGCACGTCCGTCAACCGGAAGTCACGGCCACTATAGAAGTAAGTTAGCTTGGTGTGGTCCAATCCCATCAAGTGCAGAATCGTGGCATTCAGGTCATGCACGTGGACAGGTTTTTCCACTGCTTTGTAGCCGATGTCATCCGTCGCGCCATAGGTCATGCCGCCTTTGATTCCACCGCCAGCCAAAAGAACCGTGAATCCCAAGGAGTTGTGATCCCGCCCATTGTGGAGCTTTACAGTGGAGCTATTTTGTACAGCCGGGGTGCGGCCAAACTCAGTGCCCAGCACCACTAAAGTCTCATCCAACATGCCGCGCTCTTTCAGATCTGTGATCAGCGCTGCTACGCCGGGGTCCGTCTTTTGCGCATTGCTCTTGTGCGCCATGATGTCTTCATGACTATCCCAGGGCTGGCTGTTGCCGTAGTAAATCTGAACCATGCGTACACCACGTTCGGCCAGCCTGCGTGCCATCAGACAGCCCCTACCGAAGTCGCTGTCACCGTACTTGGCTATCGTTTTCGGATCTTCCTTACGAATGTCGAAAGCCTCAGGAGCCTCCGTCTGCATTCGAAATGCAGTTTCCATTGCTTCCAGCGATGCTTCCAACTGTGCATCACCCGCACGCTTTTCTAAATGTTTTTGATTCAACTTGGCGAGCAGGTCCAACTGACGACGCTGAGCTTCCGGTGGCGCTCCTGCTCCAATAAATTGAATCAGCTTTTTCGGATCCGTCTCAGTATTCTTTAAGAATGTGCCCTGGTAAACGGCAGGTAGAAAGGCTGATTCCCAAAGTGGAGGACCCACTACAGGCGTCCCCGGACACAGCACCACAAACCCCGGAAGATTTCGATTTTCCGTTCCAAGTCCATATGTCAACCAGGAACCCATGGACGGGCGGCCAGGCTGGATCACGCCGCTGTTGATCATGAATAGGGACGGCTCGTGATTTGGCACATTGGTGTGCATGGAACGAATCACGCAAAAGTCGTCGATGACACCACCGATCTTGGGGAAAATTTCGCTGACTTCAATACCGCTCTGCCCGTACCTGTGGAAAGAAAACGGCGAGCGCATCAAGTTTCCAACGGAGCTTTCGGTCACAGGAGCTCCACCCGGAACAGGCTGTCCGTGATGACGATCCAGCATCGGCTTGGGATCAAAAGAATCCACTTGCGAAAGGCCCCCGTTCAGGACCAGATAAATAACGCGTTTAGCTTTTGGTGCGAAGTGAGGAGGCTTAGGGGCAAATGGATCGCGAGCAGCATCGGCGCTGGCGGCCATCCCGAGAAGACCAAAGCCACTAGCCATCTTCGTGAGCGCTTCGCGGCGAGAAAGATGAGGCAGGATTTCGGCTTGATGCAATTTCATTTTTCAATCCACAAAAGCAAATTCATTGGAACTCAATAACACTTGGGCGAACTGCTCCGCCACCTTCTCACCAGTTGAGCTGAAAAATTGCTTCGCCAGTTCCATTTCATCTTCCGTCGCAGGGCGCCCGTAAGCAAGTTGGTAAGCCTGCTGGATATTGGACCCGTAGCGCGCTGCAAACGCCTTGGCTTGGTCCATCACAAACCCGCTGTTGAGGAAAAATAGTTTCTGCAATGGCACGTTGGTAACAACTCGTTGTTCATTAGAAACGCTGGCACTGGGGAAGTCAAACAGAGCCAACGTTTCCTCTTGTTGAAATCGTCCTACCCGAACATAAAGAGTACGGCGAGTGCTTTCCTTAAATGGCTTTGAATCGCCTCCTACCGTACGATCCAACGTCCCAGCAGTTGCCAAAATTGCATCCCGCATCGCCTCAGCATCTAACCGGCGGCGATTCGTACGCCAAAAATTACGGTTATCAGGGTCAATGGCTTCGTTCTTCATATTTCCAGAACTGGCTGCCTGATAAGTTTTTGAAAGCACAATTTCACGCAACAACTTTTTGGGTGAAAGCCCGTTGTGATCAAATCGCCAAGCAAGATATTCCAGCAGTTCGGCATTCGCCGGGCGTTCCCCCATCACTCCAAAATTACTGGGCGTACGCACCACTCCCGATCCAAATAAATGGAGCCACAAACGATTGGCCATCACGCGACGGGCAAGTGGATGACTGGATACTTCATTGGCCAGTTGCAATCGTCCGCTGCCCTGCTGCAACCGCGCAGGTTCACCTTTTGAAATCGCCGTCAAAAAATGACGCGGGACCACTTCGCCCAACTCATCAGGATTGCCGCGTATATTCAACTGCATATCCATCGGAGCAACATCTTCCACCCCGTGGTGATAAGCGTATTGCACAGGGAGCTTCGCTTTTTTGTCTTTCAGTTGAGCACGCAAGGTGTCCAGATGCCGCTTCCATTCACCAGAAAGAAATCGCTCCACTTTGTCACCAGGCAATCGCAGAATTGCTTTCTCGCCAGAAAACAGCCAGTTATACCAAACATAGCGATCCCGCTCAAGAGATTTTGTGGGAATCTCGGCACCAGGATTGAAATCCGATTCCGATCTATACCCGAACGGCAACACGTAATCACGCCCGGGTTTAGGCTTCTTATTCTTGGCTACAATTTCAGCGTTTTCCTGATCCAACTTTTTCTTATCCGCAACGATGGAGGCAATTTGAGCCTGCACAAATTCCGATTGTTTGCGCACTTCGGCTTCGTCGCCATTAGCCGCAGCCTCGCGCCAAGCTTTCATATGTGGGTGATTGTCTTCAGTTTTCTTCAGATAACCGGCCCACCGTTCAGCAAAATCGGTGTCCAGCCCATCACTCTGCTTCTTCCACGCGCCAACCAAATACTCCGCTACGCGGCTGGAGAAAATCTCCGCAAGTTGTTCCGACTGTTGATCGAGGTACGACTTGATCTTCGCCTCCAGATCCTTAATTTCCTTTTCAGCCGCATTGAACTTTACCACTTCCTCCGCCGAAGCCAGAGGGTATTCCTTGTACTGCACACTGGCAAAAACTCCACCCAAGGCGTAGTAATCTTTCGTCGGAATGGGATCGTACTTATGATCGTGACAACGGGCGCACGCCACAGTAAGCCCAAGCATCCCGCGCGTAACAACATCAATTCGATCGTTCCGTTCATCAGCGCGAGCTTGGGCCGGCTGAGAAATCCCGAAATACCAGGGGCCAAGTCCGAACAATCCCAGACCACCTATATAACTTGAATTGTCCCCAGGCATCAGGTCCGCCGCAATTTGCGCCTGCAGGAATTTATCGTAAGGCATGTCGCGATTGAATGCGTCTACAACCCAATCACGGAATCGCCAGGCATTGGGATATGGCTTAACGGCGGTACCGGTGAAATCATCCTCACCGAACCGGGCAACATCCAGCCAGTGACGCGCCCACCGCTCGCCAAAGTGCGGAGACCCAAGCAATCGGTCCGCTACCTTTTCCACGGCGACCGACGAATTGTCCGCCAGAAACGCGTCCATCTCTTCAGGAGTGGGAGGTAGTCCAATCAGGTCAAAGCTCAAACGCCGCAATAGTGTTCGCTTGTCCGCTACCGGATTGGCGACTAGGCCCTTTGGAAGCAAACCACGTGCAATAGCTTCGTCAATCGATTTACTTTTTGGATTTGTTAATGGCCCGGCCGACCACAAACTGCCACCACGGGACGAGAGTGATTCCGGCCAAGGTGCACCTGCACGAACCCAGCCCTCCAAATCGGCAACTATCGAGTCACCCAACTTAGATCCTGGAGGCATCTTTAACGCGCCTTGCTGACGCACGGCTTGAATCAACAAGCTTGCATCCACATTGCCTGGAACAACTGCTGGACCGGACTTGCCACCCGCCAGAAGCGCTTCTTTTGAATCAAGTCGCAGGCCACCGGTTTTGGTTGCAGTGTGGCAGGCATAGCAGTGCTTGGCCAATACCGGACGAACTTTCTGTTCGAAGTCCTCCAACGCTGTTCCTGCAAAGGCTGATCCAACCACCGCGACTGCCGCAAAAATGCGCATGTGCCCTTAGCCTATCATTAATTTCTTTAGGTTGATTTCCGCTTGTGAACGGTCGGCAGCGCCCAGCGCACCGGACTTCCTTTGAACAATACGGTTGTCCAAAGTCATTACTTTCCAACGCACCAAGCACGGATGCGGAAGCCCTGCTGCCACTAGATCTATTATGGGAATATCCCCAGTCCAAACGGAATTCGCTCCGGTGGTAATCATCGCCATAACGGTGTAGCCACCCTGGTTAAATTCCAGGCTGCTCAACACCACTGCCGGCCTTTTCTTGTCAGCTGGTTTGTCTATGAAAGGGAACGGAACAACAACCACGTCCCATCGGTTACAGATCACCGAAGGCGGCCTCGTCTTCTTTGCTGGCCCATTCGCTCATGTTTTGGGACAAGGCTGCATGGTAAATAGCATCGAACGGTTCCATTTTGCGAACCCGCACGGTACGGCCCTCAATTTCGTAAATGAGTTTGTCTCCCGTTGCAAGTCCTAGTAAATCACGGACTTCCTTGGGAAGAGTGGTTTGGCCTTTGCTTGACAATGTGCTATCAGTCATTGCATGTTTCCTTACTCCCATTGTAAGGAACAAGGAAATGAAAGTCAAGAGTAAACATCTAAGCCCAGAGCTTTACAGGTTCCTCAGCGAACTTTCGTTTGGCCTCGTCGGCATCCATGAAATAAAGCGCGTCGAGTTTGGCCAAAGAGTAAATCGGTAGAGGTCTGAAATCAGGCGTATCGGGGGCAGGTTGGTGAACAATAACAGCCAATGCAACCACAGTGCCTCCGCCAGCTTCAACTAGGGATTTCAATTCCATCAACTTTTTCCCAGTCCGCAGAATATCATCGACAAGAAGAACCTTTTCCCCAGGCTCCACTTGCTGAAACTGACGAAAGCGCAAAGGCTCCTTTTCGTTTTCACGCTCAGCCCAATAGACCCGCTTAGCGCGCAAAGCTTCGCACACTCCGAACGCCACAGGCAGGCCACCCGTCGCGGGGCAGACGATGGAAAGTTCCGGGATAGCCGCGCGCAATTCCGGATTAGCACGCACTAGACGGCTTAACCCAACGCTTAAAACCTTGGCATGCTCGTAATGGCGGAACGCCACTGGAATTTGCAAAGAAAGATCGGAGTGTAATCCATTGGGATACACAAAATGCCCCGAACGTAATGCGCCGGTTGATTTCAAAAGTTCAATCACTTCATCTTGCGAAGGAATAATCTGCATGGGGTTAATTGGCTCCTTTGCCGGTAACCACGTGAGGAATGGTCTTCAGTATTATTTTCAAATCAAGCCACAGGGACCAATTGTCAATGTATTGCATATCCAAGCGCATCCAAGTATCAAAATCCAAGGTATCGCGGCCACTGATGGCCCACAAGCAGGTCAACCCCGGCCGCATACGCAACCGCCGTCTTTGCCATCTCTTGTATTGTTCCACTTCCAATGGGACTGCGGGACGAGGACCTACCAACGACATGTCGCCACGCATCACGTTCCACAATTGGGGCCACTCATCAATTGAAAACTTTCGCAGCCATCGGCCAACAGGGGTCAGCCGGGGATCATTGGTGATTTTGAATGCCGTCTCTTTTTCGTTTAAGTGTGCCAGGGAAGCTTTCATTTCCTCGGCATTGCTACACATGGATCGAAACTTGTAAAAAATAAACCTGCGTCCATTCAGTCCGCAGCGCTCCTGACTGAATATCACTGGCCCAGGCGAACTGAGCCTGATCATAGCTGCGATAACCAACATGACGGGAGCGATCAATAAAAGAGCAAAGGTGCTTATCAACAAATCGAAAGCGCGCTTAAGAACCAGGCGAAATTCATCATGAGGCGCCGCTGAAAAAGTCAGCATGGGCAGTGTCCCCAGTTGATCCATGTACATTTCACTGTTCACATGAGGAAAGAAGTCCATCGCCAGCCGCGTGCGAACGCCCTCTTCGTCACAGAGCAGGAAAACATTTTCCAACTTTGCCACGTCCTCGGGAGGCACGGCGAAAAGGATTTCATCAATAATTTGTGACCGTAGCAATTGGCTCAGTCGTTCCATTGGATACACCGGCTTTCCGCCAATTTCCTGAGCTTTCGGCGATAGGGAAAGGTATCCAGCCAAGCGGAACCCGTAGCTTGAAGCCTTATCCACCAAGGCCCCTAACTCCATGGCCTTTTGTCCATCACCCGCTACCAGCACATGATGGACCGCGCCGAATCGTTCGCGGATTGAACCATAGAACACGCGGGCATTCAGTCGGAAAACAATAAGGAACATTCCGCCGAGGGTTCCATACAGAACTAGAAAAGAACGGCTTAAATCCAGCCTGAGGGCAAATTGAACCAAAACAATACTGGTAACAGCAACAATGGATTGCCGTAAGCCGTCGCGAATAATAACGTAAGGTTGTGAGGAATCCAACCGGTCGTAAACAGCCATCCAGCGGCCCGCAAACACCCAGGAAATTCCACCAACAATTGCAATCAAAAATTGAATTGAAGCATCCAAAAAGAATTCCCGTTGAAATAATTCAACGGAAGCGCGCATCCGGTAGGCGGCGGCAAAAGCCAGAGTAACCAACACTACGTCGGAGATGGCGAAAAGGATCCGGGTCTTTCTGTGATGACGAGAGAACACGCTTGTCTATATTCGACGATATCATGTAGAGCGGCAATGTGTTAACTTAGTGATTACTAGGTTAGTGTTCACTAAGTAATGAAGCCACGCAAAAAACTCACCGCCGCCGAACGCCGCTCTTCGATTGTTGCGGCGGCGGTTAATCTATTTTCGGCCCGCGGATTCCGCGGAGTCACCACCAAGGAACTGGCGAAAGCTTGTGATGTCTCAGAGCCAGTTCTCTACGAACACTTTGCCGATAAACAAGAACTCTATTGCGCAATTCTTGAAGATGCTTGCAGTGAGGGCGACGTCCTGGCGCAACGCATTGAGGAAGCTTTTGCAGCAAATCTTGCCCCAACTGTCTTTTTCCGGGTGCTAGCCGATAACATTATTCGTTTTCTGGACAAGAATCCAAATTATTCACGCCTTGTCCTTTTTAGTGCCCTGGAAGGCCACAGCCTTGCTGAATTGCACTTTGAACATCGGATGAAGCCTTTTTACGCCATGCTTATCCGCCGCATCCGCGCCGACATAGCCTCTGGAGCAATTCGGCAGTGTGATCCCGCGAATGCGGCCCGTGTGTTTATCGGCATGGTCAATCAATATTTTCTTTACGACATTCACTTCGGTTTCACTATTTCCAAGTCCTCACGGAAAAAAGTAATTGAAGGCATGGTCGATCTCTTTCTGAATGGAATCTTAAAATAATGCGACACTCTATCCCACTTGTTGTTCTGGCTCTCACACTGGCAGCCTGCGAAAAGAAGCAGGCCACTGAAACAAAGAAGGCTCCTTCTGCGGAAGTCATCGCTGTTAAAACTATGCCTGCGGAATCTCGCACAGTAGAAAGGTCCATCTTAATAACAGGTTCGTTGCAACCTGATGAAACTGCGTCGGTCAGTTCCGAGGTGGCTGGCCGCATCGCTCGAATTCATGGCGATTTCGGCCAAGCTGTTAAAAAAGGCGCCGTGTTGGTGGAACTGGAAACAACGGAATTCCAAATCGATATCGACCGCAAACGCGCAGCGATTTCCCAGGCTCTTGCCAGGTTGGGCTTAGACCCCGGCAATTTCGAGAAAAGTCCAGAATCAACACCAGCCATTCGCCAAGCTACTGCCCAATTGGAAGATGCCAAAAGCAAATTCGATTCTGCTGCAAAGTTGATTCAAAGCGGCGATATTGCCCGCGAACGATTCACTGAATTAGAAAAGGGTCTGCGCGCTCGTGAGGAATCCGTTGCCGCAGCAAAGGACGAAATGCGCACGCAATGGGCCGCCATAGCCGCATTGAAGGCTGACCTTCGTTCTGCCGAAAAACACCGCCGCGACACTCAAGTCCGCGCTCCGTTCGATGGAGTGATCTCCGCCCGCATGGTCTCCCCAGGCCAATATATGAAAGAGAATACGCCCATCGTCACGCTGGTTAAAAACTATCCCTTGCGAGTACATTTGGAAGCGCCGGAATCTGCCGCTGGATTAATGCGAATCGGGACAAACCTCACATTCACAACCGACGCAATTCCTGGAGAAACTTTCCCCGCTGTCCTTCGTGAATTGAATCCAACACTAGACACCAAGTCCCGCACTTTGTCAGCCGAAGCCCGAGCAACGAAGAACGATCCACGGTTGCGTCCTGGCATGTTCGTTCAAGTAAAGTTGACCACTGCTGCTGCAACAAAAATCGTCGCTGTACCCAAGCAAGCCATCTATTCCGTAGCTGGGCTCAACAAGCTATTCGTCATCGCCAATGGCCGCGCTTATGAAAAGCGATTCATCCCCGGACAAGACTTAGGCACTTCCGTGGAAATTCCCGGCGACCTGGTGCATGAAGGCGATCAGGTTGCCATTAGCCAACTCAACATGTTGATCGACAAAATGCAGGTGAAGCAATAACCCATGAGAAAACTCGCCGAACTTTGCATCAAGCGTCCGGTTTTTGCCACAATGCTTATCCTTGCATTGGTGGTTCTGGGGCTCGATTCCTATCGCAAACTGGGAGTGGATTTCCTACCCAAAGTTGAATTCCCAATCATTACTGTCACAACACCTCTTCGCGGTGCATCGCCGGAAGAAGTGGAAACACAAGTCACCAAAAGAATTGAAGAGGCCATCAATACGGTGGCAGGCGTAGATGAGCTGAACTCGAGTTCCTACGAAGGCCTTTCGCGAGTTACCATCACCTTTGTTCTCGAAAAAGACTCCGATATTGCGGCTCAGGAAGTTCGCGACAAAGTTTCCTCAATCCTCGGGCAATTGCCTAAAGACGCCGATCCCCCTGTGGTTGAAAAGTTGGCCACCGATGCGTCCCCCATTGTCAGTGTTGTGGTCTCAAGCCCACGTGACTTGCGGGAGACCACAAAAATTGTGGACGACATACTCAAGAAGAATCTCGAATCGCTGAATGGTGTAGGACAAGTGAAATTTGTCGGCGACCGACGTCGTCAGATTCAAGTTTCTCTCGATGGCGATAAACTGTACGCATACGGCTTAAACATTGATCAGGTGCGCACTTCGCTGTCTGCCCAGAACGTGGAAATTCCTGGTGGGCGCATGGATGAAGGAAATCGTGAATCCAGTGTCCGTACGTTAGGACGATTGGAACGTCCTGCAGATTTTGGCCGGATCATTGTAGCTAACGTCGCCGGAACTCCAGTGCGCATCAACGACGTTGGGGACGTCAGCGACGGCGCTGAAGAACCGCGAACGTTAGCACGGCTCGACGGCGTTGAAGGAGTGGTTCTGTCTATCCGAAAGCAATCGGGAACCAACTCCCTGGAAGTGATTAATCGCGTCAAAGAACGGATCGAAGAAGTGAGGCCCTCGCTGCCCCCCGATATGAAGATAGCTTATGCCGGTGATCAATCTGGCTTTATTCAAGCATCGTTTGAAGCTGTCCAGGAGCACTTAGTATTGGGAGGCGTTCTGGCTGGCATTGTGGTGCTGCTGTTCATGCGGAATTGGCGTTCCACTTTGATCGCAGCTATCGCCATCCCCGCGTCCATTATCTCCACCTACACGCTGATGTACCTTATGGGTTTCACACTAAATCAAATCAGCATGTTGGCTTTAACTTTGATGGTGGGCATTGTAATTGACGACGCGATTGTGGTTCTGGAGAATATTTTCCGGTTCATGGAAGAAAAAAACATGAGCCCCATGGATGCCGCAATTCATGGAACCGAGGACATTGGATTGGCAGTTCTAGCCACTACATTAAGCTTGGCTGTTGTATTTTTGCCTGTCGCCACAATGAGTGGAATCGTTGGCCGTTTCATGTCCAGCTTCGGCTACACTGCTGCATTCGCTGTGATGGTCAGCCTACTGGTTAGCTTTACTTTGACTCCAATGCTCTGTAGCCGCTTTCTGAAAGTGAAACCAGTCGATTCCGGCCATTCCACCAAAGATAACTGGGTGTTTAAGATTATTGACGTTCCCTATCAGGCGCTGCTTCGTTGGTCAATGAATCACCGCTGGGTTATCGTTTTAATCTCAATGGCTGTCTTTGCATCCATTGGTCCTTTGATAAAACGAGTGGGTATAGATTTCTTACCTAGCGATGACCAGAGTGAATTTGAAGTGCTTGTAAGAATGCCCCCTGGATCCTCACTTGATGGTTCATCCGAGGTGATGAAGCAGATTGAGGGCGAACTGAAGACATTGTCCGGGGTCCGCAACATGCTTACGCAAATCGGTGCCGACGTGCAACAGCAAGTCGACCGCGGCAGCATCATTGTCGAGTTGGTGGACGTCGCAGACCGTAAAGAATCGCAAAAAGAATTAATGGAGCAGGCGCGCGAAAAACTTCGTAAATATAAGGACCTGGTGATCGGCGTTCAATTGCCATCGGTGATTCAGGGTGCCGGACCGAATGCTGACTTCCTTTATATTTTGCAGGGCCCTGATCTTGCGCAATTGGAAAAGTACGCCACACAATTGAAACTGAAGTTGCGCGAACTCCCTGGAGTTGCGGACGTTGATAGTACTTACGAAACCGGCAAGCCAGAGCTACGCATCCTCATCAATCGTGAAAAGGCGGCGGACCTGAACGTCAGCGCAGCCTCGATTGCCACAGCCATGCGCACCATGGTGGGCGGCGATGAACAGGCAACCACGTACCGCGAAGGAGATGACCGCTACGACGTTATGCTGCGCGTCAACAAACAATTCCGCAATTCCCCGGAAGCTCTTTCTCGCTTGTATGTTCCTTCCACCACTCTTGGCAATGTTCCGCTTGCAAATGTGGCTCGCCTGGAACGCTCCATCGGACCCATCGGTATTGATCGTTATAACCGTCAACGCCAGATTTTGATTTCCGCCAGCCTAACGGGCAACCAGTCTCTAGGGAACGTTGTCACCGCAGCGGAAGACGCAATCCGAGATATGAATTTTGGCCCGGAATATCATTCGCAAACTTTAGGCAAAACCAAGGAGTTGGCTCGCGCTGGCAAAAGCTATATGTTCGCCTTTGGTCTTTCCATCATTTTCATGTACATGATTCTGGCCAGCCAGTTTGAAAGTTTTATTGATCCAATCACCATCCTTCTTAGCTTGCCGCTCTCCATTCCGTTTGCGCTAATCTCACTGATCCTTGTGGGTGAGAATTTCTCCATCGTCTACACCTCAGTTGGAATTCTGGTTCTGTTTGGGATCGTGAAGAAAAACTCCATTCTTCAGGTAGATCACATCAAAGCGCTTCGTAGAGAGGGCGTTCCTCGCGCAGAAGCAATTCTTAAAGGCTGCGAGGATCGATTGCGCCCAATCTTGATGACTACTCTGGCGCTGGTGGCCGGTATGATTCCGCTTGCACTGGGAAGCGGCGCTGGCTCCGGTACTCGCCGCACAGTGGCAATCGTGGTCATTGGCGGACAATCCCTGTGTTTGATTCTTACCCTTCTAGTCACGCCGGTTTTCTACTCTTTATTCGACGACGTCGCAGCTTTTTTCAAAGGCCGAGTGAAATCGCCAGCCATCGCAACCGGCTTGTTTTTGTTTCTCGCAGCTATTGCCAATGCGCAACCCCGCGTTGGTATAACAGCCGAACAGCGAAAGCTCAGTCTAGAGGAAGCTTTTCAAATGGCGCTTCAGAACAACCTGGAATTGGAAGTTGAAAAATCCAATGTGGATTCAGCAAGAATCGCCACCAGGGCCGCGAAGGGTGTTTTCGATTCCTACTTCAAATACACGCCTTCCTTTGAGGATCGCAACACGCCAACTTCAAGTTCCTTGCAAGGTACGACGGGTAAAGTTAATGAAAAGTACTTCAACAACAACTTTGAATTCCGACAGAAAACTCGCTTTTATGGCGGCAATGTCACCGCCAGTTTTGACAATTCGCGTCAAACATCAACCAACCCATTTATTAGCTTAAGCCCGCTATCCAGCACTAGACTTGGTATCAATTTCATACAGCCGCTGCTGCAAGGAAGGCGGATCGACAAAGACCGCGCAGATCTAATTATTCGCAACAAGCAGGTCGGTATTTCCGAGATTGACTTCGAAATCCGCGCAATCGATGTTGTCGCTCGGGTCGAACAGGCTTATTGGGACTTGGTGGCAAGTAGGCAGGATTTGGAAGTCAAATCTGAGGCCGTGAAATTGGCGGAGGAGCAATTGGAACGCAATCGCCGCATGATTGACGCTGGCACTTTGGCACCCATTGAACTTTCAGCATCGCAAGCCGAGTTGGAACGCCGCAAGGATGCATCCTTGTCCGCCTTGGGTGTTGTAACCGAAATGGAAAATCAACTAAAGCCGCTATTGGCCAAGGATAGAAACGCTGAAATTTGGGCCCAGGAATTGATTCCAACGGACGTTGCAACTAGCGCTGCTTTAGATGTGAAAGATTTAGAGCCTGGCCTGAAAAGAGCCCTATCCCAGAGGCCGGAATTGAAACAAGTAGACGAACGGCAGCAAGTAAATGAGGTTGACGCGCGTTTGGCGCAAGATCAATTGAAAACTCGTGTCAACTTTGTTGGCGGCTATTCGTTAAGTGGATTGGCCGGAACTTTAAGGTCAGGAGACAACCCATTCACTGCATCCAACGTTACTCTATACGAAAGGCTGAACCGCCTCAGTTCGCTTGCTGGTCTGTCTCCGTTCTTACCTCCAGCACAGGGAAATCTTCCCGATTTTCTAGTGGGCGGATACGGCTCAGCTTTAGGAAATGTTTTTGCAGGCAGATACCCAACCGCACAGGCTGGGCTACAAATTGATTTTAGTGGCCACAACTATCAAGGCAAGGCTCTCGTCGAAGAAACTGTTGTCGCGGAGCGCAGATTGAAGATCCTGCGCGCTCAATTAGAGCAGTCCATCAGCGCACAAGTAAGGAATGCCCTGCAGGCAATTGTAACAACGGAACAACGCATTGTCGCAGCCCAGGCAGGTGCTAAAGCAGCTAAAGACAGGCTTGAAAGTGAAGTGCGATTGTTCCAAACCGGAGAGTCCACCAACTTTTTTGTCCTCACCAGGCAGAACGATTTTCTGGATGCCCGGCGTCGTGAACTGCTTTCAAAACTTGACTTCAATAAAGCCTCAGCTCGCTTAGTGCAAGCCCTGGGCGAGACCCTTAAGAGCCGAAATATTCGCGTCCGACCTTGATTTCTAATAAACTGTGGAAAAGCTGTGGGTGGCGGACATTTGAATTGTCCGCCCCTTTCCACGTAGGCTAAGTTCATGGCGTCGAGCGAACTCGTTTTCCAAAAAGGCTTGCCCGCCAATCCGGAGGCGGAACGATTTGTCCTGGGAGCAATCCTCATGGACGATACCGCATTCGTGTCTGTTGCCGGTGGCCTCGACGCTGATGATTTCAGTCTGGAGAGTCATCGTCGCATTTTCACGCGCATGCTTGATTTAAGTACGCGCGCTGAAAAAGTTGATCGCGTCACCCTTGCCAATGAATTGATGCGTTACAACCAGTTGGAATCGGTGGGTGGGCTAACCTATCTGATTTCGCTGGACGACGGTCTTCCACAGATTTACAACCTGGACAGTTACATCCGCATAGTCAAGGAAAAGTCGCTACTGCGGCGGATGATTCTGGCAGCCCAGTCAACCATTGATAAATGTTTGATCGGTGAAGAATCGGCCGACCACATTTTAGCCGCCACTGAAGAAGCGTTGCTAAAGTTGGGTGAAGCCCAATCAACCACCACACTGGTCAGTCCCCGCCAAGTGATTGAAACCTTCGAGGGTGGTATCAATGCCTTCCTCGATCCGTCAAAGCGTATCAAAGGAACCACCACCGGCTATCTAAAATTGGATGAAATGACCGGAGGCTTCCGCCCTGGAGAATTGATTATTCTTGCAGCACGCCCCGCCATGGGCAAGACGGCGCTCGCGCTAAACATCGGCCAGCATGTGACTATGAACCCTCGTGGTTCGCGTGCCGTCGCGGTATTCTCGCTTGAAATGTCCAACGAATCGCTGCTTACTCGTATGATTTGCGCGCAAGCCCGCGTGGACCAAACAAAATTTCGCGAAGGATATTTGAATGCTGACGAACGTCGGCGATTGCAAATGGGCACCGCTGAAATTGTGGAAGCTCCCATGTTCATTGATGATTCTGCCGGTTCCAACCTGATGGACATTCACGCCAAGTTACGACGCTTGAAGGCCGATCAGGATTTGGGCTTGGTCATTGTCGACTACCTTCAATTGATGACCGTTCGCGGCAAATCTGAAAATCGCACACAGGAAATCAGCACGTTGTCCCGTGGCTTGAAACTTCTGTCTAAAGAATTGAAAGTACCTTTCTTGGTCCTCAGTCAGTTAAGTCGCGCCCCTGAGCAAAGGCCCGGCGATCATCGTCCACAATTGAGCGATCTTCGTGAATCGGGATCCATTGAACAGGATGCCGACATGGTGATGTTTGTTTTCCGCGAAGAATACTACAAGCGCGATGATGAAAGTTTGCGTGGCAAAGCTGAAATCATTCTTGCCAAACAACGTAACGGACCAACAGGGACTGCAAAACTGGCCTTCCTGCATCAATACACCAAGTTCGAAAATCTGATGGAAGATGTGGGTGGAGACCTGGCTGAGTAAACTGCTGATAAACTAAACAATTCTGTCTATGCTGCTGGAGCTCTGCGGTCTCCAAAAACGGTTCGGTGGTGTGCAAGCCCTTAAAAAGGGTGATTTGCGCGTTGAAGCTGGTGAAGTTCACCTTTTGATGGGTGAAAATGGCGCCGGCAAATCCACCATGATGAAAATTGTCGCTGGGTTACAACGCAAAGATGGCGGTGATTTTCTTTGGCAGGGTAAGCCCGTTGATTTCCGCAATCCTGCTGAGGCACAGCGCATGGGCATTGCCATGGTGCATCAGGAATCATTGCTCGCTCCTCATTTAAGCGTGGCCGAGAATATTTTCCTGGGCCGTGAAGATCTGCTTCCCATGGGTTTTGTGAATCGGACATCCATGATGACCAAGGCCCGCCGCTTGATCGAAGAGCATCGCTTTCCCCTGCAACCCGAATGGCGCGTCGACCGTTTAAGTCCCGCAGGCAAGCAGATGGTTGAAATTTGCCGCGCAATTCAGCATGGTTCTTCTTTACTGATTTTCGACGAACCAACGTCGTCTCTCTCAGAATCGGAGACTCGCGAAGTTTTCGGCATAGTCCGAACTTTGCGTCAACGCAAAGTGGGCGTGATTTATATCACTCACCGCCTGGATGAACTCCGCGAAGTTGGGGATCAAGTCACCGTGCTTCGCGATGGTGAAACCATTCATAGCGAACCGTTAGCTACCCTAACTACTGATCGAATGATCCAATACATGGTGGGACGGCCCGTCTCCTCTATCTACAAACGCGAACCCGTCCCTCCAGGCAAGACCATGTTGGAGATCAGGAATCTCAATTCAGGTGCGCTGTTACGCGATCTGAATCTAACAGTGAGTGCTGGCGAAATTGTCGGCCTCGCTGGGCTTGTGGGTGCCGGTAGAACAGAACTCTGCCGGGCCATTTTCGGGATTGATCCGATTGATTCCGGCAACGTTCTTGTCGAAGGCAAACCAGTTCACATCCGTTCCCCACGGGAAGCTGTCGCCGCTGGATTGGCGTTGGTACCGGAGGATCGGCAGAAAACAGGCCTTGCTCGCGCCATGCCAATTTCCTTCAATGTCACCATGGCCAACATGAGCGCAGTTTCCCCAGGTGGGATGATGAACACCAGCGCCGTGAATCAGGCTACTGACAAAGCGATTGCGCGGTTGCGTATTCGTTGCGAATCCGGCAACCAGTTGGCCGGCCGGTTAAGCGGTGGCAATCAGCAGAAAGTGGTTATCTCCAAGTGGGTCAACCGGGGCGCACGTGTCTACCTTTTTGACGAACCAACTCGCGGTATTGACGTCGGCGCTAAAGTCGAAGTTTTTGAAGTGATGGACGAACTGGCTCGCCAAGGCGCGGCTATTTTAATGGTCTCAAGCGAGTTGCAGGAATTATTGCAAGTGGCGGATCGCATCATCGTTATGCGGCAAGGCCGATTCACTGGAGAGTTGCCTGGGCGCACTACGCAAGAAGAAATCATGCGGTTGGCAGCTTTTGAAAATCCCGGGAAGGTTTCATGATTCAGCGCTTATTACCGTTCTTGACTCTCATTGTTTTGTTCGTTGTCCTGTGCTTCGCTTCGCCTTACTTTTTGACTGGCACGAATTTATCCAGCGTTGTCCGCCAAACAGCCGTGATCAATATTATGGCCCTGGGCATGACGTTGGTAATCATCTCCGGCGGCATAGACCTTTCAGTGGGCTCAATTCTCGCAATGGGCGGTTTGTTCGGCACCATGATGATGCAAGCGGGTCAGCCCGTTCTTTTAGGTGTTGCTGTGGGACTTCTTACCGGCTGTTTCTGTGGCTTCGTCAACGGACTTTTAGTTACGCGTCTGAAGATCAACCCGTTCATTGTGACCCTTGGAACGATGGGCATCATTCGCGGCCTCACGCTATTGATCTCAAACGGTCTGCCTGTTCACCAAATTCCAAAAGAGTTTTCTTACCTGGGCGAAGGCATGCTGCTTGGGGTTCCATTCGTTCTTTGGTTGCTGGTGATTTGTGCCTTGGCCGTGCACGTTGTTTTGGAACATACCCGCTTAGGCCGCTACGCTTTTGCAATCGGCAGCAATCCCGACGCGGCTTATTACGCAGGCATCCCAGTGAATTTTCACACCGTCGCCGTGTATTCAATTTGCGGTATGTTGACCGGTCTCGCCGGTATGATTGAAGCCTCGCGATTGATGACCGGTCAGCCGACAGCCGGCCAGGGTTATGAACTGCAGGCCATCGCCGCAGTAGTGATCGGTGGCGGCAGTTTGCGCGGCGGCGAAGGTACCGTGCTGGGTACACTGGTAGGTGCCTTCATCATGGGCTTGCTCGCCAATGGGTCCGATTTATTGGGCATTTCGCCTTATCTTCAACAAGCCATTATCGGTGCAGTAATTATTCTGGCGGTAACCGTTGACGAACTCCGCAAGCGCAAAATGGCATAAGGAAACTTTCTATGAGTAACGTAAAAAACATAATGGATTTAACCGGCCGCGTCGCCGTGGTGGTAGGCGGTACCTCTGGATTAGGCCGCGTTTTGGCCCTGGGATTGGCTGATGCCGGAGCAGACGTTGTGGTCACTGGACGCCGCGCAAACATGATTAACGATGTAGCAACTGAGATTGAAGCTCGCGGTCGCCGGTCACTTCGCTTCGCCGCCGACGTTTTAAAGAAGAGTGAATTGGAAGCCCTTCGCGACAAGGTCTTGGAAGAATTTGGCCAAGTTGACATTCTGTTGAATGCTGCCGGCCGCACTGTGCGGCGTCCAACCATTGAAGTCACCGAGGAAGAATGGCGCAGCATCATGGATACCAATGTCACCGGTACTTTGCTTTCCTGCCAAGTCTTCTATGAACCTTTAGCGAAGAACGGCCGTGGCCGTATTATCAACATCGCCTCGCTTAGTTCCTTCGTCAGCCTGCTTGAAGTAACTGCCTACGCCGCTTCAAAATCCGCAGTGCTTTCCTTGACGCGAAGCCTGGGATTAGAATGGGCGAAACACGGTATCAATGTGAATGCAATTGCCCCTGGCGTGTTCCTAACCGATTTGAACTCCGGGTTGCTCAATGGCACAGAACGCGGCAAGGAGTTCCTGCTGCGGACACCCATGAAGCGCTTCGGAAATGCTCAGGAACTAGTCGGCGCGGCCGTGCTGCTTGCTTCAGATGCTGCCAGTTTCATCACGGGCCAAAGCATCGCCGTTGACGGAGGATTCCTGGCCTCAGGAATGAATCAGTAATGTTGTTGGCTGTTGCCCTACTAACCGCCGCAGTCGGTTTAACCGGATCGGGGAATCGCATTGATATTCTTCATTCCGCTGAATCGTTAGCCCCTGCAACTTTGAAAAAACATGTGCTTCTTATTGGTGGGCTGGATGGTTCGGAAGCCTCATCTCGGTTCGTAAAGCAGCAGTTCGAAAAATTCCAAACCTCAGACAGGGTAGCCATTTCCGCCATCCCCATGGCAAATCCTGAAAAGGCGTCCCTCCAATTTCCACCCTCAGGCGACGCCTACGCGAAGCTAACAGAATCGCATTATTTGTGGCGATTCATCGGAACCAACGCTCCAGACTTAGTCATCGTGGCCGGTGATGATTCCGCTGGTTTAGCGAAAGCCTTGTCCAGGGTTGCGGCTGCAGGAATAGGCGTGATTCCGGCACAGGTAGTCGAGCTAAAAGCTAGTTCACTAAAGGACGCGCTCAGTCCTACCATCACAACTTCCCCTGCACGCGCACAACTTCAATGGCGGGTCGATCGCACTCCCAGCGCCATTGCCAAAATGCTCGCCACTGTGTACGGTCACGAACTAAAAGAAGCCGTCTACATCCCAGCTATTGCACTGATTGGCCGCTTGCGATTGGGTGGCTTAGATGTTCTCGAGGATGTGGAATCCATAGTCGCCCCGTATCTTTCCGGCGAGCGCAACAGCATGGACAAGGCCACCAGCAGCCATCTCTCCGGTCATCTGATTTTTGCCGAATTGGCCGAGCGAACGAAAAACAAGCGCTATGTAGAATTGGTCCGCGCAGCCGCCGATAGCGGTTTTGAATGGGATGGAACTCCCCGCGAAGCCATGCCCTATCACAATGAAATGAGCGATTCAGTGTTCATGGGCACTCCCATTTTAGTGAAGGCAGGCAAGCTTACAAACGAGCCTCGCTACTTTCAAATGGCCGCAAAACACCTACGGTTCATGCGGAAGCTTTGTCTCCGTCCTGATGGCCTGTACCGTCATTCGCCACTGAATGAAGCCGCCTGGGGACGCGGCAACGGCTTCCCTGCCCTGGGTCTGGCTCTCAGCTTGGAGGACATGCCGAAGGGACCCGCTCAAGCAGAAATGCTGGAAGCTTTCCGAACCCACATGGCCGCGCTTTTGAAGCATCAGGATGAAACCGGAATGTGGCGTCAGGTAGTCGATGTCCCGGGCTCCTACCGTGAATTTTCGGCAACAGCTATGATCGGTTTTTCCATGGCCAAGGGCATTCGCCTAGGTTGGTTAGATGCCGCAACATACCGTCCTGCAGCGGAGCGCGCTTGGATCGCCGTAAAGACCAGAATTTCCAATACCGGCCAATTAATCGATGTTTGCACCAATACAGGCAAGCAAAAAACTCTCAAGGACTATTTTGAACGAACTGCGGTAATGGGCGTGGATGCCCGCGGTGGAGCCATGGCTTTGTTGTTCGCAACAGAGTTGACGCAGCCCAGCGCAGGCCGCTGGTAAGCTATTTTTGAGACGCTAGCCGCTTTGCAGCAGCTTCGGCATTCTCCGCAGGAATAGGAGGCGCTCCGCCACCATCGAACAGCACCAAACAAGGCTTCCCTTTGGCTTCACGCGCCCAAACCGATGTGAAATAGCCGATTGAAAATTTCCCCTTCCCTTCTTTCCCTTCTCTATTTGGGTTCTCCATTGAAAACGGCCCGCGTGAAATAGCAATGTTAAGATCACCTCCGATGCTTACGTATTGGGGTAGCCATCGAAGAACAATATTCTTCCCTTCAATAATCCCTGCCCAGTTTTTCGCCACTGCAGCCGCGCCTCGCGTTGGCGCATCCGAGGCTGCATTGAACAGTGCCCCAGCATGCAGAAACGCCGCGAAAGCCCCTGCATCGTGCTGGGAAACCGAACTGGCGAACCCCGCCTCGCGGTTCCACACATCACATTCATCAGAGGTATGTTTGTAATCCTGGCCCAAGGCCAACGAAACCAGCGAAAGAACAATCCATTGTTTCATGTCGAATCCTTAAATCGCCGTCGCAGCATTTCTAATTCCTGCTTCATCTGCTTTAGAACAGATTTATAGTCCGCTTCGTTATACACATTACGCAGTTCATTAGGATCCGTTTGCAAATCAAACAACTCCCAACTATTATTTTCACTGTAATAGTGAATCAGCTTGTAACGCTCCGTACGCACTCCTCGATGCGGACTCACACGATGTGCAGTGAAATATTGAAAACT
>JAYTTF010000050.1:0-8822 GCA_043745195.1 Bryobacterales bacterium | reverse complement strand
TAGAGAAGGTAAAATTCCCGCAGCCTGGTTTCTGGAACAAGCAGGGGCCAAAGGAACTGTACGCGGAGGGATTCGCGTGGCTGACTATCATGCCAATCTGATTTACAACATCGGCACAGGCACAGCCACCGAGCTTTGCCAGATGATTGAGCACCTAAAGCAACTTGTCTACGAAAAATTCGGCTTGAAACTGGAGGAAGAAGTGCAATACGTGGGCTTTGCGGAATGAAGAAGAGCGCCGCAGAATTGTCGGAATTGGTGGACGGTACTCTGGAAGGCTCCGGCAACCTGGAGCTTACTGGCGTTCGCAGCCTGGAAACAGCTGGCGCAACCGACCTGAGTTTTGTGGCAACCCGTAAGGCCGCCGAAGAATCTTTTAAGTCAAAGGCCGGCTGTCTATTGGTTCCGCCTCAATGGCCCGCCCCTTCGGGTCGCACTGTGATTCGCGTCGCCGATCCACGCGCCGCATTCGCCAAGTTGATCCGCGTACTAAAACCTGCACAGGAAGTGCTACCGGGAATTCATCCCACTGCTGTTGTGGATCCTTCCGCTCAACTTGGTGAAGGCGTAGTGATCGGCGCAGGCTGCGTTATCGGAAAGGAAGTGGCGATTGGCCAGGGCAGCCGGCTGTATCCGAATGTTGTGGTTTATGACGAAGTGCAGATCGGCGCGCGAGCCGTTATCCATGCCGGAACTATTCTGGGTGCTGATGGCTTCGGTTTCGCGATGACAGAAGGCCGGTGGGAAAAATTCCCTCAAGTAGGCAATGTTGTAATTGGCGACGATGTGGAGATTGGTGCAAACTGCACGGTGGACCGCGCGGCACTTGGGGAAACCGTAATTGGTGACGGAACAAAGATAGATAACATGGTGCACATTGGCCATAACTGCGTCATTGGCAAACATGTTGTAATCGCCGCACAAACAGGCCTCTCCGGTGGAGTTACTGTGGGCGACTACGCAGTCATCGGCGGACAGGTAGGCGTGGGAGATAAGGCTCGTATTGAAAGCAGAGCAGTGGTTGGTTCCGGTTCGGGGATTCTAACTTCAAAAATCGTTCGGGCGGGCGAAGCAGTATGGGGCACGCCGGCGCGTCCTTTGAAAAAGCATTTATCGATGTTGGCTGCCATGAACCGCCTGGGCAAATCGGAGAAGAGCTGATGCTGGTTGTGGTAGGCGGGCATAGCCGCAACATAGGAAAAACTTCGGTCATGGCATCCATCATCAGCATGACAGCAAAAAAGCAGTGGGCTGCCGTGAAGATTACTCAGTTCGGCCACGGCAAATGCGCTGCCGGCGGCGATTGTGAATGCGCCGGTACCGACCACATCTATTCCATCACGGAAGAAACTTCAGCTTCGCCAAAGGATAGCGGCCGATATCTGGAAGCCGGCGCAGCGAAAGCATATTGGTTGCGCACACGCCAGGGGAATTTGGGTCATGCGCTGCCGGCGCTGAAAAAGATTTTGGCGGAGAACACAAACATCATTTGCGAATCCAACAGCCTGCTGGCGTACTTCGTGCCCGATATCTACATTATGGTGTTGGATGGCCGCGTGGAGGATATGAAAGATTCCGCGCGAAGGCATTTCGACCGGGCGAATGCCTATGTAATGGTTTCCGGCGGCGAAGCGGATTGGCCCTGGGAAGGAATTCCAAAGCGATGGCTGAATGCCAAGCCAAGTTTCTTAGTAAGCCCACCGTTATATAGCAACCAAGAATTAGGGGCTTGGGTCGAATTGTGGGTGGGCGTTTAGCATACAAAGCTTTTCCCTTCAACGGCCTTGTGCTAGACATTTTGGCCGAAAAGGCCTTTTTGAAGGGACAAAATGGCTTGAAGATATATCCTTCCAACCGTTAAGTGATTGACAAATAAACCAATCAGTTTTGGCAAAGAGATTGCTATTAAAGAGGCATGCGATCAACGAACAACACGGGAATCAAACATTCCGTACTAACGGTATTCTTATCTCTTACGCCCATTCTCTCCGCAGGAACACTGTCCAAAGACTTGCAGAACGCAACGGCGGCGATGGACGTAATCGTCCAGTTCACTTCAGCCCCCACAACAATAACGATGGGTACCGTGACCAAACCGGGCGGGTCCCTCAAGAAGAGGTTTGCTAAGGTTCCTGCTGCGAGCTTTTCACTACCACCCGCAGCAATCGCCGCCTTGCTCTCAAACCCCAATGTGCGTTATGCCTCGGCCGACCGTAAAGTTCAGGGTACTCTTGAGTTCGCCCAACCCACCACCAAGGCCAATTTGGCATTGGCCGCAGGATATAACGGGACATCTATTGGAGTGGCGGTCATCGATAGCGGGATTAACGCCGCGGCCGACCTCAGCACTACATCTAAAAGCATCAGCCGGCTTGTGTACAGTGAAAGCTTTATTCCCAATGACCTGTCCACGGCTGACGCATACGGCCATGGGACGCATGTTGCCGGCATCATCGGCGGCAATGGCGCCAGTTCTATCACTAACGCTATTTACACCTTCAAAGGCATCGCCCCGAACGTGAACATCATCAATCTGCGAGTGCTTGACGCCAACGGCGCAGGAACCGACAGCGCTATCATCGCGGCGATTGAAAAGGCTATCGCCCTGAAAACTACATACAATATCCGGGTCATCAATTTATCTTTGGGCCGACAGGTGCTTGAAAGCTATACGCTCGATCCACTTTGCCAAGCGGTTGAGAAGGCTTGGCAGGCGGGGATTGTTGTGGTTGTAGCTGCCGGGAATAACGGCCGCGATAACAGCATGGGTACGAAGGGCTACGCAACGATTGCCTCGCCTGGAAACGACCCCTTTGCAATCACGGTTGGGGCCATGAAGGATGAAGGCACCGCCAGTCGCAGCGATGACTTAATGGCCAGCTATAGTGCAAAGGGACCTTCCCTGATTGACCATGTAGTGAAGCCTGACTTGGTTGCGCCCGGAAACAAGATTATTGCCGCATTTGCAACCAACAGCGCCATTGAGACGAAATACCCCACCAACGTCGTTCCCGTTAGCTATTACAAGAGCACTAACAGCGGGCAAACTTCTTCCACTTACTTCACTCTAAGTGGCACCAGCATGGCTGCTCCAATGGTGAGTGGCGCCGCCGCTCTACTCCTTCAAAAGGACGCAACCCTTACCCCCGATACGGTGAAAGCGCGCCTGATGAAATCCGCCAGCAAGACTTTTCCAACCTCAAGTTCGGTGACCGACACTGCGACAGGTGTGGTTTATACGACTTATTACGATCTTTTCACGGTGGGCGCAGGTTATCTGGATGTTTGGGAAGCGTTGAATAATCAAGACACCCTCCCTGCAGGTTATTCGGCCAAATCCCAAACGGTTACTTACAACGCGACGACCAATATTACTTCCGTTGTTAATGGAACCTCGGTGGTTTGGGGCGTAAATGTAGTGTGGGGAGAAAACGTGGTTTGGGGCTCAAACGTGGTATGGGGCGACAACGTTGTATGGGGCGACAATGTGGTTTGGGGCGATACGACCGCGGTCGGATTCAGCGTTGTCTGGGGTGAAAATGTGGTTTGGGGCGATAGCCAACCCTACTCAGAAGCTCTTTCCGTCATGGGCGAAAAGTAGCCCTCAGTTTACCCGGAATAGACGCCAGGAGGAAAATACAAACGCTATTCTGTTCGCTGTGATTGCAACTGCGAGATTTGACTTTCGGAATCTCGCACAAGACTGCAACCGCAAAGCTCATCTGCTCCATCCACATCCGCTGGCTTCAAGTTATATCCACACGCTGCTGATTGCTCCACGCATAAGAACATTGACGCACTCTTTTGTTCTTAGATTACAGTTCCTTCTGAGAAACACTCCCATTGCTATTCCAAAAAGTACTAACTCACTTGGTTTAATTAAACTCAAGTAAGTTAGCGCTAAAGTATTGCGATTATCAGCTAACTAAGATTGCTCCCATTAATAGGGAGAGAGGCATTCTTAGGGAGGTAACCAGTACTTTGGGAATTTGCAGGAGCGAGAAGCTTGGACTAAGTTGGGGTAGGTAAAAGTATTACTCCTCATGAATTCCACCAGCCTACAAAAAACTATTCAAGTACGGGTAAGTCCGGGCGATATGCTTAGTATGAGTTTCGGTCTCTATTCCCCATTTTTCGCGATCTTAGTACCTTTAATGATAGGCATGGCCCTTCCTGTTTCAGCGCAATATGTAGGACAGCCCATTGTTTGGTCCTCCACTACCAATGCCACAGTGAATGGCAATAGCGCTACCAAGGCGGACTGCTCTTGCGTAGGCTGGGTAGGCAGCCAGCAAGCCATTCGAGGCACCGGTTATGTGGAGTTCCGGCTTACCAAAGCGATGACTCCATTCGTTGGGCTATCTCGAAGTACAGTCGCAGGCTCAATTCCTGAATACTCGTTTGGAGTATGGGAAGAAGGGCTACTCGATATGCGGGAAATGGGTGCTTATATGGGCAAGTCAGACTGGGGAGCAACGCCTTCGAATACGGTACTGCGTCTTGCTGTTGAAGCTTATGGCAGCGGAAGAATTGTGAAATACTTTGTGAACGGGCAGTGGGTTTACTCAAGCCAACCCCTTGATGCGGTCACTCCTTTATTTCTGAGTGCGAAGCTGTCTGGCACAGGTTCGAGTGTCGGGGTTGCGATGATGTTTTTGCCATCCTCGGCAGGTACTTCTCCTTCTCCTGCCCCTACCCCTGTTCCTACTCCTTCTCCAACACCTACCCCTGTTCCTGTTCCAGCACCATCTCCGCAGCCAGTGCCCGTTTCCAGCCAGTATGGCCTTGCCCCTATCCTTTGGAGCAAAATTAGCGAGGTAAGCACCGCCGATAACAATCTCACCAGATTTAGTTGCTGGGGTTGTGTGGGTCGGGGAATTAGTAGCCAGTCGATTAACTCTACTGGCTTCGTAGAATTCAAGCTCGCAAAATCCTATTCGCCAAGAGTTGGGTTTACGACAGGAACCGAATTGGAAGATCCGATTGATTATTCCTTCGGCTCATGGGAAGACGGTTTGATTGAGATTCGCGAAAGAGGTGTACTTCGCGGCCAGAGCCAACTTAATGCAGATCCGACGCAAGTAACTTTTCGACTTAGTGTCGAACAATCGGGCAGCAATCGGGTTGTCAAATACTTCATCAACGGCCAGTTAATGTATACCAGCAGCCCCATTGAAAATAGTGCAATATTGCGCTTTTCCGCCGAACTACGTGGTCAGCGGGCGATGGTGGGATCGCCAACAATCTCGTTCGGAAGTACATCAACTTCCAATCCGGCTCCAACTCCAACTCCAAGTCCGACTCCAACTCCAACTCCAACTCCAACTCCAACTCCAACTCCGGTACCGATACCAGTTCCTGCACCACCTTCGGCGAAGGTATTAATTATTTGGGACAAAGTGAGTGATGCAAGAGTAAGCGAGAATACTCTCACCCGCCTTAGTTGTTGGGGATGTGTAGGTCGTGGAATTAGCAGCCAATCGATTTCGGCAACAGGGTTCGTAGAATTCCAACTCACAAAATCCTACGCCCCCCGAGTTGGATTTACAACCAGCACTGAACCTGAGGATCCAATCGACTATTCTTTCGGTTCCTGGGAAAGTGGACTGATCGATATCCGTGAAAAAGGAATCCTTCAAGGTCAAGCGCAACTAGGTGACGATCCGACGCTTGTGACGCTCAGGCTTAGCGTAGAACGATCGAACGGGAGCCGGGTTGTCAAATACTTCATCAATAACCAACTGTTCCATACAAGCAGTCCAATTGAAACAGGAGCAATTTTGCGACTGGCCGCAGATTTGCGCGGCTCATGGTCCACCGTGGGTTCAGCAACATTTTCGCTGGGAACTCCGCCAACTCCGGTTCCAACACCGACTCCGGTTCCAACACCGACTCCGGTTCCACCGGTCCCGACACCGACTCCGGTCCCGCCACCAACTCCGGTCCCGACACCGACACCAGTCCCGACACCGACTCCAGTCCCGACACCGACTCCGGTTCCAACACCGACTCCGGTTCCGACACCAACTCCGGTTCCCCCACCCATAGATCTTCCTTTATCCCAGCGAGTTCTTATCGTCTACAACTCAAACTCGGCGGATTCATTGAACGTGGCGCAGTATTACGCGACTAACAGAGGCATCCCTAGCACTAACCTTTGTCCGGTCTCAACTATTTCTTCCAGCTGGTATGTTTCCACACAATACGTATCCGATAAAGAAGCCATCAAAGCCTGTCTAAACCAAGTTGGCAAGGACAAAATACTCTATATTGTGTTGTCTGTGGACTTCTCCTATAGTCTGAGTTTTGATTCATCGACAAATTGGACTTGGTGCGGGGGAACCCGCGCGGATCTGGGCGGGAGTCGGAGAAGCACCGGATCCTTCCTTGCCGATATTTGGAAGGATGATGCCACTACTTGTATGAGCCACTTTTTGGGAGCCGACAACCCTTACTTGGGATACCCCTTCACTGGACAAGCCACATACACACCTTTCCAATCATTAAAAGATTTCCGCAACCAGAATCGGTCCACAATTGTATATTCCGTTTGGAACCTTGGTCCAACCAAAGCCGTAGCACTCTCCCAAATAGACAAAGCAATATCGACGGAAGCAGCTGGGGGGCTCAGTGGCCAGGTATGTTTGGACAGCGTCACCGGACAACCTGGCGTTGCTCCGATAACTCCAGAGGCAGTTCCCATTGTGTTCGACTACACCACCAATGTTGTCGATTGGGGCGCATACCGGGCGGGGGTCGTCGCGAAAGCAGGTGGCTTCCAGGTGATTGCAGATACCAGCAACGATCAAATAGGTGGCCAAAATGCAACTATTAAGCGCTGTGATAACGTTGCCATTTATGGCGGAGGACGCGCAATAACCTACCTGGACGTGTTTACTTATAACAATGGTGCGATTGGTTCGGATTACGTTTCGGGTGATACTTTTATTTTGGGCAGTCCTGACGGAACCGGAGCTATCTATAAGGGATTAACCGCTGGGGCCTTCTCCGCTGGCGAACCATTCGTAATTAACCTTCCTAGGATTGATGGTGTAGTCCGCGATCTCTTCCAAGGTGCTAACATCGGCGATGCTTTTTTCAGAAACAGCCGTGCCATTCGATTATCACTGGTTTACCTGGGCGATCCCTTATATCGACCGTTCCCCAACAAGAAGCCGCCATTCAGCAACTAACACCATATGCGAAGATAAAGGGTCCCCTACCTTCTTGATTTGGAGATCCTCAACCCTTGCAAGTTCTTGTAATTGGCTCCGGCGGTCGTGAGCACGCCCTCGCTTGGCGTCTTGTTCAAAGTCCCTCTGTTACCAAGGTTTTTGTCTCCCCAGGCAATGCTGGTATTTCCGCTGATGCCCAATGTGTCTCTTCGGCAGGTTCATCACCTGCGCAGTATTTGGCTCTTGCCAAATCTTTTGGCGTTGATCTTACGGTGGTCGGACCCGAGGCCCCTTTGGTTGCAGGCATTGTCGATGCCTTTCAAGCAGAAAATCGGCTAATCGTTGGCCCCACCGCAGCCGCCGCCCAACTGGAGGGTTCAAAAGCGTTTTCCAAACTAGTGATGGCTGAAGGTGGCGTCCCGACAGCTCGTTACGTCGAAGTTTCCACTTTCGATGAAGCTATTCGGGCTCTGGAACGTTTCTCTTATCCCCTTGTGATCAAAGCCGACGGACTCGCGGCGGGTAAGGGCGTTGTCATCGCCAATGACCGCGTTATTGCCATTGAAACCGTCGAACAATTCCTGTCAGGATCTCTTGGCGAAGCCGGCATGAAAATTGTGATCGAAGAATTTCTAACAGGCGAGGAGGTTAGCTATATTGTCCTCACTGACGGAAAATCGGTGCTTGCGACTGAACCCGCTCAGGATCATAAAACCATTTTCGATGGCGACCTGGGCTCGAACACCGGCGGGATGGGAGCATATTGTGATTCCCGAATTCTAGTTGATACCCAGCGAGACCAGATAATTTCCACAATCATCGAACCAACTCTTGATGTGCTGCGCCGGCGCGGCACTCCCTTTTCAGGCTTCCTTTTCGCAGGTTTGATGATGACTGCCGATGGTCCTAAAACTTTGGAATTCAATTGCCGCTTTGGCGACCCGGAAACGCAAGCCATTCTCTATCGCATGGACGGTGATCTCGGGGAAGTTCTCCTCGCTCTAGCTCAGCAAAAATTGAATGAAAAGAAGCTCAGTTGGAAGCCGGATCCGGCTGTTTGCCTGGTAATGGCCGCTCATGGCTATCCAGGAAAAGTTCGCGCAGGGGATGTTATCACAGGGCTGGATGCGGCCGAAGCTGTTGGCACCAAGGTGTTTCATGCCGGCACCAAACAAGTTGGCCATCAAATCGTCACTTCCGGAGGGCGCGTACTGGGCGTTACTGCTGGCGGTCCAAACCTTCAGGCCGCCATCGCCAAAGCATACGGGGCAGCAGCGAACATTCATTTCGATGGCATGCAGATTCGCAAGGACATAGGCCAAAAAGGCCTCAAGCGTTGGTAGGCTGCTGACCTGTTTTGAATTCAGCGAACTGGGTATGCACTTGACTCAGCCAACCCCAACCGGTTGTGGTATCGATTGTGACCGTTTGACCATGGAGTCGTAGGTTGCTGGGGGGTGTAGTTGCCGCCTGCTGCATGAGACGGAAGAAGAGCTTGCCACGGCTCTTGGATTTGTGGCGATTGAAACGAAACGTGAATTCATCCAGGTACCCGTTGCAACCCCAGTGCGCTGGCTCCGTTCTTCTGGCTGGTAACGTACCACATGGCTCGAAACCACATCACCAATGGCTTGTGGGTATCCTGAA
>JAYTTF010000049.1:0-81966 GCA_043745195.1 Bryobacterales bacterium | reverse complement strand
GGCAGATGTAATCGAAGTCATGAGGCATAACCTCAAGCTTCTATCGGGTCGCGATGAGAAGCTGATGATTTCTTTCAGCTACCCTGACCGCTTTCTCGCGCAAAAAGTAACCCAGGACATTGTTGGAAGATTCATTCAACAACACCAGAGAGAACAATTAATGTCCCTCGCTTCGGTTAGCGATATTTTCATGGGCGAGGCCGATGGCGCCAACACCGAATGGTTCAAAGCCGAAGAGGCACTGAGAAAAGCTCAGGCGATTGGCCAACTCAATCCCCGCCTCGTGGTTGATGTCGATTTAGCTAGGGAAAGATACAAGACCAGCAAAAATCGGCTCGCCGAAGTGCAGAGGGCATTGAGCGTTGCGAACCGAAAAATAGGACCAAACCTTGAACTGATTGATCCGGCCTCGCTACCGATGCGACCAGATCGGAATGTCAAAGCGATTCTCGGGGCAGGGCTACTGGGCGGAGCGATAGCCGGATACACCGTTGCCCGGATGCTTACCCTGCTAGAGAGAAAACCCGAACCAGCCTTGGCCTAAGCGCCGCAGCACTTCTTGAATTTCTTGCCGATCCCACAAGGGCATAAGCCGCGAAGCAATTCTGGAGTCGCTCTAAAACGCAGGGCAAGCTTTCACAAACATTGCCCTACAATTAGAACTTAAACTCATCCACTCATCGAATTCAGGAACTCAGCATTAGACCTTGTCCGGTTCAGCTTGTCGATCAGCAATTCCATCGATTCCACTGGCGAAAGGGGATTCAATACCTTGCGCAAAATCCAAACCCGATTCAACTCTTCCTTGGGCATCAACAACTCTTCCTTACGTGTACCGCTCTTGTTGATGTCGATTGCCGGGAACACTCGCTTGTCCACCAGTTTGCGATCCAGGTGAATTTCCATGTTGCCGGTGCCCTTGAATTCTTCAAAGATCACATCGTCCATGCGGCTTCCGGTATCAACCAATGCTGTGGCAATAATGGTGAGCGATCCGCCTTCTTCAATGTTGCGAGCAGCGCCGAAGAATCGCTTCGGGCGTTGCAGTGCATTTGAATCCACACCGCCTGAAAGCACTTTACCCGATGGCGGAACAACTGTATTATAGGCACGCGCCAGACGAGTGATGGAATCAAGCAAAATTACCACGTCGCGCTTGTGCTCAATCAGACGCTTCGCTTTTTCAATTACCATTTCGGCAACCTGTACGTGACGCGATGCTGGTTCGTCAAATGTGGAACTGATCACTTCACCGCGCACGCTGCGCTGCATATCGGTGACTTCTTCCGGACGTTCGTCGATCAGCAATACGATCAGGTTCACTTCCGGATGATTGGTGGTAATGGAGTTTGCGATGTTCTGCATCAACATCGTTTTACCAGTCCGGGGAGGTGCCACGATTAAACCGCGCTGCCCTTTCCCGATAGGAGTTAGCAGGTCCATCACACGGCCCGAAAAGTTGTCCTTCGTCGTCTCCAGCTTGAACCGTTCCTGCGGATACAGCGGCGTCAGGTTATCGAAGAAAATCTTGTTGCGCGATTCCTCGGGCGCCTCAAAGTTAATGGCATCTACTTTGATCAGCGCGAAATATCGTTCGCCTTCTTTGGGAGGACGAATCTGACCGCTGACCGTATCGCCAGTGCGAAGGTCGAAGCGGCGGATTTGCGATGGCGAAACGTAGACGTCATCGGGGCCCGGAAGGTAGTTGTATTCCGGAGCGCGAAGGAAGCCGAAGCCGTCAGGCAGGCATTCCAAAACGCCTTCGGAGAAAATCAAGCCGCTTTTTTCGGCTTGCGTCTGAAGAATTTTGAAGATCAGTTCCTGCTTCCGTAAACCAGCAGCACCAACCACAGCAAAGTCTTTGGCAACCTGGTTCAGGTTGACGATCGACATATCCTTCAGCTCAACAAGGTCCAGCTTAAGGGTCATGCGTTCATGCATTTTCTTGTCGGGGAAGCCTTCCGGTTTCGTGTCTCCTGGCCTGTTCTGCCCACCATGTGGACGAACATCTGCAGGCCGGAATTCCGGCGGAGGCGGTGCAGCCGGCTTACTTTCAATAACAGGTGAAGGCGGCGGTTCCACAGCTTTCACTTCTACCGCAGGTGGCTCCGGTGCTTTTTCCACAACTTGAGGCTTAACCTCTGGGGGCTTAACCTCCGGGCCTTTTTCCGGTTTATGTTCGGATTTGTGCTTGGCCTCGCCTGTGCGGGAAGTTCGTTTAGGTGCTTCCCCTTCATGCCGGGTTGGATCCACATGTGTGGCTGTTTCTGGTCTGGTCTCTTGCGGCTTTTCTGAAGAAGCCGGCGGGGCTATGACCGATTGTTTGATGTCTTGATCGCTTGCCAAATTTCCCTCACTCCCTGGCCCGTTACGGCCGAGAACGGTACGAGTCCCAACGACGATTCCGGTGCTTTAAGCGACACCATGGCGTGATGAATCTCGGACTGCTTTTTCAATTTATCGAACTTTGTCGCGACCACTTGATATGGCCGCTCGTGGTACTCCAGCCATTGCCGGAGTTCCAAATCTGTATCCATCCAACCATGCCGCGCATCTATCAACAGAAGACAAAGCGACAAGGTTGGCCGGTCCAGCAGATAACTTTCAATCAGTTTCCGCCAAGCCGCTCGCTCTGTCTTGGACACACGGGCATAACCGTATCCGGGCAAATCGACAAAAACGTACTTTCTGTCCACCCGGAAAAAATTCAACTGCTGCGTACATCCTGGTTTGGAACTGGTGAACGCAAGGTCCTGAGTGGCAACCAGCCGGTTCAGAAGACTTGACTTGCCCACGTTACTTCGTCCCATGAAGGCGATCTCCGGTAAGCCCGGTGCAGGAAACTGCCCGGGAGCCGCCGCCCCCAACAAAAATTCTGTTTTCATTACAGATTCCCCCATCCGATGTCCGGTATTCCACTAACGAATACCGAACACCCGGCGAGGAAAGAAATCCTACTGTGTCAGTTTATCGTCAGTTGACCTGGGATTCTCCACAGCACTGGGTCCACTTTGAGGAACCGGCAGAGCTTGTAAATCCCTTTCCAAGGCCAGTTTCAACACTTCATCCATAGATTCTACAAAGTGAAGCTTCATATCCTTGCGGATAACTTCCGGAATGTCCGGCAGATCTTTCTCGTTGTCCTTGGGTAAAACCAGTTCGTAGATGCCGTGCCGGTGGGCCGCTAACATCTTTTCCTTCAGTCCACCGATTGGCAGAACCCTACCACGAACGGTGATTTCCCCGGTCATTGCAATATCCCCGCGTACTGGAATATTTGCTAAAGCACTGCACATTGACGTAGCAATTGTGATGCCAGCCGATGGTCCGTCCTTCGGAATTGCTCCCTCGGGAACGTGCAAATGAATATCCAAGTGGCGATAGAAATCACGGTTCAACCCGAAAACGTGAGCCCGGCTACGAATATAGCTGAGGGCGGCTTGGGCAGATTCCTGCATTACATCGCCAAGCTTTCCGGTGGTTGTCAGTTTGCCACGGCCTTCCATAATGCTGACTTCCGTGGTTAACATGGTGCCGCCAACTTCCGTCCAGGCCAGACCGCAAGTGGTGCCGATTTCGTTCTTCCGCGTCATCTGCAAATCGCGATATTTCTGCGGTCCCAGGTAATCTTGCACTACCTTATCGTTCACCGTCACCTTAGGATAGACGGTTTGAATTGGTTCAATAACAGGTTCGGCTGGTTTCTTGGACTTGGCCGCTTTCTTCTTTGGCTTAGCTTCTCCATCCACAACAGTTGCGGTTTCCAGTTCCCCATCCACTTCCGCTTCCACTACTTTGCGGGCGATTTTACGGGACACGTTGCCGATTTCCCGTTCCAGATTCCGGACACCCGCTTCGCGTGTGTAGAACTGAATCAACTGTGCAATTCCAGAGTCAGCCCATTCGACATTAGCATCAGTAAGCCCTGTGGCATCGCGTTGTTTTGCCACCAGAAATTTCTTCGCGATTTCCATTTTCTCGAGCTCTGTATAGCCGGAAAGGCGAATCACTTCCATACGATCCTGCAGTGCGGCAGGAATAGTGTGCAACACATTGGCAGTGGCTACGAAGAACACTTCGCTCAAATCGTATTCCACATCCAAATAGTGATCCTGGAAACTGCTGTTCTGTTCGGGATCCAAAACTTCCAACAGAGCAGAAGACGGATCGCCGCGGAAATCGGTAGACATCTTGTCGATTTCGTCCAGCATGAACACCGGATTCTTGGTGCCGGCCTTCTTCATCATTTGAATTAGTTGGCCTGGCAATGCGCCGATGTAAGTGCGACGGTGACCGCGAATTTCTGCTTCATCGCGAACACCACCGAGGGACATGCGGACAAACTTGCGACCTGTGGCCTTGGCTATAGACATACCAAGAGAGGTCTTTCCAACGCCGGGAGGTCCGACGAAACAAAGAATGGAGCCCTTAGGATTTTTCACCAGGCGGCGTACTGCCAGGAATTCAAGAATGCGTTCCTTGATTTTTTCCAAACCATGGTGATCAGATTCCAGAACTTCGCGCGCAAATTTCAGATCGCGAATTTCCTTGGTCTTGTTCTTCCACGGCACAGCCAGCAGCCAATCCAGATAGTTACGGGAAACGGTGGATTCAGCCGACATCGGTGGCATTTGTTCCAAACGCTTCAATTCCAGCATGGCCTTTTCATGAGCTTCTTTGGTCATGCCGGCGAGTTCGATCTTCTTCTTTAGATCGTCGTATTCGCTCTTCTCACCGCGGCCCAATTCTTTCTGAATGGCCTTGATTTTCTCGTTGAGGTAATACTCTTTCTGTGCCCGTTCCATCTGGCGCTTGACGCGACCTTGAATGGTGCGGTCGACGCTCAATTTTTCAATTTCAATGTCCAGCATTTCCGCTACGCGCGTAAGACGGTCAACTGGATCGAAGATTTCTAAAAGCTCTTGCTTTTCCTCAATCGTGAGTTGCAAGTTTGCGCCTACCGTGTCTGCCAACTTACCTGGATCGTCCACGCGAATGGCGGCGATCATGGTTTCGTAGTTCAGATTCTGGCTTAACTTTACATACTGTTCAAATAGCGATGTAACACGTCCGGTGAGGGCGTCCACTTGAGCACCCGATTCGGCGCGGGTTACAAAGGTGCGCACAACGGCCCGGAAGAATCCTTCGTCGTCGGCCACGGAAACAACTTTAGCCCGTTCAATGCCTTCCACTAATACTTTAATGTTGCCATCGGGCAACTTCAGGCTTTGGACAATATTGGCGATGGTTCCGACGGTGAAAATCTCGTCGGGTCGCGGCTCGTCAATGGAAGCGTCATGCTGGGTGGCGAGGAAAATCTTTTTCTCGCCGGCAAGGGCTTCTTCAAGGGCTCTGACACTGGATTCACGGCCAACCACAAACGGCGTCATCATATGGGGAAAAATGACGACATCGCGAATTGGCATCATCGGGAGTCGCTTGGTTTCGGGCTTTTCTTTTGCGCTCATGTCTCTCTAAATATACTCTTATTAAGGTCCGGGGATTTGCGGCCGACTCGGCCGCCAGGTTATCAATTTTGTAGATGATGTGGGGCCCAACTTGGATCCATCCAAATTAGAGCCCCGGATTTTTATTTTATCAGCTAACCAGCTTTTTCAAGCAGAGGCAAGCTGACTTTTTTAGTGATGACCATTTCCTTGGTCACCAGGAATTCCCGGACTTTCTTGTTTGACGGCAGATAGTACATCACGTCGAGCATTAACTCTTCTATGATCATTCTCAAACCGCGTGCCCCAATCTTTCGTTCCATCGCCATTCCAGCGATAGCGTCCAGGGCATCGTCCGTAAATCTCAGTTTAACATTTTCAAAGTCGAATAGGCGTTGGTACTGCTTAATGATGGCATTCTTCGGCTTGCTCAGAATTTGAACTAGAGCTTCCTTATCCAAATCCTCTAGGACCCCAATTACTGGCAGTCGGCCGATGAATTCGGGGATGAAGCCGGATTTAATCAAATCCATGGGCTGCACTTGTTCCAGCAGCGCCGAATCGCGGCGATTCGGTTGGATTTTTCGGGCGCCTTCCTTGGTTTCATCTTCCAGGAATCCGATGGCACGGCGGCCAACGCGGCGGCTGATAATCTTTTCTAGTCCGACGAATGCGCCACCGCAAATGAACAGAATATTGGAAGTGTCCACCGGTGTGAATTCCTGATGAGGATGCTTGCGGCCACCTTGCGGTGGTACGTTAGCAATGGTTCCTTCCAGGATTTTCAATAAAGCTTGTTGTACACCTTCGCCTGAAACATCGCGAGTGATGGAAGGGTTTTCGTCCTTGCGGCCAATTTTGTCGATTTCATCTATGTAGATGATGCCCTGCTGGCAACGCTGCACGTCCCAATCGGAATTTTGCAGCAAACGGAGGATAATGTTCTCCACATCCTCGCCTACATAACCAGCTTCGGTTAGCGTGGTGGCATCGACAATGGCGAACGGAACATCCAAAATGCGGGCTAGCGTTTGGGCAAGTAGGGTCTTACCTGTGCCGGTTGGCCCAATCAACATGATGTTTGATTTGGCCAGTTCCACTTCTCCACTGCGCTGCTTATTCATTTGAATGCGCTTGTAGTGGTTGTAGACGGCTACCGCTAATTTCTTCTTAGTAGAATCCTGACCAATTACGTATTGATCGAGGTATTCTTTTAGTTCGAGTGGCTTGGGAAGCTTGTGAGGGCCTCCGTGGGTCTGTTCTTGTTTGTCATCCTCAAGGATTGAATTGCATACGGCGATGCATTCGTCGCAAATGTAAGCGCGAGGATAATCGCTTGGGGAAGAGATTAGCTTACCGACAACATCTTGAGATTTGTGACAGAAGGAACAGCGAAGTGAGTCATCCGAACCGGTGCGCTTCACAGATTGTCCTCCCTCCGGCAAGTGGTTAAATAGGCCTTCATGCGGTAGGTTCTATCCTGATTATACTCTGTAACAGTCCAAACATAGCAAGGTGATTCATCTTTAACTCTTACCTTATGGGATGTAAACAAACTCATTGCGATTCAGAAGGGCGAGTGAAAACTCATCCCACTTTCCCTGATTCCCAAAAAACTCACTAGCCAAACGGCTTTCTGCAGAGGTCGGCATGCGGCCAAGCGTAACCTTATATGCACGTCGCACGCGGCATCCCTGATCAACACCGCACTCATTTTCAAGACGCTTTGAAAATTGCTTTGCCTGGGCCGCCATGAAATCGCTGTTCATCATGGTGAGGGCCTGCAGAGCATGGGTGGATGTGGATCGCACGGCGCAGGACGCCATTGCATCCGGCTGATCGAAATTCGCCAGCATTGGCAAACGCACAGTTCGCTTATTCAGAAGATACAGCGTCCGTCGATTGTGCTCAGCTGGATTACGATCCACGGGCCACAGATTATCGGGTTCTCCTTCGGTGAAAATGATTTCGTAGATTTCCTGTTCAATGGGAATTTTCACAGGCCTACCACCGATGCGCGGATTTAAAACTCCCGAAGCTGTCAGGACGCTGTCGCGAATCGCTTCGCCTTCCAGACGCCGTTTATTCATACGCCAGTAGAGTTTGTTGTCTGGATCAATCCTGCTATTCGCCACAACATCGTCGGAAGCCTGCTGGTAGGCAGTGGAAGTTACAATCAGCCGGTCAATTGCTTTCATGCTCCAGCCGCGATCCATAAATTCCACAGCCAACCAATCGAGCAGCTTTTGGTTGGTAGGCCTTCCCCCCAGCATTCCAAAATCGTTGGGCGTGGGCACCAGTCCCGTACCCATGCGGAACTGCCAAATCCGATTTACCATGACCCGGGCGGTTAATGGATGATCGGGAGAAGTGAACCATTTGGCCAGCGCCGCCCGTCGGCCCTGCGCCGTTTGTGGAGCCTGTTCGCCTCCGGTTACTAACAGGAACGCCGGCTCCACTTCTTCCAATTTCTTTTTGTGATCCCCTACTTTTAAGATGTGAGTCTTGGGAGCTTTTTCCATATCGGCCACAGCATAGGCAGATGGTAAAGGTTCAGGGGCGTAGTATTCCAAATCGTGCAATTGTTTTCGCAACCCAGCGCGTACTTTCTTTTCCGCATCGGGAACGCGGGCCAATACTTCATCCCAAGTGGCTTCAATTTGCGAGTTCGCTTCCTTTGCCAAGCGCTCTTCGTCCTTGGTCCGCTTCTCTTTGGGGATTTCTAATACCTTTAAATAAACGGCATCCAGCTTGGCTTTCTTTTCCGCTTTGATTGCCGAGGAAAATGGCTTTTCAATTTCCTTGATCTGTTTTTCAATGGGCGCGCGGCTGGCTTTATAAGCCTTCATCGTTGCTTCGTGCTGTGCCTTTTCGGCATCGCTGACAATTGGAATGTCTTTGTATTCGGTGGATGCCAGAATCGCTTGCAGACGATAATAATCAGCCTGCGGAATGGGGTCGAATTTATGATTGTGGCAACGGGCGCAACCTACCGTCAATCCCAGGAAAACAGCGCCAATGGCCGTTGTCATTTCCGTTAGCACTTCCTGCCGATTCATCTCTTCGTCCTGGTTGCCACCAACCAAATGGATAGGTCCGGCGCGATGAAAGCCGGTGGCAATTAGCGCCTCCTTGTCACCCGGGAACAGTTCATCACCGGCTAACTGTTCTTCCAGGAAACGATTGTAAGGCTTGCCGGCATTGAAACTGCGGACCACATAATCGCGATATCGCCATGCATGCGGACGTTCTAAGTCCAGTTCGTATCCATTGGTATCGGCATAACGGACAACGTCAAGCCAACGTTGTGCCCAACGCTCTCCATACTGCGGCGACGCCATTAAACGGTCCACTACGTTTTCATATGCAGCGGGCGATTTATCGGCCAGAAACCGATCAAGTTCCCCGGGGTTCGGTGGAAGACCTGTCAGATCCAACGCAAGTCTGCGGTACAACTTTTCGCGGCTTGCCTCAGGCGATGGCTTAACGCCTTTTGCTGCCCGAGCATCAGCCAGAAACGTATCAATAGGATTGGTGATTGCTTTGGATGGAGGAAGCGTCGCTTTCTGCGGCTTCTTAAATGCCCAGTAGTTTTTGCGGGAATTCACCCAAGCCAAATCCTTATCAACCCAGCCTGAAGCCACTAGAGTTGTCAGGCATAAAATGGCAACGGGTTTGCGGATGTTGAAGAGCATGGCTTGTTCGAATTATGATGCGCCTGCCGTGTGGACGCAAGCGTGTAGCTAAAATGGATCTTTATGGAACCCCTGTTTAGCGGAGCGGCGATGGCGGCAGGATATGCCGAGGCGCGGCCCGCTGTTCACCCGCACGTCATTTCCAAAGTGATGAGTCATCTACAAATAAAGGTTCCTGTTAAGCGCGCGCTGGACGTGGGTTGCGGATCTGGATTATCTACCAGGGAACTGGTAGCGGTGGCGCAACGATCCTTCGGCATTGACCCGGTTGGGGCCATGGTGCAACAGGCGGGAATTGTGGCACCGAACGCATTTTGTGGCGTGGGAGTTGCGGAATTCTTACCTTTCGCCAGCGGCTCAATGAACTTGATCACAGCGGCGGGATCTTTGAATTATGCTGATCTGACTCGCTTTTTCCCGGAAGCATTGCGTGTTCTTGAGCCAGGTGGAGTGCTGGTTGTTTACGATTTTTCACAGGGAAGAAATTTTAGGAACGGACCCAGTCTAAGCGTTTGGTTCGATCAATTCAAAACGCGCTATCCCTCCCCAACCAACTCTGGCCGATCGTTAGATCCGGCAACGTTAGAGGCTGAGGCGATTTCGTTTCACTCCTTGGGGAGCGAGCAGTTTCAAGTGGGCTTGATGATGGATCAGCGCCGATATGTGGACTACATTATGACTGAAACGAATGTGGCGAATGCCATTCGAGGCGGCGCCACCAGCGAAAGCATAAACAAATGGTGCCGCAGTTCCTTGGACGCTGTTTTTTCCGGCGAACAGTTTTCCGGCGAACAGCAGGAAGTGCTTTTCAAAGGCTACATCGCCTATCTTCAAAAACCCTGGGAGCCCGTGGAACAAACTAGTTCTAATGCCCCGTAAAGGACGCTATCGTCGCCCAATTGAGCGGGTATAACATCAATCCTTGCTCTGGACCATTCCGTAATTTGCCGTCGAAGTTCCTGCCTCAAGGGGACTAATAATTTATCACCTGCTTTGCTGATGCCGCCGCCTATCACAATGCGCGAAGGGTTTAGAATCATGATTACCGCTTTCAGCCCAAGCGCCAGATTCACTACATAGCCCGCAGTGAAAGCCTCATCTTCTAACAACTCTTTTGCACTTTTTCCATAGTCTCGTTCCAGCCAAAGACCGCAGCACATTCTTTCCATACAACCGTGCGCCCCGCACAGGCACTCCGGTCCGTCGGGTCGAATGGTCATGTGCCCAAATTCTCCAGCGTAGGAATCGGCACCTCTGTAAATGCCGTGTTCGCTCAGTATGCCGCCGCCAATTCCAGTGGAAAGTGTCATGTAGAAAAGTGGCCGATGGCCTCGGCCAGCCCCATGCAACCCCTCTCCCAAAGCCCCAACGTTGGCATCGTTATCCATCACCGCAGGCAAATTCAGTTCCGATTTCACAAACCCCGGTAAGTCAAAATTACTCCAACCGCCAACATGCGTTGATAGGTTCACGATCTGCTTTGCAAAGTCCACTGGACCACCAAAGCCAATGCCACAGCGCGAAATAGGAAGCTCATTTTTCCATTGCAAGCCAATAGCAAGGATCTGATCCAGCATCCAGTCCTTGCCGCCCTGCCGATCCGTTGATCGGGATTCGCGCCGGATCATTTTGGATTGATCGAACACCGCCATGGAGAATTTCGTTCCGCCAATATCAATGGCAAGAATCATGCACCAATCTCCTCAGGTGATGCCGTGCCCGTGCCTCTTTTCATTATCGTAATCGACGCCACAGTATTTCCAAATCCAGCTGCTACTTCGGCGTCCCCTGTGACTGCAAGTGCCATTGATGCGCCTGCCGAAAAGCTATCGCCTGCGCCACAAATATCCACCGGGTTGGCAACCTTGTTGGTTACAATTCGGCGCTCACTTACTGCGTCAATAAGCGTAACTCCATCCCCCCCATGCGTGACCAATAGTAACGGCGACTGTGTAACTTCGCGTAGCTTCGCATAGTCCAACTTTCCAAACGCACGCTGACAAGCCGCTGCCGCTTCATCTTCATTCGGCTTCACAATAACCTTGCGAAACAGTTCGGGCCGCAAGCGGGAATCCACCCAAATGACTTTGCTTGGATAGGCCACAGCCAACTCGGCCAACTGCTGCCGCAGTGCCGCCCCTACTACGCCGCCACGCTCGGTTTCAGCTTGATCGGCAACCAGGATCACATCGAATTCCGGAGCCACACGCCGCAAATGGTCCAGCAGTTGCGATTCGGCATTCGCCGGCAGGTCTCCGGCAGAAATGAAATCTAATCGCGGATGATTTTCAATGTCAGTTACTCGATTAATAACCTTCGTGTAAGTGAACGTGCACCATCCTGGTAACTTGACTAGAAGATCGGATTCAATTTTGCGCACGGCCAATGCTTGCCGCAATTCGTACGCAAACCCATCATCGCCAGTTACACCCAACACCGATACTCGGCCCACGCCCAACGCCGCAAGGTTATTGGCCACCGTGCCACCAGCACCAGGAGTAATTTTTGTTTCCACTACGGCGATGCGCGGAATGCCGGTTTCCCTGGATGGTTCGGCATGCAGAGGATCATACTGGCACCACCGATCCAGACAGATATCGCCGATCACCAGTGCAGACATGCCGGGAAAGTGCTGAAGAATCTCCCGGTTTGTCATGCAAGCTCCAGCAGCCCGTGGTTTTATTGTATCCACTGGCAAACCGGGGACAGCCAACGAAATTCCGCGCCAAGAACGTTGTTTGAAAGCAGGAGTTTGGGGTGCGCGGAAATTCGAAGGCAGTCCCCCGTTTGCCGATCTGGGGATTACGCCACGGGCTTCCAGGTAAGCACGGCGCAAGGCAGGAAACGTTGCCCGATGATCGCCGCAGAAATAATAACTGGAACCGCCATCCGCCACTGTTCGTACCAGAATTGTTTTATGAGGGCGGAAATAGTAACCAGGATCAGTCTTCTGCAATTCCCGGTGAATGTCGCCGCGAATGGGAACCAGATCGAAAACGGCCGTCGTGAAATCACGAACTTCACGGCCATGCTGATGTGCCACATTGCGCGACATCGCCAACGCTTTCAAGTAGACTTCCGGCGCCATAATTGCAGAACCGAAGCTAAGCATCACGCCGGATTCAAGCCGCTCCACTGCCGAAGCGAAGATCAGAAAATCACGATAACTGGCGTCGCCTAGCGCAGCCCCATCGCAATTTGGATGCTCGTGCAGAATGTCATAGCCAATGCCTACGTGGATCGTCACTGGCACGGACAAACGATAGGCTGCCGCCAGCACGCTTAAATCCTTGTGAGGATAATTGCTTTCCTGAATACGCCGGCCAATGTTCTCGCCCAGGCCCAACTCCAATTTAGCGGCCTCCACAATCCAGTCATTGAGTTCGCCGGTTTCTGCCCATAGGCCAAATTCACCAGAGCGAATGTAGCGCGCGACGCTTTCCGTTGTGGCACCAATGCGTGCCACTTCATAATCGTGAATCGCACCAGCGCCGTTCATGGCGATCAGGCTAATTGCCCCGCGCTCCATCATGTCGATAATGTGGCGATTGGCACCCGCTCGAAGCAGGTGCGCTCCCATCATCAGAATGCGAGAAGCCTGGTTGGTTTTCGCCGCCTCCAATCGTTGTGCAATCACCGCAAGATCGGGGTGCGTAAATTCGGGCGCCTGTTCGTCAAGCGCCATCCAACGGCTCAACGGCAAATCATGAATGCGTTCAGCAAGCGGCTTAATGATAAGCCGCGAACGGTCGAATTGAGTATATTTTGATCTCGCCATGCCTGCTAAAAAATGGCTTTGAACAACTCATCGCGATCGGAAAAATGAGGCACAATCCAATCGGCGCCAACTCCCGCCAGACGATCGCGCTTCCATAAATCCACCTTGTGGCAATCCGGTTCGTCACTGGCCACGCCAACTGCGACGCCACCAACGCTCTTCACGTTTTCAATTTCAACGTAACCATCGCCAAAGCCCAGAAACTGGTCGCCGGCGAATTCAGCGGAGGAGATCAGCCTTTGAATTAGGATGGCCTTGGAAAAGCTTTTGTAATCGTCCAGCGCACCATACACGCCGCCGTCGAAGTATTTGTCCACTTGAAGAAGGCGCGCTTCGTTCTTCACATAAGCATCGTCAGTGCCGCTGGCCAAGTACATTTTCAGACCGCGTTCTTTCAAGCCATCAAGCAATGCGAAGGACCCAGGCACCAGCCACTTTTCAGGTGACGTATGGCCGCTTTCCAAATCGTCAATGCGACCCTTAATGCGATCCCATAAACGGTCCAAGTACATTTTCTTGTAGACCAGCGGATCCTCAGCTTTGCCACCACGAGCAGTGATGTTATCGGCCAACTCAATCATCTGGTACATGGTCTGCTTGCCGGTAAGTCGCCCAACAAATTCTTTGACCAAGGCAGTGAGATCTTCTTCTTTTTCGCCGGTTTTCAGATCAGCAAGAATCTCCACCATCATGGGGACCATCACTTCCACCCAGCCAGAGCGGATCACGGACAAGGTGCCGTCGAAGTCAAACAAGGCCACACGGGCGTTCTTGGCAGAAGCGCCTGGCCGAAGGTTTTCAATCATTGCCTTTTATTTTCGCATGCTGCGGGTAGAGGTTTGCCTTTCAGAATTGTTGAATCGAGATCTGAGGCTTAAGTTGAAGCCAGATGGAGTTGCCTGTCCTAAGAATCAATTCTAAGTTTTCTCGCCCCTTTTCCTGGCTGTACCGAATGTCATCAAGTTCAGCGAAATGAAGGTCGCAGAGAATGACACCATTCAATCGCAACTGTACGGAAACGTCTGCACAATGGGGTGTGAGCCCGAATGATAGCTGCAGGGTGCCTTGCGTTACCTCGTAAGTAGAATTGTCATATTGCCAGGGCCCTTCGGGGTCACACTTCAGGTCGCCCCTCTTTGGTTCAACTTCAAAAAAACTTAACAAATCTAACTCACTTACACTTAGGGATTTCATAACAAGTTTCCCTGCCGCTAACCTTAACATTACTTCGTGTGCTGCTCAATCCATCCCAAAATATGTTCCACCTTGGCAATCCTATGGCTTGGACTAGCTCCGCGAATTCCATGTGGCTCATCGGGAATCCGCACCAACACCGAATCCACTTTCTTCGCCTTCAACGCAAAGTACAGTTCTTCACTTTCCGCCATCGGCGTGCGTAAATCCTGCTCTCCAGTGATCACCATGGTTGGCGTTTTGAAATTGTTCGCATAGAAAATTGGAGAATGTTCCATGTACGATTTCGCGTTGTCCCATGGCATCCCCTTCATCCACACCGCCGCATGTGTATAGCCGCCGTCCGCAGTTCCGACTTGCGTAATCCAGTTTGTTACGGGGTATTGTGACACCGCCGCTGCGAAGCGATCTGTATGTCCAATAATCCACGCCGTCAGCAATCCCCCACCGCTCCCTCCCGTCACAGCCAAACGTTTTGGATCAACGTATCCCTTCTCCAACATCATGTCCACCCCAGCCATCAAATCCTTATAATCGTCCCCTGGATATTTTGTGTGGATGATGTTGCCGAAGTCCTCGCCATACCCGGTTGATCCGCGTGGATTGGTGTAGAGCACCACGAACCCTCGGCCTGCATAGGTTTGAAACTGGTGATTAAATTCCGTGCCGTACATTGCATGGGGGCCGCCATGGATATCTAAAAGCAGCGGATACTTTCGCGATGAGTCGAAGCCCGGCGGTTTTATAATCCAACCTTGCATCGGCTTTCCATCAAACGAATCGTAACTTACAGCCTCAACTTTTCCCAATGCACGGCCGGCAAGAAGGCTATCGTTCACCGCTGTCAGCCGGGTCACGGCCAATGGCTTGTCAGCCATGAACGTCACCAAATCTGCTGGTTCACCCGAAGAGGATCTGGAAATTGCTATGCGCCCGTCATGTGAGATTGTAAATGCATCCCCGGCCGCATACGCTGTGGAATAGCGAACGTCCCCCGATGTGATCTGCTTGTGTCCGCCCCCGAGACCAGCAAAATGGACATGCGATACGCCCCGATCTTCACTGACGAAATAGACGCCACTGGAATCCGCAGCCCAGCGAACTTGCGTTACATCTCTATCCAATCCGATGGCCAATTCCTTGGAATTTCCGCCGTCCGCATCCATTACATATAGCCGACCTACGGTATAACTTTGCAGTTTGAAATCGTAACCCGTGTAGGCAATCTTCTTCCCATCCGGGGAGGGTACTGGCGAATTATCCGGTCCCTTACGGCGGGTCAATTGTTTTGCTTGACCATCTTTCACTCGAATGGCCCAGATCTCGCCGCCTTCCAAATTGTAGTCGGGCTCCGTTTCCCGTTGGCATGAGGTTAGAATCCATTCGCCATCGGGCGTCCATTGCGGAGAACTGCCGGCGCGCGAGTCTACGTAGTCGAAATCACCCGAGGTCACTTGGCGTGGCGCTCCGCCTACAGATGGCACCACGAAGATATGCATATGGCCTGGCGGAGTAATGCCCGTCCCATCGTTGCGCCATCGCAATCTGGTGACGACAATCGGCGGCGCAGCCCATGTTGCTCCCGCTGGCTTTTCTGGCATCTTCACCGACCATGCAGGCTTGGCCGGAACACGCTTGGCGAAGGAGATCCATTTGCCATCGGGGGACCAGGCAATGGAAGCTGGAGATTCTTCCAAATCGGTTATCTTTGCATCCTGTCCACTATCGAGCCAACGAACGTGGATTTGTATTTTCCCGCTGCGGTTCGACAGATACGCCAAGCGTGTCCCATCGGGCGACCAACGCGGTGAAGAATCCTTGAAGTTGCCCTGCGTCAGTGGGCGAGGATCGTTACCGGTTGCTGGAACAACCCACAAATTGCTATGGAAAACGTCTTTCATTTGGTCCGCCCATCCCAGCACGTAGACCACGGATTTCCCATCCTGGTTGATCTGTGGTTCGGTGGCTGTTCGCCAGTCAAAAAGAGTGTCTGAAGTTATGGGGGGCTTGGTTTCAGCGAAAAGCGCAGTAGCCAGAAGGAAATAAAGAAGGCGCATGGGGGAAGTATGACGCCTTGCAGGGTTGAATCGCAAATATCTGATTTAAGGAAATGATAGTCTAAAGGGCAACTATGAACATGAAGCCCTGTCTTTCGCTCGTACTCAGTATTGCCCTTGTCTCATCTGCTGTTCAAGCTGAGTCCAAGCCGGTTGACCTCAAGTGGAGCGAATTAGGTCCGCTTGTTACCGGTCATTTCGTAGAGTTTACAACCAAAGATGGAGTAAAACTGGCGGGTGACGTTGTTTCTGTTCGCGAAGATGCACTGGTACTGGATGCGAAGCGAACGTCTGATTCCAAGCAATTTCCAAAGGGTGGTGCTACCGTGCCACACGCTTCCATCGACACATTGCGGCTGATAAGGACCAAAGGCCGGGCGGGCCGAGCAATTGGAACCACACTTGGAGTCGTATCCGGACTTACCTTGGGAGCTTACGCTGGAGCTCAAAGCGGCAGCGATTCTGCAGCCGGGGTAATAGCAATTTTCCTGGTTGTTGCCGGTGTTACCACAGTGGCAGGACATTTCATCGGGCGCGCAGCCGACAGTAAAGTCACCACAATCCACATTACTCAGTAGGATATTTTCACCCCAAAACCTTGACACCCAATTTAGGGGATTGTCTATAATTCCCACCCCTGTTATACTGCCAACGATCGGATTGCAAGGAGTTAAGTTGATGAAGAAGCTGGGTGTGGTCATAGGAGGGCTGCTTTGCGCTGCTGGTATGTTCTACATTTCCCGCAACGAAAACCCACCTAAGAATGAACAAGTACAAGGAGTTATCGGAGCTTGGCTGGTTGATCGTGGCGCTTCCATTTGCGTGGTTAAACTGCAAAATGCCAGCGACCGGCAGTTGGATCTGGACAGCACAAACGAAGCGCTGGTAGCTAACTTGAACAAAGCCGGCTTTAAAGCCAGAGTGGCTCCCGGCACCGACACGACCGGCTGCGATGCTTCGATTTACGGCGAAATTGTCAGTCTGAAAGGCAAGAACCGCGTTGAGGCTGAAGTGGATTTCCGCTTGGTGAAAGCGGGAATTGAAAGGCCTTTGATCTCCTCTAGTGCAAAAGGGAAAAGCAGCGAAGTATCGGCTAACTCACCCACTTCTGATGTGACGATGTCACTGCTTCCCAAAGCGCGCCAGAAGAGTTTCAAAGAAGTCGATAACTCCTCTGCCACACGCGAAGCGCTTGCCGCCGCCATTGATAACTTAGCCCGCCAAATAGAAACGCAGCGCCCTGTTCGCGCATCGGCTGACTAACATATGCCGCAGTTGGGACTTTGGGAAGTCCTATTAAGTTTTTTCCCGGTGATTGCTTTCCTGATAAGTCTGAATGCGCTGGATACCTATCGCCTGCTGACCTTAGGCTCCATTGTTTCGGCAATAGCAGCAGGCTGCGCTGCCGCAACAATTTCTTACCCACTCAACTCCTGGGGCTTTACTCAATGGGGCTCAAGCTACGCCTTCTTTGGTGGTCCGGCACTGGAAGAATGCGCCAAAGCTGCTTACGTTTTTGTTTGCGTTGCCCGCCATAGAGTAGGCTTCCCAGTGGATGCCGCAGTAACCGGCTTTGCCGTTGGAGCCGGGTTTTCCCTCATCGAAAATCTTGTTTATCTTTATCAAATGCCTGCAACCTCCATGTTGGTTTGGCTAGTCCGCGGAGTGGGAACGGCTACTATGCATGGGGGTGCCACAGCCATTGTCGCCATTGCCGCAGTTGCCATGTTTGCCCGCTGGCGTTGGTTGGCTTGGTTACCTGCACTAACGTTGGGCATTCTGATCCATGCTTTGTACAACAGTGGAGTTTTGCCACCGCTGGAACGTTCGGCGGTGATCCTGATAACATTGCCCATATTGCTGATGGTGGTGTTCCGCCAAAGTGAAAAAATGTTGGCACGCTGGCTGCACAACAAGATGGATGACGATTTGGAGACGTTGAACAAAATCGAATCTGGTGTTTTTCTGGAATCGCCGGCAGGCATTTACTTAACCTCATTGCGCGATCTCTTCAAGCCGGAGATTGTAGCCGACATGTTTTGCTTCTTAAGACTTTCGGCAGAGTTGAGCGCCAAAGCGAAATCGGAACTAATGCAACTGGAATTAGGATTTACCCCGGAGCCTGACCCCGAACGGTCCAATATTGCAAGAGAAATGGGGCATTTGGAACGCAGCATTGGTGTTGCCGGCAGAAGTGCCTTGGCACCTCTGGTTCCTGCAACCGCGCAAGACCGTTGGGAACGGTTCAGAATGAAATGAGCAACAAAACTTAATATGAACATCGAAACTTCTATACGGGGCAACACTGGGATTGTGGTTCTTACGGGACGCATGGACGCCGATCAGGCCACTGAATTCGAGAATGCCTGCAAACACTTGACTACCACCAAAGGAGGTTCAGCCAAGCACATTGTTGCTGAACTTACTGGACTCAAGTACGTATCCAGTATGGGAATTCGCGCCTTCCTTATGACTGGACAGGCTATCCAAAAAGAGGGTGGCGAATTTGTGTTGGTGGGCATGGGAGGCTTCGTCAAACAGGTATTCGATATGACGCGAATCACTCCAATGATGCGACTGTCCGAAAGCGTTGAAGAGGCACTTAAAGACTTAGCATGAGCGAAGGGCAAGCAGAGCTTACGATTGCCGCATCAGCCAGCAACCTGGCCATCGTCACTGCATTCGTCCATCGCAATTGCCCAATATCGAACCAAGACAATCCTGTCCTGGACTTAGTTCTTGAAGAGTTGTTCCTCAACATCGCTACGCATGCGTGCCCCAATGAACCAGTGCGCATTTCTTGCTCCGCTGTTTCCACCGGGCGGATCAACCTGGAATTCCTTTATAGCGGCCCGGAGTTTGATCCTACCAAAGCACCTCCACCGCCCTTGGATGCTCCGCTAGCGACAAGGCCAATTGGCGGAATGGGAATTTACCTGGTGATGAAAATGGCTGAATCAGTAGCCTATCAGCGGGTAGGCCTGTTGAATTGCTTGAATGTACAAATAGGCAATTAAGGACCGGCTCCGAGGTGGCGGAAGGTGGCAAGCTTGTTTAATCGCAGTTGCGTCTCAGTATTTGGGTAGAACCTTTGCGAAATCGAGCTTGCACGTTTGACTGCGATCCCGCCCAGCACCACTCGGTCGCATGATTGTGACGTAAAAAGATTCGTCTGCACGGCGACGACGGACTTTCCAATGTTCTAATTAATTATAGGAAGAAGCAATGATTTCCCGCATACTATTTTCGATCCTGTTTTTGGCCGCGATTTCCCCGGCGCAGAATATTATCATCAACCCTGATAAGCCCGAGGCGGTAATTGCCTACGTCAATGGCAAGCCTATTACGCAAGCTGAATTTCAGCAGATATCCATGTCTGTTGATCCCAAAGTCCAGGAGGCGATGAAAGGGAACCCTGCGGAGTTCCTGCGGTATTACGGCTTCATGGATAAGTTGACGGATCAGGCGAAGAAGGAAAACCTGGAGGCGAAGGAACCCTATAAGACGAAGATGAAAATGATGAACCTGCAGATTATGTCTGAAGCGATGATGCAGGAACAGGAGTATACGGACATTGTGACGCTTTACGATCAGGAGCAGTTCTACAAGAAGAATCTGGACCGCTACACTGAGGCTGCAACGAAGCTGATTTATGTTTCCTTTTCGGATACGGTTACGGAACTGAAGGCGAAGCAGCGTATTAGCGATCTGGCGGCCCGCGTAAAGAAAGGCGCTGATTTTACAGCGCTGGTGAAAGAGTTTTCTGAAGATGCCGATTCAAAAAAGAAGGGCGGCGACTTTACGATTAAGAAGTCTGACCAGATTCCGGATGTGGTGAAGAATGCTGTTTTTGGCTTGAAAAAGGGCGAAGTGACGGAGCCTGTGAAGTTGCCAAATGGGTACTATTTGTTCCGGCTGCAGGAATTGGTGGTGAAACCTTTTAAGGAAATCAAGGATCAGATCTTTACGGAGATCAAGCAGGAGCGAAAGACTGTTTGGCTGAACGTGGTGCGTAAGCAGGTTGAGGTTAAGGCTGCTGAGTCAAAGTAAGAATTCACGAGTGCCTAACAAGCAGGTCCCCTAGCCTTATTGCAGTAGCTTCGAAAGCGTGCCGGCTTGCATAAGTCCTGGCCGCCTCCCCACAGCGCTTCATCCGGCTGACATCCGCTAACATGCGAATGATCGCTTCCCGCAATTCCTCCGCAGAATGGCGAACCATTTCTCCAAAGCCTGGCTGCATCACTTCCCGCGCCCCCAAGTGGTCGAAACAAACCACAGGCAATCCGGCAGCCATGGCTTCAATCATGGTCAAACCATAACTTTCATGACGCGAAGGAAACACGTACAAATTAGCCAGCCGGAAAAAAGCCTGCTTCCGCAAGCCTGTGACGTATCCGGGAAAAACCACTCTTACTTTCTTCATCCGTGAGGCTAGAGTTTGCAACCGTTGAAGAAAGCGTTGACCCATCATGAAAGCCGCATCGCCACAAATCACCAGCACCGTTTCGCGCGATGGCTCCCAATCTTGCAGCGATTCCAGTAAAGTATCCTGTCCCTTCTCCGGCGAAATGCGGCTTAGTGTCAACAGGACCTGAGCTTCAACAGAAATGCCCAGTTCGGCACGCAGCCGCACGGTTTCCTCCTCAATGTCATTCTCCTCAAACTGGTTGGCAGCAACACCCCAAGGCATGGCCACGCACTTTTCGCGATCCAGCCAAGGGTAGGTATGGCACATTACATCGGCCATGCCGCCAGAGGGCAGGATCAGTTTCCGAGAGTAGCGGACACTAGCCTCCTGCTTATCGAATACCAAGCCCAATATATCCGGGCGCAATGGTTTGGGAATCTTCGAGTACAGGCGCGCCGCTGTTGCCGGCGAGATCAGTCCGCGGCAGTAAATCGAAGTGACGTAGTTCAATACATCCACATGATAAATGGAGAATAAAGAAAAACCTGCTTGCGCCAGGGCCTGAAAATTGGGGCCTTCCGAAATGTCATTTATCAATACGACGGTGTGCTTAGGATCCTGCTTCAAGATTTCTACTGTAGCCGCCCGTTCAAAATCGCGGCAAAACCGCGCGTAGGCTAATTCTGCCATGCTTACCAGAACTCTACCCGTTGGCGCTGACTGACCCAGGATTTCCGGAGTGATGGTCCTTAATCGAAAAGGTGCTTTCTGCTGCCATTGGGCAACTAGTTGCTCGAAAACGGCGGCTCCTCCGCCAAGTGGAACCGCCTCTTTTGCGAATCCACCATGTGCTGCTGTGTAGATTAATTCCAGTTGTGGCAAGAATTCATGGTCTCGCATTTGGCAAACGGGGGCAATTATTGCTAGCCTAGGGATAGCCGTATCGTGCCGGAGTGGCGGAATGGCAGACGCAGCAGACTCAAAATCTGCCAAGGTCTATCCTTGTGTGGGTTCAAGTCCCACCTCCGGCACCACAAATTTCAATGGCGCAAACCCGCTTCGACATTCTGTCCGGGCAATTCTCTCAACGCGCACTCTCCTCGGGAAATCGTGAACAACTCACTCGCATTCTCTGGACCCGACTTATGGGCCTCTATGGAACGCTCACCTATGCGCTTGTTTGGACGGGGGAAACACTGCGACTGGAAGACTGGCGAACGGCAAGGTTCTATTGTCCTGTCATGCCGGAATTGGCCGCACTCTATCCTAAACTTCCATTAGCCGGGATCACTGGCCAGGAATCCACTGGGGTGAAACTAGCCGAATGTTTGCATGAAGCCTTGTGGGCCTGTGCTGAAGAGAGAAGGAGTTTGGCCCGCGCTGAACGAAGCTATACACCAAGCATTCCTACTGGCGAAGTTTGGCAGAGCAACATTCAGTTTCAACGCAAGAATCTGGTTGCCCAGATGACGCAGTTTGCAGCCACCCAGATTCAAGGTTTAAGTAGCTTGCTTTTGCAAGGAAGCCTTGCCGATGGCGGCGTGGTGGAAGGTTACAGCGATTGTGATGTGATCGCAATTCTGAAGCTGCCAGTTTCGAAAAACGATTTTTTGAATCAAATCAGTTCGGTTACCCAACTCAATGATTTCCTGCTGGCCTATCAACCTTTAATGCATCACGGCCCAATGATTTACTTTGAGGAAGCTTTGGGTTGGGCTACGGAATCCACATTGCCCTCTGCCATTCTGGCTCATTCGGTATTGCTCACAGGCACAGTTCCAGCGGTGGAATATGTGAATGGCGATTTGGAAGCCGGCCAGGCAATTCGCATGTTCGAGGGTTTCTTTGACCGTCAATTCATGCACGCCGGGCAAATTGAAACAGCGTTCGACGCACTCTGGTGGACCTCCTGCACCAGCCTTGTCCCCTGCCTGGATTACCAGTTGCGGAAACGGACTTCCATTTGGAAACGTAATCTGCTTACTAGCCTGGACGATGATTTCTTAAAGAAGACTACGCAATCCAGGCAATTGCTGGGCAATTGGATCCATTCCCGTCTGGCCGATGACAACTGGCCCGTAAGGGGCGTGTTGAATCCTGGTCTCTGCCTACGTCAGCATAAGCAGACAATGCGCCTTACTGCTGCAGACCGGACGGCCATGGGCATTACCGACCAGTTGCTGGAAGAAGGACGGCGCTTCATGTGCCAAACCGCCGCAGATTTGTCCGAATGCAACCAGCACCAACTATTTCCAGATGAACCGCTAATGCTGGGTGGCTGGCCCTATGAGGTTGTTGGGCGGCCAATGCCTATTCGTCTTGGTGAATACAACCAACTGCGGGAAGAATGGAAAGAACGGGCTATTGCCAGCGGCAAAGTGGAAGCAGTCTATGAGTACGGAGCAGTGGAGTGCCCTGGGCTTTCCGATCTTGACCTGTTGTTCGTTCTCCGTGATGGCATCGGTAAAGAGGTCTTTTCCATTCTGCGCTTGCCCGAACGGCAACAATATCTGATGGGGCACGATCCGCAAATCCTACCACTCGATGCGGTTGAGGACTTTTCCTGCATCTATCCAATGATGGCGCTACGACGCTTGTTGGGTCGGGACCTGCCTTTGCGCGGTGCCGCTTCCATGCCAAAAAGTACGGCGGCGGTTGCAATCACCGCGTATAACTACAAGAAGTATCCGGCAGATCTTTTTGTACTGACGGAACGTCTGCAAACTGATTTCCGTACAGTTCTGGCATTTCTGCATAGCTTCATTCATATTCGCCAGTCACTTCAAATATTGGGCTGCCGAATTCCGCCATCCGTTGAAAAGTGCATTGAGCAAGATCGAATTCTCCGGGAGGAATTTCTGATTGAGGGCAATTTATTGAGTGGCGAACTGGCCCCGGCCATGATGCTAATGCTTGATGCCACCGCAGGACTTCTGTTCGAACTGGAGCAATATTGGCTTCGCCGGCTACCTTGGTTGCATGAAGTAGTGCCGGTTTCAACAGAACAGGAAATTTCCAGAAGGATTCATAAGGCCAGGGAGCGGCGTGATTCTGCCAACAGCGGCTTTTCAAATGTTCTAGATGTCATCAGTACTTACTTAGCGGATCCCAAATCAATTCCTTGGATAGAGTCCCCCCGTGTAACAGAATTGCTGGCTGCGCTTAGCATCTATCGCAAACACAAGCTTTCCTATTTAGAAAAAATGCAAAGGGCAGGACTCATTGAAGACACATACATTGTCGGTCAATCCAATGCGATCCATGCCAATGCCATTGGCCGCCGATATTTTTTCGAGATGACTTGTGCTTCAGAACCGAGTGGTAAGGGGAGCAACATACCGTCTTTGGAATGGGGCGAGGTGTGGTCGTTTGCGGGATCGGCCCAAGGCAGGCTGCTGAGAATTGCTGGTTGGTCAGTTGCCGAAGATTGGGGAACTTGGACATGCAATGGGCAGGCTCTTTTACTAATGCGATTACCCGCTAAACTCACATGCCAGTTGTCCTTTGAAGGATATGCGTTTGTCACCGAAAATCACCGCCGCCAAACGATTCGGGTTTTGGCCAATGGCCATCAGGTAGCCGAATGGCGCTTTGTTTTTGGAGTAGAACCTCCGCCGCTCAACTTGACGATCTCAGTGGATTTACTGCCCGAACATGGTGAGCTCTTATTGACTTTCGAATGTCCCGATTCGCAAAGTCCGCTGGCGTTAGGGTTGTCCGCAGACGCACGTCAATTGGGCTTGGCCCTTCGAAGCATGTGCGTGCGCAGGGTTCGCTATGCAACCTCCTGATGGGCGGGCTTATCCATTATGAGTCCCAGCACCCGCGGCCGTTATATGTTATTCGCCACGGCGCTGCTTTTTTCAACAGGTGGAGCCGCCATCAAATCGTGCCAGCTGAGCTCCTGGCAGGTGGCTGGGTTTCGGTCCGGAATTACGGCCATCGTACTTTGGCTGTTTCTAAAAGAAGCAAGAAGGGGCTGGGACTGGCGGATTGTTCCGGTAGCAATTAGCTCTTCTGCAACCTTAATCTTGTTTGTTTTCGCCACCAGGAACACTACCGCTGCAAATGCAATCTTTCTACAAGCAACCGGTCCGCTGTATCTGCTGATTGCCGGCCCTTTACTCCTTAAAGAACCGCTTCGCCGCAGTGATTTTGTAGTGGCTGGCTGGATAGCCTTGGGTATGAGTCTGTTCTTATTGGACTCCACCAAAGTGACTGTTTCCACACCCAACCCAGTGCTGGGAAACATAATGGGCGGGCTCAGCGGTGCCACCTGGGCAGCTACTGTTATGGGAGTCCGCTGGCTTTCAAGAACATCAGGTGGCGGACTCGCTCCAATAGTGCTCGGAAATCTGATTACTTTTTTGATTACCCTGCCTATGGCTATTCCTATAGACCATTTTCGATGGGAAGACGTGCTGGTGGTGCTTTATTTAGGACTCTTCCAAATAGGCTTAGCCTACGTCCTAATGACCCGTGCCTTGCAACATGTGGAGGCGTTGGCTGCGTCCCTAATCCTGCTAGTAGAACCTGCCTTGAACCCGATCTGGGCTTGGATAGTAAACCAGGAATCCCCGAGTCACCAAGCGATGGCGGGCGGAGTAGTAATCTTGGGAGCAACTTTATTGCACACAATTTGGACCACCACTCGATCCCCACAAGTCTCACGCAAAATTCCCTAAAGAACAACGCATTTGAACCCGATGAGGTTTTTTAACAATAACCCTGGGAGAAATCGAGAATGGCTCTGGATGTGTTGATAGTAGACGATTCCGCCGCAATCCGGAAAATTTTACAGAGAGTACTAAATCAGGCTGAAATACCGCTGGGAGTGGTTTATGAAGCGGGCGATGGACTGGAAGCTATTGAAGCGTTGAAGAAGAACATGGTTGGATTGATTTTGTCCGACATCAATATGCCCAATTTGGATGGAATTCAAATGTTGAGCCAAATAAAAGCAAACGATCTGTGGAAAGGTATACCAGTTGTGATGGTCACAACTGAAGGTAGCCAGGCGAAAGTCATGGAAGCCGTCAATTTGGGCGCCTCAGGGTATGTTCGGAAGCCTTTCACGGCAGATCAGATAAAAGAGAAACTCACTGGATTGATTTGAGGCCTTTACTTGAGTAAAGGAGGAAATCCTATGATCAAAGAAATAGCGGAAGACCGCTCATGGATCTTCGATGACAACCAGAAGATAAACAATCAATCTATGGAAGGGGAAACGATGACGGATCAGGAGATACAGGAGTTGCTTATCACGGCAATGAAAAAAAGCACTTCCGACGTTTTCAGCACAATGTTGGGAATGGAAGCGGAAGTAGGCGAAGTCGAGCAGGGAAGCAGTTCTGCCGCACCAACGGAAGGGGTGGTTAGCCTTATCGGTTTAACGGGTCCTTGGATGGGTACAGGAAGCATCAGTTGTAGTCCCCAAATGGCATGTGCCTTGGCCGGTGCGCTTCTGATGGGCGAATACCCTGCCGTTGATGAAGAGGTTTTGGATGCAGTTGCTGAGGTAACTAATATGGTGATCGGCAATGTGAAAACCATGATTGAAGAAAAAGTGGGGTTCATGGGTTTGAGTATTCCGACGGTAATATTCGGCAGGAATTTTTCAACCAAGAGTGCTGGAAGCCATAGTTGGACTATGGTTCCATTCCATTTCAGTGTAGGCAAGGTGTTGGTGCAAATGTGTTTGGTTCAAAACACTGAGGGCAATGCGCCCGCACGAATTGGATTCACCAACCCAAGCATGGCCACAGCCTAGCAGGACATATATGAATGAAACCGTGGACGCGGTACTCTCACCTCAATTGGACAAGCGGTTTGAATACAGCATACCCCAGCCAATTCTGGAAAAGCATGTAAGGTTCCGGCTAAGCGGAGAGGCTTTTTGTCTGCGCGCCGAAATGGTTCGCGGCGTAATGGGAGCGCAAAGTCTAATCCCTGCGTTGAACTCAGGATTAGGTGTCGTTGGCTTTGTTTTTTGCCAAAACAAAGCACTACCAGTTCTGGATCTCCGGCCGAAACTCAACCTTCATCCATCGGAGGTTTCGGCAAAAGGGGCCATTATCCTTGTTAGTCTACCTTCAGAACCAAGGTTTCGCGCAGGCATCGTAGTGGAGCAAATAGAACAAGCCATGGAATTCAGCACCGACGCAGTGCTCAATCAGATCCATGATCAAATCCCACTGCAATTCCTTCGTGGCAAGGTCGTTTTGGAAGAGCGAACCACTTGGGTTTTGGATCTGGATTTTCTGTTGAACCCTGTCCATCTGCGGCGACTTGAAAGTATTTCTTACTAGCTGTCTTCTGAGGAACTCGCGCAAAACGGACTCGCTTCGGCGAAGCCACTGCTTGTTTCTTCAATTGCGTTGCGCCGCGTAGAAACGGCCTTTGCGCTAATTAGTGCCAACTGCATTGGCATTTAATTGCTTGTTCAAACAGTGTTCTGCCAAATGCGCCGCAAGCGGTTCCCCAAATAGGTGCCCTTGGACGAAATCGCAGCCCGTTGTCTGTAGTAGTTCCCACTCCTGGGAAGTTTCCACGCCTTCAACAATCACTTTCAGCCGCAGTGAATGCGCAAGCGTGGTGATGGTCTTAATCACGGAGTAGCTTGGGCTGCTCGCTGAAGTCATCTCCTTAAGGAAGGATTGATCAATTTTCAGTTGATCCGCAGGCAATTGACGCAAATAGTTTAGAGAGGAATATCCTGTGCCGAAATCGTCAATTGCGATCCCAACCCCAATGGCTCGCAACATGGACATCTTTTTTGATGCCTCGTTCAAATTACTCATAATCAGGCTTTCGGTGATTTCTAAAGTCAGCAGCCTGGGATCCAACAAACTAACGGCCAATGCTGAGGCAACAACATCTACAAAATCAGGTTTGGAAAACTGTAGCGAGGAAACATTCACACACAGTTGAACCGGAGCGTAACCCGCCTGCAGCCAAGCTGCTGACTGCAAACATGCTTGTTGAAGCACCCAGGTTCCAATAGGGATAATTAAGCCGGAGTCTTCAGCAATCGGGATAAAATCCAGAGGTGCAATACGGCCCAATTGCGGATGCTGCCAGGATAGAAGCACCTCGAATCCATGAAGTTCTCCACCCATCTTTCGGAGTGGATGATAATTCAAACACAGTTGCCGATTTTCTATCGCTCTTCGAAGAGCAGATTCCATTTCCAGTCTCTGAACAGGCGTTGTCCCAGCAGCGGGGGTAGACATGTACAACTCATTCTTGCCAAGGTTCTTTGCACGATACATTGCATAATCTGCTTGGCGAAGTAAGGACTTGAAGTCATTCCCGTCTTTTGGATACACACTCACGCCCATGCTGGCGCTGAGGTGAAGTTCATACCCTTCCACTTGAAAGGGTTTTTCAAATGCGTCAAGAAATCTGCGGCCCCTATCCTCAATGCGTTCCAAGGTCGCGAAGTCTTTCATTACTACAACAAACTCATCTCCACCGAACCTTGCTAGAAAGTCGCTTGGAAGAAGAGACTTGCGCAGCCGGTCGCCTATCTGTGCTAGCAACAGGTCCCCAACCACGTGTCCCAATGAATCATTGATCTGCTTAAACCGGTCAAGATCAAGAAATCCAAACGCAAGGGGCGCATCGTGCCTTTGGGCCTGCTCAATCAACTGTGGCATCAGAAATTCCAATTGGTTTCGATTTGGTAGACCGGTAAGTAAATCGAACTTCGCCTGGTAAGCCAGAGTCTCGGTCATATGCCGATGCTCCAGCGCTATGCCCGCAAGATTCACCGCCGATTTGATGCAATCCATGTCGGGAGTCAGTGGTGAACCGTCCTTGAAGAATAAAGACAAGGTGCCCAATTCTGTTCCCGATGCCGAGAGAATCTGCGAGCCAAGGAACAATATGAACGATTGCGGTAGAGCTGGAATTGTTGATGATTCCTTTAGGTGGTCGTTCAATATTACCTGACACTCTAAGGGAAATGATGGAGCAGCTTGGCAGGTGAATTGCCCGCATTGAATCCTGAAAACAGTGACGTAACTATTCGGGATTTGACGTTCCAGCATTAAAGCCAATTTGGTCAGGATTTCTGTAATGGGAGCGTTCCTGCCAATCAGTTCAAGTATCCCACTGCGATCCTGTTCCAATAAGATTGCCAAATGTGGAACTGTTAAATCGCGAACTACGCACACCCATCGACTTAAAACATGGTTGGAATCTAAAATAGGCTCGCAACGTAAGTCAAGCCAGCGACGTCCTTTCGATTCGGAATTTAACTCAAAAGTAGCTTGTGTTGATTGCCCTGCTACAAGTTGTGTAAACATCTCTTTGGCTAAATCCTGGTTGACGGGTTCAAGCTTTTTCATGAATGGCTTAATTGGTTTGCCAATTAGGGTTTCACCGCACATCGTTTGCATCCCGGGATTAGCGTACTCAATCCAGGGAGTTGACCTATTGGCAATTCCAGAGTTCATTACCAGGAATCCATCATGTGCAACCGAGATCGCCGACTCCAATAGCCGCAGTTTTTCTTCCACCGTTTGATGGCCTTTAAGTTGCGGTTCGGTTCTTGGTGCTTTGATACCTTCCAGCATTATTGGGTTATTCGCCAGAACTAGGATCTCATTTTAAGCGCAACTTACAAAGGGGTATGAGCTCCGCTTCCTTAACAAAAAAGCTAGTACTTTGGCAAATGGGTGAGCCACAAAAAGAGAAAAGCGCTTAGTGCCACCACAACCCCATGCGGCATGGTTAGAGCCTTCGCGTTATCAATAGAAAGTTCAGGACGGCCCGTACTCGGAGATCGTAAGAACAGCAACTCTTTGAGGATGAATACTGAATTGCCCAAAGCACGCCATAGGCCTCCACGCATTAGTAAAAATCCAACAGCCACAATTCCGCCCAGTATCGACGTGATGATCAGCATGAAGAACCAATTGGGAATTCCCATAATGGCTCCGATGGCGGCCATCAATTTCAGATCACCAGCACCTCTTCCATGCAGCAAATACAGAGGCAAATAGACCGCAAAAGCGCACAAAAAGCCCAATGCTGCAGATTTCATACCCATCCATCCTGAAGTGTAAGTGTTCCCCGCAAAACCTGCAAACAATCCAGCTACAACTGCCCAATTGGGAATGCGCCGACTGCGAATGTCTGTGAAAGCAGTCACCATGCAAAGTAGAATCAGACTTACTTCCAGCAAAGGAGTTAGACGATTCATCAGTTAGCCAACAGTAGGGTACTTCTTATGCCAATCGGTACGATTCTGAAATTCCATTCCAACTGCAAGGATGGTGTTCTCAGTGAAGGGGCGGCTGACTATTTGCAATCCCAAAGGCAGACCAGCGGCAAATCCACAAGGAAGTGATAAGGCAGGCAACCCCGCAAGATTCCCGGCAGCACCAAGATCGCGTAGTCCCCGATTTGACACTTTGGGATTCGTGGTGGAGGACTTGTCTAAGGGTTCGTTGATTCCACTGGCCACGGTAAAGCGGCTTGGGGAAACCAGTACGTCCACATCCTGGAAGAGATTCGCAAAGGCCTGTTGAATCAGAGTACGGATTCGCATGGCCTTTAAATAATCCTTGGCCGTGATTTCTAATCCTGCCTTCAACCCGGCAATTTGGCGTTGGTCCGCCAGCTCTTCAATTTTTCCGCCTTGGATTAGCGGTTCAAAAACACTCGATCCTTCAGCGGCGATAATTGTACTGGCCACCGCATTGTAAGGAAACTCGGGCAATTGCGTTTCCACTATCTTTGCGCCTAAGGAGCGCAAGGCTTCCATAGCTGCGGCAAACGATTTGCGTGTTTCGTCATCCGGACAATATTCCAGATCTGATAAAGCAAAGCCAAAGCGCATTTCTGAAAACGGTTTCTGAAACTGCGGTGCCAGGTAAAAGGACTTTCCAGCAGACCCTGGATCCTCATCATCGCCCCCGGAGATCGCTTGCAGAATGTGTCCACAATCGGTAGCAGTGCGGCCCATGGGGCCAATCTTATCCATGGTCCAACTCAGTGCCATCGCGCCATTGCGGCTGACGTATCCGTAAGTTGGACGAAGCCCGGTGACTCCGCAATAAGCCGCAGGAGTTAGAATCGATCCCCACGTTTCTGACCCCAGAGCGAAGCTTACTAAACCAGCGGCCACGGCACTCCCCGAACCACTGGAAGAACCGCCCGACCATCGCCCCTTATCCCACGGATTTAAACCAGGACCCTGCAAGGAGGCTGCAGGGTAACGGTACCCTCCACCGCCGGCCAACTCAACCATGGAAAGCTTGCCGATTAAAATGGCGCCGGCGTTTTTCAGCTTTTTTACAACCCTGGCATCTTCGTCGGGAATTTGCGCGGCAAAGGGTTTTGCTCCCCAGGTGCAAGGAGCACCAGCGACATTGAGCAGATCTTTGACGGCGAATGGAATCCCTTGCAAAGGACCTCGCAGACGGCTTAGCTTCAAGTCCCTATCCACTTCCTTGGCTTTCTTTAGAGCGCTTTTACGAAGCGAATGAGCTAGTGCGTTGTAAGTGGGCCCGGACTTTTCCAGACGATCACAGAAAGCTTTGGTCAATTCCACACTGGAAAACTCTTTGGCCACCATCCGTCGATTGAGGTCCGTTAGGGAAGAATAGAATACGTCGCCGGCAGGTATTTTCGGCATCTTAAGCCTTGAACTGAAACGCGGGTTCGGTGGATATTGGAATGGAAAAAGCCGCAAGTTCTTTTGAAGACGCTGCGATGCGGTCTCGCGCAGAATCAGCTTCTTCATTCTTAGCCGGAAGAGGAGCCTGCGGCTGCTGGGCCAGCAGAGGGAGTGCCGCAAAGTATGCCGCCCAATTCCTGCGAGTCAGTTTCGAATCCATTTGCTAATTATAGTGGGCTTATACGCCGAGCGCTTCAAGGGCGGCCCGTTCCATTGCGGACTTTGGGGCGGATTCGCCAGTCCAGATGGTGAATTGCTGCCCAGCTTGTTCAAGGAACATTTCAATGCCAGGGATTATTTCCTTCCCCTGTTCCTTAGCCCGTTTGATGAGCAGAGTCTCCATGGGATTGTAGACCATGTCCATCACCAGGTCGGCTGGGATTGCATCGTTGAAATAAGATTCGTCCACATTGGGATACATGCCAATGGGTGTGGCGTGAACTACCGCATCGAAATGCAGCGATTTCAGTTGTTCCTTTGTAACTTGGGTGGCTCCGCAAATTTTGCATAGCGCGCGAACTCGATCCGGATTGCGGCCTGCAATGGAAACTTTGGCACCTGCGTCGCCCAGAGCGAATGCGGCACCACGGGCCGCGCCACCATTACCAACAATGAGGACTTCCGATTTCGCCAAGCGAATCCGCTTGCTGAGTGGTCCTGTGACGCCTGCAACATCGGTGTTGGTTCCACGCCATCGGCCGGCTTTCTTCCAAACCGTATTTACTGCTCCAATGCGCCGGGCGAGAGGGTCGACTACATCTAAATATCGGATGATTTTCTGCTTATGCGGAATGGTAACAGAAAAGCCGGCCACTGGCATTTGGTCGGCAAGCAACATGAAATCCTTCAAATGAGCAGGTTGTACAAGAAAGGGCAAGTAGACCGCATCAATGCGGCGAGACTGAAAGGCCCGGTTGTGGACGGCCGGTGAAATGGAGTGCCGAACAGGATTGGCAATCACACCGTAGATCTTCGCCGCTTTGGTGAATTTGTCAATGCGATACAAGTTGCGAAGGTGACCGGCGCTAACCTGACCGGAGGCTGTACCTTCGGAGGCATTGGGTGCGGCGTAAGTATAAAGTGCCCCCATCGCTGGTGACAGCACGCGCGTGGGAAAACCCATTTCACCCATCGCCAGCAAGACTAATGGATCGCGTTGCCGTCCTTTCGATAGAGCCAAGACCTTCAAACTGTCCGACGGCTTTTTCGCTGTTGTAACTAATTTATAGGCGTATGCTGGATACTTCATCATCCGCCTCAATACCGGCTCCATGGGCGGTGTACCTTCAAAGTTGTGGTAGCTGATGATCAGATGGGAATTGGATCGAAGATTCTCCAGACGAGCGTAAGCGCTTTCCGCAGTTTCCACTTCCACATCCACTGCGTGGGCTCCTGCATTTACTGCGGCTTCCAGAATTCGGATCTGTTCTTCAATGCTGCCGTTAAACTTTCCATGATTTTGGTGACGCCGGCATGTGGCAAGAACATTGCAGTCCGGGCTCTTTGCAAGAAAATCACGGATCAGTTTTACCCCGTCTTCCGGATGAGGAAGGTAATCGAGGCGAAACTCAAGAAACCTTTCGCCCGCAGCAGATTCAGCATGCGCATGGGCTAGGAGTTGACTGGCCTCGGCGAACCCGAGAGCGATACAGACTTTGGGGAGTGGCGATCGAGGAGGCATGTAGAGAAGTCACTAAGAATAACACGACCACTAGTACCCAAAAAACAGCCTCACTTTCTCCGCAACTTCACTGACTTGTGAATTCGACATGCCGGGCCACAATGGAAGGGAAAGTATTTGCTTTGCGGCCTTCTCTGCATGTGGTAAATCTCCCCGTTTCTGCTTCGATGCCGCGAAGGCTGGGTGCAGATGCAAAGGCACGGGGTAGTGCACGGTTGATCCAATTCCGGATGCTGCCAAGTGCTGCCGAAGCGCGTCCCGCTTGGGAACGCGAATTACATATAGATGGTTTACTGAACCTTTGGCGCGAAGCAAAGGTTGAACGGCTGAGCAGCCATCAAAGGCCTGATCGTAGAGCGCAGCCAATTGCGTTCTTTGAGTATTCCACTCATGAAGGTGAGGCAGAAATGCCCGCAAATAGCAGGCCTGCATTTCATCCAGTCTGGCATTGATTCCACGAACACGGCTTACCTGTTCGCCTTGTTTGCGCCCGCCATCGCGAAGGCAGCTAAGGCGCGATGCAACTTTGCTATTCGATGTGACAACTGCACCTCCATCTCCAAGGCAGCCAAGGTTCTTGGTGGGGTAAAAGCTATAAGCGACATAGGATGAAAAGTCGGTGAACGGCTTGCCGGCAAATCTGGCTCCGTGAGCTTGGCAGGCATCTTGCACAATCACGGCTCCAGTGGAACGCGAGGCGGAACTCCACTTGGACAAGTTGCAGGGCTGTCCATATAAGTGAACAGGAACAACAGCGCCTGTCTTTTTGCCGATACGGTTTGCGGCATCGTCGAAATCGATCAGCAGAGTTTCGGGGTCAACATCGGCAAATACGGGGGTAGCACCTGCCGCTTGAATCGCGACACCAGTGAATGGTGCGGTTAACGCGCTGGTGACAACCTGATTGGTAACCGCAGCATCGCGCAAGCAAAGTTCAATGGCGGTGGTGCCGTTAGAAACACCGATGGCATGTTTAGCACCAAGAGCTTGGGCAAATTCCATCTCAAAAGAAGCAACCTGAGGGCCGAGTATGTATTGGGACCGTGCATGCATCTGGTCCAGATTGTGTTGCCACGCCTTGCTGGTCTGTTCCAGCAGAATGCGAAGGTTCACCATTGGGATGCGCATGATTATCTTCTTAGTATGACCAATTGGAAGTAGAGGCGGATCAATTGGCCCAACGTTTTCAGCAGTGATCGGATGCGGAAGAATTGGCTGGAGCCATGCAATCGCGGATAATGATGAACGCCAGTTTCCACCACTCGGCAACCGCTTAGTTCCAACTTCCGGACCAGTTCCACGCAGATAGTTCCGCTGGTGGAAGTGAGCTTGAGCTGTTCCAGAACTTGGCGGCGCACCAAGCGAAAGTCACAATCAACATCGCGGATGTGAATGCGAAAGAGCGCTCTGGCAAAGGCGTTATATGCGCTGCCAATTAGAATGCGATGTTGAGGGTCGCTACGTTCCAGTTTGTAGCCGTTGACCAATCCGGTTTCTGGCGTCATCAGATCGAGAAGTTTATGGAGTTCACGAACGTCGTACTGGCCATCGCCATCGGTGTAGAAAACCAGATCCTTGGTTGCAGTTTCAAATCCGCTGCGTAAGGCTCCGCCGTAGCCGCGGTTGGATTCATGGGTGACGACGATCATTCTGGGCGCATAGTGGGCTGCTAGCTTTGACAGGACTTCAGCGGTTGAGTCGGAACTACCATCGTTGACAACGATAACTTCATAATCGCTGGAACGCAGGGCTAGAACTTCAAATGCGGCATCTACTAAGGAGCCGATTGAAGGAGCATCATTATAGGCTGGAAAGAATACGCTAACCGTGGGCTTATTGTGCAAACGTCTTTGAACCGATTTGCTTGATGGTCTCAAGCAGAAGTGGTTTCGTCAAGAGGAACTGGTTAATTCGTGGGGGTTTCCTTGGATGGTTTTGGGGTTCTGGAGAGGCTGGCGGGGGCGCCAGTCTGCAGGCCAGGGGGCCTGCCCTCCAACTGGCTTGATAGCAGCATTGTTTAGTGGTGATGTTTGGCCCTGCTGATTGGGTTCGTTTTGCAGAATTTGTTTTGCTGATTTCAGGAGGCGGAATTCCTTGAGTAGCTTGGAGTAACTGCGTTCGGTGCGATTTCGAAAAGTGTGGATGCGGTCGAGGATTTTGGAAGTTGACAGCAGCGGGTCCACACCTTGGGATAAGGCGAGACTGGCTTCCAGGCGATTGGAGCGTCGGAGGTTCCAGAGGGCAAGGATGATTTGAGTGAAGAGGGTTTCCTGAATGGCGGTTTGGGGCCGGAGTTCCGATTGATAGGATTCGGTGAGGGCTTGGAATTCCAGATGATCGTCGTCTGTGAGCAGGACGGCCTGTCTGGAATAGAAACCGTATTTAGCGGTGTTGGGGGTTACTTGTGCTGCGGATGCCATGGAAATCTCCTTGCTGGCGATTGTCTCATGGCGTGTTTAGCGGGTTAGGAAATGTGGATGCGTAACTGGTTTTGTTTGGACTGAGTTGAAGATTAAAAATCACTTGTGATCGACTTGTTCCAATTGTTGATAGACCTCGCGTTTGGAAATTCCCAATTCCCTGGCCACTGCCTTCATTGCGTCCATGCGGGAAAGTCCCATGCCTGAGTGCCTTTTCATGCGTTCGGCCAGAGTTTCAGTGCTGAGGTCGGCCCCTGGTTGAAAGCGATCGAGAAGCAAAGTGAACTCACCTTTTATGGCTGGCCGAGCGGCTAAATTGGCGCGCAGCTCGGCGGCTGTGCCGGTGAGGAATTCCTCATAGAGTTTGGTAAGTTCGCGACCCAGCACTACGGTGCGGGCTGGATAGAGGCTGGCGATTTCATCCAAAGTTTCGAGAATCCGATGAGGCGATTCGTAGAAGACCAACGTAGCCTCATGGTGGCCAGCGTCTTCCAGGACACGGCGGCGCTGTTGCGATTTGGAAGGGAGGAAGCCGCCAAAATAGAAAGCGTCGGTTCCAAGCCCGCCGGCGGAAAGTGCGGTGATGGCGGCGCAGGCACCAGGGATGGGGACGACTTTGATGCCGGCGTCGCGGGCAGATTTCACGACGCGGTAGCCGGGATCGGAGATGAGGGGCGTACCGGCATCGGTGACCAGTGCGATGGATTCGCCGCTGTTGAGGCGATGGAGAAATTCTTCGGTGCGGGCGGATTCATTGTGTTCGTGATAGCTGACTGCGGGAGTGGAGATGCCGTAGTGGTCCAGCAATTTGCGAGTGGCGCGGGTATCTTCGCAGGCGACGCGGGCGGCCTCTTTTAGGATGCGTACCGCGCGGAAGGTCATATCTTCCAGATTGCCGATGGGTGTGGCGACGATGTATAGAATCCCGGGCATAGTTTGAGGGTTTGTGTAAGCCCCACTTTAGCGCACAATCCTCGATAACCAGAGTTACGGACAGTAGGAGTTCGCTAGATGTATCGAATTGCTGCTCTCGACTGCATGTACCTTGATTTAGTGCCTTTCAGAAAAGGAGGTTCTGGCTGGTCTTCGGCGGCCAGAATACGCCGAGCACGACCCAGGTGTTGTAAGGGAATACGGTTCCCATGAAGAACCGGGTGTCACGCGAAGAATGACACATCTGGTCAAAGAACTTTTTGCGCACGCTTCCAATGGCTGCTTGTTCGTCACCAAGCCGATCCACTTCTTTCCGATAGAGGACACCCAGTTCCCAGTCCTCGATCATGGCATTGTGCGGTTTGTCACCCGTATCTGCGCATCGGAAAACGTAGCTAAATTTGTACGGCAGCTTTTCCAGGGGCTTCGGTTGATCACCGAACAGTCTGAACTGCTTCAAGGTTGCTTCCCATTCCGGTTTCCAGTTGCGTTCGACGGGCTCGACCTTGAAGTCAAGGATCTCCGACGGCCGGACGATTCCCAACGACACCTTTTCAGCGGCATAAAGGGCTGCAAGTTCCAGGCGCGTGTTGTGCGGCATCTGGTCGATAATCTCCGTACGGGCTCGCCAGTCATTGGCTGAGGACAGAGGTTCCTCGATAACTTTTATGGATTCGAGATCCGGCTTACGGCTTTCCTTCCGGCCATCATTCTTCGCACCGCGTTCGGCAAGGCCGATTTCAATCCACTGGTATTTGCGGAACTGTTGGTTCTTCGGACGGTACCGATAGTCAATTGGGTAAAGGCGAACCCACTGATTATCAGCGGTGATTCCGGCTGTGCAAACGAGTTCCTGATGGCTTTCCGAAGGGTGTGGGTACGTCATCACTGTGATGAGAACCTTGGTCTTGGTGAAAGCCGTGCTCATTCGTCACCGCAATTCCTTGATGGCCAATCCCGTCTGCGACGAAACCATTGACGCCAGTCTACTTCGGTGACAAGAAGTATGATCTGCTTCCATGCACATCAAGGCCGATGGTTTTTGTTGAACCAGTCGCCCAACCTCGGCAACACTTGTTTCTTGTACGGGAAGAATCTCTTTTTCATAACGAACGAATAGGCGGTCGTAGGATTCACGATCATCCAGATCAGTTCTCCACGCAGATGGAATCCCTAGCGAAGGGAAATGAAGGTACTCAATGCCCACGTCGTCGCACAGGCTCGTCAGCGTGCTCTTGTGGAAACCATATCGCCGAGCGATTGGATTGCAGCGAACATCAATCAGTCGCTGAACTCCAGTCCGAAGCAGAAGGTCAAGCAGGCCATCCACCATGATGCCTTCATAACCGACCGTGTAGATGGCTGGCGCGGCCTTCGGTCTGCTTACAGCGCGTTTGTGAATCGACTCCGAATTCATTGTGAACCACGGATAGTCGGCATAAACATGATCAACAAGTGCGGACGTTGACATCCATCTGTGGCGTCTGCTGATGTCATCGATCCTACCCAAAAAGTCCCTGTCAAGAAACGCGGCTTCTAAGTCGGGTGCCTGAGTCAAGCGTATGTTGTGGTTAGTTTCGGCGACCCAACCGTCGGTCTCCAGGGCGCGAAGATCATGATAGAGCGTAAAGGAAAAGGGACCGCGTTTATAAGGCAGGAATTCATAGACGCCGGTTCTTGGAGCCTCAGCTTCACGGCTGATCAAGAACGCAAGCTTCACCAATCGCAACCGGCTTATGGTCCTGCCTTCGTTTTCCAGTAGCCTAAGTATCGCTCTTTGCCGCGAAAACATCTTCTCTCCTCAATGTTTAAGATTCAAGTGTACTATCTTGGGCGCGCCCGATTTGCCTTAGGCAGAGGATATCGGTCCACGACTCATCCAATGTGCTTCATTCCAACAAGATTGAAGAACAAAGATCGACCATACTAGGTGACATGGATGACTCCGAGTGGCAATCAAGACTCCAGAACCTTCTAGAAGAGGGCAGGAAAGATGCACGTGCCTACGGAAGCAAGTTTTCCGAACTCGTCACCGAACCAGATGTCATCGAAACCTGGGGTGACTTCGTGAAATGGTGTTCCGCCTTCAACTCTCCCTGGTGTTTCCGAGGTCATCGAAAATCCTCATGGCATCTTACACCTACATTTGAACGTGCAGTATTTAGGACGTACCCAACCAAATCTGGACGTTTTGTCGGGTCGCGCTACCATAGGATCGATCCTGATGGAAATGAGGGCCGGATACTCGAGGAATTTCAACGTGGTGCCCATCTATTCCATGAGCAACTCCCTGGCAAGGATGAACTTGAAGACTGGCTTGCGCTGATGCAACATCATGGTGTTCCGACTAGACTACTTGACTGGACGCATTCACCGTATGTCGCCCTCTACTTCGCAATCGAAGACGAGAGGGGGGACGATTCGGTGGAAGAATCCGCACTGTGGTCTATCGACATGGAGTGGTTCGAGGAGTGTGCAAAGAAGCTATACGAGGAGGCGAGAGCTAGTATTGACTCCCGGGGCGGTCCTTACGGCGAGCCGGGGCTTCTAGGCCATGACTACCACAACGCAAAATGCCAATACATTCTGATGAAAGCAAAGACCTCTAGGCTCAACGAGAGAATGCTAATTCAGCAAGGTGAGTTCCTCTATGCGCCGTCCCACGAGTTCACCTTTCAGAGTTGTCTGCTAACTATGCTCGTACAATCGAAGGCCTCCCGTTCCGTCATTAGCAAAATCCGGGTCAAAAGAGAGAATCGTCTCCCATTCTTGGCCGAATTACGGCGCATGAATATCCATCATTCTTCGCTCTTCCCAGGCTCGGACGGATTTGCCCGATCAGTTGCCATGTCATTGGAGCAGTACGTTGCAAACGGTGTAAAGCTCCTGCAGCAAGAAGCCGCATCTCAAACCGACTTCCATGAATGATCGCATCCATATGGCAGCAATCATAGTCAATCCTGGCAAAGTGCGCGAGTTTAAGAACTCCGATCATTTTTATGCGTGGCTTGGCAAGCACCACGATAAGGAAGACGAACTCTGGATCAAAATTCACAAGCTGAATTCGGGGCTAAAATCGATCACCCCCAAGGAAGCTTTCGACGTGGTGCTTTGCTGGCGCTGGATCGATGGGGTGAAAAAGAGTCTGGACAACAAGAGCTACTTGCAGCGCTACACGCCGCGCCGCAACAGGAGCGTTTGGAGCCGGATCAATGTTGAGAATGTTGCGCGGTTGATCAAGGAAGGCCGCATGACAGAGCACGGGCTGAAGGCCGTTGAGGCGATGAGACCGCGCTTATGGAAGCGGCAAAGACATGAAGATCCCTGATGAGTTGCAAGCCGCAATCGATGACAGCCCGCAGGCCCGGGAAATGTTTAAGCAACTAAACGCACAGAATCGCTTTGCAATGGCCTTTCGGATTCACAACGTGAAGACCGAGGCCATTCGACGGAAGAAGATTGAGACGTTTGTCGAAATGCTGGAGCGCGGCGAGACAATCTACCCGCAGGGGAACAAATGATTATTGCTTCCGCTCTTTTGCTAAACGTTCGCGGAAAGCTGCTTCGGCCTTCGCGATGGCGTTGGTGTAGCCTTGAGGATCATCAAAATTGCCGGCCTTCAATTTCGTATGCATGCCCGACTGCGAGGCGTGCCCAGCTAGCCAGATGCCAGGGTGCAGTTTCTTTTGGGCGACAAACGCGCGTTCAAAATCTTCCACAACATTCGGGTAAGTTTTGTTGCCAACAAGCGGTTGCACCACGCTGGGAATGTTCACTAGCAACACCGGTTTACCCTTGCCCGTTATTTGATAGCTGGCTGCACCTTTGGTGTGGCCGGAATGGAAGAGCACTGTAATTTTGGCATCGCCGAGCTTGATGGTTTCTCGATCCTTGAGAATTTTATAAACCCGGATGGGAGTGAATTGGTAGGCAGGGGAATCGCCGAATCCGTCGATCTTACCGCCACTTTCCAACGCTGCTTTATCGCCCGGGGTTGCATACATTTTCGCGCCAGCGGCTATTTGCACTTCCGCCATTGCGGCCACGTGATCGTAGTGGGCTTGCATGGTGAGAAGGATTTTGATGTCCTTCAGTTGGAAGCCGAGCTTCTCGATGCTCTGGTTGATAAGAGGCAGGGAATCGACAAGCCCGGTATTGATTAGAATGTGACCTTGCTTAGTTGTGACCAGATAGCAGCCAAGGTCTTCTGTGCCGACGTAGTAGACGTTGCCGGAGATTTGGAAGGGCGCAATGGGGCGCTTCCAGTTTTCAGGATCTTGGGCAAGGGCGGCAAGGCATGATACGGCGAGAAAAATTTGTTTCACTCGCTATATTTTAGCCTTCTCACATTCGATTTAGACTACTTTAATTCCCGCAGCCAGATGTTGCGGAACTTCATGGTGGTCTGGGGAGCATCCTTGAAGCCGCTATGATCCTGCAGCATTAAGGGACCCGGTGCACCTCGCCGCCCCTCGGCACAGCTCTTCGCTGATTCCAGAATCGGAGTATGATCCTGCACCAGGACGCCATTCCAAAAAACGGTCACCGTGCCCTGCGCCATCAGCTTTCCATCGGAGCTGCATTGCGGTGCATGGAACACAATATCGTAACTCTGCCAATGTTCGGGCGGAAGCGCGGCATTCACCAGCGGCGGAGCCTGTCCATATAAAGCGCCTGCAATGCCGGTGGCGTAGGTGGGATTGTTATAGGAATCCAGAATTTGGATTTCGTACAACTGGTGAATATAAACGCCGCTGTTTCCTTTCAACTGGCCCTTACTTTCAGGCATCAACGGCGGTGCAAATTCCAAGTGAATCTGCGCGTTGTTGAACTTGTGCTTGGTAACAATATCGCCAACGCCGGAAGAGCACAGTAGCTCCGTATCCTTCACTAGGCAGCCAATACTAGAGCCATCTGTTTTCGTCCATGAAGAGGTATCTTTTCCGTCGAATAAAACCACCGCGTCCGACGGGGCCTTGCCTGGGCCACCGGGTTCCACTACCTGCGGAGTCATTGCTTGCTGTCCTGCGGCAACAAGCGCGAAAAACATTACCAGTGTTATTTGCTTCACGGCTCTATTATTACTACAATTCGACGCAGGGGGAAAGTGTGCACGAAGCAATACCGTTAGAGTTGTCGCCAATTAAGGTGCAAGAACGCATTGCTGCCGGAGAAAAGTTCTGTATTATTGATGTCCGTGAGCAGTGGGAGTTTCAGACTGCGGCCATTACTGGTTCAAATTTGGTGCCCATGGGGTCTGTACCAAATCGATTGCAGGAATTGGAAGCGCAGGCCGATCAATCGCCGCTTTTAGTGATCTGCCATCACGGCGTGCGCAGCTTAAACGTTGTGCAATGGTTGCGGCATCAGGGGTTGGAAAACTGCACTAGTTTAATTGGAGGCATCGATCAGTGGAGCCGTGACATTGATGCCACAGTTCCGCGATACTAAACGTGAGTAACTTATGAATCGCCGCCAATTTCTTTTAAGCTCCTTCAGCGCTGCAGCCTTGTCCGCGCAGCCCACACGTAAGCCGAACATTGTTTGGATCATGGCTGACGATATGGGTTACGGTGATCTGGGCTGCTATGGGCAGAAGCATATTAAGACCCCCAACATTGACCGTCTGGCCAAGGAGGGGACCCGCTTCACTCATGCCTATGCGGGCTGCACGGTTTGCGCTCCATCGCGAAGTGTTTTGATGACTGGTCTTCATGGCGGCCATACCAGTATTCGATCTAACCCGGGTGGCGCTCCGCTGTTGGCGAGTGATTATACAGTGGCGCAAACGCTTAAACAGGTGGGCTACACTTGCGGCTGTTTTGGTAAGTGGGGGCTTGGAGATCTTAAGACAGATGGTGTGCCCTCCAAGCATGGCTTTGATCGATTCTTGGGATATTTGCACCAGGTTCACGCGCATTTCCAATATCCGGGGTATTTGATTGAAGACGACGAAATTCTTCGCTTGCCTGAAAATGGTGCGAATGAACGCGGGGCATTTGCTAACGATCTGATCGCCGGGGCAGCCGTTCAATTCATCGGCAGCAATGCGAAGCAGCCCTTCTTCCTTTACGCCCCATTTACCATTCCGCACCTTGAACTGCTGGCTCCGAAAGATTCGGTGGACCCTTATTCGGCGACGTTCAAAGAACCCAAACCTTACGTTGACCCCCGGAAACATTACGCCGATCAGGCTTATCCTCTTTCCACATATGCCGGCATGATTTCACGTCTTGATACCTACGTCGGCAGAATCATGGACGAATTAAAACGCTTGAATCTGGATAACGACACGGTTGTATTTTTCACCTCCGACAATGGTTCAGCCACTGCCCTGTGGGACGATGGAGGATTTTTCAACAGCACCGGCGGCCTGCGCGGCCACAAACAAAACTTCTATGAAGGCGGCATTCGCGTTCCGATGATTGCCCGCTGGCCTGGAAAAATTCCTGCGGGTAAAACCAGTGATTTCCCCTGGATGTTTGTTGACTTCCCTCCCACTGCTGCAGAGATTGCCGGGACAAAATCGCCGTTGGGCATGGATGGCCGGTCCGTTTTGCCAACGTTGCTTGGCGGCAAACAGGAACAGGCGGAGTTTCTGTATTGGGAGTTGCCCCGTTACGATGGAAAGACTGGCACCTTCCCCGATGAAGTGCCGATGCAAGCGGTGCGCATGGGAGATTGGAAAGCGGTGAGGCCCAAACCAGGAGTGGCGCTGGAGCTGTATAACCTGAAAACCGATCCTACGGAATCGAAGGACGTGGCTAAGCAGGAGCCGGTGATTCTGGCAAAGATCGAAAAGTATTTGAAGACGGCACGCACCAAGCCCAGGCCGCAGAAAAATCCACTGAATATTCTAGTGCCAGTGTAAACTTCTTTCTTGATGGAACAAATCCAATTGTAGTTGCGTAGGTGAACACAGGAGGACGTGTGTCCTTTTCATCTACTTCGCGTAACTCAATTTCATCTGTCAGCAAGTCCATGGTCAGCGGCCTGTTTGTTGCCAGCTGCCTTCTCTCCATCGTCTCCTGGTACACCACCATGGCGGGTATGGAATTGTATCTATCACAATGGTTCGCACTGCTTGCATCGTTAGGAGTGCAATCAGCACTTATACTGGTTGCCTGGCTGATAGGGTTTTCCAGAACTGGCCGTGCACTGTTGATCACTGTCTATGTGATGACCGCGACCGTGTCTATTGGGTTTTCCTACGTTAGTCTTTACACCTGGTTTGCCGCCAAGGAGCGCCCGGCACTGGTGCAACGGCAACTCTACGACACTTTGAATTCAGCGTCGCAAAAAACGGAAGAGCAACTGGCAGGTGCTGCCACCGAGGCTCGCAGACATGTGCTGGCGTTGGATGAAATGACGGTGGCTGAAAAAACTTACGGCCATATTTCAGCGGCTCAAGACACAGACCCTTACCTGGCCAAGGTCCGTGAAGCTGTAGCGAAAGAGGCAAAGGGAGTTGGCGGAGCTTATAAAGAAGGAACCGGCGAAGGGGTTCGTTACACTGCATTCGATCGTTATTCCAAGCTGGCGAGTGAAACGCAAAAGCAACTGGAAACCAGCCTGACTCGCCTACGTGCATACCGGGTGCAAAGCAAGCCGCTTGATCCTACGGAAAAACAGCTGCGTGCCTATCATGAAGCCTTGGACGGCATCCCTTGGAACGATATGGCTGAAGCACTGCACCAAGGCAAATTGGAGAAACCGGAAGTGCCCAGCTATGCGGCGTCTATCGACAAGACTGTTTCTGGACAAGAAGACTTGCTGCTGGCAATTACCGAACTTGTACAAGCACCCACGCCAAGGCATGTGCTTTCCTTCACGCTGGCGGCTTTCATAGACATCATAGTCTTTCTGCTTGCCTACGCTTCGGGTCCCCATTTCTTTGGACCAAAAGAGCAGCAATGGCTGCGAGCGGGGGCGCGTCTTGAGGGTATGGATGATCCGGCATTCTTGAGGTCCTTATTGCGAAAAGTGACGGTGGGTCCGGAAGGGTCAGCTAGACTCGACGCCGCAATTCTGACTCCTGGAGAATTGCAACTTTGCATCATGCTTAGCGGACAAGGCATGGCGGCCAGTGTTGATTATCAAGGTGCGCAGTCTTATATCATTGATCCCCGTGCGTTTGAATCGCTGGTTGAATCCATGGCCAACGAAGGAATTCACTGGAAAGCATCAGGAGCGGCAGCAGGATAAAGTTGGCGATGACGATTGACTTTGCTCCCTCCGCCAATTAGCATTACTTCAATGACTAAATCTTTCCAGGAGGCTTCAATGAAACGTGTACTTCCGCTTTTGGTTTCGCTATTTGTTTCGGTGTTCCCCGCTGGGGCTCAAACCACTTCCACAACTATTTTAGGAACGGTAACTGATTCCTCGGGTGCTCTTGTGACTGGGGCCAAAGTTACATCCTTCAATATTAATACGGGCATTCGCCGTGAAGTTACTTCCAATGCTACTGGTGATTACGGTTTCCCTCTTCTTGACGTCGGCATGTACAGCGTTACGGTGGAAACCAAAGGCTTTAAAACCGAAACCCAAAAGGGCATTGAATTGCAGATCAACCAGAAGGCCCGAGTGGACTTCCGACTTGAAGTTGGTGCGCAAACCGAACTGGTTACCATCACCGCTGAAGTTGCGCAGTTGAAGACGGACGAATCGTCACTGGGCCAAGTAGTGGAACAGCGCCGTGTTGTAGAACTTCCTTTGAACGGACGCAACCTTGCAGGTTTGGCTGTGATGCAGCCTGGTGTTCAGTTTGGTGGGCGCATGGGTTTTGACGGATTGACTGGCGGAGGCGGTGGGGTACCAATCGCGGGCCAAGCTATTTCAATTTCCGCAAACGGCCAGCGCGATACGAATATGCATGGAACGTTGGATGGCGTTGTGGCAACTGAGCCGCGCGTCAACACCATTCCATTTTCACCATCCACTGAAGCGATTGAAGAATTCAAGGTGCTCTCCGGATCCTATTCGGCGGAATACGGAACCAACTCTGGTGCACAGGTAATGATCATTACCAAGAGCGGTTCGAACGCAATGCACGGTTCGCTGTTTGAATTTCTGCGTAACGACAAGTTTGATGCTGAAGCCTATTTCCAAAACTATTTCAACTCAGCAACAGCCGTACGGCGTCCCAAAGACAAGCTACGGCAGAATCAATACGGTGGAGTTTGGACCGGCCCAGTGCTAATCCCGAAACTCTATAACGGGAAGGATAAGACCTTCTTCATGGTGAACTATGAACACCGTGCGCGCCGCCAGCCTGGATTGGTGGGCAACGCCAATGTTCCTACGGAAGCAATGAAGAATGGCGATCTGAGTGCATTCTTGAATCGTCCTAATGCAGCGCAAAACGTCGCTATCACCGATCCTCTCACGGGCACTCCGTTCCCAGGGAATATTATTCCCGCCAGCAGAATCAGCCCCACTGCGAAGGCTTTGTTCGCGTACTTTCCAACCGCACAAGTTGCCAAGCCCGACCCCATTTCCGGATCCAACTACTTCGGTGAAGGTGGTGTGAAGCAGGACGAAGATCAAGTGTTCGTCCGCGGAGATCACAACTTTTCAGCCAAGGACAAGATCTTTGGGCGGTACGCATTCCAGGATATTACCTTCTTCACAACGCCAGGTGATAACCCCTTGTTTCAATACTTCGTGGCGGGCCGCAATCAAAATGTGGCAACGCAGTGGCTACACATTTTTACTCCTTCGTTGATCAACGAATTGCGGTATGGCTACAACCGATCGGTAGACAACACTTTGAATCCGCGCTCCAATACCAGCTTTGATTTGGACACCATCGGACTAACGGGCTTCCGGCTTTTGACGGACGCCAACCGAAAGTTCACATCGCGTGAAGCGGGTCTTCCTTCGTTCAACATTAACGGCTTTCTTGGAATTGGGGATCGGGATGGCGGCAACGGCTTCGACTTCAATAACGTCCATCAGATCAACGACAACGTGACTTACAATCGCGGCACCCATAACATGAAATTTGGAATGGACTACCGTTTTGTAAGTTTGTTCCGAGGTGCAGCGAACACGGCTCGGGGCGATTTGGCCTTCGCTGACAACATTGCCCGCAGCGGTTTAGCCGCATTCCTGCTGGGATATCCATCTTCGTCCAATTCACCGGAAGGACTGCCACTTACGGAATCGAACCAAAACCGCATTGCATTTTATGCGCAGGACGATTGGAAGGTGAATCGCCGGTTGACCATCAATATTGGTGTTCGATACGAATTCAACTCCATGGCCAAAGACGTTCGGGGTTTGTGGCGGACGTTAAGCTTTGAGGACAAAGTTAATGGCTTTCCAACTTTGTTGCCCACCATTCGCAATCAGTATAACTTCTACAATCCTCAAAAAACGCTGTTCATGCCGCGCCTTGGCATAGCCTATCGCGCTTCAGAAAAGACGGTTGTGCGCGCTGGCTTCGGTATTTACTACAACGTTCACCAGTTGAATAATTACACGATTTTGAACTTGAATCCTCCACTCTCCGGTTCCAGTAACTTTGCCAGTGGTGCGGACGCCACAGGAAAATTGTTAGCAGCTACACCACTTACATTCGCTGCACCGTTTGGAGTTGTGAACACCACCAGCGCAATCAATGCCAACACCTTGGACAAGACAAACCTGCAACCTTACATAGCGCAATGGAGCTTTGATATCCAACGGCAACTTCCAGGTCGTCAAGTGTTGACGGTTGGATATGTTGGCAGCAAGGGAACAAACATTGATAGTACTTGGGAATACAACAACCCCGATCCTGCTTTCGACACTCCCACTTCCACAGTGCAGCTTCGTCGGCCTATCCAATTCGTAGTGGATGGTCCTGGCGGTCCACTTCGTCCTTTGACTCGAGTTCGCTTCCTCACCAATGGTTCCAACTCCTGGTATCACGGCCTGCAGATGAATTACGAAAAGCGCATGTCTCATGGTCTGCAATTTGGGATTGCTTATACCTACAGCCAATCGTTGGGTGAAGGGTATGGCCGCAATGAAGCATTCGGCGGAACAACCAATACCTGGCAGAATCCTCGCAACCGGCTGCCAGAAAAAGGCCGCTATCCTTTCGATGTCCGTCACAATATTGTTTCCAATTTCATCTACGAAATACCTACTTTCGCTGGAATGAAAAGTGGTGCGGGCAAGTATATTTTGGGTGGATGGCAAGTGACCGGGATCGTGACGTTGCGGACTGGATTTCCGTTTACTGTTGCACAGGGCAATACCTTGAACACTGCAAACTCGCCAGTACGGCCGGATCGAATAGGCAGTGGTGTGATCGACAATGGAAGTGTGCAACGCTTCTTTGACCCATCCGCCTTCAAGGTTGTCTCGTGCCAGGACACTCGCTTCCCCGAACGCTGCCATTACGGCAATTCGGGTGTTTCGGTACTGGATGGTCCTGGAATGAAGAACGTCGATATGTCATTACTCAAGAACTTCCGTTTCCGGGAAACAATGAATGTGCAGTTCCGCGCGGAAATGTTCAACATTGCAAACCATCCCAACTTCGGAATTCCAAACCGCGGTCTGCGAACGGGCCCGGCCTATTTGCCTTCAGCACCTGGTGGAGCGGATCCTGTTCAGAACATCGGCGTGAAAGATGCCGGTGCTCCTGGGCAAATTACTTCAACGATTCAACCCATGCGCATTATTCAATTCGGCTTGCGTTTCGTATTCTAAGAACATGGCAACTAACCAATGGAGGGCTGCTTCGGCGGCCCTCTTGCTTTTTACGCTTACCGCGAATGCTCAACAGTACGACATAGTGCTGAAGGGCGGCCGCCTGATTGATCCCAAGAATGGGATTGATGCAATTCGTGACGTTGCAGTAAACAATGGACGCATAGCTGCAATTGCCGCATCCATCAACGCTGCCCAAGCAAGAAAGGTGGTGGATGTTACTGGCCTTGTGGTTGCTCCAGGCCTGGTGGACATCCACGCACACATGTTCCACACCACTGGCCAAGCCGATGCCTGGGCCGGTGACAACAGTATTGCGCCCGATGCCTTCGGTCCGAAATCCTGCACCACAACCATGGTGGATGCGGGAAGTTCCGGCTGGAGAAACTTTGAAGCGTTTCGGCATACCGTGATAGATCGCGCCAAAATCAGGGTTCTTGCGATGATCAACATTGCCGGGCTGGGCATGATGACCGATGCGGCGGAACAAATGGATTTCGATGCGGAAGCTGTTGCGCGTCTGGCTTTGAAGCACAAGGATATTGTTGTTGGAGTGAAGACGGCCCATTATCAGCGGCCCGATTGGATGAGCGTTGACAAGGCTCTTGAGGCTGGGAATAAAGCCAATATTCCAGTGATGGTGGATTTCGGGTTTTTTCTGCCGGAGCGCCCTTATACCGAACTGGTCGGCAAGCGACTGCGCCCCGGTGACATCAGCACGCACTGCTTCCGCGGCCCTGTGCCCATTGTGGATGAGCAGGGCAAGCTCTACAACTATCTCCGTCAAGCACGGCAACGCGGCGTGAAATTCGACGTCGGGCACGGAGGCGGTAGTTTCGTATTTCGCAATGCTGTTCCTGCTGTGGAACAAGGCTTTTACCCGGATTCTATATCCACCGATTTACACACTGGCAGCATGAACGCGGGAATGATTGACATGGTGAACACGATGTCAAAATTTCTGGCCATGGGAATGCCTCTTGTGGAAGTGATCAAGGCGTCCACTTGGAATCCTGCCAATGAAATTAAGCGTCCAGAGCAGGGTCAACTCAGTGTGGGTGCACCTGCCGATATTGCGGTGCTTCGAATCGATGAAGGCACCTTTGGATATGTCGATGGATTTGGTGGACGGCTGTCTGCAACCAAACGACTGGGTTGTGAGTTGACAGTACAAGGCGGCGCGGTGGCGTGGGATTGGAATGGACGCGCGGGAACTGATTACAAAAAGCAGGGACCCAATTCAGGCAATCGTCCGGTGGATAGTTTCATTCGTCCAAAGTGAATTCACGTCCCGGAATTCAGCGGCAGTTCCAACCGCGCGACGCAACCGGAGCTGTCCGGTCTGTTCTGCAGTGTCAATTGCCCGCCATGCGCTTCTGCAATTTGACGGCTGAGCACCAAGCCAATTCCTGACCCACTGGGCTTGGTAGTGAAGAATGGCACGAACAGATTTGCCGATCCGGAAAGTCCCAGCCCTTCATCCTTCACCAGTAATTCCAACTTTGTTCCAAGCTTTTTCCAGCTTACGAAAACCTTGCTGCTGCCCGTTTCAAGCGATGCATCAGCGGCGTTGCGAAGCAGGTTGATCAATAGTTGATCCAACTGATCTCCATCGGCTTGGAGAATAACGGGTGGCCCATTTTCCACTGAAACCCGGAGCCGTGTTTCCAGGCGCACGGTTCGCTCCACCCAAGCGCCAACGCTGACGGCTGCCAACACTGGTCTTGGCAATCCGGCGAGCTTTGCATAAGCGCCAGTGAAGCGGCTAAGCGCTTCGGACCTGCTGGCGATTACCGAGAGGCCACGCGCCATATCATCGCGCCAATCCTCCGGAAGCGGCTCGCGCTTGACTATAGTCTCCAAGCTTCCAGCAATCGATTTGATGGGCGTAAGAGAGTTGTTCAATTCATGGCCCAACACACGGACCAGCCGTTGCCAGGCTAATAGTTCTTCCTCTCGAAGGGCACGGGTTAGATCCGTAATCACCAACATCTGATGTGGCTTGCCGCCTTCCCTAAAACTGGACCGGCTGATGCCCCAACGTCCAGCGCCGCTGGGGAAAGTTCGTTGTATGGTCTGCGAAAAATCACCCGTCAGGCAATCGGAAAGTCCCAGGGCTTCGGCATCGCGCTGCAACAAGCGTTCGGTGGGTTGCGCAAGCAATCGAGCACCGGCTCTATTCACTAGTTGTAAACGGTTCACTTCATCGAATGCAAATATTCCAACGTCGATTTCCTCCATTACCTTGCGAAGCAGTGCTGTTGCTTCCAAAGCACCCAGGCGTTGGGCGTGCAGTGTTTCGCCGATTGCATTCACCTGCTGCATGGCTTCGGAAAGTGCATCGGTACCAATCACGGTGCGGGCGCGAATGGAAAAATCTCCTTCGCGCATGGCTTCCAGCAAATTGGCCACCGTGCGCAATGGACCAGCAACGTTTTCGCGCAGCGAGTAGGCCGCACCCAGCCAGATGCCGATAATCAACAGCGCAATGGACCAGAAAACCTGTGAGGAAAATCCACCAGTCCACAGCAGATACATTGCAGTGGCAGACCCTGGAAGACCGGCAAGCAGAGCCAACAGGAGCACCCGAAGCTCATGCCCGATTCTGGTCACAAGTGGTAACGCTCCAGCCTTCTGTAAAGCGCGCTGCGGCTAAGTCCCAGCGCTTTGGCGGCATGACTGACGTTGCCATTGTGCTTTTGAACAGCCTTTTTAATTAGGAAACTTTCCACTTCTTCAAGGCTCATTTCTTCAAGCTTGCCGGTTGGTTGGGTCTGGCGAATGGCCAGATCCTGCACATGAATCATGTTGTCGGTAGACATTAGCACTGCCCGTTCCACCACGTGATTCAATTCACGCACGTTGCCTCGCCAGGGATTTTCCTGCATCTGTTTTGTTGCGGCAGTGTCGAAACCAACCACTTGCTTTCGATACCTTGCGGAGTGCGCCCTCAGAAAATGAGCGGCCAGCAATGGGATATCTTCGCGACGCTCACGCAGCGGAGGCAAATGAATTTCAATCGTATTTAAGCGAAACAAAAGATCCTGCCGGAAGCGATTTTCAGCAGCTTCCTGATGCAGGTTCGCGTTAGTTGCGGAAATCACACGTACATCAACCCGCTGCGTTTTCGACGACCCAACACGTTCCATCTCCCCTGTTTCCAGTACTCGCAGCAACTTTGATTGCAGGTTGAAAGGAACATTGGCAATCTCGTCCAGAAACAATGTGCCATCATGGGCCAGTTCAAAACGCCCTACGCGATCGATCTTAGCGTCTGTATAAGCGCCCTTCACGTGGCCGAACAACTCACTTTCAAACACCCCTTCGGCAAGGCCGCCGGCATTCACTGTGATCATCGGTTTCTGTGCGCGGTTGGAGAGCATGTGCAAGGTTCGGGCAATCACTTCCTTGCCTGTTCCCGGTTCGCCGGTGATCAGCACATTAGCATCGGAGGGACCAACCCGGGCCAACAATTCCAGCACTGGTTGCATGGATAGTGCTTCGGCGATCATCACTGGACGGCCCTCGGCGCGCAGAAGTTGATTCTCTGCCTCAAGCCTTCGCCCACGACGTAACAAAGTGCTCAGTTGTTCCTGCGTGCGCACAATGGCCACTAAGCGTGCGTTGTCCCAAGGCTTCTGAATGAAGTCTCTAGCACCGCGCCGCATGGCTTCTACTGCCAATTCCACGCTGCCCCAGGCAGTCATTACAACTACAGGCAACATGGGGTCCACTTCCTGAATGGCAGCCAGTAGATCTAAACCTTCCTTCCCGGAGGTGGTGTCCCGCGTGTAGTTCAAGTCCATCAACAACACGTCGTATTCTTTGCGTTCCAGGGCGGGAACTAATTCCTGCGGCGAGGTTACGGAGTCAATCTGAAATCCTTCGGCCTTCAACAGGAGGCGCAATGCTTCCAGGACGTCCGGTTGATCGTCGGCGATAAGAATGCGGCTCGCGTTGTTGCGATTCATTTTTTCGGGTCGAACTCGGCGAGCAAAGCCTGCCGCAGTAAGCCAGGGGGCAACAAGCCCTGCTCCAGAATAAAATCGTGAAAGCGCTTCACGTCGAATTTGGAGCCCATCTTCTTTTCCAGCTCAGTGCGAATTTCCATCAGCCGATAGTAACCGTAATAGTAGGCAGTGGCTTGTCCGGGGGAGCGGAATGTGTAGCGATCCAGTTCCTGCTTGGTCATCGCTTCCGATAGCACGCAATCTTCTTGAAGTACGCGGCGGGCCTCTTCATAAGTGACCTTGCCCATTTGCAATTCAGGATCAAGATAAGCGCGGGCAGCGCGCATCAGGCGCATCAGCAGAGAACAAAGCTTGCCTTCATCGGGAAGATAAGGCAGCATGACGGCTTCGGTATACAAGCCCCAACCTTCCACATTGGCTGAATTGAATGCGAACACGGCGCGCGCAGTGGACACACCATTTTCAATCATCTTTGCGAATTGCATTTCGTGGCCGGGACGCAGTTCGTGCACAGTGAGCGCCCAGGAAATTGCGCCATAAGTGAAATCGTCGGAGACCAGCCCCTTGCCATCTTTGGTGGGAACAACCAACGGCAGAACGAATTCCCCCATCTCTCCGGTATTTCCAATCATCCGTGGAGGCCGCATGTTCGGGGCAGGCGAGGCGGCGGCTTCTGCGGGACTAGCTAAACGAATCCGGGCATCGCGCGTTGGCAAAGTAACAATGTTTTCGCGCCTGACTATTTCCTCCACCTGCTTCAACCGCTGTTGATAGTGGGGCAAAATGGCATCACCTGTAATCTGATCTTTCTTCAATTCGCGAATCACAGCGCGGTAATCAGTGGCCGTCCATCCGCGCTGTTTAGCCACTCGTGCCGCCACTTCGTTCATCTGCTTTTGCAGATCGGTAAACGCTGCACGAGCTTTTGTGGCTAATTGATCGGCAGGGATATCCACGCCATAGGAATCGAGCGCAATCCGATAAAGTTCAGGAGGAAGCCGATAATCTTCGCGGCTTCTAGGCAGCACTTCCTTGCGGATGAATTCATCGTACGCAGCAACCTGCTTTTTCACTTCTGCCAGGGAAACCTGATATCCATCCAGCCGGTACTTTTCAAAAAGATCACCGATGCCTTTCAAATAGGATTCGCTGTTTGCTAAATCCTGCTCCACATCACTGCGAAATGGGCCTAGCAATTTTTTATCAGCAAGCCTTTCCATAACCAGCTTACGAGCCTGATCGGTTAACGGAGTGAATCCTTTTTCAAGCCCTGCATACTTCTTCAAACGAACCATTGCCGCAGTCCGCAATTTTGCTGGTACCTGATCATCCAGCAATCCGCGCAAGCCTCCAAAGATTATCCGTGAGACACGAGGGTAAGGAAGCATCAGCTTTTCAGTGACCTCCTGGGCCTTCAACCCATCCTTGGTTGCTTGGATCATAATTTCCAGATCCTGTTTCACGCGCGCATCTTTTTCCTTCACTAAACGGCGTTCCAATTCTGCCAAGGCTTTCCGCTCCGCAGCTTGGCTTTCCAGACGAACGGCGGTTCCAATGCGGCTGACTTGTTCTTCCAGGCCATCAATGCCTGTGCGGGAAGCTCCTTCGGGAGAAAACTTAGCCTCCAGTTCCAGCAGCAGCTTTGCGTTTTCGTTACTCAGCGTCACCCAGGCTTTTTCTGCTCCGTTCAGTGAGCAGACTGCCAGTAATATCAAGCCAATTCCACGCATGATGTGTTTTTTACTTTCCTTCAATCCAACCATCTCGAATTTCAATCACCCGATTTCCATAAGACGCGTTTCGTTCGGAATGCGTCACCTGAATAATAGTGGTGCCCTGTTCATTCAGCTTTTTGAATAATTCCATTATCTCGTCCCCTTGCGAAGTATGCAGATTGCCCGTGGGCTCATCGGCAAGAATCACTTTGGGGTGGGCGATCACGGCACGGGCAATGCCAACCAGTTGTTGCTGCCCACCAGAGAGTTGATTGGGGAAAAGGTCTTTTTTGCCAACAATATTGAATTTGTCGAGCACATCGCACACCATAGCATCACGTTCCTGCTTGCGAATATTACGGTACCCCAAGGGGACGTCCAGGTTTTCATAAACGGTGAGGGAATCAAGAAGATGATAGCTTTGGAACACGAAGCCGAAGTATTTCTTATACACTTCGGAACGGTCTTTCCTGCTTAGTTTGTGGATGGCATGTTCGTAAAAATGATATTCGCCAGTCCAGGACATATCATGCATTCCAATGATGTGCAGAAGTGTGGACTTGCCTGCCCCAGACGGCCCCATGATAGATACGAACTCACCTTCGGCAATGTCTAAATCGACGCGACGCAGAACATAGGACCGTGACGGACCCTGTTCGAAATATTTTTCTACACTTCGCAGACGGATCATTTAACTAGCGCTCTGGGAGACTTCCTTGTCTTCCACAATCCGCCCGTCAAACAAGCGAATAGTGCGGTCTGCATACCTTGCGTAACGTGGATCGTGCGTCACCATGCAAATGGTTGCGCCTCCGCGATGCAGTTCGCGCAACAGATCCATTACTTGTTCGCCATTGGCTGAATCCAAGTTTCCGGTTGGTTCGTCGGCTAGCAGAATCGCCGGGTCGCCACCCAATGCACGAGCCACTGCTACACGCTGCTGTTGACCGCCCGATAGTTGTGATGGGTAATGCTTCACGCGATGCGACATGCCGACACGTTCCAACGCTTCCTGCACGCGCTTCTTTCGCTCAGCACCAGCCATGCCGCGATACGTCAGCGGGAGTTCCACGTTTTCGTAAACCGTCAAATCGCCGATCAGGTTGAACGCCTGAAATATGAAGCCGATTTCGCGATTCCGAATTCTGGCGCGGTCGCTCATTTTTAACGACTCAACGGGTTTGCCATTCAAGACGTAACTGCCGCCACTGGGGGAATCGAGCAGTCCCAAAATCGCCAGCAAGGTAGACTTGCCGCAACCGGATGGACCGGAAATCGAAACGTACTCACCTTTGCCTATGTTCATGTGAATCCCCGCCAATGCGTGGGTTTCCACTTCGTCCGTCAAAAAAACTTTAGTTACGCCTTCCATTGTCAGCAGGGGTTGTGCGGCAGTGCTCATTTCCAATTTCCTTCCTCTTCAACTTGAATAGACTACTTTTTCAACTTCAACCGGTCTTGATTATCGTACTGCGACATGTCGGACAAAATTACGTTGTCGCCTAACTTCAGCCCTTCCAGAATTTCGATGGACGTTACTGAACTTCGTCCCAACTTCACTGGGACCCGGACTGCTTCCATTGTGGTTGGATCATACTTGAACATCTTCACTGTCGTATTTGTCTGACCAAACACTGGCCGACCCATAAACAATGTTTCAGGAATTCTTTCAATATCAATGGTTCCATCCACACTTAAATCAGGACGCGCGCCTTGTGGCAATGCTTCCGTCAGTTTGACGTCGATAGTAACAGTTCCGTTTGCAGATGCGGGGTCGATTCTTGAAACAATACCAGCAATCAAACCGTTGCGCGTGTCGATGGAGGCGATTTGTCCGGGGAGAATATCTTTGGCCTGTGTTTCGGCAATCTTCAATTCCGCTTTCAGTTTCCAGGGTTGCGCTACTTTAGCCAGCAATGCCCCGGGAGTAACGCGCTGTCCTACTTCCACGGGCAGTTGCTGCAGCACTCCAGCCACTCCGGCACGTACCTTTAGTTGGTCCACTTGCTTTCGCTTCAGCTCATAAGAAGCTTTCAGATTTTCAATCTTCACTTCTTCTGCATATAATTGTGCCTTGATCGAATCCAAGTTGATCAACAGCCGCTTCTTTTCGATTTCTGACCGGCCTTCCAATTCTTCCGCTTTCGCTTTGGTGAGCCTGTATTCCAGGTCCGCTTTTAAACCTAATTTCGTGAGCGCCGCATCGCGATCAGCGGTAAGGTTCGCCTGATTCAGCTCCGATCCGGTCTTTGCCGTTGACGCAGTAAGGTCCAAATGTTGGCTTTCCAGACGGACACGGAGATCCTTCATACGAGCCTCTTCTTCCTTAACTTGCCATTCAGCAGCAAACGCAGCATTTTCCAGTTCCTGATTATTCAGTACGAGTAAAATCGTGTCAGGTTTCACGGTTGCGCCCGGACGGAGAATTATTTTTTCAACCCGGCCATCGGTGTTGGCTGGAATCAGCAATACTTCTTCGGGCACCAGGATACCCAATCCGCGAACTTGGCGAATCATGGGGCCGCGTTCCACCTTCCCTGGCCAAACAGTGGCGAATTCAACCGACTGCGCCGCTTGCGGCAGCCGGTTAATGGCCCAGGTTCCAGCGGCTAGGACTGATGCCAAAACGGTTCCCATCACAACTCTTTTTATCAATCTGCTACGGGCTGCGCCTTCTCGTGGTCTGTCCATTTCTACACTCTCTTTGGTAAGGGCAAGCTGAGTGCCATACACAAAGCACTCCTGAAGTGATTGTAAACGATAAGTTTTCTCTATGGCGCAAAGAATTCAGAAAGCTCAGAAGTGTCCGGTATTGGGATTGATATGCCCAGGCACGCTCACCCTCATTTGACAAATGGTCTTACACTGGAGATGGAGAATCTTGCTGAATGAAGAAAACGTCGATGGAGATCATCATTCCTGCTGATCAGGATACCGTTGTAAAACGAGTTTCCAGAGCAGTTTTGGGGAACACTCCTCCCAGTAAAGTAATTGAGCCAAAAAAGCGGAAATCCGTTAAGCATAAGAAAAAGGAAGAGAAAAGCTGGGTTGAGGGATAGTTGTTGTTTACATATGTAAACAAATCGATAGTTTCCAACTAGGGTCAAGGTGAGCCGGTTCGTCACAACTCGTTGATGGATAAACGTTAACTACGTTTTTCTGATCGGGCTTTTAAATTCTGACGAATTGTTACAGTTCAAAGACAACGTTAACTCCATAATTTTTCAAGGCTTATCCCTGGAAGGCATGATAAACTAAAAAAATTAGCGTCCAGATGACTAAGGCATCTCATTATCCGGTCGATGATGATTGGAGAACATATGAACAGAAACACACGCCAAAGAAGAGCTCTTCGCGAGGTCTTTGAAGAAAATGACCGTCCGATGAGCCCAACCGAGCTGCTTGCTCTAGCAAGTAAGAAAGTGGACGGGCTTGGTATTGCAACGGTTTACCGCACCATTAAGTCCCTGCTTGAGGATGGCGGTTTGGCTCAAGTTGACCTTCCCGGTGAGCCCCCTCGATATGAACTTCCTGGCAAAGAACCGCACAATCATTTTCAGTGCAAAAAATGCGGAAAGGTTTTTGATGCTCCTGGCCGCCTAACCAGCCTCAACCAGTTGGCGCCTGCCGGATTTATTTCGAATTCCTATGTGTTGATGCTTTACGGCAATTGCAGTGATTGTCAGTCTGCACCAGCCGAATAGTCGCTGTTTCTGGCGATGCCTCAATATATAATGGGCGGGTGATTAAACAAATCCTCGTTGTGGTTGCGGCTGCCTTTCTGGCTAGCGGCGCTCCTAAGCAAACTGCTCTTGACCGTTATGTGGCGGCCGCTGATGGCAGTTTTAAATACTCGCTCTTAAAGAAGACCGAGTCTGCAAACAGTTCAATTTATGCTTTGGATATGACTTCCCAAACCTGGCGCACCTCACAAGAGGTCAACAGAACGGAATGGAAGCATTGGGTGAATATTGCACGGCCAGCGAAACTCACCAGTTCCATTGCCTTCCTTTTCATTACAGGTGGTTCTAATCAGCAAGCAACGCCGGCAGCGATGGATCCTCAATTGGCCAGAATCGCTGAGGGGCTGGGTGCGGTCACCATCGAGTTGAAAATGGTACCAAATCAAACGCTCGTTTTCTTGGACGATCCAAAGAAGAAAGCGCGGGTTGAAGATTCGCTGATCGCCTATACATGGAACAAATACATGGAAACGGGTGATGAAACTTGGCCTGCCAGACTCCCCATGACCAAAGCTGCCGTGAGGGCAATGGATGCAGCCACAGCATTTTTGGCCTCTGCCGAAGGTGGATCAGTGAAGATTGACCGATTCGTAGTTGCTGGCGGATCGAAGCGCGGTTGGACCACTTGGACCGCTGCGGCAGTGGACAAGCGCGTGGTTGCCATTGCGCCGCTGGTGATTGACATGTTGAATATGCGCCCTTCCTTTGTGCATCATTATCGTGCGTACGGGTTCTGGGCACCGTCCATTTACGACTACTACGAGCAAGGGATCATGGATCGCACTGACGATCCTAAATATAAAAAGCTACTGGGCATTGAGGAACCGTACTCATACAAAGAGCGATTGACGATGCCTAAGTTTATGGTGAACGCAGCCGGCGATCAGTTCTTTCTCCCTGATTCCTGGAAATTTTACTACCGCAATTTGAAGGGTGAAAAGCACTTGCGATATGTGCCGAATGCCGACCATTCGTTGCGCAACTCGGATGCCTGGGAATCGGTTACGGCTTTCTACGAATCGGTGATGAAGGGAACTCGCCGACCAGAGCTCGATTGGAAACTGGAAAAGGACGGTAGCTTGCGAGTAACCAGCAAGGATAAACCGACAGCGGTGAAACTATGGCAGGCGAACAATCCGGATGCCCGTGATTTCCGTTTAGAAACGCTTGGACCTAAGTATAAGAGCGTGGATCTTGTGGCGTTGAAAGATGGTATTTGGCTGGCGAAGCCGGAAAAGCAAACCAAAGGTTATTCGGCCTATTTCGTAGAGATGACGTTTCCCAGCGGCGGCAAATTCCCGTTCAAGTTCACCACGGGGGTACATGTTACGCCGGATACCTATCCCTTTGGCCCGCCGGTTAAGGGTCAGACTAAAATTGGACCGATTCCCAAAAAGAATTAAAGTGTTATCCGAACAGGTAATCGAATAGGGATTTACGGGGCAGGAGGGCATGCGCCTGAAAAGCTGCGTCCAAAGCAATTTTGGATTGATTAAGCTCCAGAATGGATTCTGGCAAATCGGCATCTTCAATCTGGCTGATCTGTGATCTTAAAGACAACTGCCGCCGGTTCCCTTGATCGATAGCCGTACTGATCTGCCCTTGGGACGTACCGTAAAAAGCTAGCTGATTGTTCAAGTGGTCGGCTGAGGTCTGTACATCTGCCAGGGCTGATTGGATTGCGGTTGTGTTATTGTTTGCGAGGGCCAACCGCAAGGCATTCACCGCCCCAAAAACGCTTTGACCAGGAGCAGCGTTGTCGAAGATCTGGTCCGCCGTTTGGGCAATTTTGAAGCGCACGCCGTCGGTGTTCTCGGCAACGCGGGTTGAGGAAAGGGACCCAGTATATGCGGCAACACCGTTTGGGGCGGTTAAATCCACGGTGTAAGGAGCCGCCTGGTCAGTGTCTCCGCTGAAAATATAGCGGCCTTGGACCGAAGCACGGCTGGCAGACACCAGTTGGGTGAGTATGGCTTCCACCTCGGTTGCCAGGATCGGCCGTTGGTTGGAAGCAGCAGCGTCGTTCAACCCTTGAGTTCCTAAAGTTCGCGCCCGTTCCAGCGATTTCACCGCAGATTGCAATGTGACTTCAGCGGTGTCCACTTCGGTCTTGAATTGATCCAGATTATTCTTAACCTGTTTGGCTCTTTGCAGTTCGCCGCGCGTGGCCAGCAGAATGTCAATATGGTCTGGATCATCGGAGGCAACCCGCACCTTGAGCCCACTTGATATTGCGGCTTCGGCGCTGCTGTGCCGACGCTGCGTCCGCTGGATATCGGACAGAAATCGCTGATTTATGGGGTTGAGATATTGGATCATTTTTTCATTCCAGTGGAACTATCGAATCAGCCCCATCACCGTATCGGTAAGGCTGCGGATCACAGTCATCAATTTGGAAACAGCCTCGTAGCCTCGCTGAATCTGCAAAACATAAGCCGCTTCTTCATCCAAAGACACCCCGGATGCATCGCCTCGAATCGTTCTTGCCTGGCTCAGTAGTTGGGTTCCCGATGTCTGCTCCGCCTTTGCGCTTGCAATATCTCCGCCAACTTTGGAGGCAATGGTTCCATAAAACTGAGTAAAAGTATAGCCATTCGCTTGCGGTTGCTTAGCCAAATCAGCGACTGCTAAAGCGGCTCCATTGCCTCCCGGAGCTCCTGAACTGGCTGCCGCCAATTCCTCTGGCAACAACCCTCCCAGACCTAATGTAAATGCGGCACCTTGGGTTGGAGTATAGACAAACAAATTTACAGTCGGCGGATTGCCGGCAAGATCCAGACCCGCTGATAAAGTAGTGTTCACACTATCGGCAACTGAGGCGGCCAAAGTATCCAGATCTGCCGCATATCCGGGAAACTGCCTGTTTCTGAAGTCGAGCAACGCTGCCAATTTTCCGCTTTGAAAATTGGCACTAATGTCCTTGCCGTCAAAATCCTGAATCTGAACCTGGTTGTTCACCACAACTGATTTGATGGCAAAATTCTTGTCACCTATCGCCCCCAAAGACTGGCCGCCTAAATAAACGGAAACCGAACCATCGTCCTGTGGCAATGCCTGAAAATCAGCGTACTCAGAAAGACTTTCCAGCGATTGGAAAAGACGAGATTCCACTCCGCCGTCTTTATTCACCCTGCTATCCGATCGCACCCCTTTATTAAAGGAGGCCACATCGGCCAATACCCCATTGATCTTTGAAACTACCGCAGAGACTTCCTGTTCACTGAATTGAGAGGACCGGGCCAGCCGGTTTGCAGTTGTGTTGAAATCGTTGGCCAATGTTTGTGCTTTGTTTAAGACTACCTGGCGGCCTGTGATGGAATTGGGCGCCGCTGAGAGTTGCGTGAAAGCTGTAAAAAAATTATTCAGAGAATCCGCAATCCCCAGCCCTTCGCCAATCGGAAGTGCCTGCTCCACTTGTCCCAAAGTATCGATCTGCTGCTGAGACTTTGCTAAGCCACTCTGGCGCTGCCAAACCGAGGCCTCGTTGTATAGATTGCGTGACGATGCAACTTTTCCTGCACTAATGCCGTCGCGGAAAGAAATGATCTCTTGCCGGTGCTTTACATAACCAGGAGTGTTGACGTTGCTGACGTTCGTTGAAGCTACTTCCAGGCTTCGTTCAAAAACGCGCATCGCTCCGGTAGCCGCAAATAGTGCTGTGCTCAGACTCATTTGAAATCCACTTTTGCCTTCATGTCACAACAAGCTCTCATGCCACCAATCCTTGGTTCCTCGCCGTATTTTCGTAGAGAGTCGCCTTTCCACCTGCATCGTAAGAAGACCCCGACGGAGCCAAGCGGTTAAGCCAATTGCTGCTCAGATCCAGCCCCTGTGCACTCAGTAGCTGTAAGCTTGCCAGTTCCACCAAAATGAGCTCAGCTGAGCCTGCCGGCAGTTGCGACAGTTCTGAAATCAATCGTTCCAGTATTGCCGCAGCTTCCCAAGGCTGGTTGGCCTCCAAATATTGCCTTGCCGATCCGGCCAGTTCAAGTTGAAGTTCAGGATTCTTTTGCATCATTTGAAATCGGTCGCTCTTGAGTAAGCGCATCCTCAATTAATTTCTTGGTCGTAGCCTGAACGTCAGGTTTATAACGCCCTGCATCTACATCTTTCGCCAGTTTTTCCAATTTGGCAGACCGCTCTGGAGAGTCCTCACTCTGGGCATTGATCGCTGAACTCAAACTGGATAAAGTGAAGGTATCCGTCGCACCCGAAGAGGCATCGGTCGAAGCATCGCGCGCCTTTCCGTACCCCGAAACCACTAAATCGTTCGGGACCCGGCCAGCTTCTTTGCTTTTCGCCGGTTGGCTTGCGATGTTCTTCAGATTAGCGTCGTCTATTCTCATAATTGGGTCTTTTCCCTGCTACCCTTATCGTCCCCCTCCACCATCCCAATAGCAAATTTTCATCACATCTGAAACAAATGGCCTAAAGTTGCCGTATCATTAAACAAAGGAACTGCTATCCACATGCGAATCTCTTTCTTCGCCTTAACCATGCCCCTGCTGGCATTGGCTTCACCGGTCCAAGTCACTTATTATAAGGACGTTCTCCCCGTCCTTCAGAAAAATTGCCAAAGTTGCCATCGTCCAGGCGAAACGGCTCCCATATCTTTTCTCAGTTACAAGGAAACCCGTCCCTGGGCAAAAGGAATTAAACAGGCCGTAGCCAGCCGAAAAATGCCCCCTTGGTTTGCCGACCCCCGTTATGGCAAGTTCCACAACGATCGCAGCCTTACCGAAAAGGATTCCCAAACGCTCATCTCATGGGTCGATTCCGGCGCAACGGAAGGAAATCCAGCCGATGCACCCAAGCCCATTCAATGGACCAAGGGCTGGCAAATCGGCGAGCCCGACCTTATCGTCGAAATGCCCAAGGATTACGAAATCCCCGCCGAAGGCACCATTGATTACCAATACTTCGTCCTCCCTCTCAATTTGAAGGAAGACAAGTGGATTCAATTGGCCGAAGCACGTCCCGGCAACCCTCAACTGGTGCACCACATTATCGCCTTCATTCGTCCTCCGGGTTCAAAGTGGATGGCCAGTGCTGTTCCAGGCGAACCTTTTAATCCCCGCACTGCTACACGAACTGGACGCGGCGAAGAAGGGAACGGCTTCAGCGATATGGTGGCCGGCTTTGCTCCCGGCACTCTGCCCAACATTCTGCAGCCAGGGCAAGGACGACTCATCCCCGCCGGCTCCGACATTGTTTTCCAAATGCACTATACCGCCAACGGTAAACCAGGACGCGACCGCAGCAAACTTGGTTTGATCTTTGCCAAGCAGCCTCCCGTGGATCGCGTGTTCTACTTAGCAGCCGGTGAAAACAAATTCCGTATTCCCCCAGGAGCCGACAATCATCGGGTGGACGCCAGTTTCACTCTTCAAAGCGACGCCACTTTGATATCCATGCTTCCCCACATGCATCTTCGTGGAAAGTCCTTCGAATACAGAGCTACTTTCCCAGACGGAAAAACCGAAACCTTGCTCAGCGTTCCGCACTATTCTTTCAGTTGGCAGCTTGGATACTTTCCTGAAAAACCCATGCTGCTGCCCAAAGGCACGAAGATTGACGTCACGGCTCATTTTGACAATTCAGCGAACAACAAAGCCAATCCAAATCCCCAGGCCGAGGTCCGTTATGGCGATCAGAGCTGGGAAGAAATGATGATTGGATTCTTTGAAGTTTCCATTCCTGTTGGCATGGACCCTGTGAAAGTCATGCGTCCTGAACGCAAGCCAAAGCCGGCTGAGGATTAAACTTCGTGCTGCTTGGAAGCGCAAAGGCCGCTCCGGCGCGGCTCCAATATTTGGAAAAACTTGCTAATTCCATTAGCCGGAGCGAGTCCGTTTTGCGCGAGTTCCTCAGAAGCGCAAAGGCCGCTCCGGCGGGGCTCCAATATTTGGAAAAACTTGCTAATTCCATTAGCCGGAGCGAGTCCGTTTTGCGCGAGTTCCTCAGTAGTCCAAAGGCCGCTCCGGCGCGGCTCCAATATTTGGAAAAACTTGCTAATTCCATTAGCCGGAGCGAGTCCGTTTTGCACGAGTTCCTCAGTAGCGCAAAGGGCCCGTCGGCCCTCAAACGAACCAGGAACTCGGGAAATTTCCACAGCCGCCGGAGCTCCGTTTTGCGCGAGTTCCTCAGAAGGAGCGTCATCATTCTTGCGGTGAGTTCTCTCTCCTCCTCTTGGGCGCATGACGTTATCACTACCAAGCTTACCTGGACAAGTGAAATCTCTCGCATCGTTCGCAAGAACTGCGCAAGTTGTCATCGCGAAGGTGGCGCGGCTCCAATGAGTCTTGCCACCTACGAAGAGACCCGTCCCTGGGCCGTAGCCATTCGCGAAGAGGTGCTGGCCCGCCGCATGCCCCCATGGCCGGCTGTACAAGGCTACGGAAGTTTTCAGCATGAACTAGCACTGTCCGGCCAGGAAATTTCCAACTTAGCAAATTGGGTGGAAGGCGGAGCCCCGGAAGGCGAGCCGCAATATCTGCCATCCCACGCCCACGCTCAAACTCCACCAAAATCACCGGCCATTTCCGGCCGCCCAATCGCAGTGGGAGATGGCTTCCGGTTGCTGCAAAATTCGCGCATTACAGCCATTCAAGTTGTGACGCAGGATCGTCAAGTGAAGCTCCGCGCAGTGTTGCCCAATGGTGCCGTCGAACCGCTAATCTGGCTGCAACCCAACAAAGCAGGCAAGCGAACAACGCTTACTTATCAAACCCCTTTGCTGCTGCCTGCCGGCACGATGATTGAAACAGAACCTGCCAAAGCCGGCATGTTCACCCTTATCTCAAGTCCACCACAGGCACGTTGAAGGCAACCGTATTCACCACCTGCTTGTTCTGGAACTGCACCCAAACACGATGCACTCCTGCTCTGGGAAAAATCACATTGAATTGAATTTGTGGTCCTGGTTCTGGAAACTCAGGATGACCGTGGATCAAATCAATCAGATCGCCGCTGGCTGCCAGTAGATGTCCCCAGGCTCCTAAATAAGGCTCCAATCCTTCATGTGGACTAATGCGAAAGAACAGCAGCGTCTTCTTTCCGGCAATCGGTTGAGGTGGCTCGGTAACCAACTCAACTCGTAGATTCGCACCTTGCTTAGGCTGCATCTCCGCGACAAGTGCTAGGGCGGGTTTACGTTCCCCAGCCACATGGAACGATCGTGACACTAATTGCGGCGTGCCATCCTTTGGGTAAAAGTCGGCCAGCATTCGATACTCACCTGGCTGTTTGAAGGTGTACCGCAATTGAAAGGTTCCATCAGCTCTGGGCTGCGGATGCTCATGCGCAAACGAAGACAGGTCGCTGCTGATCAAGAAAAGATGAAACAACTTTTCATGCACTTCCTGGAATTCACGAACGCGTTGACGCTTATTGGGATCGCTCACTTCCAGATTCAACAACGCTTCCACGCCAGGGCGAGGAACAGCGGGTTCAAACGACAACTTCACTGGATATTCAATCGGCTCTGGTAGCCCGGCTTCAAGCCGCATCCCGCAGCGCGGACATTTCCCAGGACCCTTCGAACGAACATCAGGGTCCATCGGGCAAATGAAATCCACAGGCACTTCCTGACCGCGCGCCACTGCCCCTGCAATGAGTAGAAGTGGCAATTCACGCCGCGTCAGCATTATGGTTCAAATGGCCATTGCGCCGTTGTGGAATAACCACCATCGCAATAAATGGTTTGGCCAGTGATGTAGTCCGATGCAGGGGCACTTAAGAATACGGCCAGCCCCGCAAGATCCTCAGGCGTACCCAATCGTGGATTCGATTGTGTGCCGGTCAGCCAGTCTTTCATATGACCAGCCTTCCACATTTCCCTATTCAGATCGGTAACAATGAAGCCCGGAGCAATGCAATTTACTTGAATATTATGGCGTCCCCATTCAGCAGCAAGGGCGCGTGTTAAACCAGCAATGCCGGATTTCGTCATTGCATAAACGGTCAGGTAAGGAAGCCCAAGCCCGGAAGTAAGACTGCCGATATTGATGATCTTCCCACCACGGCCAGCCTCCACCATACCTTGCCCAATGTGCTGCGTCAGTTCAAACAAACCGTGCAGATTTGTGGTCATAATGCGTTCATATTCTTCCTTCGAATACTGCGCCATATGCTTGCGGACGTTGGTGCCGCTTACGTTAATCAGGATGTCAACCTTGCCCCGCAGCGCTTTTGCCGCAGCTTCAATCGAAGAAGGATCAGCCACATCCAACTGTTGCGAAGATGCTTGAAAACCCGCTGCACACAAAGCTGCGGCTTCTGCGTTAAGCTTGTCAACAGAGCGCGCAGCCAAAATTGTGTTGGCTCCTGCTGCAGCAATTTCTTTGGCGATCGCTAATCCGATACCGCGGCTGGCACCAGCGATCAGGGCTGTTTTGCCGGAAAGAGAAAATAGGCTTTGAATGGACATTCGTCCTTCAGTTTAGCAATCCCAGAACCCTGCTCTAGCACTTTTGACCAAATGCTTACGTGGGGCAGACTTTATTCTCCGCGAGGCTTTAGCCTCGCACTTTGTGAGGGTCTGAAGTATGGCTTCAGACCCGGAAGCACTTCAGTGTAGTGCGCACGAAAGTCAATCGACTGCGCAAGCGCACTAGGCTTCCCTCTTCCGAGTCCTTCTTGGATGCGGCCCGCCCTGAACCAGTACGATTGAACTCCGGTGTGAGAATGGTAACGAGTGAGATCTGTCCACCCAATGAAAAAAGTTCCCCTAATCACAGATGGATCCTGCCTTGGCAATCCTGGTCCAGGCGGATGAGCCTGCATTCTGCGCTTCGGTTCGGCCAAAAAAGAACTGTTCGGATACGATCCGCAAACAACGAACAATCGAATGGAAATGATGGCCGCCATTCAAGGCTTACTGGCTTGCAAGGAACCATGCCAAGTGGAAATTACCACTGACTCCCAATATCTCATTGAAGGAATCACAAAGGGGTTGGTGAATTGGAAGCGCCGACATTGGTGGAAAAAGCACGGCCCTATTCGCAACGTTGACATTTGGATGGAATTAGAAAATTTGGTTGCAATCCACAATACGACCATGTTGTGGACCAAGGGCCATGCTGATCACCAGGACAATAACCGTTGCGACTTTCTCGCACAGAATGCGGCGATGACGCAATCTAGTGCCTGGCCAGGTCTGCCACATGCGCCGCTTCGACTTAACCTTAGTCGCAATTTCATTCCCCCCAAACCCCAACTCGGACTCTTCGATACTTCCGATTCCAGTGCAGCAGACGAAGAAGACGATGGTGTGGAGGATTGAGGTGAAGTTTTTGCCCACTCAATGCTGCTTCGCATTAAGCGAGATAATGTAGCGATCATGGATGCATCTACTCAATTGGTCAACATGGCCATGGCATTTAGCCGAAGCCGTATTGTGTGTGCAGCGGCCAGACTAAAAGTTGCCGATGCCCTTGCCGACAACGAAGTATCTATCGAAATCCTCGCAAGCGAGTGTGGAGCCGATGCCGTATCACTCCACCGCCTACTTCGCGCCATGGCAAGTATTGGGATTGTAGCCGAAATCATCCCCGGCACCTTCGCACTAACACCACTAGGCCAACCATTGCGAAGCGACGCGCCTAACTCAGCCTGGCACAGTGTCATATTCTGGGCCGACCTGCTGGCAGACAATTGGACTCACCTCACCGAATGCGTTCGCACTGGCGACAGTGCGGCAATCGTGATGCAACGAGCCGGCATAACTTCGCGCTGGTCACAGGATCCCGATGCAGGCGCAGTGTTCCGCGCAGTTATGGGCACTGCACCAGCCGAAAAGTATGGACCGATCACCGATTGTATTGACGTAACCAACTCTCAATGTGTTGCCGACCTTGGCGGCGGTGGAGGCGGTCTTATTGTCGCAATCCTGAACAAACACCCACACCTCCGTGGCATTCTGGTAGACCATCCAGCGTCCATTGAATCAGCCTCGCCACGCATTGCAAAGGAAGGTTTACAGGCAAGGTGTCAACTGATCGCGGCTGACATTTTGGAGGCAGTTCCCATTGGTGCAGACACTCTCATTCTGAAGCATGTCCTGCATGGTTATGACGATCAGAAGGCCATCCGAATTCTTCGCAATTGCATGTTAGCTCTGCCAGCAAATGGCAGGGTTCTGGTGGTTGAGTTTGCGCTACCTGCGGTTGTCGATCACGTTGATACGCAACTCGAGTTCCGATTGATGAGTGATCTAAACATGCTGGCAGTCACGGGTGGAAAGGAACGAACCGAAGCAGAGTGGCATGCATTGTTCCACCAGGCTGGTCTGCATCAAATTCGCTTGGTTTCGGTTCCAGGTGACGCGGTGGCAATCATCGAATGGTCAACTTCGTTCCAAAGCTAGCAACCACTCCTTGCGATGCACCCCACACCCATACCCGCGTAAAGCACCGTCGCTGCCAATCACACGATGGCAGGGCACAACAATGGACAGTGGATTTCGTCCATTACTGGAACCCACGGCGCGCACTGCTTTAGGGTTGCCGATATGAGCCGCCACACCTCCATAACTCCAAGTTTCACCGCGCTTGATTTCGCGCAGAGCCTTCCAAACAATCTGCTGGAATTGCGTGCCGCCGGGGTCGAACGGAAAGCCGTTGAAATCATCCGGTTTCCCCGCAAAATACTCCTTCAACCGATCCATTAATCCGAAAGTCTCACCTTGGGAAGTCTCTTCCAATGGCCCGAATCGAATTTCCAGTTTCTTCCATACACCGTCCCAACGATCGGCGAAATTCACCGCGCAAATACCAGCGGGCGTTGTAGCTGCTCGAAGCTCTCCAATTGGAGTATCAATTTTCACCACGGTGATTTTCATAGTGAGTATCCTTTCATCCAAAGGTGCATTGCGGCATAGGCTCGCCACGGCCGCCATGGTTCGGCACGTTGTTCCAACTTTTTAGGATCCTTCAAATCCATGGCTTTCATCAATGCCAGGTCGCTGGCAGGGAATGCATCGGGCTCGCCTAGTGCGCGCATGGCGATGTAATGCGCGGTCCATGGGCCAATGCCGGGGAGTGCCACCAAAGTCTCCACCGCATGATCCAGGTTTTGAGTTTCGCCAAGGAAGCTTGGAAAGTCTGCGAACTGCCGAGCAATGCCGCGCAAGGTTTCCGCACGTTTTGAAGGCAGTCCAATGGAAGCAAGGTCAGCATCAACTAACGTAGACGGTTCAGGAAACAAACCCGGCTTCCCCCACTGCATGGCCAATCTTCCAGTGAGCGTGCTGGCACCCGCCACGGTTACTTGTTGCCCCAGGATAGCCCTGATGGCCAGCTCAAATTCATCGAAAGCACCGGGAATACGCAGGCCTGGATGCTTTTCAATTAACGGACGAAGAACAGAGTCTTTGCTAAGGTCGGTGGCAATGCGCATTGGTTCCGCATCCAGATCAAACAACCGCCGCACCTTGGTAACCACCGCTTGCAGAGCTGCAGGATCCACGCGCGTCAACCGCAATTCAATGCACCGTTTTTCTGGACGATGCCGAACTTCCAAGGTGCCATGGCCATCCGTAGTTGGAAAGTTACGGCGATAACAATCGGGCGAAATTGTTTCCACACTAGTGATGGCGCGTGGCGTTAGAAAGCCAATCACACCAGCCCACGAATAGGGTTCAGCGTAAGGCAGGCGCAGGGTTAACCAATCATCATCGGGAATTTCCTTGCGCGATTTCCTATGTTCGGAAGGCGATTTTCCCAGCGCGAATTTCAGGGCATCGTTGAATCGGCGAATGCTCTTGAACCCCGCGTGGTATGCGATTTCACCCAGCGGCAACGCGGTTTCCTCAATTAGCTTTCGTGCAAAGTGGAGCCGTTCCACGTGGGCAATCGCTTGCGGCGAGGCTCCCAATTCTTCCTGAAATAAGCGCCGCAGATGACGGTCGCCAATCCCGAGTTTGTCTACGGACAATCTGCGTTCAGAGATCAAGCGCAGCGCACGGCGCACAGTGGCGGAAGTGCCCACCCACGCCGGGGAACCAGGAGCAGTATCCGGCCGGCAGCGCTTGCAGGGACGAAATCCGTTCGATTCCGCCGCAGCCGCACACGGATAAAAACGGATGTTCTTGCGCAGCGGGGCGCGGGCTGGACAAATGGAACGGCAATAGATTTTGGTGGTGAGGACAGCGATGAAGAACTTGCCGTCAAAGCGCGGGTCACGCGAGGCGGTGGCTTGAAAGCAGGCTTCTCTATCCAGGTACACGATTTGAGAATAGCCGGGATTGTACTGAAAGACTAGCCAGATTCGGACATCAATGGCTGCTTATTTTTGTGAGTGAGTTGGCATGCCAATTGCGCCATGCGGATTTGTTGTTGCCGTGGTTCTGCCCGCTAATTTCGTGCAAAGCGTGAAATACCCAAGTGAGCGTTGTTTCATTCAGCACTGGATCGTCCATCAGATGCAACAACCCTGGGATAGCCTTGCGCCGCTGGTCCTGGGTCATCATGCCGCTATCGGCCAGCCCACATCCGGCACGTTCCCTTACGGCCATTGAGGGGTCCTTACCGAATACTTCCAGCAGTGGTTCAATCGTGTCATCGGTCCCCAGCATTGCCAATGCGTTCACCGCCCACTTCCGTGTATCTTCGTCTGGATCTTGTAAAAAGCGCAACAACAGTCGGCGGGACTCTTCCATCTCCACACCTCGATTGGCAAGTAAGCCGATCACCCACAGCCTCCAGGAACGATCCTGCGCATCGGTAACAATCTGCTCTCTGAAACGTCGCGCCTCTCCAGCCTCCTTGGCAACTTTGTAGGCCAACAGTGTAATTTCCACACCAGCAGTGCGGACGCGAAGGTCGCTCGAGTTTTGAGTCAGGTTGAGCAGCGCTCCAAGCTGTTGTGTGACCTCAAGGTTCCCAGTCCACGAAGCTAGGCGATTTTCGATTTGCTCCAGCGCCCCTTGATAGCGGCTTATGGCCCGTTCCAGCAAACGCTCGGCTTGCTGCTGCGGCGCCATTTGCTGAATTTCTCCAAGCTGGTGTTCCCCAAGAATCCCAGCTGAGGCAGGCACTACTGTTGAGTGGGTCTGACTTTGCAAAGCGGCGGCGGCTATATAAAGCACTGCCATGGCTGCAACTATCGCAAAGGGACGCATAGTCCAAATTCGCATCGAATAGCGGAAAGTTCAATCGGGGGAATATCCTATTTTGGCTGAAAACGGCATCCATCGCGGTATCCTAACAGAAATGGATTCCGCCTTCGCCCGATCTGCCACCTTTGTTGCCCTCGCCATTTTCACACTGTCGTACATTGCAGTGTGGACCCGATCGTTGCTGCGGATGGGCCCTCGGATTACCTTCCCCAAGGCTGCTTCACTACTTACAGGCTTCATCACGAATTTCTTCGACACATTGGGCATTGGCTCCTTCGCTACTACCACATCCATTTTCAAGTTCACCAACATGGTGCCCGATCAACTGATTCCTGGAACCCTCAATGCTGGTCACACGCTCCCCACCATCTTTCAGGCCTTCATCTACATCGCCGTAATTGAAGTGGATGTCACCACACTGCTACTCATGATTGCCGGTGCTGTGGTTGGCTCCTGGTTTGGTGCAGGCTGGGTGGCGGGATTGCCGAAACACAAGGTGCAACTAGGAGTTGGGGGTGCTTTGCTGGTTGCGTTTACGGTGATGATGATGCGCCAATTCGACCTATTCCCTGTAGGCGGCAACGCGCTTGGCCTCACCGGCGTCAAACTATTCATTGCCGTTATCGCCAACGGCTTATTCGCAGCCATCAGCACTTTGGGCATCGGCTTCTACGCTCCTTGCATGACGCTGGTCGGACTGCTGGGAATGAATCCTACTGCAGCATTTCCAATCATGATGGGTTCCTCCGCGTTTCTTATGCCAGTGGCCAGTTCCCGTTTCGTGCTGCAGGATGCATACTCTCCCAGTGTCGCTTTAGGTTTGGCTATTGGCGGAATGTTCGGAGTGCCACTGGCAGCGTTCGTGGTGAAATCAATGCCCCTGACAGCCGCAAGATGGCTGGTGATGGCGGTCATTTTGTATGCCGCTGTCATGATGCTACGCTCGGCTCGCCGGACGACGTAAGTATACTGAATATTGCTTCTATGAAAATCACAGGCATCAGGGTATATAAGGTAGACCTTCCGCTTCACGAAGGCAGCTATAAATGGTCTGGCGGGAACTCCGTCACAGTTTTTGATTCAACGGTTGTCGCTGTTGAAACCGATGCCGGCATTACAGGATTTGGTGAAGTCTGTCCTCTTGGTTCCGCCTACCTGGCAGCCTATGCGAACGGTGCGCGCACCGGTCTGGCAGAGCTTGCGCCAGGGCTGCTTGGTCTGGATCCAACCGAATTGGGAAACCTGAACCGCCGCATGGATCAGTTGATGCGCGGACATCCATACGTGAAGTCCGCCATTGATATGGCTTGTTGGGACATTCTGGGCAAAGCCGTAAATCTACCCGTGGTGACATTGTTAGGTGGACGCAATGGCGATGATTTCCCCTTGTATCGAGCCATCTCGCAAGACACTCCAGCCCGCATGGCGGCGAATGTTGCCGGGTATCGTGCGGAAGGATACACCAAATTTCAATTGAAAGTGGGTGGTCAGCCTGATGTGGATATTGAGCGCATCCACGCGGTTGCCGCCCAGATGCAGCAAGGCGATGTGCTGGTTGCTGATGCCAACACAGGTTGGCGTCAACATGAAGCAGTGCGCATTGCACACGCGGTTCGTGATGTGAATGTCTACATTGAACAGCCTTGTCTTTCGTATGAAGAATGCTTGGCAGTAAGACGGCACACCGATCGGCCTTTTGTGCTGGACGAAGTGATTGACGATCTGGCCATGGTGCTGCGCGGAGTTTCTGATCAGGCGATGGATGTGATCAATCTGAAAATCTCGAAGGTGGGGGGCTTGACCAAGGCCCGGCAAATCCGCGATCTGTGCGTTTCCTTAGGCATTGCCATGACCATTGAGGACACTTGGGGTGGCGACATTATCACTGCTGCCATTGCCCATTTGGCGCACAGCACTCCGCCCGATTTTCTTTTCACAGCAACAGACTTCAACAGCTATGTAACAGTAAGCATCGCCGACGGTGCACCGCAACGCATGAAGGGACGATTGGCCGCATCCACCGAACCCGGCCTTGGAATTTCGCCACGATTCGAAGTGCTGGGTAAGCCTGTGTTCCAGGTCTAAATCGAATCTACTTAACAGCAGCCTTTAAATCGTCCATCACAAACCGCACCATGGATTCCAGCAGTGCAGCACGCGGGAAGCGAGTCTTATCCATTCCCCCGCGAATTGTCTTATCAGGCGACTTATCAAACGGCAGAGCCACGGCAAAATGATCGCCTTTCGCTGAGCCCAGGAATTTGCTGCCCGGAATGATTGCATCCTGCTTGGCCAACTGACCATCTATCAGGGTGTCGTAACCTGCCAGCATCGTCCATGTCTGCATCAGTGATTTCGATGTGTTCTCTTTTCCGGAAAAAGCGATCATCGAATAGGTTGGCACAATCGGATTCGGATAGGCTCCCAGGAACGCCTGCCGCACGCCGCGCTGAAGACTCTTAAAACCTTCCGCCAAGTCACCTTTGCAGTTCTGCATCTTAAAATATTGCTTGATGTATTGATCAGCCATGCCAGGAATTGTTTCGGCAATTGGAGACCCGCCGCTGGCTCCTGCCACGCTGATAAACGCTGCCACATACTGCTGTATACCCGCTTCTTTTGCCAGCATTACCTGCAGATCGGGGGTGCCCTTACTATAACCAACAAGAATGAATTTCTTCTTGTCCTTGGGGCCTTCGGTACGCAAATATTCGGCCATTTCCTTGGCATTGTCTTCGCTCTTGTTATTGGGAACAGGATACAGCGCAACGTTGAATCCATATTTCTTCAGAGCCTCCTGGCCCTCTTGAAATGCCGGGCTTTCGGGGAAACAACTGCTCATAAACCCGGGGACAATCAACACGCGGTAATCGGGAGTAAGAGTAGGCAAGGGAAGGTCCGTCTTGCCTGCTTCTGAAAGAAACTGAGAGCAGACACCCCAATCTCCACCATCAGGATTCTTCTGCAACACGCTGCAAAAATAATCTCCGAAGCTGCGCGAGGAGTCGGTGTTGTCGGGGGTGAAGTAAAGAATGTTAGTATTGCCATCGGAATGGAAGGATCCGCCGTGTGCGGTTTTCGCATCCGTTACTGGATCGGTGAATGTTACCGCTTCCTTCAAGGCCACCAATCCGCTTTCCATAAAGCTGTTGCTGATGTACTCGCGTTCCAAATCAGTATTCGGATCAATTTTATGTGTGATTCCGTTGTTGCGCTGATCCCTGTCAAAGCCGATATCGTGTGTCCCGGCGCCGACCCAAACCGCGCTTCCTCCCAGTTGGAACGGTGCTTTCCAAATACGGAAATGATGGCGGCTGGCTATCACTTTCAACGGATCGCCCTGCGCGTACCCATAGTCTTGGCCACGCCCAAACATCATCAGTTCGCTCATCGGCAGCGTCACATAAGCTTGCTTTGAAAGGCTGGATAGAATTGCCCGAAACACTGCATCTTTGTTTGTTTTATCCACCTTAACCCAACCAGCTTTTTGAAGAGCATCACGAACTTGCTGTTCGGAGCCAACCAGCATGAAGTTCACGCGATCCCCTAGGGTTCCGTCCTTATCTACAACGCGTTTGGGTAGCGAATCCAGTTGGGCTTGGGTGATGCGGACAATGGAACTTGTATCGGCTTGTATTGTAGCTTTGCCGACGAAGCGATCAACACGAACTTTGAAGGTCCCCGTTGGCTGATCATTTCCCATTTGGTTGATGCCAATGAACAGGCGGCCATCCAGGGTTACGCGCTGTTCGCGTAGTTCGCCGATTTGAAAACCCCGCGATGTATCGCGCGTACCAATCTTCCCAATCACTGCGCCTTTATTGGCGTCGTTCAAAGGATAGCTACGAATCATGTCCATCCAACCACGAGTGCCACCCGTGGGGCCAATCTCTTTGTTGTTGGGTTGCGCCGGGTAACGAATAGTACCGGTGGCTGTGAACTTCAAAAGGTCACCGGCTTTGACGTCAATGTTTGTGTCCGTCCACTGCTTGTCTCCAGTAAGTGTAAAGTCGTAAGTATTGTCTGGCTTATCCTGGGCAACAGCTACCAACGCGAGAGTGAGCGTGAAAATAAAACGATTCAGCATATGTTTATTTTATTTGGTTTTGAGGGCCTTCCGTATGTATGATTCCACTTCCTTCCAAACAATTGGATCGGCTTCCATGCGCGCGTGCCCTCCACCAAAACGCCGGCGGACCCAGGTATTGGGTTTTGGCGCATCGGAAAGAAGTGGGGGATAGTGAAATTGCTTGTTAGCCAGGATGGTAGTTTTTTGTGGATCAGCAGCGCTGATCTTCGTTTCACCCCAAACAGTAAGCAATTCGTGTTGATAGAAATTTACGGCCGCTCGAACATTGGATGGGATGATGTGATCCGTTCGGCCAACGCTATCCACCTGCACTGTCAGCAGCACTGGGATTCCGCGTTTATTGAGGGATCTTGCAAGTCGAAGAATGGCTTGGCCGCCCAGGCTTTGACCATAAAGAATGATGCGGGCTTGTTTCCGTTCATCCGTGCTTAATACCCCGTCGCCATTGGTGTCCAGAGATTTTTCAATGAACCGAAGCGCAGTACCAACTCGCCGATTTTCGATGGATTCAGCACTTACTCCTGGAGTTTGGCGAAGCTTCAGGGTAAGCTTACGAATGCCACGAGTCGGGTCGTTCCAATGCTCAATGCCACCGAGAATGCCGATGACCAGAGTGTTATTTGGAGGGAGTGGAGTGGTGGACGAGAGATCACGTAAACTTTGGCCGCTTGCCGCTACCGAGACCAATAGAAGGAGAATGACCACCGGGAACACTCTTGTAAGGACGGATAATTGCGGAATTGGGTTACGTCACGTGATCTAATTGGTTAGATCATCGAAATGAGAATTATACTTATCTTATTATCCACTATTGCCCTTGCTCAAACATCGGATTGGCAGCCTCTATTCGATGGTAAGAGTCTGAAGGGTTGGCGGGAGGCGCAATTCAAGGGACATGGCTCTGTGCGCGTTCAAAGTGGAGAAATTGTTTTAGAGCCAGGTGGACCGATGACCGGGATTGCCTGGATCGGCCATTTCCCCCAGACAGATTACGAGATCAGGCTGGAGGCACGGCGGTTGCGCGGAAATGATTTTTTCGCAAGCTTAACCTTTCCATTTCGTGACTCATTCGCAACTTGGGTTACTGGTGGATGGGGCGGAGATATTGTAGGCATTTCAAGCATCGACGGATGGGATGCATCGGACAATGAAACTCGTGCTTATTTCAATTTTGAAAATGAGCATTGGTACAAACTTCGTCTTCAAGTGACTCAGGATAGAATACGCGCTTGGATTGATGATCAACCAATCATTAACGTTGTCACAAAAGGACACTCATTTGCTTTGCGCCCAGGTGAAACCAAGCTTTGCGTCCCTTTGGGTTTTGCCTCCTATAACACCGCTGGGGCCCTACGTAAAATCGAATTCCGGCTGCTGAAACGTTAACCGTTAAGAGTCCAATTGGGGCGGTAGGTTCGCTTTAAATAATCGTTCGCCTCCGTTGAATTCGTAACTCTTCCCGTGGCCGCATCGTACATCAGCTTCTTTCCTACCCGATGAGCAACCAAACCTAAAAGCATCTGTTCCATCATGGTCCCGGCATACTCAAAATCGCAATGCGTCTTACTGCTGACCCCATGAGTTACTCCATTGCGCAGCCCCTTGCAAGCATCCACCCAATCCAGTTGAAATGCATCCGCCCCGTTGCGGGAAGGCCCGATTCCTGCTTTTTCAGCTTCAAGAATGGAATCAATGGCAGGGTTCGGCAGTCCGATCGCAGGTGGAATTCCCCCTTCGATCATCTGCAGAACAGGAAAGCCATTCGGACCTGATACCGAACTAGGCATTGCCGTCATTCCTTTGGGAAGTGCACGAGCCGCCTGGTTGCGGCGACCGCCCGTAGCCGGACCACCCGCGGCGCGTGCGGGGGCTGTCATCAATGGAAGCAAATCGTCTTTGGAACGTCGTTTATAGTAAGTCAAATCGCCATCATCGTTGTTGGGAATAATCATGCGACTCGTGAAATCTGCCAAAATACTGCCTTTGGTCCCCTCGAAAATTGCGCCGTTTGCAACGCGGGCAAGATCAATGAAGTTCTTTGGCGATTCTGGTTTCAGTCCCCCTTGATACCAAACCAAAGAGATGGGCCCCCTCCACGAGTTTGCCCCATGCTCAAAGGTCGCCTTCAGTTTTACAGGACAGATATCAGGATTGTATTTGTCACTCACTTCACTATCCACCTCGATGGAGGTAGGTGCGCCGCAGTCCACAACGTTCCAAACCAAATCCATGGTATGCGCGCCCATGTCGCCCATCTGGCCCACGCCGAAATCGCGATACATGTTCCAGAACAGGCAATTCAAACCTGACGAGCCGCCAAAGTATTGCGGGCTGTATGGATGGTATGGTGATGGACCGATCCATTGTTCGTAATTCAAGGAGGCAGGAGCTTTGCCTTCGGCAACTGGATATCCCGGTCGCGGCAATTGACGGCTATCCCAACTGTGTACTGTTTTGAGATCGCCGATTGCTCCATCGAGTATCAGCTCCCGAAGCCGTTCGAAGTTTGGAAATGCATGGCGTTGTGTGCCGTGTTGCGTAGCAACTTTGGCTTTGCGAGTAAGGTAATTGGCGCGTACAGTGCGAACCTCATCCACTGAAATGCCAAGAGGTTTTTCGCAATAAACATGCATATCGCGATTCAGCGCCCAATTGGCGATAAAGGCGTGATGGTGATCCGCTGTGCAGATAATGACCGCATCAATGCCTTTTTGATCCAAACACCGCCGCCAATCGACGTATGTCTTGGCGTTCGGGAATACTTGGAGTGCTTCTTTGGTTCGCAGATCGTTCACGTCGCAAAGCGCAACAACATTTTCGTTGCGGATCACGTTGTAGTGAGCGGTCCCCCGTCCCCAGACGCCGATTAAGGCGATGTTTAGTTTGTTACTGGGTGCAGTTTGCCCGCGCAGGATGCCGGTTTTCAGAATGGTTAATCCGCCAGTGGCAGATTGAAGCAGTTGTCTTCTATTCATAAGTAGGGCCTACATGAGTTTACATCCGGCAGAGTTTGGGTACAAGCAGGGGGAAAGTAAAGCTAAGAATTAGAGAAGAGGAAACTTTAGGGAAGGCTGAAGGAGGAACGAAAAGAAGGCCTGACTTTCGTCAGACCTTCGCTTCTTTGTAATCAACGTGCTTGCGGATGGTAGGGTCAAACTTCTTCATCAACAATTTCTCCGTGGTCTTCTTCGGATTCTTGGTGGTGGTATAGAAATGGCCCGTACCGGCGGTTGAGACTAATTTAATGATAGTTCGCATAATGGAATTCCTTTAGACCTTAACGCCATTCTTGCGCATTCCAAGCAAAACTGCTTCAATGCCCAACTTGTCGATAGTCTTAATGGCCTTAGCGGAAATCCGCAGGCGCACCCAACGTTTTTCGGAAGGAACCCAGAAACGCTGTTCATGCAGGTTTACTTCAAACCGGCGCTTTGTTTTATTGTTGGCATGGGAAACGCGATTCCCGGACATGGCGCGCTTCTCTGTAACTGGACATACTGGCATAACCTTTTCAGTGTACCGCATTGCCGCCAAATCTGCACGCCGAGTTTCGGCCTCGGGTAATCTGAAGATCTGTGGCAAATCTTGAGCTGATAGCATTGGTGGTCCGGGACTACGATCCTGCCATCCGGTTCTTCGTCGACGTTCTCCACTTCGAGTTGGTCGAAGACACCCCGTCCTTGACGAATGATGGGCGGTCGAAACGCTGGGTCGTCGTTCGGCCTTCCGGGGCCCAGACAGGCATTCTGCTTGCCCGCGCCGATGGTGAGCACCAGGTAGCCATTATCGGCCAGCAGTTCGCGGGCCGCGTCGGCCTCTTCCTGCGGGTCGAAGACTTCGATGCGGCACACCAACGAATGATGGATGCTGGAGTCCGTTTTGTCTCAGAGCCTCTGGAAGGGAACCGCTGGGACTTAGGTGCTGACCCAAGGGCTCAGGTGGAATAAGAACAGGCTACCGCCTCGCTGGCACGCAGTGGGGCTTGGTTCCACTTTCGGGTCGCTATCGCGACTTATCGTTCTCTATGCCCTCAGAAACACGGCGGGGTTGGCTGCCGCAAGGCCCGAACCAAATCGCAAGAATGGCGCTGACTTGACGACCTACTTGATTCGTTGAGCTTGCCGGGCCATACCATTGCTAACATACGTGAGTCCCGTCGCGAGCCCCTGGGAGTCCACCTTGAATGTGATTTGCTCATCGAACAGCTTGCAAAAATACGCCACGGGGCTCTCCGGATAGATCGGCACCTTGAACTCAACGCTCCGCTGCTCGAAGAGTTGATCGCCGTTATCAACTCCGCGCCGGAAAAATGGAAGAGTGCTCCCAATGCTGGTACCGACACCTCTATACTTTGCCACTCATGGCGGGTTGAGCGCACCGGTAAGCATCCGAGACGCGTTATTCTGCCTCACAATGAAAAGATGCCGATGATGGAAATGACAATAGACGACCAAACGTTCCTTTACGATCCCGAAGCAACTGCCGCGATCTACACAAGTTTGAGAGCTGGCTGGGCCGAAGATTGTGGCTGCGCCGGCTGTAGGAATCTAATGGCCCAAGGAGATGAAGTCTATCCGTCTGCGTTTAGAGAACTCCTCCAACGGCTTGGCATTGATCCAAAGAAGGAAGCGGAGGCCGTCGCGGATGGCCCGGTTCAGAACGGACTGTACCATTATGGCGGTTGGTTCTTTTTCGTTGGTGAGATGCTTACGGTCGGCGACAGCATGTCTGCCGTCAGCGAGTCGCCATACTTCGGGTACTTTATTACCCGCAGTGGGCCCTGTCCCAAGGAGTTTTACGAAGGACCGAAGTTAGCCGTCGGGTTCGAAGCCGATTTCAAATGGGTTCTGAACGAGAGCTGGGATTCAGACTTTCGTCCTGCAGCAACCGCCCGAGAGACTGGTGTGAACAAAATAGATCCTCCCTGACGGCGATTAGACTTGAAGGTGCTGCTCAATGATTTCTTCAACCGTCATGCCTTCCTCGAGATTCTCGAAGACCTTCCCCACAGTAGTGCGCAATTGGAGAATGTCCACGCGCCACTAACCCGGCCTGGGATTCTCACTACTGCTGGACATTGTGACCAATCTAGTTATGCCATACGACCTCTCTACTAGGGCGCACGAACGCACGATTCTCGATAGAACCCGATAAAGTCATCCGCAAATTAGTATCCTCCACTTCCTATATTAAAAACATTGGAGAGGCCCTTGCCATCTATTAGCCGCATCACTTTTACTGCGCTTCCAAGCACATCCATTCTCCTTTCAAGCGGGCGAATCGATCAGCCACGCGCCGGAAAAATGGAAGGGTGCTCCCAATGCTGTTACGCTACCGATTAGCAAAGAGGTGCTAAAATTCGATCGTATGGAATTTGCGATTCAAGTGCAAATTGAAGAACTCCCCGAGGGGCTATTTCTGGCAACATCTCACGCTTTGTCGGGCCTTGTTGCTCAAGGGCGAACAGTGGCTGAAGCGCTGGAAATTGCACGTGATGTTGCTCGGAAATTGCTGGAAGCGCGGCGCGAACGAGAAGGCATTCCGAATCTCCCAACCACAAGCGGGCGGCGCGATTACACCATCATCGTCGCGGCGTGAAAATGGGACGGCTTGCCGGATTCCGTTACAAAGACATCATGCTGAAGGCACGCACGTATGAGTTCGACCGTCAATCCGCCGGTAGTCACGAGATCTGGTTCAATTCCTCAACTAACCGCTACACCACGATTCCAAATCATCCTGGCGACATGCCGGAAGGCACGCTTCGGGCGATCTTGAAGCAGGCGGGAATTGATCCGGATGACTTCTTAGGATCTTGATTCGGGATTCGGTATAGCCCGCACAAAGCCCGAATCGAGCTTAGGAGCGGGGTGCCGACTCGGGTGGTGGAATGTCTTCCTCTCCGACGGGCCGGAGGTTCTGCGTGCGATGAAGCTTTCGGTGCGGTGCACCGATTAAGGGCGCAGGACTTGAAGGTCGTCGCAGATCTTGCGGGCGAGAAAATCGTTCACTTCACGATGACGCGGTACTGCCGTGGAGCGCTTTGCAGATCGGTTAACGTACACCGAATGGTTGTTGCCCTCGCGTAACAGCTGACAACCATTCCGTTCAAGATGACGAATCAAGTCGATCCGCTTCATTCATGCAGCGGGAAGAGCAAATGGCTCACGGATCACTACGGTGTTTCCTAAGGACTCTTCAGCTAGCTGGCGGTTCGCGTCCAGAACAAGCGTGACCGCTTCGGCGAGGTTGGATCTGGCTTCCTCGATAGTCGCGCCCTGCGTATTCGCGCCAGGCAGTTCCTCGACAAAAGCTATGTAGCCTTCCGGCACCTTTTGAAATACGGCGGTTAACATCATCGCTTCAATCCTATCAAGGTTGCGGTGGCCGGTGGCGTAGTCGTATAAGGCAACTCACAATAGAGCCGGGTTCGTAGCGTCACATAACTTGTCCTTATCCAGATCTGTCATTCCATCATTATTTCCCAGAAGCCAAGTCTGTAGGTGGCCATGTGATCTAGCTCACTGACCGCATCATTACTCCTGAACATGCAGATTGAAATAGAAGATGCCCCCGATGCTGGTACTGAGGGATCTTTCTGCAGATCTCGGCGTTCCGCTGCCCCGCACGGAACCGGGGTAGGATGGTACTGGAGCCTTGCCGTGAACGAAATCATATTCCTGATCGAAGACGTGCCAGAAGGGGGCTTCTCGGCCAGGGCATTGGGACACTCAATCTTCACAGTTGCGGACACGGAACGCGAGCTTCAGGCAATGGTGAAAGACGCGGTAAGCTGCCATTTTGACGACGGCGAAGCACCCAAGCTCATTCGTCTGCACTACGTTCGCGAAGAAGTGATTCAAGCGTGAAGCTTCCCAGGGATCTAAGCGGCGCGGATCTCATTGGCGCGTTAAAGCGGCTGGGCTACAAACAAACGCGGCAGACTGGGAGCCATGTGCGAATGACGATTTCGGTTCCACGGCAAGCACATCTTACTATTCCACTGACGAGGGCGATTACCGCAGGAACCCTCGCGGCACTGGTCAAGGATGCGGCAGCGCATCTGGAGACGACAGTTGATGACATTCTAAGCAGGATTCGCTAACCGGATCCCGAACTCAGCCGAGGGATCGTCATAACGAATTCAACCTTGATGGACGCCGATGGAACTGGAACACAGAACTACATTGTCCCAATTGCTGGTCGCTATCGCGACTTATAGAATGGGTGCGCGACATAAAAGTGGAAACTACGCCGCCCGCCGATTCTCCCAGTGATCTTCAAACCGACCGTTGAGGTAGCAGCATCGGAGGGCAATGATTTT
>JAYTTF010000048.1:0-31890 GCA_043745195.1 Bryobacterales bacterium | reverse complement strand
TTTGCTCCGGCTGAGAAAGAACCATTCGGAATTCCTAAGTTCACATGATTCAGGAAATTGAACGCCTCGGCGCGGAACTGCAAATTGAACCGTTCCTTGATCCGCGTATTTTTAATCAAAGACAGATCCCAGTTCACTGTTCCTGGCCCACGCACATCGGGCAGAACGCGTCCAATTGTCCCATAGGTGTAATCCGCCGGGTTCACGAACTGATCTGTATCAAACCAGCGCAGAGACGTTCCAGACCCGTTCAGATTTGCCGACGTGCCTGTCGAGTTTGGCCTATTCGCCAGGAAGTTGTTCGCTCCAGTTACTAAAAGTGGTAAACCGGTTTGCATAATGCCGATTGTGTTCACCTGCCAACCGCCAATCAAACGATTCGTTAAACCCGCTCCTTTCCCAAAAGGCAATTCGTAAAGCAAGCTGACAACTCCGCGTTTAGAAACGTCTGTTGGATCCACTGCGCGCTCCAGTTTGCGATTAAATTTTCCATTCTGATAACCAATCTGGTTCACCTGCTCTACGGGTCCAAAATTCACAGGATTTGCCAAACTATCAGAGATCACTTTTCCTCCCGTAAACGAAAACAGCACGGTGAGTCCTTTCGACATCCGCTTTTCCACACTCAACAAAAACAAGTGGGAATTGTACGAACCCAGCCTTGGATTTCGGATGGAGATGCCGGAGTAGTAAGGAAAAGGTTTCAAGGATTGAAGTCTTGTAATAGTGGCCGCTCCCAATGCGCCTGGGACCAAACCTGCATAGGGATTAGGTACCTGCTGCCGCAAGGCAATACCCTGACTTAGGAACTGATCATCCATCTGATTGAAGTCGTAACTCCCTGCCGTGAAGCCGGAGCCGATGTTGGCGGAATAACCCGCGTCAATCAACCAGTTGCCCTTCAATTGTTGCTGCACCGACAAAGACATTTGATTCGACTTCGGGGTATTTCCATCCTTCTCGTCGATGGCTACGCCTTGTCCCAGGAACGGCTGAGCACCCAGGGCCTTTCCCAACGGTTGAATCGGCGCGGAGGGAAATCCAATCCGGAAAGCGAATGCAGGAAGATTTGCATTCGATTGTACATAATTTGTTGCTGTTTGTGCGAATCCAGCGGCGTTGCCATAGTTTTCACGCCACATCTGCGACGGAAAAATAAGGCCATATCCACCGCGGATCACTGTCTTGGAAGTGCCAAATACGTCCCAGGCGAAGCCAAGTCTGGGGCCAAAGTTCTTGTAATCTGGATCGCGGAAAGCGCGCGGTTGCCCCGCCTGTCCAGCGTATACGGTGCAGCCCGATAATCCATTGGGCAGCTTACAGGTAAGATCGAAATTGGTTGATCCGTTCTTATTCTCTACCGTTTGAGCCTGATAGTCATACCGCAGGCCGAGGTTCACCGTGAGACGGCGAGTGACTTTCCAATCGTCCTGAACGAAGCTGCTGATGCTGTGGGACCGTTGCGATTCTCCAAGGTGAGTGGTGACACTGGCGCCGGAAACGGCTCCCAGCAAAAACGTCGCATAGGAGGATCCGGTACCTGCCGGCGTTATTGGATTGGCGGTCAGGCCTGCCGCGAAGCTGTAGTTTCCTGATGGCGATGAGCGTTGCAGATTATTCCCTTGCAATGTTCGGAAGTCTATTCCAAGCTTCAGCGTGTGCGCGCCTCTCACCATTGTGACTGAGTCCAAGAACTGCCAGTTAACACTACCACGCACACCGGCCGTCCCAGTGTTGAAGCCCGGAAGCCCGTTGCCTACAGCCGGAAAGGTATCGGCAGGAACTATAGAAGGCAAGCCAAGTTTGGCCGGCCAGCCGCCGCCGAAACTACGGACGATGAAAGGGAAGTACCCGCGCGTTACGCCAATGCGGGATTCATTGATGATAGTTGGTGTAAAGGTGTGGGTGTCTGAAAGCACTAGGTTCCAATTCTTCAGATTGTCGTCACGCTTGGTAACTACTTCGTTTGGGTTAATGCCCGTACCATTATCAGTCTGGTGGTTGAAGAATGAGTAGCGTCCGAACATGGAATTCTTATCGTTGAAGCGATGGTCGCCCTTCAATGTGAGTTGTTGGCTGAAGCGCGCCTCACTGCTTAATCGGCCATAGTTATTGGCGTTGGTGAACGCGTTGGTTGGCGTGCGATTGGGTAGCGGGTAGAAATCGTTGATCTTTGCAGCCACTGGATCAAGACGGTTGGCTGGGATCAAATTCCCCGGGAAAATTTCACGTGTTGCCTGACCTGCGGCGTTGGTGCCAGTAGTGGCTGGATCGTAGATCGGGATCAATTTGCCGGTGTTGTCAAATAGGTCCGAGAAGTTTCCACCATGCTGCAACGCAGTCGGGTAGCTTCCAACTTGCGGTGTGGCGCGGCGGAAGTAGTAACGTTCCCAGTTGCCAAAAAAGAATGTGCGATTGCGAATCACCGGGCCACCAACAGAGGCTCCAAACTGGTTGTATCGTAATGGAGCCTTGGTGGCGGCAAAGGTATTGCGCGCGTCCAATTTGTCGTTGCGCAGGAATTCATAGGCCGTGCCGTGAAACTGGTTCGTTCCCGATTTGGTCACCATGTTAATCACCCCACCGGCGGAAAATCCGAATTCAGCCGAAAGCGATCCGGACTGGACTTTGAACTCTTCAACTGCATCCACGCCAGGGTTAATCGCCACTTCGCCAATGTAGCTTTGAATATTGTTTGACCCGTCCAGCAACTGGCCGTTCATCGAGTTCGGCCCACCGTTGATGGAGATGGAGGAAAGTTGGATGCCTCGATCCCCGAATCCGGAATTGGTTGGTCCGGCGTTCGATTTTACGCTTGGAGTGAGCAACGTCAAAGCCAGCGCGTTGCGGCCGTTTAGCGGAAGTTCCAGAACACGTCGATTGTCAATTACTTTGCCCACAGAAGAGTTCCCGGTTTCAACCAAAGCAGCCTCTGCTTTCACTTCAACGGTTTCGGCAACTTGGCCCAGTTCCAGGCGGAAATCGATCTGTGCTCGTTGATCCACTTGCAGAACGATTCCGGATCGCAAGGCTTTTCGAAAACCAGTCCGCTCCGCAGAAACCAAATAACTGCCCACATTCAGGTTGGTGGCTAGAAAATAGCCTTCCCCATTGGTTTCCGTATTCATTGTTACATTGGTCTCCACGTTGGTGACTCGAACAGCAACCCCTGCTGCGGCTGCTCCGGTTTGATCTGTAACGACGCCTTGAATGGTGCCCCGGCCCTGCTGGGCGAAAAGGGTGGAATTGGTCAGCAAAAACGCTATGCCTAGAATAATATATTTCACTTTGCTCTCCTCAACTTGGCGGATCGTGAATTTTGGTCCTGACGATTCCGCTTTAGGTATACATGAACTCAGCAGATGCTGAGTAAGCAACGCTGAAAATTAGCCGCACCCAATGCGCGCTGAATCCGTTGGGAAAGATGTGCCGGGCATACCCATTAACCGCGACCCTCTCACAAAGCTCCCAACTCCTGTTGCCTCAAAATTGTATCTCAATTTTAAACCCAATGGGGCGGTCTGTTATTAACGGGACCATTTTGTTAACAAATCTGGTCATCAAAAATGGACAATGGGGCACCGTTTATCTTGCGCCGGCCTCAAAGTGCCACAAATAATCTGTCTCGCCAAACAGGCTCGATGGTCGGTTTCATAGCCTGCGGATTTGCTTTTGTGATTGTGGGCTATTCGGGCAATCACTTGGTCTTGATGGGCCATTTCTTGGCTCTCGGTGGCTTGCACGATTCAGGCCGTATCAGCTGCGTCCGCTTGTCTTTTCACAATCCGGCGGGATCTTCCTGGAGAACCTTGATGGAAGGCTTCGGGCCCTTCCATTTGTTCAAATAATATTGCCCGAAGGTGAGCTTCTACATCCATCAATAATTTCGACGTCGCCAAGCCTGCAATAGGTATGTGTACCCACCCACTCATCACCCCACGCCGGGTTGACCGTCACGAACGGCTGCTCCTGGTAATTATCGCGGTCAAGAACAACGATTTCATTCAGAGTAAAACTGCCCCCGTAAATCTTGCTGCAATCCTGACTGGGTCGGAAAAGCTTGCCCTTGTGTCTGAATATCGCTCCTCCCCCGCGACTATAGCGGACATCGGTAGAAAGGGGACTTGCAGGATGCGTTGTCCACTTCCCATCAATTGAGTCCGCGTGGAAGAGCCACAACTGAGTCGCACCACCTCTAGGTTCCCAAATCGTCACGAAGAACCAATAGATACCATGCTCTATCCAAACAGTGGTATCCACAGCATGGCCTCTGTACAGCTCTTTTTCAACTTCCCAAGTGTCAGGGAATCGGACGCAGCGATATAAATCGACGGTGCCGAGAGAGTCGGATTCTGGAATCATGAACAACTTGCCGCCGTCGCGGAAAATGCAGGGGTAGGAAAGGTGGTAGGACGGCCGGTCAAGCGCTGTTACTGGTTCCCCGAGTTCTCCTTGCCTTAATTCGGAACAGGAAATTTTGCCGTATTTTTTTGCGTAATCGTAGTCCTCATAGAAGACCCACATTTTCCCGTCAACTTCGATTAGAAACGGATCTGCATAAAATTGTCCTTTCGGCGATTCAATCCAACAAAAACCCGATAAGACCGGGGATGGTGCTGTGTCCATGACTGGCGATGCTCCGGTGCGAACCGCAAGCATCCAGTGTTGAATCTTTGGTTGTCGAACTAATTTCAAATAGGCTTTTTGAAGAATCAATGGCCCAAGCCACTGCAGCATCTCCCAATTGGTCGGTGTTGAATAGATTTTCTTTTTACCCAAATATGGTGCTGGCTTCACCATATTCTGTTGAACATGTTCCCATCCATATTTTTGTAACTCGCACAGCTTCTGAATAATAAAAGTAGATGCTCCCCAGTAAGGTTGCAGGCGGTTTTTAGCATGCGACAAACGGCCGGAATCTGAGGAAAAAAGGCCTTTGCAAAGTACTTGGCCCGCATCCAGTTCTTCGGTCAGTACTTGAAGGATAGCGCCTGAAATCGGATTCCCTTCGTAGACCTCCCAAAAGTAGGCAGGCCCACCACGGTAGTAATCATTGTCACCATGATGGTAAGACCAAATTCCGAACTTAGCGGCTGTCAGAACATCTCCGCGCAGAATATTGAATCCGAAGCGCAGCAAAATATCGAGTTTTTTCGAGCGAATCTGGTCAATTGCTTCCGGCAGGAAGCGGTGGACGAAACGCTTTCGGATTGGTGTCACGGAGAGGGACTCAATCTGCTTGAATTTATCAGAATAATCAATCAACGCAAGGGGATCGTTTGAATCCTCAATATTGCGAAGGTCCCAACGCTGATATAAGGAAAATAGGAATCGCTTGCGCTGCTTACTATCGCCGAAGGTTTCTATGATCTTTCGGGCTGTCGATCGAGGCTGTTTGGGCTCCGATTCTTCCTTTTGAGCTTCGGTGTTGTAAATCAAGAGTTCCACTTTGGCAAAGTTGCTTTTTTCAATATGATCGACGACTTCAGCGACGCAACGAGGAAGGAAAACAGAATCAAGAAGTAAGCCAATTCGGAGGGTAGGTTTTTCAGATGGAACTTTGAGATAAAAAGACGAATCCACCCGATTACGATAGCACAATGACGCAATGTGAAGTCCCTTTAGGAAAGCGATAATACTATTACAGACAGACATGGCAACCCGCCTTTCCGTCGCGTCGAATCACTGTGCAAATTGAGCCTGAGTTTAGGTCCCCGATGGTGCCGAATTAGCGTTGAATGTCCGTTCCAACTGAGTATTTATGCTCATCCTGCGCAAAAAACCGATCCCGGCATCCACAACGTAGAAGGCGCGCACCCCCCCTCTGTATGCAACAGCTGCATCACCTAAATGGTAAGCTTGAAGCAGGTAAATATGAATGTTGCGCCTCCCATGCCTTTCGCAGGCATCCGCAGAACAAATCCGGGAATTTCCACTCCAGATAGTTCTTCTTCACTGATAACTTTGCTTTGCGCCTTGAATGTTTTTGTTGTGTTTAGCCGCGTTCCAGAACTCTTGGGCGTTTACTTCAAGTCGAACATCCGCATTGTTTTCGTTGTTGGGGCAGTTTGTTTGGTTGGCTTACTTTTCCAAGGTGGGTTGACCTCTGGTGTCCAGTCTTTCCAGGGCAAAATGCTTATTCTACTCACTTTTTGGATTTTGCTTGCTAGTGTCTTTGGGATTTGGATTATTGGGAGTTTGAATTTAATGCTTAGTATTTGGTTGAAGTCGGTGCTTTTGTTCTTTCTGATTTCCGGAAGTGTTCGCACCAAAAACGATTTGGGAATCCTGTTTGCTGCAATGGCTTTCTCTGCGGTGTTCATCGTCTTTCAGGGTATTTATTTTGGCACGGACGATTCCGAACGAGGAGCAATTACGATTGCTGGTGGAACGGCTATGACCTTCTCAAACGCGAACGGACTTGCCATGGCTCTGGGGCTAAGCCTTCCATTTTTGCTCTTTCAGGTTGCATCTTCAAACAGTGTGTTTATCCGATTGGCTAGCGCGATGATCAGCTTAGCGGGGGGGATACTACTCCTGCGGACGGGTTCGAGAGGTGGCATGGTAGCCTTACTATTAATTTTCTTGCTGGTTTTCTTGCACGTATCTATTCTGCAGAAAGCCATCATGCTGCTTATTTTGACTTTGTTTGGCTCCCTTGGTGTGTTTCTTGTTCCGAAAGCTGCCTTGGAGCGATATGTCAGCATGTTCGGCAATCTTTCAACCGCTGAAGCGCGCTCTGCCGATGAGTCAAGCAAACAACGCATCATTTTACTCAAAGAGAGCATCTATATGACAATCTCTCATCCACTTTTCGGAGTTGGCCCAGGTAACTTTATTGTTGCATCTGCAAAAAGCTCAACGGAAAGAGGCCAAAGAGAGACGTGGCTTGAGAGTCACAATTCTTATACCAGGGTTTCGAGCGAAACGGGGATGCCCGGCCTCCTCCTATTCGCCGGAATTTTGTTCACTTCTCTTTTCCGGGCCCGAGCTCTGGGTAAACGAGCTTTTGCCGCAGGAGATGAATATATGGGCAATGCTGGTTTTTACACTTTTGTTTCACTCAGCGCGTATTCTGTGTTGTGTCTATTTGACTCCAATGCATTTCAATTCCAGCTGCCCATGCTGTCTGGTGTGGCAGTAGCACTTTTGACCGTTGCCGAGCGTTACCAAGTGGACCGCTTACATCGCTCAACAGCTGCACCGCGCAGACCCCTAAACCCTAGAAAAAATAACTCAGTTGGTTCCCAAAGGCAGCTCCCAAATGTGCAAATGTACCGTGATTTTCCACAGCCTCGGATACCGCGGCAATTGTAGATCTGAGGGGCAATTGGCTAGGTACTCCAATCGAGCACCCCTCAGGCCGGTCCTCCTGATTGGACCCAATACGCAGATAATGGCCGAAGTCATGTATGACTTTTCCTTAAGCGGCAGGTGTTCCTGGCGAAATGATTCTGGTGCAATCTGCCAGTACAATCACCCGATTGAATTCGCGGGTGGAATTAGAATCTTCAAGAATGAGACTTACCTCCATTTGTTGACCCACAAGACCTCCGGTAGCCCCACTGTATAGATTTTCCCCTCATGAGTTCGAGACTCTTTCCAACTTAGGCAATTCCCTGACACTACTCCGCCAAAAAATTGTCACCTACTCCCTCGTTTTCTCTCCAAACTCTCCCCGCCGCTCCGATATGGAATTCAAGACCGCTAGATCTGGACAGTTCACAAAAATAACCTGCAAGGGTTATCGGGTGAATTATTAGGAAAGGATTCCTGCGTCCGGATTTGCGAACTGTTTCAAGGAGAGAAACATATATGTCATTCCGCATTAATACAAACATTGCTTCCTTAGAGGCGCAGGAATACCTGCGGCAGTCCAGCGAAGCACAACAAAAGACAATTGGCCGGGTCACATCTGGTTTAAGAATTTTATCCAGTGGCGACGATGCGGCTGGTTTGGCAATTGCCAATACGTTCCGCAGCGACCAGGCCGTACTGAGCCAAGGTATTCGAAACGCCAATGACGGTTTGAGTACATTGCAAACAATTGACGGTGGTATCAACAACATCAGCAAGCTGCTTGATCGCGCCAGAACTTTGGCGACGCAGTCGGCTTCAGGAACGTTTTCCGGAAATAGATCCCTATTAAATTCAGAATTCAGCAGCGTGATCACAGAAATTGACAGGCAGGCACAAGCTATTGGTTTGAACACTGGTGGTCAATTTGCAAAGTCACTGTCGGTTTTCATCGGCGGCGGCAAAGCAGGAGGCGGTATCTCTGAAATTGCAAATGGTTCCGCCACCGTGGATTTAAGCGCTTCCACCGTAGATGCCCGTAGTTTGGGGTTGAAAGGGACGCAGGCAACCGGCGTGTCGGGCATAGATCTTAGCGACTCCAGTGCTACTTCTGTTCAGGCGATTGTCAACAATGCCGGCAACGTAGCTAGCGAAACCTCCAGTGGTTATACTGATTTCTACTTCAAGGGACCGGGGTTTGGTGACAACGAACGGGTCAACGTAAGTGTGAATCTTTCCGGTGTTTCCACAACGGAGAATTTGGTCACGGCTCTTAATGCGGCAATTGATAATGCCGGAAATGCAGCCACTTCGCAGGCTACTTCTTTCAAGAATGCCGGGGTTAGGGCAACGATTGTTACCGATACGGCAGGAAAGAAATCCCTGGGATTTACAAGCGGCACAACCGCCTTCCAGGTTTCCGCCGGCGACAAGGTTTCCAATGCTTTGCTAGGCAATGTGACTTCTTCGAGCAATCCAGCAGGCGTGTCGTTGAAAAATAGTGTTCTTGCGGGAGCCAGCACAGCGGTTGCGGCCAGCACTTTTGCAACTGCTGGGACTGTTACTGTGCGCTTCCAGGGTTCAGGCCTTGCGGCCCCGGTTGACGTCGCTTTAAGTGTCACCACCTCGTCAACCATTGAGCAGGCCTTGGCTTCGCTGACATCGGCTGTGGCTCAAAACGCTCAACTTCAGGCTGCGGGCATTACTGTTGAGACTGCTACTGCTGGTTCTGCTTTGAAATTCTCGAACAATCATGGCGAACGATTCGAGGTACTCAGTTCTGGCGACGTTGGCAATGTTCTTGGGCTTGGTTCCTACGGAGCTGCTTCTGGTGCAACAGGCACCTTCGACTACTCATCCAGGGTGGGAACAGGTGGCGCGTATACGGCAGCCACGAACGAGACTCTGGAATTCTCAGTTGGTGGTGGATCGAAAATTGCGATTACAGTGCAAACCGCCACAGCTACAGCTGCTGCTTCAGCCGATGCCATCAATGCTCAAATTGCTACACAATCCGACTTAGTGAAAGCGGGAATTGTTGCAGACGTGAGTGGCGGCGAGGTGCGGTTGCGCTCTTTGACCAACTCGAACTTCCGAGTGAATACAGTCGGCGTTGCCAATATTTTTGGATTTGGAACCACAACTTCCACTGGTGTGGCCGCTGCTGCCAATACCAACCCTGATAACAATACCACCAATTCCAGTTTTACTTCGGCTGGGACTCAACAAAGTGGACTGATTGCGTTCTCTGCCATTCGCAACGGAAGTGATGCTCAAACCATTACTTTCAGTGCCAATGATTCCAGCGGCGCAGCTCGAACCGTTTCCGTAGTTTTGAAAAATGATTCAACTTCTACCAATGGTAGTTCGATCGACACTGCTATTGATGCGATTAACTCGGCGTTGCAAAAAACTAACGATCCCACACTGAAAAAAATTGTGGCAGTGAAAGACAAGGCTTCCTCAGCTGGTGCCGACGGTATCAACTTCCTCAGCACGATTAGCGGTTTCAAGGTGCAGATTGGAACCAATGGCGGAGCAAGTGGTTTAGGCAACCAGGGTACGGTTGTTTCCAGCGCAACCACCGGGACGGGTTCGACGGCCGATATTTCCACCCAGGAAAATGCGCAAACCGCCGTTTCCGCCCTGGCCGCCGCAGTCACTTCCTTAGGCAGTGCTCAGGCGACTGTCGGTAAAGGTCAAAACGGATTCTCGTTTGCAGTCAATCTGGCATCCAGTCAGTTGACCAACATCGCAGCAGCAGAAAGCCGAATCCGGGATGCGGATCTTGCATCGGAAGCTGCGAATCTGTCCAAATCACAAATCTTGTTGCAGGCCGGTATTTCGGCTCTAGCTCAAGCGAATTCGGCTCCACAACAGGTGTTAGCCCTATTACGAGGTTAAAAGAAGGGGCAAAATAGCCTCATTGCGGCAGATGGCTACCGGCCATCTGCCGATTTTTCCGCTCCCCGGTTCCCCTCATTGAGGGTCAACCCTATTTTTCAAGCAATTTCAACCTAAATGCACTCTGGTCGCGCAATGTTTCCAGCTTGGACCGATAAGCCTCACTATGACCGGCAGATAACTGCTAGTCCCGAAAATGGATTTTCGGAAATCGGTTCCAGGAGACAAACATGTCATTCCGCATTAACACGAATATCACTGCCCTTGAAGCACAAGAGTATCTTCGTCAAACTAGCGATACTCAAGGAAAAACTATCGGCAGGGTCACTTCGGGCCTTCGCATTTTATCCAGCGGCGACGATGCTGCCGGCTTGGCGATCGCCAACTCCTTTCGCAGTGACCAATCTGTGCTGACACAAGGCATTCGCAATGCCAACGATGGACTAAGCACTCTTCAGACTATCGATGGGGGCATTAACAATATCAGCAAACTGCTTGATCGAGCGCGGACGTTGGCCACCCAATCGGCTTCGGGTACCTTCAATGGCAACCGGGCTGTGTTAAATGCTGAATTTCAGAGTGTAGTTGCTGAAATTGACCGGCAAGCTCAAAGTATCGGATTGAATGCGGGTGGACAGTTCGCCAAGTCGCTTTCGGTCTTCATTGGTGGCGGGAAGAGCTCCGGTGGAATTAGCGAAATCATCAATGGATCCACCAATGTTGATTTAACCAGTTCTACTGTGGACGCCCAAAGCCTGGGCCTGAAAGGAACACAAGCTTCCGGTGTTATCACAACGGATATTGGAACGGGCTCTCCTGCTACTTCGGTCGAGGCGATTGTTCGCGATCCAGCAAATGTAGCAAGTTTGGCAGTAAGCGGGTCCAGCGAACTACTTTTCCATGGGCCTGGCTTCGCGGGCAAGAATCTGGTCAAGGTCTTCGTAAACCTGTCCGGGGTTTCCAATATCGACAACCTGGTTGCTTCAGTCAACTATGGCATTGAAAACTCCGGCAATTCCGCCACGGCGTCAGCCACCGCCTTCAAGAATGCCGGAATTCGCGCGGTGGCGCTTACAGATTCTACGGGCAAAAAGGCAATCGGTTTTGTCAGTTCTACCGCTGCCTTCCAGGTTGAAGCTGGCGATCTGGTTGCCAATGGTCTGCTCGGCAACGTCACCTCGGCCTTGAATCCAACAGGACTATCTTTAAAAAATAGCGTCCTTGGGGGGACGAATTCTGCGGCTACAGGTACAACTTTCGCAGGCACGGGCACGGTTATTGTCCGCGTTCAAGGCGCGGGGCTAGCATCTCCTCCAGTGGATATCTCGCTGGACGTAACAGCTGCTACTACTGTGGATCAAGCAATTGCCAGCCTTCAGTCGGCAATCTCGAAAGATTCCGACTTGCAGTCGTCCGGGATTGCACTTGAACCACCAATCGCCGGTACCGCTTTGAAGTTCTCAAACAGTAGAGGTCAGCGTTTTGAGGTTTTGGCTTCAGGGGACTTGAACAATCTCTTAGGCCTTGGTACCTTTCGCAGTTCAGCCGGTGCAACCGGGACGTTTGACTATAGCTCCGTTGTTGGATCGGGTGCGGCGTTTACGGTTGCCACAAACGAAACCCTCGAGTTTTCCCTGGGTGGCGGACCTTCTTTGTCACTCACCATACAAACCGCTACCGCTACGGCCCAAGGCGCGGCTGACGCGCTGAATGCTCAAATTGCTACGTCCGCTTCGCTCGTAAAAGCCGGAATTGTGGCCGATGTTTCCGGCGGTGAAATTCGACTGCGCTCGCTTACTGGAACCAATTTCCGGGTAAACACAGTGGGTAACTCCAGCATCTTTGGATTAAATTCGGCGGCCGCAACCGGCGTTGTCCATACAGCCAATACAAATCCAGACAACAACACTGCGATTTCTGCCTTCACATCCGGCGGAATTCAACGAAGCGGTGCCATCGCTTTCCAGCCAATTTTGATTGGTGGAGACGGACAGACCGTGACATTGAGCGTCAATGACCCCAGTGGTATTACTAAAACAGTTTCCCTAATCCTAAAGAATGACTCCACTTTGCGCAATGCGGGGAGCGTGGATGAAGCCATTAGTTCGCTGAACGATGCGCTCCAGCAGTCCAATGATGAATCTTTAAAAAAGATTGTGGCGATCAAGGAAAAATCAAGTTCCTCGGGAGCCGATCAAATTAATTTCGTTAGCGTTGTCAGTAGCTTCAGAGTTCAAATTGGGACGAATGCTTCAGGCCGAGGTTTGGGCAATCAAGGCACCGTTGTAGCTTCCGTAAGCTTTGGTGAGGGCTCCACCTCGGACATCTCCTCTCAAAACGGTGCGGAAAACGCTGTGTCCGCTTTGGCCGACGCAGTGGTTTCCCTCGGCAACGCCCAAGCCGCAGTTGGTAAGGGGCAGAATCAGTTCTCGTTTGCCATCAACCTTGCTTCCAGCCAACTTACCAACATCGCCGCCGCCGAAAGCCGGTTGCGCGATGCCGATCTTGCGGCTGAAGCTGCAACACTCTCAAAGACACAAATCCTGTTGCAGGCGGGTATTTCTGCCTTGGCGCAAGCCAATTCAGCTCCCCAACAGGTTCTTTCATTATTGAGACAGTAATTATCTAATCATCCACCTCTCGCCTTGCTCTGGCATCAGAGCTCCGCCAACGATCCGATTCACAAGCATATGAACAGCATGTGGGCAGTTGCCTACGGCTTGCTTTACTGTGATCGGGATCCCACGGCGGGAACAATTGAAAAGGAGAACCACATTGCCTCGATTATCTTCGTGGCTTTCTGCCGCAGTGTGTCATCACCGCAGTGGTGATGCCGTGTCGGCTGAAAAGCTTTGCCGGAAAATTTTGAAAACGAATCCTGATAGTGCCGAAACATTACATCTTCTTGCAGTTTTGGCCGCAGAAGACGGTAGGCTTCAGGAAGCTGCACTTTTGCTGGTTGAGTCGAACTTCTTTGACCCATCTGCAGAACGCTCAATTGCGCTGGGCATGGTGCTTGAACAACAGTGCCGATTGGAAGCTGCATTGGCTGCATATAGTCAGGCTCGTGATTTGGATCCTTCGGAAGCGTCCAGTTGGGAGACTCTCGCCAGGGCTCTTGATCGCATGGGAAAGTTTGAAGAATCCTCTTCCGTGTGGGCACGCCGGCTCCGGATGGAGCCTGGAACTTCGCCGCATCACCAAGAATTGCAGTTTTGTTTGGGAAATGCTTTGGCCCTTTCCGGGCAAAAAGAGCAGGCCCGCTCGCAATACCTGGCAATCGTGGACCGCAATCCCAAATTTTCCCAGGGATGGTTTCACTTGGGAGTGATTCAGTCGCAACTCAACGATCTTGCCTGTTCGGCTCAGGCCTACGAGACCCTTCTTGCCTTAGACTCAACGCACGCCAGAGGTTGGAATAATTTGGGAATTTTGAAGCAGGCATATGGAGAAATCCCGGCCGCGATCAAGTGTTACCAGAATGCGCTTTCCGCGGAACCCGATTACACTCAGGCGCTCTATAATTTAGGGTCGGCTTTGCAGCTTGCCGGGAACCTTGCACAAGCGGCGGAACAATACGAGCATGTGTTAGCCTGCGAACCTTCCAATCTGCCGGCTCTAAACAACTATGGAAATACTCTGGTAAGCCTGAACCGGTTGCGGGAAGCTGCTGGAATATTCGAGCAGGTGCTGGAACTGGTCCCTGATGACCCTATGGCTCGATACAATCGCGGATTGGTTCGCCTTCTTCTTGGCGACTTGCGGCGCGGTTTTGCCGACTACGATGCTCGACTGGAACTTTCGGGTACGCGGCGAAGAGATTTTGCTCAAACCGCTTGGACTTGGCAGCCCTTAACAGAGAAGAAAATTCTTCTAGTTGCAGAACAAGGCTTGGGGGATACTATCCAGTTCATCCGCTATGCTGATTTGTTAGTTGCCAAAGGTGCAGGCGAAGTGCTGGTTGAGTGTCCTGCCAGTTTGGTTAAATTAATTGCCACGGTGCCGGGTGTTGGCCAGGTGATAGCCACCGGACAGCCGCTTCCCCCCTTCGATTTTCACGTTCCTCTGCTAAGTCTTCCGCAGAGATTGGCAACAGCGGGTTCGACAATTCCTGGTAACGTCCCATACCTCCGGTCCGACGATGTGCTGCCAAATGTTTTCTTACGCCCCGTTCCACACATCGGTGTAGTTTGGGCTGGTAATCCGCTTCACCCTAATGATCACAACCGGAGTATGCCTATTGAAGCACTCGGTTGCCTTGAAACATTTGATTCCATTGAATTCGTTAGTCTACAAAGGGATCTGGAGGCACCATCTTGGGTCACCGACGTTCGTCCGCAGATGGTGGATTTTGCCTATACGGCGGCTATTATCATGCAACTCGACCTGGTCATTACTGTTGATACATGTATCGCACATTTGGCCGGAGCACTTGGAAAGCCAGTTTGGCTGCTGCTCCCATTTGCACCAGACTGGCGGTGGATGATGAACCGGGAAGACTCCCCCTGGTATCCAACTGCACGTTTATTCCGGCAAACTGAGCCGGGCGATTGGGATGGTGTTATGCAACGGGTATGCGGTGCTTTGCGTCAATGGCAACAAATCACTTAGGCCGCGTAATCCACATAGGCGGGAGTTGGCTCCACTGGTCCGAGAACATTCAAGAGTTTCTCCTGCCGCTGTAAAAGGGCCAGATCCTCCGCAGCGTTGCTTCTCAAAAACTCAAAACGTTTCTTGATCGCAATGGTGGCTTCGTCCATAACCGAAAGTATGGCGAGGTCCTCCTCTCCCTTATTCGAAACTTTTTGAAGCAATACGCAACACTTGCTCCTCTCGGCTATCAAAACTTCCAATTGGCCCAAGTCCTCGCAAGGGGTTGTGTCAATTTGACGATCCAATTGCTGGAGTTGGTCAAGAATAGAATGAATCATGGTAATCCCATATACCTGCTTGACTTAGAAAAATCCGAATCCCGGCTTTTTGCAATAGAGACATCTTTTGTCAGGCTGCTACTTTTTCGATCCATACAAACTGTAATTGAGAGCGGAATAGCTGGCACTAATGATGTTTTGCTGCGATTCGAGGTTTGCCAAAATGGCATCAAAAGCTTGCAGCCGTTGCGAGGTGGCTTTTTGCAAGTTACTAACCCGTTCAGACAGGGTAAAGATCTTGTCTGTAAGATCCTTATTTTCGACAGTGTAACGGTTTTGCTGAATGGCAATCAAACCGGTGACGGGGTCGCTTAATTGGGTGAGTTTCTTCGAGAGTCCCCCCAGACCAGTGGTTTTCGACCCAAGGAATGTGAAGGCTTTCTGAATTTGCGTATCACTGAGACTATCGAACTCAGTTTGGCTGAATGAAGCCTTCCCATCAGAGGCAATTGTCACACCGATGTTGGCGAGGCCCTTTATATCACCGGACCCTTGATATCCCGACACGGTCCGCAGGCTACTTTGAATCTCACGGACAATCACATCGCCAGTGAGTAGCCCTGCGTTTTCTCCAATTTGTGCATCCACTTGACTAGAAAGCCCATTGTAAGTTTCCACAAACGCCTTCAGCTTGTTGGCCAATAGCGACCGATTTGAACCCACGGTGATGGTCAAAGATTCATTGCTGGCAGTGGTACTTAATATGCTGAAACTCACTCCTGACACAACATCGTTAATGGTTGTGGAGTTCTTGCTTACTTGTACGCCGTTTAGCTTGAAAACCGTGCTAGCCCCATCATCAGAACTGGCGATCAGATTTGTTCCATCGCCAGCAACACCGTCGGCGAGGGTGATTGGCTTTGCACCTGTCGCATTTGCCGTGAGCGAAAGATAGAACGGATTCGCCCCAGTCCCTGTGGTTAGAATACTCGCATTCACTCCTGCTCCCAGATTGTTTATTGCATTCCTCAATCCAGTCAAATTGTTTTGTTCCGCCGTGAGGCTAATGGCATAATCAACGCCGCCAAAAGTCAGCTTCAAGTTCCCGGTGGCACTAACAGCGGTTGTAGACGAATCGGTAAAGCCACTACTAGTGGCCGAAGCCGCGTGGGCAATGGATGTAACGTCCGATATTGTATAAGTCGCTGGTGAGCTTGCTGTAGTGGAGTTAATCGACACCTTTGAGCTATTGGAACTGTTGGCCACCAGGGCCTTGCTTTCGCCCAGGCCGCCCAACTCTTCCAGGGCACTGGCCACACTCTGGGCTCCGCCATTCAAGTTGATGGCTAACTGCTTTTGCTGCAGGATCTTAGTTTGTTGGTTCTGCAAAAAACTGATCGGTTGACTGGCGATTTTCACAGTTCTATCAAGAATTGTCTGAAAATCGGCCGAATACTTGCTGGCACCTGTGAAAGCTAGTGGCGCAATCGAACTCATGATGAAAGGACTCCTTCAAGAATCCTTATCGGCTCGCGCACCGTTTATTTTAACGAGGTTCTTCGTCCATGAAGTAATAACAAATTGTATGGCAAACAATCAGGTGGGCATCCTCAATGCGGCCCATATGAGGCGAGGGAACGTGAATGTTCAAATTAGCAATCGGCCCTAACTTCCCGCCGTCGCGCCCAGTAAGCGCAATGGTCCGCAATCCCGTTTGGTTTGCAAAATTCATTGCCGCCAATACATTTGGTGAATTCCCCGAACCGCTAATGGCCATAAAAAGGTCACCGGGCTTCGCAAAATTCTTCATTTGCTCCAGGAATACACATTCATAACTCACATCATTCGAGTAGGCAGTGATAGTTGCCAGGTTATCGGTTAGCGCCATAATTCGAAACCGTTTTTCCCTTTGAAAGCTCGCCCCTTTCACAATATCGCAAGCAAAATGCGATGCCGTGGAAGCACTTCCTCCATTTCCAGCCACAAAAATGGTTTGGCCATTGTCTCTAGCTTGTTGGAACCATTCAATTGCCTGGTCTATCTTCCCGTTGTCAAGTTTCCCAAGTGTCTCATTCAGGGAGTGTTGGTATTTCGCTGCAAAATCCATGGATGTTTCATTTTATCATTTGATCGTATCCTTCAAAAAGGACATATGATCAAAGGACATATGATCCGCCGTTTCGCCTTCGCGTTTTTGATGACCTCATTGCAGGCAGAGGACTGGCCGCAGTTTCGCGGTCCCGGCGGGCAAGGGCATTCCGCCGAAAAGAACCTCCCGCTGCAATGGAGTGAAACCTCGAACATCGCCTGGAAGACGGCTATTCCTGGACGCGGCTGGTCTTCTCCATCCGCTTCTAACGGTACAATTTGGCTTACTGCAGAGGTTGATACAGGTCTTCATCTCTACTCCCTGGAATCGAAGTCCGGTAAGATTCTGAAAGACATCACCGTATTTCCTCCACGAAGCCTTGGTACCCAGCATGCCAAGAATACCCACGCATCCCCAACCCCTATTCTTGAGGATGGGCGCGTTTACGTTCACTTCGGCTCCCATGGAACTGCGGCCGTAAACACGGATGGTCTGATTCTTTGGAAGACCACCATGGACTATGAACCAATGCATGGGACCGGTGGCTCGCCCGTCATTTTCAAGGACCTTCTGATTTTCAGTTGCGATGGAACCGACGTCCAATTCGTGGTTGCTCTAAACAAAAACACGGGTAAAGTGAAATGGAAAACCAGCCGGAAGACTTACATGGCCTTTTCAACGCCGTTGCTGATCAAGGTGGATGGGAAAGATCAAGTGGTCAGCCCAGGAGCCTACAGAACAGTCTCCTATGACCCAAATAACGGTAAGGAATTATGGTCCGTTTCCTATGGCGAAGGATTTTCAAACGTTTCACGACCAGTGTTTGGCCACGGTTTAGTTTTCTTATCTTCGGGCTTCAACCGGGCCGACCTTTTAGCCGTTAAGCCAGGAGGGGAAGTGGTCTGGAAGTACGGTCGAAGCGTTTCTCTCACGCCATCCTTTCTTTTAGTAGGCGACGAATTGTACATGATCAGCGACAACGGCATTGCCACTTGCTTTGACGCCAAATCCGGGAAGGTACATTGGCAGCAACGATTGAGTGGAACGTTTTCAGCCTCGCCAACCTTTGCGGACGGGCGAATCTATTTTCAGAACGAGGATGGAGAAACTGTCGTCATTGCTCCTGGTAAAGAATTTCGAAAGTTGGCGACGAATCAAATTGATGGCCAGACACTTGCCTCAATGGCAGTTTCCGACGGGCAAATTTTGCTGCGTTCGGCAACGCACTTGTATGCTATCCGAACAGCGAAACCCTAGTGCGGTTATCGACGCAAGGTCCCTAGCATCCGAATTGCCGTTTCTACGAAAATCTCACCGCAACCGGGTGCACAACGAGCGCTGATTGACTCATAGGCTCCTTCGGTGAAGGCTTTCCGATCCGGGATGTAACTAATAGCCCCGTTAGCCTGTTCCACAATGATGGTTGTCCGAAAGGGTGAAGAGCGTTTGATAGACATGCCCAGCTCAACAAAAAATTCCCCCGGTATGGCAACCCAGGCCACTTGATCTCCAAGCGCAATAATCTGCACTTCCACTTCCAGTGGACCTTGGCGAGCGGCTGTATCCAGCACCTTAAACGCATCCACCACTTCAAGGAACGGTGCCTGGGTTTTGGTTCCAAACGATCCTGCTGCGGATTGTGCTCTACTCAGACCTGAAATTTCGGGAGAGGGAAGGGACACTTTCGTTGAAGCTGCTGACAAAGTCTTGGCTGATGTTGGGTTCAACCTTGTGTAGGTCTTCAGCACTTCGCCGGCAAGAACCATTCCAATGCGGGCAGCCTCCTCATCACCACGTTGCGTCTTTTTAGTTCCGACGTCTAGGTGATTGATGTTGCCTGCTGCTCCAATTGTGAAAAGCGTCACCATTTTTGAACCCTTCACAGCACCTAACGTTTTCGCCAATGTGTAGGGATAATCCGCTGAATACTTCGCGCTGCCCACGGTATCCAGGTGCAAAGCAAAATTCACATAGGTAGCCAGCGGCGCTCCCAGTAGACTTTCAAAATAGACCACTGGCAAATCTGGATCAATCGGTCCGACGGGGCGGACAATCTCAGGATTGCCCTTGCCAGGATTGAACCGCACTGTGCCATCTTTCATTAGGAAACGGCGATTAAAGCTGAGCGAAGTTTCCGCCCCAATTGCGTCAGAAGCACGGGCAGGCTGCAAATCAGCAACGGCCAAACGAGCACTTTCAGCAATCAGTTTGGGCAACTCCTTTACATACTTCTCCGCCAGTTTTCTAGCAGGTTCTTCGGCAGCGGCAAGCATTCGTGGATTGAACAACGGACCTGTGTGACTATGGGTGGCGGATAGCATGATGCGGTTCACCGGAACACCGGTCAGTCGAGAAGCTTCCTGCCGAGCGGCACCGGCGAAAGTTGGATCGGCAGCGATCAGATCGCAGGAAATTAGGATCGCCCGTTGTCCATCTACGTCCAGCGCAATGCTGGTAGCGTGCAGATCGTCATGGGTGCCTTCGCTCAGGCGGATACTGTAATAGCCGGCCATGGGAACTCCCACAGGAGGCGTAATATTCACCTGACTTCGGCCCACTTGCAGTTCTGCGAGTAGCGGCAAAATGGAGGCACAAACAAGCATTGGTTTGATGTTCATTGCTATTCCAATAACAGAGAGCTTCGTCTTTCTTCAATCAACATCTGGAAATTTCGCTTCCGCTTGTACTTGTTGCGAAACTCCTCAAAAAACTTGGCGAATTGTGCGCTTCTCCCCAATTTCTGCATCAACCTGGCGGCTCTTTCCAGCAGTTCGATGGACTTTTTGTTATCTGCATTATCAGCGGCGACTTCGGCAAATTGGAAATAGAGGGGCAACGATTCCAGAGGGTACTCGCTTTCACGAGCCTCAGCAAGTTCAAGCCAGAGCCTGGGATTGCATCCACTCCCTTTGGCTTCGTTCCAAGCAACCTCTACGTTACCCTCGTAGAGGAAAATTTCAATTAGAAAGGAATGGTCGTCGCGGAAGAAATTGCTTGCTCCCTCCATCCGTGAACGCAATTCGTCAAGAGCCCGATTCCTCCATATGTTCCAAGTTCCAGTTTGCCTGGCGTGCTTCTCCAGCTTCTGGAAATTGTCCAAAATGGGACGTTCCGAATATTGAGTCCACATCAATTGCATCGCGCTATCATGACGTCCATTACGATGATAGAGTTCCGCTGCAATTTCACGTAGTCTGGAATCCGTATTGACGGGGAAAGCTTCCATGCCTTTCTCCGCCCATAGCAATGCTTTGTCCAACATTTGAGCTTGCTCATAAACTTCGCTGATCTTCATGTAGTGGTATGCAGAGGTGAGTTCACGGAGTTTCACTGCCACCAACTCCTCTACGTCTCCCGATGCTGTGGCGAGAGCCTCCATTATTTGAGTGATTCGGAAATAGTTATTAATAGACCAATGGTCATTTGTTTTGGTCCTGAAGGGCACTTTTGCCCATTCCGCTTCCGCCAATTGCCTGTAAACTTTCATGCCTTCGTCGCCGAGAATTTCCCGGTATTTAAGAGCGGCTTGATAAAGAACGTCAAAACCGCTGCCGACTTCCAGTGCGAAAAGCCGTTTTGCCAAATCCATAGGATCTGGCCTGGCTTCAAAGCATGCTTTCATGTGGATGGCTTCCAATTGATCGCGCAATTCGGCGAAATGGCCGTTGGAATCGTCCATGGACTGAACCGCCTTCACAAGTAGGCGCAGAGCGGATTCACAGAGTTCCACGACGGCTTCAGCATGGCCTTCTTCCAGTAAATTGGCATAACCCTGAATCGCCAGTTGAACTCTATGAGCCCAAGAACGCGACTCCGTTCGGTTTAGAAAACCCCTGATGCGAACTACCTTTGCAAACGCCTTGGATGTCTCCGCCACTAGCGTTGCCGAACCGGAACGGCTAGCGGCGTAAAGGATCAGCCGTTCGTTTAGTTGGGGAATATCCTTTGCCCAATCCATCAACATTTTTACCAGGTCTTCATCGGTTTCTTCGCGAAGAAATTTTTCCGCGTCCGCCAGTGTTACTTTCTTCGCTTTTAGTCGTGCTCTAGTTTTTTCTGGTTTCTTTGCCTCAGGCTTCTTGGTATCGTCGAGCCATGCCAAAGCCGCTGCTACGCAGTGCTTGCAGAAAAGGCCGTCCTGGCCGGTAGGACAATTGCAAGCGAAGTCCAGCACTCCTTCATCGGATGTCAAGGTAACGTTGTAGTCCTTGGTTCCATTGACCACGGAATGAATGGTACCTGCTGCTTCGTTTAGCGAACCCACCCGCTTTGCTGAAAAGTAACTTACTCCCTGTTGGTAGGCTTGGCTGTCAGCCAAACGGCGAATGATTGCAATAGATATGGCACCGGCAAGGCTATTTGGCATTTCACTATGGTAATCCGAAAGCTGCTTAGGGGAGGGGGAAAAATGGTAGCGCTAAGGGGAATCGAACCCATATTTAAGCCTTGAGAGGGCTCCGTCCTAACCGTTAGACGATAGCGCCATTTTCTTTCTTCATTATAGTCATTGCTCTTTGCCACACGCAACGTTGTACAATCACACCGATGCACATAAAAATTATTTCTGGAGCCGCGATTCTTGGGGCTTTGTGTTTGCTGGTGGGTGGTTCGCGACCGGCAGACATTCCCTTTCAAAAACACCTACTCGATTCTGGAGCAAATGAAAGCGCTGCGGCGATGGATGTGAACGGCGATGGCCGACTGGATATTGTAAGTGGTGAGATTTGGATGGAGGCGCCAAAAACGCCGGGCGGCAAATGGACCCGTCATCAGTTCCGTCAACTGAACTACGAAAACAACTACATTGACAACTTCAGCGATTTGCCGCTGGACGTGAATGGCGACGGCAAGATGGATATTGTGGGATGCGCATGGTTCGGTAAGAAACTTACTTGGTGGGAAAATCCTGGGAAAGTGGATGCCCCTTGGAAAGAGCATGTGATTGACAACTCAGGATCCAACGAATTTTGTTTCCTAGTTGACATGGATAACGACGGCAAGGCTAGGGAACTGATTACGCAATATGGAGATAAAAAAGTTCCTGCCGCCTGGTGGGAAGTGAAAAACGGGCAGTTTGTGAAACATGAAATCAGCAATGTTAGCTATGGTCATGGAATTGGTGTTGGTGATGTGAATGGGGATGGACGGAACGATGTTCTTACCGCACAAGGTTGGCTTGAGGCTCCAGTAGATCCCAGGCAAGGGAATTGGAAATTACACTCTGATTGGAAGACGGAAAAACACCTGGGCTTTTTGCATGTATGGGACGTGAATGGGGACGGCCGCAATGATGTAATTTCAACTAACGCCCATGATTACGGCATTTTCTGGATGGAACAATTGGCTGACGGCACTTTCAAGCAGAACAAAATTGACGATGCCTGGTCACAAGCCCATGCCATGACGATGGTGGATTTAAACGGGGATGGACAAATGGATTTCGTGACAGGCAAGCGGCATTGGGCCCATGATCACGATCCGGGAGCCCAGGACCCATTGGGCATTTACTGGTATGAATCGCGCAAGTCTGCTGATGGAAAGAAGTTGGATTGGACACGTCACATCATCGACTATGGCGGCCGGACGGGAACAGGGATGCAGATTCCCGTCGTGGATATTGATGGTGACGGTGATTTGGACATTATCTGTCCTGGCAAAGGCGGACTTTACCTATTTGAAAATTTGACGAAGAAAAAATGAGTAAGAAAATTTTGATCGTAACAGGGGATGGCGGCGAAGCTTACGAAACTTTGTACGCTGTTCATCGAATGCAGGAAGCCGGATATACAGCGGTGGTTGCTGCCCCTTCGGTGAAGCGACTCCATTTAGTGATGCACGACTTTGAGGAAGGTTGGGACACCTATGTGGAACGGCAAGGCTACGGACTTATGTCGAACGTGGCAATTGCAGACGTTGATCCGGCGGAGTTTGATGCGATTCTGCTGATGGGTGGCAGGGCTCCTGAATACTTACGCCACAATGAAAAACTGCTGGATGTTGTGAGGCAGATGGATCAGGATGGAAAGTGGTTATTTTCTATTTGCCATGGCATTCAGGTTTTGCTGGCGGCTGGAGTTGTGAACGGCAGACGGGTCACTTGTTACGAGCACATCCGGTTTGAAGTTGCAGCATGCGGAGGCACATGGGAAAAGCCCCAAGCGTTTCATGATGGCCGGTTGGTTACGGCACAGACCTGGCAATCGCATCCGGACTTTTACCGCCTGGTAATGGCATGTTTAGGGGGAAATTGATCGCTTGCCTTTGGATCAGGAAGTTGCTTTATTTCTTGAGTCGCAGAAAAACTCTAAACCTCGTAGTGAAATGACGATTGAGGAAACGCGCCAAGCTATGCTGGCTTCGCGGCATTTGGCGTTGCCTTCCCAACCTTTGGCCGTGGTGCAGGACAAGACCATTGCCAATGTACCGGTGCGCGTTTACCAAACTGACGAAGACGATTATTGGCCCACGCTGGTTTTTGCCCATGGGGGCCGGTTCATCAGCGGTGATTTGAATTCGCACGATAGCCTTTGTCGGCAATTGGCCAAACGATCAGGAGCAAGGATTGTGGCGGTGGATTACCGCCTTGCACCAGAGCATCGGTTTCCTGCGGCATTGGAAGATGTTTATGCGGTGGTGGAAGCAATGTCAGAAGAGTCACCTAAGTTAGCAGTTGGGGGTGATAGTGCGGGCGGAAATTTAGCGGCTGCGGCTGCGATTATGGCTAGAAACAACGGTCAGAATTGGATTAGTTTACAACTGCTGCTTTACCCGATGTTGGATGCTATGGCTAGTTTGGAATCACACCAGGAATTTCAGCAAGGCTTTGGGCCGGGTAGTGCAGATATGATTCGCGGCTGGCTGGAATATGCTCCTGAACCTTTGGACCGGAAGTATGCGCTGCTTTCCCCTTTGTGGTGTGAAGATTTAAGGGGATTGCCGCCCGCGTGGATCTTAACGGCGGAAATGGACACACTGCGGGACGAGGCCGAGGAATTTGGTCGGCGGTTGTTTTTTGCGGGAGTTCCGGCGGAAATCGAAAGAGCGGATGGAATGATTCATGGTTTTTTGCAACAGTCAGCCATTGTTAACAAAGCCGGTCTATACTTGGACAAGATCGCTCAACAGATTCGATTGCACCTTTTCGACTAGTTGCAGCATCTAGTAAAAGTCTCAACAGCTAGAATGCCGTCACAGTGTATACGCCATACCGACCTTCCAGGTTCGTCCCGATTGTTTACGGACCTGCTTTACCACTTCGACAAAGTGGCGGATTTCTACGATCATGCTCCGCTGGACTTAGAATCATACAAAAAAGCTGCCCAGTTTGAATTCCCAGCCGCGCGCCGAGCGGAACTTGTAAAAGCTCTTGCTGAGCAAAACCCCGGCAATCCTTCGTTGAAAATTCTGGCAGAAGCGGGAACAATGGCGGTGGTTACCGGGCAACAAGTGGGATTATTTTCAGGCCCAGCCTATACTCTGTACAAGGTTTTAACTGCGGTCCGATTGGCGCAACATCTTAGCCGAAACGGCATCCCGTCGGTTCCGGTATTTTGGTTGGCAACAGAAGATCATGATCTGCCGGAAATTAACCAGGCATGGAGTTTTGGAGCGGATCAGCAGCCAGTGGGACTAACATCGTCTGCAGTTAATCCGAAGCTTGGTCCGGTGGGTGGAATTGCTATCCCCGATCCGCCATTGGCTGAACTGCGCAAGACATTGGAGGAGTTTCCATTTGGTGAGGAAATCGCTTCGCTGGTGGAGGCTGCTTACTTACCTGGTGCTACTTTCGGGGATGCATTCCGAAAGTTATTGGGCGATTTGCTGAAGCCTTATGGTGTCTTGTTTCTGGACCCAATGCGACCCGCAATTCGCGAGCTGATGGCTCCACTGTTAGCCCATGCCGCCGGAATGTTGCCTAAACTGATGGCGTCACTGACTGCTCGGAATGCAGAACTGGAAGCACGTGGGTATCATGCGCAGGTTCATGTGGACGTGGATACTTCGTTGTTTTTTGTTTTGGAAGATGGCAAACGTGTTCCTTTGCGAAAGTTTGGGCCCGGCAAATTAGAAGATCTTAAGACGAGGCCGGAATCGCTGAGTCCAAACGCATTATTGAGGCCGGTGATGCAGGATTATATGCTGCCTACTGTGGCTTATGTTGGCGGTCCGGCGGAACTGGCTTATTTTGCTCAATCGCAAGTTTTGTATCATGCCTTGCTTGGTCGCATGCCGGTGATTGTGCCACGAGCGTTTTTTACACTTTTGGATGCTCGCGCTCCTAAAATGTTTGAGCGCTACCAACTCACGATCGCGGATTTTCATCCAGGGATGCAGGCACTGAAGGAACGAATGGCGGCGAGGTTAGTGCCTACTAAACTTTCCAGCGACGTGGCCAATTCAAAAGAGACGGTTACCAAAGCGATCGATAAACTAGCGTCCCAATTGATGGCATTTGATCCAAGCCTGGCGAAAGCGTTGACGCGAAGCCGGGCTAAGATTGTTTATCAAATGGAAAAGATGGAAAGCAAGACGGCCCGTGAGGCTCTTCGGCGTGATGACAGAGCTGGGGCCGACTCGGTTTGGCTTGCCGGGTTAATTTATCCGCACAGCCATTTGCAAGAACGTTACTACAGCATTTTGCCGTTTCTTGCGAAGTACGGACCCGATTTGGTGGGTACCATTCACGATTCGATTGTCATTGGTTGCGCAGACCATCAGCTTCTTGTGTTGTAATGAGCAAATCTTATGCTCATCAACTCTGTAAAGAAAGCTCTTAAAGAGGGCAAGGTTCAGCTTGGTACAAGCTATGGCCAACTTCGATCTCCTGAAGTGGGCCGCATCCTAGCTGCGGCCGGTTTTCATTGGGCTTTTGTCGACGCCGAACACGGCGGATTTGGCATTGAAACCATCCAAGATATTTGCCGCACTGCGAACTTGACTGGACTTGCACCAATTGTGCGGGTGGCTGATTTGCAATACGCCTTGGTTGCGCGTGCGCTGGATTGCAATGCGCAAGGGATCATTTTTCCACGCATTGAATCAGCCGAAAAACTGGCTGAAGCCGTAAGCTGGTGCAAGTTTCCACCGCAAGGGATTCGCGGGTGCGGGATGACTGCGATGCAAGTAGATTATGAACCGGCGACGATTCCGCAGATCATGGAACACACCAACGAAAATACTCTGGTGGTTCTGCAAATAGAGACTCAAAGGGCCGTTGATGCTCGCGAGGAAATTCTGTCCGTTCCAGGAATTGACGCGATGATGATTGGGCCTGTGGATCTTTCCATTTCGTTGGGATGCCCCGGCGATTTCATGAATCCGAAAATGATCAAGGCTATGGAAGATATTCGGGATACTTGCATTGCCAAGGGAATTGCTCCTGGGACGCAGACGCGCAATCTTCAATTGGCGAAATTCTGGAAAGATAAAGGTATGAAGTTTTTGGGTTGTTCCAGCGAATGGGCCATGATGTTGGATCGCGGCAAGGAAATCACAGCTGGACTGGCTTAACGAAGTTGACGCAGTTCGGCGTCGCGGACTGTTTTTGTTTGTGATGAATTTCCGGCCGACGTCACTTTCCACTCTTGGGCTACCCATCACGGTAGCCTTGCTGACTCACAGCAGCGCTTTTCAGTTGCCCAACCTAGAAGCGCTAAGAGTTATCCAGTTTAATCGGCCGGTTATTCATTACGACACCGCGCGGATTTGATTGTGGGAAGCACGCTGGCCAGCGGTTTGTTCTTCCTGATTCAACAGTACACTACAGGTGCAAGGGAAAAGAGGGTAAGTGTTTGTGACAATGCTGATATTGTTGAAGATATTTCTTGTCAATCGATTGGGACCAGGATTTTCAGGTAGCGCAATTTGAGGCAATTTACGAAGGTTGACGTAAGGGAAGGACTCAAGCCGGTACGAACATACTTTGCAAATTTGGCGGACTCGGTGCTACGACCGAATGACATGGACAAGCTATTCGAGTTTACTCAAGCCATAGGGAAATGAAGGCTGACGAGTATCGGTATTGGCAGAGTCGGCCTGTCCATGAAATGAACGCATGACAGCCGTTTCTGAAATTACTCGCGCTGCTTACGCCCTGAAGGAACCCGCCCCTGATGTTCTACGACTTCAAAGAACTCTTGTCTGTCTTCAACGTCCACAGCGTTAAGTACCTGAGTAAATTTCCTATCGGATCAAGCTGAAGGCCTTCCTCATCGACTCAGCCACTACGGGTAGAATTTGTTCTGGGGTCATAGCTCGAAGAGTTGAATTGAAGGGCTCGCAACGGACTGGCCCGTCGTAGCCGAGATCGTTCAATGTGTTCAGGAACGCAGCAAGATCGATGACGCCGGTCGCTACTGGCAACTCGCGCTTTGAATCAACTTGTTGGTCGATGGGAACATTGGCTGGAGCGTCGTTGAGGTCTACGGAAACAATTTCACGATTTGAGAGTGTCCTCAAATCGGCGGCTGATTCACCTGCTGTGTACCAGTGCCAACTATCAAGAACGAACCCAACATTCGGTTTGTTGATAGCCGCAATCAAATCCCTCATTTCAGCCATGCAGTGGACGAAGGGATAGCGGCGAGATGCCCAAAGGGTTTTAGGTCCGATGTATTCCAAACCAAGCTGCAGGCCTTCATTTCCCAAGATGGTGGCGCATTCGCCGAGCCGGTTGGCGTGTTGCTTTAAATTGGCAAGATAGGGAAGTGTATCGCTTGCTGGAGGAACGTAGGTGCCCACGCGGGTTACTCCGGCGCGTTTTAGGGCTGCGGCCTGCTTGGGAAGGTCGGCCAAGTCCTTACTGAATGTGGCTCCGTCTTTTCTGAAATCGGTAGGTAGGCTGGCGCAGCCCCACACTAGTTTCTTCGCCTTTACGCCTGCTGTTAACGATTGAATTTCCCCGGTGCTGAGAGTGGCTAGGTAGACGGGTTGCGGCTCCGCGGCTTCAAATCCAAAGCGGGCTGCGTAGTCGATCGCCTCCACCTGAGTAGCCTTGATTCCGATACTGCCGCAGGTAAGATGGTTGGTCATTTTCCTTGGCGCAGCTTTTGCCAATGGGGCGGAGAGGAGTGCTGAATATTGCAATACCGAACGTCGGGTGATTTTCATAGTTCGGGCCTATTGTAGCAACGCTAGGACTCGCAAGCTTGCTTCACTTGGCGAAGCATTTCGATCCGGATCAGGCCGCTGAATGGGCGGATTGCAGTCCAATAGCAGCGGAAGAAGAATCTTTCGGGATTACGCAAAAACTTGACGCGTGTCTCAGTGGATAGCAGGGTGCCGTCTGGCTGTTCTGTCAGAAGGAAGTTGAAGACCACCTTGCCATATCGAGGATCGTTGAATGCGGGGAATTGATCTGGGGCCATCTTCAAGCGACCGCCGCTGGGGGTCCAGAAGCGTCCAACCAACCCCAGCAGCACCTCTTCATTAGGACGGTCTTCCAGTAACAGAAATCCTGTTTGCCAGAACTGTTCCAAGGTCACTGTTCCCGCTGCTCTGCCACCAGCGCGAAGGCGCATTAGGTTTCGCACCAGCCATGACCCGCGGAAATCGGTTGCCTTGAGGGATGAGTAGACCACTTCACTAGATGCACGAATGAAAGTTTGATGATACTCTCGTACATCGTAGTCTGGCATGACGGTATCTAGAGTCATAGCCAAATTTTTCTCACAATAAGGAGACTTTACAATGCGTTTTTCCGGAAACATGATGCTTCTGGTGATCCTTGGAATCATGCCTATGTTTGCACAATTTGCCAACAAGAAGTCAATGAGTTTGGCAGCGGCCAAGGAAATCGCTGCTGCGGCGGAAGCTGAGGCACGCAAGAATAATTGGACGGTGGTGATTGCCGTTGTGGATGATGGTGCGAATCTGGTTTACCTGCAGCGCACTGATGGCACGCAGATTGGAAGTATTGAAGTGGCGCAAGCCAAGGCGAGATCGGCTGTGAACTTCAAGCGCCCTACAAAGGCTTTTGAAGACGCCTTAGTTGGCGGTCGCAATGCAATATTGAAACTGCCGGGAGCGATTCCGATTGAAGGCGGCATTCCGATTATGGTTGGGGATCAACTGATTGGGGCAATTGGTGTGAGTGGAGTGCAGTCAAACCAGGACGGGCAAATTGCGGCTGCTGGAGTTGCTGCTGCGGCGAAATTGAAATAGCCTGATTCCCTGCGACAATAGTACGGTGTCCGAAAATCGAACTTTAGATATTGCTCTTCTGCCTGGCGATGGCATCGGTCCCGATGTCATCGCCGAGGCGGTAAAGGTATTACGTGCTGTTGAAGCGAAGATGAATGGCGTTCGGCTGGTTTTCACTGAGTACTCTGTTGGTGCTGGTGAATTTTTGAAAAGCGGCGACCCTCTTCCTGAAGCCACTTTTGAATCCATTGAGAAGCACGAGGTGATTCTACTGGGGGCCATGGGGTTGCCGGGTGTGCGCTGGCCGAATGGAAACGAAATGGTTCCGCAGATTGATTTGCGCGACAAGTTGGATACCTTTTTTGGTTTGCGCCCAATCAAGTTGTATCATGCGGAAGATTCTCCCTTGCGCCGCCCAGGTGCAATTGATTTCGCCATTGTTCGTGAAAACTGCGAAGGGCTTTTTGCTTCCCGGAAACAGACTTTCGATCTGGATGGTCCTGAGGTTCGGGATACGCTTCTAATTACGCGCATTGGTTCCGAGCGACTTTTCCGCCGGTCCTTTAAGTTGGCCCAGCAGCGCAGGAAAAAAATTACTTTAATTGACAAGGCGAACGTGCTGCCATCAATGAGTTATTTTCGCAGCATCTTCTACAACATCGCCAAGGAGTTTCCTGATGTTGCGACGGAGCATGTATATGTGGATGCTGTGACTCTTTATTTGTTAAGCCGTCCTGCCTCCTACGATGTGATGGTGACGGAGAATATGTTCGGCGATATTCTTTCCGACATGGCTGCAGGTTTGATTGGCGGAATGGGCATGGCACCATCGGGCGACATTGGTGACAAACACGCCATTTTTCAGCCTTCACATGGCTCGGCACCAGATATTGCGGGGAAGGGAATTGCCAATCCGGCGGCAACGATTCTTTCTGCGGCGATGATGTTGGAATGGTATGAAACCAGCGAAACAACTAAGGCGGCGCAGTGTATTTACAAGGCAGTGGATACCGTTTTTGCGGATCGGGCGAATCGATGTCCTGATCTTGGGGGAACGCTTAGGACCTGGGAAATTGGGGATAAAATAGCGGAATTGGTGGCAGGATGAAGAGTGGCTTTTCGCTTTATGATACGCACACTCATATAGGTGCGGCGAGGCATAGTGGCCGGACTTTTACTGCTGAACAGATGCTTGCAGTGATGGATCGTACAGGTGTTGACAGGGCTCTGTTGATTCCATTTCCAGTGGTTGAAGATTTCCGGGCGGAGCATGATCTTATCGCCAGAGCCGTGAAGCAATACCCTGATCGTTTCGCCGGGGCCGCTTGTTTACCGCCCTTCATTGCCTTGGAAGAATTTCAGGGAGAAGTGAAACGATGCAGGGAGGAGTTGGGGTTTGTGGCGCTGAAACTGCAGCCGATGTACCACGGGATTAACCCGCTTTCAGTTCGGCACGATTTTTTCTTTGAAGCAGCGCTGGCCAACCATTTACCGGTGATTGTTCATACAGGTGCGGGAGCGCCGCTTGCACTTCCTTCGCTGTATATTATGACTGCCCGAAAATTTCCTGAACTGCGGATTGTTTTGGGTCATGCAGGGGGCGGGATTTATACAGGCGAAGCCATTGTGGCGGCAACAGTGTGCCCCAATATTTATATTGAAGTTTCCACCATTGCACCTCACCATTTGATGGAAGTGCTGGACCACATTCCTTCTTCGCGAATCATGGCTGGTTCGGATTTACCAGAGAGCATGGAATCGGAAATGGCCAAGGCATTGACTTTGCCGATTAGCGACGAAGCGAAACGGGATGTGAGTTGGAACACGGCGCAACGCCTGTTTCATGGCAAAGTGAGTTGATGTTGTCGGCAAAGATCGACTAAGTCTGGAGCCAGGGGTGCTTCGAAGGATTTTATCCCATTTTTCAGGTGGAATTGCAGACGCTCGGCGTGAAGTGCGTGCCGTGGCCATTCTAATTCGCGAGCCAATTCCGGTGTGTATCCGGTTTCAATGAAACGTAGGAATAGTGTTTCGTCTCCACCATAAATTTTGTCACCAACAATGGGATGACCCAGCCATTCGGCATGAACTCGAATTTGGTGCATTCTGCCGGTGTGGGGTTTCACCTTGGCTAATGTATAGCCTTGGTTCGTTGTGAGCGGTTCGAATTCAGTGGTTGCGGCTTGGCCACCTTCGAGAACTGCTCGGCGAATAAAAACCTTTGCGGCAGGGTGTTGGCCGATTGGCTGATCCACGGTGACTTTGAGATTCAATTCACCGCGTAGAATTGCCAGATAGCTTTTGGTGACGTCGCGTTTTTCAATGGCTGTTTGCAATTCCGAAGCTGCGGCAGGGTGTTTGGCGAAGACGACGACGCCGCTGGTTTCACGATCCAGCCGGGATGGCATGTGAAGCCTTTCCACGCCCAGGTATTCGCGGCAGGCCCCGACCAAACTGGACCACGGCCCGTGTTTGGAAGGATGACACAAAACTAAGCGTCCACGCAAAAACAAAATCACATTTGCGGGGTGATGGTGTAGTTCCAGGCGGGCAGGATTTTGGATCGAGTGATGGAAAGGTTATTGAAGG
>JAYTTF010000047.1:0-8988 GCA_043745195.1 Bryobacterales bacterium | reverse complement strand
GAAAGAGCGCTCACCATTCAGGTGACAGATGGCTTCCACGCAACTGTCGGTGGGTACGGGAGTTGATCTATGGACGGTGCGTCAACTGCCGTTTTTGGGTTGAAAGAACTCCCGCCGCTAGTTGGATTGTTTTGAAAAGCGCGGCTGAAAAGATTGGCGGTAATACGTTGAACGCGTAGGTCGGGGCCATGGGACCACGGCAACATGTGTCCCGGGAGGAGACGATAGTCCCTGTGATCACCAGTAGTGGAGGCGTTGAAAACGAAATTCCTTTTCGGACCAGGGTAAATAGTTGCTGTCAAATGTGCGGTACGGTTTGCTCCGTTGAGGACGTCGCCTTCGGCGATGACTTCGAGGCCGGGAATTTGCCCGGGGTCGCCATGAAATTCCCAACCGAGCAGGCCTGGGATAAAATCGCCCTTTTTCATTCCGGTAACCTTTGAAATCATGAGTCTGTTCGCACTTAAATCCCAACCGAAATCAGCGATGCGTGCAATCTAGCCCGCTAATCTTTTTTTCAGTGACGGCAAAGAAAAGCAGCGTCGTCATAACAGGTTTCGCGGATGAGAGCACGTCGCGACGGTCTGCTTGATCACCCCAAGTCTTTATGGTGAGGCCATTGCGTAGTGTAGGATGCGACCGCAGCCTCCCAGTTCCGGCGCAGCAGTAGCGGGGGTAAGAATGGTAAAGAGTTCACGCCGGGTGAATAGCGCTCAATGATGCTGTCGCAATCGAGGTCTTCATATTCGACATTGCAACTCTGGCTTGTGAGCGAGAAAACGAAGAACAACGTTTGACCGAACTATCTGGGAACTGCGCTTTAAGTAGTGCAGTCCCCAGTGCCATGCGCGTTTTTGCTGGGGCTTTGGTTTCAGTGGTCTGGGAAATGGCTTTGCGTATGAAAGTTCAGCGGCGACGGCTCTGTAATCCTCCGATTCTACTGAGCCGCGACCGTGAAAGGCGGATTTGTTTGCAAGATGGGGAGTAAGTTCAGCTTTGAAGCGGGCGGCATAGCCCGTTGTAAGCTGAAGCTTACTCTAATATTCGCGTTCCTGTCGATTTTAGTAATTGGCCGTTGTTAGCGGACATTTTTTTCGATAGCGCGAAGTGACATTGCCGCACCCATCGCCAATAAGCCTATCAGCAAAATCAACGGAGTGTAGCTTGCCGTTTCAGGCAGGGTTTGGCTGTTGGACGATTGAGCTTGAGCGCTTTGCTTTGAGGATGCCGCTACTTGAGCTTGCGCTTCAGGCACTGCGGATTGCGCTTCAGGCACCGCAGCCACTTCGGTTTCAGCAGGTGGCGGGGTGACAACTTCAGCAAGTTGCACTTCCTCACCTGATGGTTTGATAGCCATGATGGGAGCACGCTTCAGCTCTGCCACCACAGGTTCATCCGCCAATTTGGACGCTTCAGTCACTTCAAGGGGAATTGCGACTTCTGAATAGAGAACTGGAGTATTCGTAGCCTTAGCAAGCTCGATCGCCCTTGCCTTGGGATAGACGAACTCCTCGCCCCAATTTCTGCCTGGATAGAACCAAGCCCGAAGAGCTTCTGGCTCGCCGGCAGGCCTTTCACTGAAGGTCACAACCGTTTTGTCGGTTGCTTTGAGCCTATAGTTTGGAATTGCCAGAACGGTGGCATATAAAGTAGTCTCTTCCTTGTTAAAGATTTGAACGATGTGTCTGTCAGACAAGGAATTGAGAATCTTGAACACATAAGTACCCGCAGGCAGCACACCCCACCCCGCAAGATGAACACCGGGGATTTCTACGGGTCCGCTGAAGGTAATCGTGGTTTTCCTATTCCACGCGTCGGCGTATGCGGTGGGTGTAAGCACCGCGCTCATCAGCGCAATACAACAAACCGTTGCCGCCATTTTGAATCGTCTCATTGTTTGATTACTCCTTAATTAACTTCAAGCAATTCAAGGTCCATCTCGTGGAACCAACATCTGGCGAAATACGACAACAATATGGGCCTTCATCACCTCATGCGCCCATCGGCAGCCTGACCGCACAAGGTCATGTGACCGGGTGTGGTCATCAGGAGAACCTCTAAGTATAAATAACAGCATGAACACAACAGTTATAAACGCCTCTTAATGATTCTTGTTGTAACTAAGTTACAATCGTAATTTGAGTGGAAAGCGCTAAGCCAGTTCGCAGTCATGTTACTGTTGGCTCACTAATGATATGCCAAAAACCATTTCGATATGCGTGGGCAAAAGGTACGGCGAATTGACAAAATCCCGACAGCAACCACGACGAAGCAACTTGACTGGAACTGGCCGCATAACATTCGCGCACTTGAAAACTTTATTGAATGGTCAGTGATTCTGTGGGGGGGACCGTGCGCTGATTGGGATTCGAGAAGACGCCCGGAGGACACCGGAAGCACTACGCTGGAGTAAGTGGCGTTGTACTGCAACTCGCTTGGATTGCACCGGACAACGTTGAACGCAATTATGAAAAAGCTGGGAATTTCCCAAAGAGATATTTGAGAAATTCCATTGAAACTTTCAACCACCACAAAAGCATCAAGCAGCTAAATCTAGTGATTGGCCTACAAATTCCCGCCCAACCGGCCAATCGTTCTTTTCGAAGGTTTCTTGGCAATGGATGCAGCGAGCGGCCCAGGGCACAGCGGCTATCCGCTTTGGGCTAATCTCCCCATCACAATCAACGCAGAATCCAAAACTTCCGTCTTTGGCACGGATGAGTGCGGCTTTCACTTCGCCCAGCAGGTTAGAACCGCGATCTACACTCAAGATGGCTAAATCCCTTTCCGAGGCCAATTGAATTTCATCCATTTGATCGGCACTCTTTTCGATTGTCATTCCGTCTGGATCTCGCAACATCTGGGTTAGTTCCAACTTCTTGCGTTCAAGGATTTGTTGGATCGAGGTTGTCTTGCTTTGTGGTTTATTCATTGGCCACCTCCTTCATGCCCCGCAAGGGCTTGTTGCGTTTATAGCACGCGAAGGGCCAAACAGTTTAAAGAGAAACTTTGGGCAATCCAGCTTGCAACCTTCGCAACATAGAGTCCACGCTGAATCAACATTATGCAAGTTGAGTTACTTGGGGATTGGTTAAAAATACGGGCCTTGCATTTTCTTTTGAAGTCACCGCTACAGGCGCATAACCGTGGCATGTCGTGCAATCTTTTCCGTTCAAACTTGCACACCCACTTTGTGGTTTAGCCAAAGCCCAACGGAACTATGGAGTTAGGCAATTGGCCGAGTTACATGGAGATTGGCCACTCGCTTGCACAGTGCAAGTCGTCTGCAAATGATAAGACAAAGGAGAACACTATGAACAAAGAACGCATGGAAGGAAACTGGATGCAGGTGAAAGGATCGTTACTGGAAAAATGGGGCAAGCTCACAAGTGATGACTTAGATGTCATTGAGGGCCGTCGCGAACAGTTGAGCGGAAAAATTCAGGAACGTTATGGAATCGCCAAAGAAGCGGCCGAAGCACAGGTTACAGAATTCTGGGATTCGCTGAAAAGCGTAAAAAAGTAATTAAATATAAGTGGCTTCTTAGTGAGGGAGCCACTTAGCGGAAACTGAAGGAGAACACATTATGGCAAAGAACATGGCCGCGTTCGGCATCTATCGTACTGAAGAACAAGCCGCCAAAGCTGTTGAGCTAATGCGTTTGGCGGGATTTAGACTGACGGATATTTCAGCTCTTATCCCCACCAATTCGGGCACAAAGGATCTGAAGATTGAACTCAGCTCGAAGGCCCCTGAAGGAGCGGCAACCGGTGCCGCATCCGGTGCGATACTTGGCGGCGCACTTGGATGGCTTGCTGGAATTGGAATGCTGGCTATTCCAGGCATTGGCCCATTCATTGCTGCAGGACCCATTATGGCTGCTCTGGCAGGAGTTGGCGCAGGTGCAACCACTGGCGGAATTGTGGGCGGACTTGCCGGTTTGGGTATGCCGGAATATGAAGCCAAGCGATATGAAGGGATGATTAAGGATGGTGGAATTCTGGTCTCGGTGCACTGTGACGATTCCGATTGGGTAACCAAGGCGAAAGGAATTCTGCAAGACACTCACGCTACGGACATTGCCTCAGAGAGCGAGGCATCTGCTGACTTTTCAAAGAGCGACCGGCCAATGATTCGCTCCACATCCGCGCATTAAGTTTGCGAGGCGTAATTATGTCTCTTGTTATAGGGGTTATTCTCGGCTTTCTCGCTGGATTTATTGGAGCCAATCCCAATAGACGCGGCGAGTGGACTCCACTCGATATCGCACTTGGAGTTGTGGGCGCGATTGTGGGCGGGAGTATATTCAACACGGGCGACCCTAGCGTCACGGAGTTGAGTATCGTGAGCCCTGTTACCGGCATTGTAGGTGTCATCGCTTTCTTAATTGTTGCGAAGACGCTGAGGCGGTTGTCTTGAGCGCATTTTTACCTTGCAGGGACGGGAGTCTTTCTCCAATGTAGATTCCCGTCCCAATTTGTAACTTCACAGTAAGTGGCCGTGGGAGCGCACTTACTTACGCCTACCCGTGAAGGGTGCGGGAACTTACAACCTATTATTGACCGTAACAGATAGTAACAAACAGATAGCCACTGCACCTGTAACACCTATCTACAAACCGTAGATGATTGGAACGGTTGTACTTGAAGGGAATCCAAGCAAACCGCGCTTGGATTCCCTTTTTTCTTTCCATTTAATAACTTCGTGGAACTCACTCCGCCGGTCTACCTTCTATCTAAGTCTTCAATCTCTGGAGTTGGAATCCTCAATTATCCGGCGTTTGCAAAGTTCGGACGTTGATTGAAGGGCCTCACTAACTGGCCAGCCAATTGGTTCAGCAATAACCATGATCGGGATCGAGCCAAGTTTTCCGTGCGCGAGTCATGCACGGCTCTTATCCCATAACTCGCACTCCAGCAGCCCCGTGAAAGTCCGCGAGCTGCGCAACAACAAACCCTGACCGCCCTTCGGCGGCGGCGAAGGGCCGTCTGCTTCGTTGAGGATTCGTCCGCTACGAACCATGTCGAAATCCTCACCTCGCCTCTGGCCCGTCATCGCTCGCATGGGCTGCTAGCGATCCTCTTTTAGTCTCTACGGAACACCCTGCCGTACAAATTCGGTCTTCACCCCAATAACTAGGCCGATGTCCTGCCCGTTAGCGGCACGATGGTGGAAGCTATGCCCCACCCGGCTCGCACTGACTTGAACACGAAATTGAAGGTTTCCAGCGTCGGAGGCACCACTGGGGGTTCGCTTTCGCCGGGAATTACTGTGAAGGTGGCCGTACCAGTTAGTTCCGTCGGCGTTTACGGTATAGGTTCCTGTAGCGGTTTCGCAAATTACCTGCCCGCCAACATTCAGGTAGCGCACGCCCTTAACTGTCTCGAAGATCAGGGTATGGCGACCTTTTTTACGCACGTCAGTCTCACCATTTGGGTGATGCTATTGCGCTGATCCTATGAAGGCAAGTCCAATTGCTTTAAGCCATTTCGTTGTACTGTCACCTACTCAACTGCCGTTTTTAGGATTAAACGTGCCGGAGTTGATGTTTACTACTTGTTCCAGCAATGCAACAGCAGCATCAGCTTCCTGGTCGATGGCTTTCACCATAACCTGCTCCACACTGGTGAGCGATTGTGCGAACAGTGTTGGTAGGAGGGCTAAGGATAAGAAAGGCAATTTGGCGCATATCTCAATCTACGTCATAGAGCGCCGCGAGTGACATGGGCACGCGGTGGGAGACAAGACGTGCAACGGCGCGCAGTAATCCCACTTCATCCCCCATTCCCTTGGAATCGCAAGGTATGGCCACATGGGGCTTGCCCTTTAGAATTTTTTCGATCCAAGTGCAGCAGTTGCGCCTGCCTCCCATTTCAAGAAACACGCGCGCGCCGTTAGCGTGCACGCGCCTCACTAGGCGGGGGAAATCGACCACTTTGCAGTAAGCGTCCGCAATCGCCTGGCTCAAGGTCTGCTGCCGCAACTCAAGCGGTGCATAACTGGACGATGAAAAGAAATCGATGCCGGGGACGACTGCAGTTCGGAGGTTGTGAATATTCGCGAACTCGGCATGTTCGCTTCGCACGGCTTCGCAGTGGATGGTGAGGTTCACTGGAATTTCAATAGCTGGTCCCAGCTTAGAAAGCACGCGTTGGCATGCTTCTGGTTCCCCACCCAGCACCACCTCATCAGGCGTGTTGATCACCGAAACATAAACGCGCATTTCTGTCTTTATGGCTTCAAACGCCTGCATCATTGTGGCCCGCACGGTGTAGGATTTCCATTGCACTGGAACGTTGTCCGGCAAACCCCAATGCGCGCGAATAGCATCCATCCGTCCATGGAGCCGCGTGCGAAAAGTAGGGGAGCTATCAAGGTGTCCAGTCAAACTGGTCGGCTCCGGCCAAACGCCCAGGGCGGCTAACATCATAGGCTCGCCGAAGCTGTAGCCCATCGCGTTGTTGGGAAGTACCTTGAATACATCGCGCAGCATCATGGTGAACAGCAGCGCTGTGCTGATGGCTACTTCACCTACACCAACGATGTCGCCATAGAAGCTGATTTCATCAGCACTCTGTTTCGGATAAATTTGATCGACGTGCAGATAGCGGGCCGCTTGACCAAGCGAGACTTCCTCAAATCGATCCAGCAATTGCGGGGCGAGCGCAAACAGATCGGCACCCACGCCCATGTATGGGCTGCCCACTCCGGGATAAACAAATGCCACGCCTTCCTTCCCCAATGGGTTAGCAGTGAAGTAACTGCCCGCTGGCGTTTTCACTTCACCTCCGGTGGCCAGCGCTTTTGGAATTCCTCGACGCATACTCTCAATTTCTTTCTGAAGCCCTTCAGCATCGCGCGCGATCAGGGCTAAACCAAAGGACGCATCCGGCAGATAGATACCGTGCCATTGCTCAGCGAGAAGATCGAAATCAGCGCATGTGGAAAGATGCTGTTCAAGCAGGTTGAGTGAGGAAAGCAAGTTCTCTTGATCAGTTCCTGATATTGGAAATAATTTGGTGGAACGCCAGGCAAAGGTTGCAGCGGGTCGCGGCCCGGTGTGTTCAGCCAATAGAAATTTAGAGCCATCGGCAAGATTCACAAGAGCTTGGCGTGGGAATGTTGAACCAAGCCATGGGCGTCGCGTGGCGCGATTGGCGGAAGCGGGCAGAAACCTCAAGTAGATGGCGAGTGCTGCAGCTTCCAAACTCTGAAAAGGCTCCGCAGTTCGCTCGTCCGCAGCCACCATCGACATCACAGCATAGATAGGATCAAGGTCCATTCGGGCGGCTTCCAATTCTTTGAAAGTAACACCGCCGATAGCTATTTCATTCGCGCTGCTCTTAAGCGCTTCGACAATTTGCGGCCCTTGAAGACCCTCAAAAAATGCACCTTCAAATAGGTGGCGGGCAATCTCTCGGATGCCTTCTAAATGAATAATCGCAACGTCACGCACTGCACTTTAGTATAGGCGGTTGCACCAGACGAAACTAGAATTCAAATCGCAATGCAAATTGAACTGCACGGCCTGGCCTGGCACTGTTGATTACTCCAAAACCAGGAGCGCCAAGGGAATGTCCCGGCAGGTTGAAGTTGGCATGGTTGAAGAGGTTGAAGAACTCCGCACGCACTTCAACTCGAAAAGATTCGCGGATGGGAAATGTCTTGATCAGCGACGTATCGATGTTCGAAATTGTCGGCCCGGTGAGGATGGATCGTCCGGCAGTTCCAAACCGGAATGGCGCTTGTGCCCGGAAGGCATCTGTATTGAACCATCGTGAGATACTTCGGCCTGAACCGGAAAGTCTCGGATCTCCGACAAGGTCAGGACGTACGGTGCCAGATGGAAAAGCGTTGGTGAGATTTACAGAGTTAAAGACGCTAAATGGTGAACCCGCCTGATAGGTAGCAATAATCCCAGTCTTCCATCCTCCGATAATCCGGCTTAGGTAGCGATGATCTTTCCAGGCAGGTAGCGCATAAACCAGACTCCCAACAGCACGGTGACGAACATCGCTTGCGGACAATCCCCGATCTAATCTACGGTTGTATAAATCCATATAGCTGCCTGCATCTCCGATCTCGGAGAAGGATTCCACGTCATCCAAAAACTTCGAGTAAGTGTAGTGGGACAAAAGAGTGAGTCCCGAATTGAATCGCCGCTCTACCTTTAGAAACCCCGCATGATAGGCGGAGTTGCCGATGGCTGGATTGATAACAGACACGTTGCTGAACTGTGGGAATGGCCGTTTCGACTGTGCGTCCCCAGGACCGAGTTTTTCAAAAGGCACTTGATTGATGGACAGATCCGGAGCAGTAAGGTGATGACTGAGGTTTCCAATATACCCCAGTTCCAGCAGCAATGACTTGACCAATTCTTGCTGCAAGCTAAGGTTGTATTGATAGGAAACAGGGGTTGGCCGGCTTCGTTCAAAGAATGTGATCGCGGTGTTGGGGGCTCGCCCTGCAGCAACGGCACCAAAGCCTGCACCTAACTGATCCACCGTTGGGCGAGCGAATGTTGGGAATCCATCGCGCAACCGCAGCGCTGAAGTGAAGCCGGGCTGCGTAGAGTTAAGCGCGAAGTTAGTGGAAAAACCGAGGGAGGCGGCGGTGCCGACAATGGAATTCACTGCTGCCCCATAGATTATGCCCCCACCAGCACGGATCACGGTTTTTTCTCGCAAGCGCCAGGCAAGACCGGCGCGAGGGCCAAAATTATTCGCGTCAAAGTCCCAAGCTGTTCGGGGAACATTGCCTTGGCCTGCAAAGGTGACAACACCCGGAGTATTCGAAACAGGATTGATGGCCTTGGTGTCAAAAGCGTTGAAACGGTTTTGATCCTCGCGGCGTGGAGTGGTGCCCTCCCATCGCAGGCCAATGTTAATTGTCAAAGTACTGGTGACACGCCAATCGTCCTGAACATAGGCACCCCAATATTCTGAGCGAGACCGAACTGGATCGGGACGTAATATGGAAGCTGCGTT
>JAYTTF010000046.1:0-32228 GCA_043745195.1 Bryobacterales bacterium | reverse complement strand
CGCACCTTAGCTTAGTCCCAAGCCGAGCCCCACGATTGAATTTAGAATCGAAAGAGCGCTCACCATTCAGGTGACAGATGGTTTCCACGCAACTGTCGGTGGGTATGGGAGTTGATCTATGGACGGTGCGTCAACTGCCGTTTTTGGGTCCATACAAGCGCGATCAAGAGAACTTTGATCCCCATTCTGGCCATATTACGCATTACTTATTGAGGGCTGGAATGCGCCCCCAAGGAGGATAAACCCGGCGACTAGCCCTGCTGAGCTTGATTCGCTGGAAAGCCGGAACGATAATTAGTGTGAAATACGCTATAATTCAGCCACTAACTCAGCATGACCGCAGAACGCTGGCAACAAATCAAAGCCCTCTTCGACCGCGCACTTGAGCGCGACTCAGCGACGCGCCTGGCGTTTGTCCGCTCCGCATGTGGCGACGATGACGACTTGCGTCAAGAAGTGGAAACGCTGCTGAAGGCCGATGAAACTGCGGGAACGCTTGCAAAGCTTCCTTCCATGCAACCGGAAGGCCTCGTAGACGTGGCTGCGGATAACCCGCCAACTCCAACCATGAGTGCGGGAGTGGTGCTGGCCGACCGTTATGTGATTCAGAAAGAACTGGGGCGCGGCGGAATGAGTGTCGTCTATCTGGCGCAGGACCGCCAACTATTGTCGAAGCGTGTGGTGGTTAAGATTCTGTTGAAGGAGAGCAGTCAGGACCCTTGGATTCGTCAGAAATTTCTTCAGGAAATGGAGGCGCTAGCCCGCATTGAACATCCAGGAGTGGTTGGTGCGCTGGATACTGGCCTTACCCCGGAAGGGAATCAGTTCCTGGTGATGCAGTTTGTTGAAGGGACCACTCTGCGGTCTGCAATTAAAACGGGAGGCATGGAGCATCGGCGGGCGGCAGGCATCATACGGCAAATTGGCCACGCATTGAGTGCCGCGCACGAAAAGGGAGTTTGGCACCGCGATTTGAAGCCGGAAAACGTCATGCTGCAGAACCATGGCGGCGAGGATCATGTGAAGCTGATTGATTTCGGTATTGCAGGCATTCAGAATTCTCAATTTAGAGGGGAGGAGACGAAGGTGGCAGGCAGTTTGAGTTACATGTCGCCAGAACAATATGCGGGCCAAGCTTGCGCTGCTAGTGACACTTATTCACTGGCCGTTCTCTCTTGCGAAATGCTAACGGGGTCGGCTCCGGGAACGCAGAGAGATTTGAACTTGCCAGCGGCTGCCAGCAAGGCGATTGTGAAGGCGATGTCCTACGATCCTGCCTCGCGCCATGCCAGTCCCCGCGAATTTGGCGACGATTTGTCGCGGGCATTGCTTGGCGCAGAGCAAGTGCGCAAACCAGCCGCTACCGGTGCTATTGAGATGGCGCATGTGCTGTTTACCGATTTGGTGGGTTACTCCTTGCTGCCCATGGATCAGCAAAAAGATTACCTGCAACAGCTACAGCAGGTTGTTCGGGAATCGCCTCAGTTTCGTTCTGCGGACGCGGCTGGCGATATTATCAACTTGCCCACTGGAGACGGCATGGCGCTAGCATTTTTTGGCGATCCCACCGCTCCCGCGCAATGCGCTGTTGAAGTGGCCGGGATGCTGAAGGCTAAGCCGCACTTGAAGTTGCGTATGGGAATCCATACCGGCCCGGTGTACCGTGTTGCCGATATGAATGCAAATGCAAACGTGGCGGGCGGCGGCATTAACATGGCGCAGAGGGTGATGGATTGTGGAGATGCCGGGCACATCCTGGTTTCAAGCACCGTGGCGGATATGTTGATGCAGTTGAGCAATTGGTCGCCCCACTTAACCGACCTTGGCGATTGCAAGGTGAAGCACGGCGTACGGTTGCACTTGTACAGCTTGGCAACTACGGAGGCAGGCAATGCGGGTGCTCCAACTAAGATTAAAACGCAGCAAATGGAAAGGCCCCCAGCGGTTCGCCTACCGCGGCGCTGGGTCATTTATGGCAGCGCAACGATGGCACTGGCGGTGGGTTTGCCTCTTTCTTATCTTGCCTTGCATAAGCCAGAACCTCCGCCGCCTCCAGCCGTTCCAAAAAGCGCACTTCAATATCACGTGATGGTTCAGAAGTATCGAAACGGAAAGCCATTTGAAGACCCGTTCCGCCTAAGTGGGGAACGCGTTTTTGAAGCAGGTTACCATGTGAAGCTTGTAATTAGCAGTCCTGCTGAAGGGAATTTATATGTACTAAATGAAGGTCCCAAATCCACGCCTGAAACGCCCGATTTGAACACGATGCGGCCCGCGAGATTGAGGGCGAACGAGGAAAGGGAAGTCCCTATGATCTTCGACAAGGAAAAAGGTCAGGAAAGGCTTTGGGTGGTTTGGTCAAAAGCGTCGATCCCTGAATTGGATGTACTGCAGAAGTGGAAAAATGGGGCGATCAAAGACAGTAGTGAGGCCCGGACCGTATTGGATCTGTTGAAAAAATACGCCCGCGAAAAGGTGGAAGCCAAACGCGATGACGTAAACCGTAACACTAACCTGGCAGGATTTGGTGAAATCCTGGCTTATATGATTCCACTTGACCATGAATAACAAACAGATACTTCCTCTTTTATTCGCCACACTGGCTGGTGCACAACAGTCCGCTGATCAGGATATAGTGACGCGACAACTTTGGGATGCCACTCTGCAGCAGAAGCGTCCTGCGGCACCTGGAAAACCTACGGCCATTCTACAGAAGAAAGCTGCAGGACAGGTGAAGGGCGCTTTGGTAGGTGTCACCTTTTGGAACATGCGCCGCAGCAAGCCAGAGGACACGCGCGAAATTCGAGCAATGATCCATGAAGAGGGCGGCGATGTAGAATTGACGCCGGAACGGGTTTCTTCTGATTCGCCATTAAAAGAAGGCCAGCGGGTTCGTATCAGCGTGGAATCTGTTGAGGCGGGTTATCTCTATATCATTGATCGTGATCTGTATTCGGATGGTACTAAGAGCCCTGCTTATCTGATATTTCCGACAATGCGCATACGCGGCGGAGACGGGCATGTAAAGCCAGGAATGGTTGTGGAGATACCCGCTCAAGAGGACAGCCCATCGCATTTCACAATCAGGCGAAGCAGGCCTGATCAGATAAACGAGACACTTACAATTTTGGTAAGCCCCAAACCAATCCCGGGCTTGCAGCTAGGTCGTCAACGGTTGCAATTAACTGATGCGCAGGTTGCTTCGTGGGAAAAGCAGTGGCAGGCGAAAACGCTGAAACTGGAAGCGAAGGGGCAGGAAGGGAAGGCGTACACTATAGAAGAAAAGCAGGCAGGAGGCGGCGGGAAGCTGCTGACTGGAAGCGACCCCGTGCCACAAACGATGTACCAAGTTGAGAACAGGCCGGGAGAGCCAGTGCTGTTGCAAGTGCCGCTGCGGATTGTAAAGTGAGAACTGAAGTGAGATCCGGGACGGGGGGAACATTTCGCTATCTTATTGCAATTGTTGACCTGGTGCGGGTGATAGCCGGACCACCATGGCAACGATTGGTTGCTCTACAACGATATTCATGTATTGGCCTGCTCGCAGCCTGACCACGTAATGATGAGGTTTGCCTGCCACCAGCTCAGCGTCCAGCTTCTTGCCTGGTTTCAGCCGAATAGGAGACGCCGACTGACTTTTAGCAAAGCGGAGCGAGATAGTGTCACCAACCGCTGCAACCAACATCATTGGTAACGGCAGCACCTTCGGCGTCTGTAGGTCGTGCAGGGTCGGTGGGTTGAACGCAACTCAAACAATAGGTATTCAGGGGATACAGTAGGCACTAATTGCCGCTGTCAATTGGAACTTTCTACAATGGCGCGACATTCGCAGTAAACGTCTTAGCAACCCGCTAAAGAAATGCTAGAATCGAGTCGAAGCTAGTTATATCCATCTGAAAGGAACTGCCACATGCAAGCAAAACGAATCACCAAGACAAGCACAATAGCGGTAGGAGCAGTCTTTTCTCTGATCCTACTCAATGGCTGTACAAAAAAGACAAATCAGGCCTCCTCCACACCGCCTCCACCCAGAGAGCCGGTTGTAGCTGCTGTCCGTGAAGAAAATAGAACACAAGCTCAAGCTCAAGCTCAAGCTCCTCAGCGTCAGGCCGAACCAGCACCTACACAGACAGCAAATAGACCAGAGCGGATTTCTGCTGAAGAAAAGGCTCAACTGGATTCCAGCTTGGCGAAACTGGAGGATGCTCTATTTGATTACGACAAGAGCACTATCCGCGCTGACGCTTTGAAAGTCTTGCAGGAACATATTACGGTTATCCGTACAACGCTGACGAAGTATCCCAGCCAAATGGTAACTCTTGAAGGTCACGCAGATGAACGTGGTTCCTCAGAATACAATCTGGCGTTAGGCGATGCACGTGCGAAGTCGGTGAAGGAATTTTTGGTGAATGGTGGTGTGCCGACGGGGCAGCTTAAGGAGCTCAGTTTCGGCAAGGAACGTCCACAGTGCACGGATGGAACGGAAGATTGCTGGCAGAAAAATCGCCGGGTCCATCTTTCCGCTGCGGCCAGATAAGGGAAATAGTTAGCGCAAAGTCCGCCGTAAGGAACTTAAATTCCTGCGGCGGGCTTTCAATTTTCGCTCCTATCTATTGGCGTCTAAATCAATCAGTATCTTGGCTCCAGCCGCAGGTTCTTCACAAGAAATCTCCGGTTCCAGTATCGTTGTAGTCCGAATATATTTAGCCATTTTCTCATTTGGCTAAGAGTCTTACAGGATTTGCAAACGCGCCATTACCCGCAACGTCCCACACAGCAAGGCGAGCCCACCGCCAGCCTTTTGCATCCACATCGAATGCGATCTTTTGCTCACTGAATTGGCGTGAAGAATCGAGCGGATAAATCTTGCGGAAGATCGCATTTCCATCACCCCACACTAGCTCAGCGAATTGGAGAGGAAGAGTGTTGTGAACATCCGCAGTTACATGCAACACTCCAGGTTTGGTCTCTCGGATTGTGTGTTCGGGCATCAATACTTCTCCCGTTGAAATGAAAAAGTCCCCCTTGGCCATGGTGCGTAGGATTTCGCCGGAATGATCAAAATCGGGAAGCTTAGGGACGCGTACATAGTTGATGTTCATGTGTGCATAGAGCTCATGTGTAGGGTCGATTTGGAACACGTCCACTTCCGCCAGAAGTAACTTCCGCAAACCCCAGTTACTCATGTCATCGAGCAGAGTAAGGGAACGCTCACCCATTCTTGGAGAAGCCATATCCGCTGGCATTTGCTTCCAGCCGGCTCCGACATAAGTGTCATCCAGAAAGTGTTCAGTAGTGCGAATTTTGTCGGGATACTCTTTCGACCCTTTGGTGCGGGGATGCGTCTGGTATGCGAAACCGTTCTCGCGCTGAATCATTTCGAGCAACGCTTTCGGACTGCCAATGCTATAGACCATCCCGTATCCAGGAATTTCCTTCCGCTCCGATTTGGTGCCTGCAGCGGCCATCCACCAATAAACAGGCTTAGGAAACGAAACCGCCCAATGCCCCCCATAATGTACATTAGCTTCCTCCGATGGCATCAGCAAGAACCGGCCATCCGATTGTGCGCGGCAGTATTCGTAGTAGGCTTTTAGTTCCTGAAGGCGCAGTTCGGTTTGGTCTTGAGGGTGGCCGTCACCATGGAAATCGGCAATAATAGCCGCGTCCACGCCCATATCTTTCAGCACAGGTTTGAAGGGTGGAACCCAAGTGCCACCCCCATTGGCCATAGCTTGCACTGTGTAAGCGAAGTGCCAGTGGGGAGCAACGGTTAGGTAACCATTCAGGTGCGGGAAGCGGTCCCGATTTGTGTAGCGAGTGACTTCGTCCAGTAATGGCTTAGCTGCACCATCGCTTAACAGGAAGAAGACATTCATTCGCTGTAGTGATCCAGCAGGAGCGTTCATCCACGGGTAGAATCGCGAATTATCGTCGGGCAATTGACGTATGCCGATCGATACTTGTCCGCGAAACGCAGTGTGCCATAGATAACCCATGTTGGTTGTAAAATCCCGTGGCATGAAATACTTATGCGGAGCGGGGAACACGGCAATGCTGCCATTGGCTGCACGTGCTGCTAATGTGCGATAGCGCACTTGGGCGGGAAGTTTTTCCGATGTGTTGGGATGCTCTACACGTAGCTTGCCTTGAGTGTCATAGTAAGTAACCTCAGAGGACATGTTGTTCCCAAGCCGCACGTCTTGCGGGACGGCCATTCGCAGGCCGGCCTCATAGAAATAAGCGGTGTCCGGTTCATTGGTCGACGCGGTTGCGGCTTGTTCAATCAAGCGCGAACCGGGAAAGAACACATAGCGGATAGAGCCTTGAAAAATGCCCATCTTAAACCCTTCAAAGATGACTTCAACCCGATCGCCGCGGGTGATGGCTTTTGCGGAAGTGGCACTCAACAGGCCTTGAAACGCTCTTGTTCCGTCAGGATGGCTGGGTGGAAAATCAAAGAACTCGTCAAAGCCGCCGCGCCGCTTACCTGTCTGGCAGCCATAAATAGGAGCAGCGTTTTGGATGACATTTTTCCCGCCGGTGCTGATGGAGGAAATCAACGGCTTTGTGGCATCAAGGTTGAAACGCGCCTCCCAGTCGCGATTGGTTTCATCCTTCCATCGGACAATGGCGAGGTCTGCTTGCTGAACAACTAATATTGGACCATTCAACACAGCACTGGTATCAAATGGAATGGTTACGCTTAGGGCGGGAAGAGCAATTGCCAGAGGAAACAGGAAACGAAGCATGCAACGTATCTTACTATGAAATTGTAGGATGGATGAAAAACAACTAATCAGGGCAAAATTTAACCATTGAATACATTGTGGTATAATATCGTGCCATGAACAACATAAAACAGTTTGACGGCGTTTCTGCGATTGCCTTGATCCTGATTTTATCTTTTGCCATCGACCGAGTGGTGACAGCGGTCCTGTTCCTAGCTGCTTGGGCTGGGCTGGCACCGGACGCGACTGACGACCGTAAGTACAAACTAATCTATTTCGGCCTGGGCGGCGTGCTTGGTATTTTCGTGCTCGCTCACTTTGGACAAGTTCGATTAATGACGGCTTTGGGAATCCACATCGACCAATATTTGGACACTGTGCTAACAGGCATTGTCCTGGTCGGCGGGGCCGACCGCATTGCAGGGCTGCTGAAAGCTCCTGGTGGTGGTGGTGGAGCACCAAAGGAGACTCCGCCGCCAATGGTAATCAGTGGGAAGCTTGTTCTTGAAGAGAGTGCTGCCAAGAAAGCTGAGCTTTGCAGCCATGCGCCATCTTGAAGTATTGATTGAAGTGGCGGTGCCGAAGCACCATGAACTGCAACGTCGCCCCAGGGACGGTGGATCGAAACGCATCTGGTTTGCGCTGATAACGGTGTTGGTGATCGCCTATACGCGCACGCTTCAGCCGGAATCCCCGGAAGTAGCTGACGGACAAACCATAGACTTTGAAGCGAATCAAGAAAGTCAGGTGGCGATGATTGTGAGTGAACCAGAGTCGGAGGTTAACGCTCTTTCACCCGAAACAGCCGCGTCTACAACTGCGGTGCCAGCCACTGGAGTTCCAGTAGAAAGTAGAGCGCCGGTGCAAAGTAGACCTGCTGCGCAAAAAGGTGCGGTACGTCCAACTCAACCTGCGCAGCCGAGAGTTTCACCTCCGCCACCTCAACTGGTGGTGAATTCAGTGGTGCCACCGCTCAATGCACCTCAAGTCAATCCACCTCGTGTGAATTCACCTCAAGCGGCAAAGCCAAGGAACGTACCGCAGACTGCGGCTCGATTTGTCACAAGCCAGTTTCTGGCTGGGAAGCTGATCCGAAAGGTTGTTCCCGCTTACCCTGCTCCGGCCAGAAGAAATCGGATATCGGGAACAGTGATTCTTCGGGTGATTATCTCTGAGCAGGGCAAAATCAGGGAACTTCAGGTGGAGAGTGGACCTGCTTTGTTGATCGACGCGGCAAAAGATGCAGTCCGGCAGTGGGAGTATCAGCCCTGGATTCTCGACGGAAAGCCCATTGAGATGGAAAGCATGATTAATGTTATCTTCAAGTTGCGACCTTGATTTACTGCTATCCCCCGACTTGTATTCAGAGCATCATAACCATTTCATAACTTCTTTGATAGGGAATCTCGGGTATGCTTAACCGTGGCACTCGTGCAAGACTCCATCATTCTTCCTTTCGACGACAGAATCCGCATGACCCGGCTTTACGAAGAGGTGCTCACGCGGCTGGAAGAAATGTCCATGATCACCGCTCGCGTACTTAAACTGAATAGTCAAACGGATTTTGCAGTGAAGTTCAACCCCCTCTCAGCGCTAGAGGAACACGAGTTCGCTGCGGTAGAAATTGTTACAACGCCGGGCGGTAGCGGTTGCTATGACTACCGGGAAGGCGTCTGCTTCCAAACAAGAACTGTGAAAACTCAAGGAGAATGTGAATGAAGAAAACCAATTCCAAGTCATTTCTGCTGCTGCTTGTACTAGGTGCAGCGGCTTTTCAATTCAATCGCGACCCCGGCCATGCCTGGGCACAATCGGTGGTTCGTTTCCCCGGCCCAACCAGTTCGCAGCCATTGGCACTGAGCGCCGATGACTCGCTGCTGGTCGTCGCCAATCCGGACAACGATAGCGTCACTCTGTTCGATCCAAAGAACGGCAACACAAGGCTGGCGGAAGTGAACGTTGGCAGGGAACCAAATGGTGTGGCGGTTTCCCCTGACGGATCTCGAGTCTATGTGGCCAACACGGTTGACGGTACGGTGACCGTCTTGGGCATTGATCGTAGAGCAACCACCATTGCCACCACACTGAACCTTATCAAAGTAGGCACCGAACCCTATGGTTTGGCCCTAACTCCCCTTGGTCGTAAGTTGTATGTGGCCAACGCGCGTTCCAATACAGTTACATCCATCGACACTTCCAACTATTCGATTCGTACCATCAATAACGTTGGTTTCGAGCCGCGCGGCATCGCCATCACCAATAGCGGGGCACAAGATGATACACAGGAAACAGTCTATGTAACTCAGTTTTTGTCTCTACCTATTGACGGCAAGATCGACGGCGCAGATGACGCGAAGGCAGGCCGCGTTACAGCAATCTCAGCCGCTACGGATACAGTAATTGGTGAAATTGTCATTAACCCGCTTGCTGACAGCGGATTCAAGGCAGCCGGCGACGCCTTGGCGCGCATTGCTCCTCCGGCAACACCGGTCGCAGCGGACTTCAAATTCGCTACAGGCACCTATCCAAACCAGTTGAATAACATTGCCATCCGCGGGAAGTTCGCCTTTGTCCCCAATACTGGCGCATCGCCGAACGGTCCTTTCCGGTTCAACGTTAACACGCAGAGCTTACTAAGCGTGATTGACATCACCACCCGAAAAGACGCCGGCAAGACCATTAACATGCACGTCGCAGTGGACGAACAAACCGGTACCCCGAAACGCTTCATCACTCAACCATGGGCCATGGCATTAAAGAACAAGGCAGATGAGGGATATGTGGTAAGCGCGGCCAGCAACCTTATTGTGAAGGTGAAATTCGATCCGGCTACAGGAACAACCACGGTGCAGAAAGATCCCACTGACGCAACCAGAGTTCTGCAGGTTCTTACGGGCAAGAATCCTCGCGGCATTGTAATCAGCTCGAATGACTTGACTGCCTACGTAATGAACTATGTTTCCCGCGATGTTACTGTAATTGACTTAAACGGGAATGAGAAGGTTGTAAGCACCATTCGATCTGCTGCTCTACCAGTGGTTGGTTCGCAGGAAGACAAAATTCATGTTGGCAAAGAGCTCTATCATACTTCCTTGGGTGAGTTTGACCCTGCAACGCCAGGGGGCGCTCCCATTACTGGACGCATGTCGAACAACGGCTGGGGCTCCTGCGGTGCTTGCCATCCCCACGGCCTGACGGACAATGTGGTCTGGATTTTCCCATCAGGTCCAAAACGCACCATTTCACAGCATACAGATTTTGATCAATCCGACCCAACCCGCAAAACCACTCGTGCTTTGAACTGGTCTGGAGAACGCGACGAGCAAGCTGACTTTGAATTGAATATCCGCGCTGTCTCTGGAGGCCTTGGTCTCATCGTCGGTGCCGATGGAGTTTCCCAAGACACCACTGTGGTCAATTTGACGCCGTCAGCCAGCCGACGTCCTAACCAATTGAAGGTGCGTGGAGTTCCTGGGTGGGATGCTATGGAAGCCTATGTGCAAAGCGGCATTCGTGCTCCTATTTCTCCGCTTCGTGGTTCCACCGATCCAGCAATCGCAGCAGGCCGCCAAGTCTTCACTCAAGCGAACTGCCAAAGCTGTCATGGTGGCGCGCAGTGGACTTCTGGACGTGTTCGTTACAACCCCGCTCCTGATGCCAGCCTGGTCTCAGCCGGTCAGTTGATCGGCGAGCTTCGTAGCGTAGGCACTTTCAAAGCAACAAACTTCAACGAAGTCCGTCAGAACGCAGCACCGCCACTTGGAATCGATGGATTCGTGCCACCGTCGCTGCTTTCCCTCTTCGCATTTCCACAAACGTTTTTCCATGGAGGTGAAGCAAATTCGCTGGAAGCTGTAATGCAGAATGTGGCGCATCGCTCTGCCGGAACGGGAACGGATACATTGCAGGATGCAACAAAGCGCGCGCAATTAATCCAGTTCCTACTATCAATTGATGCTGCTACGGCGCCCATCGCGCCCAATGCAGCTACTAGGCTTGCAGTCACCTCGACGGCTTGGAACATTGGAAGTAAGATTGCGCCGGACAGCCTTGCTTCGGGCTATGGCACGGGATTGGCAACGTCGGCGGGAGCACCGTCTGCCACGCCACTTCCGGTGACGTTTAATGGAACTACCGTCTCCATACAGGATGCCGCCGGTGCACTCAGGCTTGGACAGCTGTTCTATGTTGGACCTGATCAAGTGAATTTCGTGGTGCCTGCGGCCACAGGTTCAGGATCCGCCATCGTTACTGTTACAAGCGGCAGCGGGGCGGTGGCAACAACGAATGTGGATATTAATTCTGTAGCACCCGCGGTGTTCACGATGCCGGGCGGAACCACTGCGGCCGCTGTTGCATTAAGGGCCACTTCCAGCAATGTCCAAAGTCCAGTTACTGTTTTCCAATGCACCAGCGTACCGGTTTGCACTCCTGTGCCAATGGACCTGGGGGCAGCGGGTGATATTGTCGTGGTGACTTTCTTTGGCACAGGTCTGAGGAAGAACACTGGTTTGGCCAACGTGAAGGCGACCATCGGAGGAGTGGATGCACCCGTGCTGTTTGCCGGTGCACAAGCTCAGTTCGCGGGACTGGATCAATTGAATGTACAAATTCCTCTTTCCTTGAGAGGAAGGGGCGACGTTCAGGTGGTCTTCACAATCGATGGACAAACCAGTAACTCGGTGACCATCAACGTGCGCTAGTTCCCTGCAAGTGATTCGTTAGCGGGCAGGAGGAGCAACCCCCTTCTCCTTTTGCCGCCTCAACCCAGCCGATGCGTTCGGCTGGGCTTTTTTATGACCTAAGGACTAATTTCGATACCGCAAAGCTTATAAGCTTAGGCTACCAGTTTGACGTGCATACGAATCGTGTGTATGCTAACTTTGCAATATAACTAAGAATAAAAGACAACCATGACCAAACGCATCAATGTCATCCTTCCTCAGCAGACCCTAAGCGTTCTAGACCGGGTAACTACCAGGGGCAATCGGAGTCACTTCATCACCAGAGCAGTTCACTTCTATGTGGAAAGCCAAGGCAAACAAAATCTAAGAGACCAACTCAAAGCCGGATATCTGGCCAATGCCGATCGCGACTTGGAACACGCGGTGGAATGGTTTCCTCTGGAAGAGGAAGCACACAGAACTTTGGAACATTTTCGAACCCAAAAAACAACCCGTACACCAAACGCAAATGACCCATCCAACAAGAGGCCAAATTTATCTTGTTCGTTTTGATCCCAGCATTGGCCACGAAATTCAAAAGACCAGACCTGCATTGGTTATCCAAAATGACATCGGCAACAAGTTTAGCCCTGTCACAATGGTTGCCGCCATTACTTCCAAGCTCTCCCCCATTCCATACCCTGTCGAGGTGCCCCTTTCTCCTACCAAGCAGAATGGATTGCCGGTACCTTCCGCAATCCACTTGGATCAGATCCGTTCCGTTGACCGGAAGCGACTAGTCAAGCTGCTTGGTAAAGTTGACAAGCAGACATTGAACAAGGTGGATAGCGCTATCAAAATTAGTTTGGGGCTTGTTGAACTGTAGTGACTGCGCTTCCCTGAGCACCTCTACTATTGCAAAGCTCATAAGCATCCCCCAGCCAACCGGTCAACTCCTTGTCAATGTCCCCTTCAACAAGAAGTTTCAATTCCAAATGCCAGCGATTTTCAGATACTTGTTCGGCCTTAACAATTCTGGGCGATTCGATGGGAGCCTGTGATGTTATGGTCAATCCAAGATACTTTTTCCTTGGGTGCACATCAGCAAAGGCTGACCCACGCAAAAAGTGTACTGACGATTTCTTCACTTCAATGTCGAAGGGTCCAAGCAGCTTCAGGTTGATGATCAACTCTTTATACAACTCCAGCGCAATAGGGCTGGCGTTACTGAGTGCGTCTTGATCTGGCACATCCGGCGCTGGCATGATGTTCGACAACATCTTAACGCCACCGAAGTCCGAATGGAAGCCCCTTACTGGGAAGTTATTTACTCGCGATACTTCAGCGGAGGCTTGGCATCAGCGGGAACTCTTGATTTGTACGTGTGTCCTGCCCTGCGCTTATCAAAATCCTTACGCGCTTCTACTAACAATGCCGGGTCCTCAAACAAATCGATCGCGGTCAGCACCAGAGCCTTCGCTGCCAAAACCATCCCTTTGCGGCCAATTGAGGTTCCTGAGCACGCCGTCGATTGCCAACTATGCAACGGAACACCGGGGGGCATGGTGGCGACTCCCACTTCCGTTGTCGGGACAATCCAACTTACGTCGGCTACGTCCGTCGAACCTCCTCCGCGTCCCTCCGCCATCTTTTCGATCTCACGCGCCTGAGTTATGGGAGGCAAAGTTCCTGGCAATGATTTGCGAATCGCCTCTGCAAAATGGGTTTCTTCAGGCGTATAAAAGATGCCACCAATTTTTCGCAAATTCCGGTCCGCAGCAGCAGCCAGCGCCGAATTGGGCAACATGTTGTAGACCGAATTCACTAGTTCCAGCTCAAAACTTGTTTCAGTGGCCATGGCAGAGCCTTCCGCCGCTTTCAGTAGTCGTTTCCAAATTCCGTCCAGCACCAGCATGTCTGGATAGCGTAAGTAAAGATAGGTCTCTGCCAAATCCGGAACAATGTTGGGAGCCTCGCCGCCTTTCGATATTACGTAATGGATTCGAGTAGCTTCCGGAACATGTTCGCGCATCAACTCCACAGCGTGGCTAAACAACAACAGTCCATCCAAAGCGGAGCGCCCCATTTCGGGAGCCATCGAGGCATGAGCGGCTTTCCCGCGAAAACGGAATCGTGCAGAAATGTTTGCCTGCGACGTTTTCAAGCTGGCACCGTTGCTATCTCCAGGATGCCAGGCCAGGACTGCATCCACACCATTAAATGCACCAGCCCTTGCCATATAGATCTTGCCGCCTCCACCTTCCTCCGCCGGAGCTCCAATGAAGCGAATCGATCCGGCCTTCTTGTTTTGCTCCAGGTATTCTTTTAGGGTTACTGCCGCAAAAGCCGAACCCGCGCCAAACAAGTTGTGGCCGCAACCGTGACCCGGTGCACCGGCTACAACAGGTTCTTTTTGTGCTTTATCGGCTTGTGACAAACCGGGCAGCGCATCATACTCGCCAATGATGCCGATCACCGGCTTGCCCGATCCCCAGGAAGCCACAAACGCTGTTGGAATTCCGGCCGTGTTTTCCTCTATCTTGAAACCGTTGCGACGTAGTTCGTCCTTTAGCAGAGCCGAACTCTTGAATTCCTTGTAACCCACTTCCGGGGCTTCCCAAATTTGTCGGGACATCTGGCCGTAGTGGTCAGCGCGGCGGTCCATTTTTTCGAGGATACTCTGACCAAGGATTACCTGGTGGAGCATGGTGATGAGCAAGCCGAAGCGATGAACCATGCCTTCATAGTAGAACACACCGAGGGAATAGTATTAAGCCCTCCAGAGTACTAGTGAATGGCGCATAATTCAGGCATAATTTCACACGAATCGCCCATTTTTCCGATTCCAAATTTGTAGTCCTGATGTTATACTCACCATAACGGGGAGCTTCAACCGGAGTTCCCACGGAGGTAGCTGTTCTTGCAACAAGTACTTACATTTTTGCCCCAGAGCTCAGAAGCCGCTGATGCTTCGAGACTCGTCCGTTTGTTACAACGGGTGTTGTCCCCTGATGATTCCAAGTTTTTAGTTCTTAACCATATCCCAGCAGTAGAAATGCAAAATTGGCGGAATTCCAGAAAAGCGGTATATTTTGGAACTCTTAGCGAGCTCAAGAGCGTTGTGGATGTGAAAATCAAGGACTACTCCTTGGCCCATTTCTCCACTGGAACCCAATGGTCTCATGTGAATAACACAATTCAAATGAGAATGTTTTCCGCTTTCTATTTAGCGGAATTGCGGTTGGTTGGGCATGCCTATTTTCTAGGCTTTTCAAGCGTAATCCCAAGAGCTAACAGGATTCTAGAAAACCTGGTAGGTTGCGTTCGACCGCTGGAATTGGCGTCATCCTAATCTTTTTCTCGAATTGAATTTATTGCCTGTCTGGCTTTCTGATGGGCCTGTTCCACTTCCTCGGCCGTTGCGATTCGCGAATGGTGAGTGAATTTTACCAGCCTACTCTGCGACCAATATGCCCATCCACCGAAGCACACCGCAATCCCCAGATCATCGAGAGCTGCCGACCACAATCCATTTATCGTTCGGGTATTGTTAAGTAAGACTACTGTGCTTCCCAGCAAGCCGTACAATCCCATCAACAGGGCATGACACTGGAAGAACGGCGGGAACGGGTAGTACAGCGCTTGGAACAACACCACGGCCTGAAACATCAATAGACTAACGGCACCTAACACTAACTGGTGCAATTGCATAACTTGTCCAAGCTCTACATAGCTCCAAATTATCTTTGACTGGGCGGGTAAACATACAATTAATGTGATGACAATCGCTAGGGTTACCAAGATCATTGCGGCTATGAGTGCTAGCTGCTTCGACCCTGGGTAGTACGATGATGGTCTGAAGAAAGCCTCGGCTGAGGCAGCAATCAGCAACCCAAGCCACCAGGTTTCGGTGACCCGCCACAGCACTGCATAGGCCGTTTGGTCGGGGGCTCCGTGCATTGCTAACCAGCAGATGCGAAACAAATCAAAAGCAACCCACAAGCACCACAAGGGAACAAGCCTTGCGGCCCGGCATCGAATCACCTGGATCAATGCTAGAAATTCAACAGCAGAGCGGAAAATGAGGACTTGCTCCACGCCCGAAGCATAGCACGGCAGCATATGCGGAAAGTGTGGAGCGTAGGCAGATTGGCAGCCCGTTCTCATTTGTAACCTGTTCCCGAAGGAACTAGCGGCCTAACCGGCGAGGGGCTTTCTGTGTCTCACTCTTGGGTGCCATAGGCGCCTTTTTGTTGAACGTTACCCCGCAGTTTTGGGGGCAAACAGGAAATCCGGGGGCAGTGTCTCCACCATCACCGGCGATTGCAGCGGATAAAAGTACGAAAGTGAGCATGAAAAGTTTCATTAGGGTTCCTTAGTGGCCTCTAGGGCCACTACTAGGTATACTTCATACTAGTAGTTTTAGTACTCGATACTTTGCTGGGTACTAGTAGGTCTAGTGAGGGGATTCGTGGGTATATAGTACTAACCCTCATTTGAGGGTAAGTGAGGCGAAATTCGGCAATAATCTAGACTCAAACGTGATCTATAAGAGCAGTTTTGACAGATCGAACATTTCTTAAATTATCTTGGCACCATTTGCCGGCGGTTTCCGCATATACAGTCAGAGGAAGCTGGAGCGGCCTGAATATTACGATTCGGAGCTCCCAGAAAGCAACACAGCGTTTTGTTCTTGCCGCTGCCCCCCTAGCTTCCTTTAACCCTCAGCTTTTCCCACCAGGATAATTGAGATGGGGGTTTCTCCCAGCTTATGCATCAGCACAAAATCGTGCTCCCCCTGATGTTCCAACGTGTCAGCCTTGAAATTCTTCAGATCTTCCTTCCAGAAACTAAACACGCACGGATGAGGAGTACCAGAAGCTTTGCGGCTCCAATCCACAATAGTTTCAAAGTTCGGAGTTGCGGCTGCATCTTTGTCAATTTTCACCGGAGTCAACAACATGAAATCCCGTTGCGGTGCCGCGCCTTGGTGATCGCCGTTTTCGGGAAAATAACTGTAGCGCATGGTGTAGGTTCCTGGTTTCACTTGCTGACCACGCCTGTCGGCATGAATTGCGTCAAACTTCACAACAGCCAGCAGCGTTCCGTGGGCTACCATACCCATGGAAATATTCGGCTCACTGGATTTCACGGCGGCAGGCATAGTGGCACGGAACCAGATTTCGCCAATCTCCTTGCCACCTTTCAGAAGCTTTGTGCCTTTCTTTTCAAGAACCACGTCAAAACCAGGGGCCAAATCCGCTGGTTGTGCTCCGCCAGGGGCAACAGTGTATTGCCCAAACATACTGGTGGAAGCGTAAAGGAGACTTGCAATCAATTTGTTCATGAAATTAAAAATCCTGCCATACTTTTAGAAAGTAGCGTAGCACTTGTTACTTTGATGCCTTTACCCGTTGTGAGGTCGCATCTTCCTATACAATCAAAACAACTAGACGCAATGCAGACCATTTTGGTTATCGACGATGATGACAGTCTCCGCGACACGATTCAAGTGATGCTGGAGCAAGAAGATTTTCGCGTTGTCACCGCCGCTGATGGCAGGGAAGGGTATGAACGTGCCCTCACCCTTAAGCCGGATTTAGTGCTAGTCGACCTGCGCTTGCCAGGCATAAATGGAACTGAAATCTGCAAGCGCCTGCGCGAGGACCGTATTCGTACGCCGATCATCGTTCTAAGCGCGCTAGGTGACGAAGTGGATAAGGTCCTCCTTCTGGAAATTGGTGCTGATGATTACGTCGTAAAGCCTTTTGGAAGGCGTGAACTGCTGGCGCGGATCCGTGCTGTGCTTCGCCGATCTGGCTCCGATGCACAGAAAGTAATACACTTTGGGGACACCGAAGTAGATTTAGAACGCCGCGTTGTGAAGAGGAGAACAGAGGAAGTAAAAGTTACTCCTGCTGAATACAATCTGCTGACTTTCTTCTTGCAAAACCCTGACCGCCCACTTACTCGCGATGTAATTCTGAATTCTGTCTGGGGTTACGATTCTTTTCCAAACACGCGTACCGTGGATGCTCATGTCGTAAAGCTGCGACAGAAATTTGAAGCCGATACAAATGTGCCCAGGCATTTCTTAACCGTTCACGGAGTGGGGTACCGATTCCTTCCATGACGCGTACCGCCCTGATCGTCGAAGACACGCCCATGGCCACCACTCCGCTTGAGGTGGCGCTAGCCGGTATCGACGGCATGGAGACCATGGTCGTCACCAACGGCCAAAAAGCAATAGACTATCTAGAAGGGGATTTCGGCAACAATGTCTGTGCCGTGTTAACTGACCTCAACATGCCTATTATTGATGGATTTGAGTTGATCACCCATTTGCGGTCCGTGAAGCGATTCTCCACTCTGCCGGTGCTGGTACTCAGCGGCTGTACCGAACATGGGGCAGCCCGTCGCAGTCTGGAAGCTGGTGCTGACGCATTTTTCGCCAAACCCTATTCTCCTACTGAGGTCCGCCGCAAACTTGAGGAACTTCTCCGTGGGTAGGCTTGCCGCCGCTTTTGTTGCAGGGGCGCTTTGCACCTGGGCGCAGGAATCCTCCGATCTAAAACAAATTCTGGAACGCTTGGAAAAGCTCGAGCGAGAGAATAAAGTCCTGCGCGAAGAAGTCCGGGAACTACGCACAAAATTGGAAGGCCCAACACCATTGCCGGCGGAACCAGCGAAGCCCTCGGTAGAAGAGCGTTTGGAAATTGCTGAACGGCGTGTGGACGAACAGGCCCAGACTAAAGTGGAAGCAACTGAGAAATTTCCCCTTCGTCTTACAGGCATGGCGCTCTTCAATACTTTCGCAATCATGCGGCACAATGCCGGTAACGATTACAACACTACAGCAAGCCTGCTGCCTTCACGAATGAATGCAGCTGTTTCCTTGAAACAATCTATTATCGGCTTGAAATTCGACGGGCCGAAATCCGTTTTGGGTGCTAAGGTCAGCGGCAACATCTTCATGGATTTTTGGGATGGCAATCTTGAAACAGCAGTCCTTTCACCCCGAATTCGAACCGGCGCGTTGAATCTGGATTGGTCCTCCCGTAGCCTCCGATTTGGATATGAAAAGCCTATATTTTCTCCACGCGAGCCCAATTCCCTGGCCAATGTTGGAGTATCGCCACTAACTAGCGCAGGAAATCTTTGGCGCTGGCAACCCCAAGTCCGCTTTGAGCAACGATTCACCCTTGCCTCTTCTACTACCTTGAAAGCTCAAGTTGGAATCATGCAGACTTCTGACGATTTGGGCTCGGCTTTTGGAAATTTGGTGGAGCGCCGCCGTCCTGCAACACAAGGCCGTTTTGAACTATCCCACACTTTTGCAAACGAGCGCCGCATTGAAATCGCCCCAGGCTTTTCTTTCAGCCAAACGCATTTACGGACTAACGGGCAAACCATTCCATCGCGCCTGGTATCGGTGGATTGGCTGCTAGCACCATTCCAATATCTGGAACTGACCGGTATCTTCTGGAGCGGACAGAACATTCATCATATGGGTGCATTACGCAACGGGCTTCGAGTGTTGTCCAACGGAACGGGTATTCCGGTGCATAGCCAAGGTGGATGGGCGCAGGGAAGTATTCCCGTAACTAACCGATTGACGTTCAATTTAATGGGTGGCATTCACGACGATCGCAACGCGGATTTAGCACCAGGGCAGGTAGCCCGTAACCGTCAGGCTACCGGAAATATTATGTTCCGCATTGCTCCGAATGTTGTCTTAAGCTTTGAAGCGGAGCATCTGCGTACGCTGTATTTGGGTTTAGGAACACGAATCAACCAACGATATGACATGGCTATCGCTTACATGTTCTAGTTTGCTGTTGGCCTCTTTGGTCCAAGCTGGCATTGTGTCTGGTGAGTTCGAACTTACAGGCTCAAGCGAAGCTTCTGTAATTCGTCAAAAAGATTATTCGGGAATCGTAGTTTGGCTGGAACCAGTAAGTGGCCCTTCACCGCAAACTCCACGGCGCACTTACACCATCAATCAAAAAAACAAGCGCTTCACTCCCCATGTGCAAGTGATGCCAGTAGGCGGTGAATTGAGCCTGCCCAATGGCGACGTAATCTTTCACAACGCATTTTCCACCTTCAGCGGGCAGCCCTTTGATACTGGACTTTACCCTCCTGGAGGTTCGCAAAAAATACTGTTCCGGCGCAGTGGTGTGGTTCGCATTTTCTGTAACATCCATTCCAATATGAGCGCAGTGGTAGTAGTTACTCCCACACCCTGGTTCGCCTTATCGGGTAAGGATGGAAGGTTCTCCATTTCCGACGTGCCTGCCGGCGAATACCAGTTGCGTGTTTGGCACGAACGTTCCACAGATCCTACTCTGAAAGCTTTGGAACGGCGCGTCCGAATTGGCGATACCGGCACCGCTTTGGGCCGCTTCACACTTTCTGAATCGGGCCATGTAGGCTTGCCTCATAAAAATAAACTGGGCAAAGATTATCCAGCGGATGCGGGATCATATCCTGGAAGCGGGAAATAGCATGCCGCGATTTGGTATCCTCACTCGCTTGTGGCTATCAACAGCCATGCTGTTGACCGTAATGTTCGGGACAGCGGCATGGGTAGTGCAAAGGCACGCTGCGGAAACGGCGTTGCTAAGCCATGACGACGAGGTGGCGGCCAGCTTTCAAGCCTACGAATCAGTGTGGCGTGCCCATCAGGAAATGTTGGGTGCCACCTCGCAAATCATTAGCTCTTTGCCAAATGTCCGCGCCGCTTTTGGAACGCGCGATATGGCAACTATTCGCGATAGTGCCGCTGAAGTTTGGGAATCGGTTAGGCAGAAAGCTGAGCAGGGTTCCTTCTTCATTGTTACTGATCTGAACGGAACCACCATCGCTTCGCTCGATTCCGCTTCTCCTGCATTGCTGCCAGATTCCTGGCCGGTGGTATCCCTGGTTCGCGATCGTTTTCCGCAACAACTTTCAGGGTTCTTTGTTAGAGAAAACAAACTGTTCCAATTAGTGCTTACACCGGTTTATGTGGATTCCTCACAGGGACGGTCGCTGATCAATGTGTTGTTGGCGGGCTATCCCGTTACCGGCGAGGTGGCGGCAAGGCTGAAACAATCCACCGGCGGTAGCGATTTTGTCTTCCAGGACAAACAGCAAGTCTTCGCCTCTACCCTTTCCACAGGCAGCCCGGAGTTGGCACCGTTTGTTCGAGATTTGGTGAGCCTGGAGGGGAAAACGGTAGGACAGCTTTCCATGTCACGCTCCTTTGATGTGGCGCAACAGCGGATCAATGCATTGCGTAGAAATCTGGTTCTTATGTGGTTTGCCGCTTTGCTGTGTGGGCTGATTATTGCCTATTTTCTAGCGAGGCGTTTGCTGCGCCCCATTCAAGAACTGGACCGCGCCGCTGCGGAAATTGCCCGATCAAACTACTCTATCCGCGTACCTGCGGATCCCGCTGGCGATGAGTTGGGCCGGTTGGGGGCAACGTTCAACTCCATGTCCGAATCGTTGCAGAGCACTCGTCAGGAGTTGATCCGGCAGGAGCGTATTTCCACCATTGGCCGGCTGGCCAGTTCTATTGTCCATGACTTACGAAATCCTTTAGCCGCCATTTACGGTGGGGCAGAGATGATGGTGGATGCCGAACTTTCCACTCCGCAAATGAAGCGGTTGGCGGGTAATATTTATCAGGCTTCACGCAGAATTTCCAGCATGTTGGAAGATCTGTTGCGCGTCAGCCGAGGCAAGCAGGCTGAGCGGGAAACTTCGGAACTGACAGAACTTTTAGGTGACGTCATAGCAGCCCATGCTGAGGCCTCGCGGACGCAGAACGTGTCCATAGCCTTAAACGCGGTGCCACCTCTTTTAGTCACTATGGAGTCTCCTCGCATCGAGCGTGTTTTCCATAACATGATTGAAAATGCTTTGGAAATGATGCCCAGTGGCGGGTCAATTCTAATAACAGCATGCAAGTCTAACGGTTCGGTGGAAGTTACTGTGGAAGATACTGGGCCGGGTATTTCGCCGCAAATTCGCGATCAACTTTTCCAACCGTTTGTCAGTTTTGGAAAGAAAAACGGACTGGGGTTAGGCTTGGCCTTATCGCGACAAACAATTCTGGAACACAGCGGAGACATGTGGGCCACAACCGCGCCTAAAGGTGGGGCCTGTTTTCATATTAGATTGCCTCTAGCACAAGTGACGGCTGAAGTTAGAAACCCGGCGCGCGTGCGGTAGCTGGTGCACCCGGTTTGCACCTTGCCGCCGCCAAATACCCTAGCGGATCAATCATGACCAAACGACTGGCCCAAGTTGTGCTTGTTGGCTGCTAGCTCAAGCAGCAACCACTGATATTGATGGCACACTGGAAATCTTCCCTGCAAACGCTGAAGGCGAATTCACTTACTTCGCTAATCCTGGAAACGGCAGTTGACTGTCTCGATGATCAGGGTATCGCGAGCCAAACGGGGACATGGTTCCCTGGCCTGAAGCAACAGAACTCTAAATAGAATCCTAATAAAGCACGATAAAGCACTAAGCGTAGCGGCCTGGGTACCGTGTCCCCTTTTGGCGACCTTTTTTACGCACTTCAGTCTCACCATCTGGGTGATGCCATTGCGCTGATCTTATGACGGCATGTCCAATTGTTTTAAGCCATTTCGTTGCACTGTTACCAACTCAACTGCCGTTTTTAGGCTAATGCAATGCGTCGGGTTACTTTTAACATCTAGGCTGGCAGCACAGTAGCAGTATTCTCGAAACGCTTGTCAATGCTTTCCGATGGTGGCGCAGCTACTCTTGTTACAACCCTGTTTGTGGATGGTGTCGAAATGGCTCCTGAAGCTGCAACGGTCACGGTTCGCAATAACGGCTCCGTGGAATGACAAGCAACTAAAATAGCAATTGGTCCGAAAACCCCGCCAATCAGTTATGCTCATTGGCGGGGTTTTCTTCTTAATTAACCGGCTAACTTTGTTAATTTGGTATGCTTTTACGGACATCAGTTTTTTGAGGCTTTGCATTTAGCGAATAACCTCTGGAGGAAAATTTTTGCTGCTCAACCGTTTAACCCTCATGGCCGCTTTGGCTCTAGGCATCACAACTTCCCTTTTCGGTGCCGGTGCCCCAGTGTGGACCGGCCCTGTCTCGCTAACGTGCACGGTCAATACCGGTTGCGCAACACTCCCCTTCAGCTTAGTTCCAGGCTCAGGGACTGGGGCAGTTACGTTCGCTTTAGCCAGCGGCGCGATTCCACCTGGTATGGCTTTACAAACAACATCAAACAGCGTAGTCGGCACGCCCACCGCCATTGGCGTTTTCACATTCCGCATCAGCGCGAATGACACAATTCATCATCCAGGGATTGAAAATCATTTTGTAATCTCTGTTGTTGCCGCTCCCGTGATCATTGTTGATCCAGGCCCACAGACCTTCGTCACCACTTCACCTCTGCCGAATGCTTCAACTTGCGCCCATTACTCCACAAATTTGGCATCAACCGGTGGACAGGCTCCTTACTCTTACGCAATCACCGGCGGCGCGCTGCCCATTCCTTTGACAATGACTTCGGCAGGTGTAATTTCAGGTGCCCCCGGGGCACACGTAGGTGCTTATAGTTTCACCGTCCAGTCGACAGATTCGTTTAGCCCTGCTCACACCGCGTCACAGACATTCGTATTGAACATTCTTCCTTGCGCGGCCACAGTGCAACCTCTAAGAATTATTAATCTGTTCTCTTCCGACATGAATGCGGGTAGTCCTTTCCCACTTACAACCGGGTCAACATGTGCCGCGACTAATATTCAGCTCGCTGCGACCGGCGGACTTGGTCACTATACTTGGACTGTCAGTGGTTCAAGGACTGTCAGCGGTTCAACCTTCCCACCAGGCATCACATTGACTCCTAGCGGTTTGTTTTCCGGTACTCCAACCACGTCTTCCGCTTTTAACTTCAATATTACGGTAACTGATTCAAACTCTCCGGCAGCAACTACAACTGGGAATTTTTTCTATATCGTATTCCCTTGCCTTAATCCACCAGCTTTGGCCATTACCACTACTTCGCCATTACCCGCTCAATCGGTATGCTTGAGTACTCCGATCCAACTGGCTGCAACAGGCGGCACGCCAGCTTACTCTTGGTCCCTCATTTCCGGTGCACTCCCTCGGCCTACAACACTATCATCAGGCGGACTGATCAGCGGGTTGCCTTACCACACTGGCGTTTACGCCTTCACGGTGCAAGTACGCGATTCGGTGGGCACATTGGTTACCCGAGCCTTTACTTGGACAATCAATGCCTGCAGCGGCTCTTCTAGCGCTCCTGAACCAGTAGAAGGTTCGTTGACGGTTTCACAAGACGGCTTGCCCAACTTCACACTAGCTCAAGCAGCAACCACTGATATTGATGGCACACTGGAAATCTTCCCTGCAAACGCTGAAGGCGAATTCACTTACTTCGCTAATGCAATGCGTCGGGTTACTTTCAACATCAAGGCTGGCAGCACAGTAGCAGTATTCTCGAAACAGAATAGCCGCTTGTCAATGCTTTCCGATGGTGGCGCAGCTACGCTTGTTACAACCCTGTTTGTGGATGGTGTCGAAATGACTGCTGAAGCTGCAACGGTCACGGTTCGCAATAACGGCTCCGTGGAATAACAAGCAACTAAAATAGCAATTGGTCCGAAAACCCCACCAATCAGTAATGCTGATTGGCGGGGTTTGAAGCTGAGTATCATTCACCTCATTCCATGATCCACTCAGCCTGATATAATCCACTCAGCGGATTAATTATGACCAAACGGCTGGCCCAAGTTGCGCTTGTTGGCTGGTGGGCGGCATTTGTGCTCACTGGCGCGGAGACTCCTGTCTCCTTTCAAAAAGATATTGAACCGGTCCTCCAAAAACAGTGCCTCGGTTGTCACATGCCACAGAACAAGCAGGGCGGATTGCTGCTCAGCTCTTATGCCGATTTCGAGAAAGGCGGGGGCAAGGGTCCCGGCTTCACAACTGTGGTCGGGTACATCTCCGGTGAACGCCAGCCACGCATGCCCTTTGGTGGCAAACCGCTTCCTGATGAAACCATAGCCACCTTCCGCCGCTGGGTTGCTGAAGGGGCTAAAGATGATTCCAAAGCTGGTACCGCGCTAGTTAGCGAAACAATTCCTCCCGCCGTTTACACTGCTCCACCGCTAGTTATGGCAATTGCTTTTTCGCCAGATGGCAAACTGCTGGCCGTTGCCGGCTATCGCGAAATTCTGCTGCATGAGTATGGTGGCAAACTGCTGGCGAGGCTCCCTGGTATTGCTATGCGTATTCATAGCATCGCTTTTTCGCCGGATGGAAAACGGCTCGCTGCGGTTGGTGGCGATCCGGCGGTGCGTGGCGAATTGCAGATTTGGGATGTTGCCTCTCGCAAGCAAACGGCCAGTGTTTTGGCCTCAAACGACACTTTCTTCGGCGTCTCCTTTTCTCCCGACGGTACAAAAATCGCCTTCGCGGGTGCCGATAAATCTGTCCGGCTCTATGATGCTGAAACTGGTAAAGAGATCCGCAAAATGGATCACCACGAAGAATGGTCTTTCGGTACCACTTTCGGAGTTGATGGCAAACGTTTAGTCAGCGTTAGCCGTGACCGTGCCGCTAAATTGACGGAAGTGGAAACCGGACGCTTCATTGAAAATGTGAATCTGCTGCGCGAACCGCTAACTGCCTTGGCCCGCCATCCCAAGAAAGATTGGATAGCTGTAGGCGGTGCCGAACGCATCCCTTATCTATATAAGTTAGACCGGCCCCGCACCATGCGCATCGCCGATGATTCCACATTGATCCGCAAGTTTGAAAAACAGGATGGACCCATTTTGTCGCTGGCCATTTCCCCGGACGGTCAATATCTTGCGGTAGGTTCTGAAGTGGGTGACGTGCATATCTATAGCCTGGAAACCGGTGAACCTACTGGCAAGTGCACCGGTCACTTAGGCGGCATTTACACCTTAGCTTTCCATCCTGGAAGCAAAGAGTTACTAACTGCTGGTTTTGATGGGATGGTGCGCAGTTACGATATCTCAGGCAAACTTCTGAAAGCCTTTGCGCCCGTACCCCTTGAAAAAACTACCGTTGCGAGGAACGAATAATGCGTCCAATTGCACTTTTCCTGATCGCCTCCGCAGCCTACGCGTTGCCTCCAGTTATCCGCGAAGTGTATCCGCATGGTGCGGAACGCGGCCGCACAGTTGAAGTAAAATTACGCGGAGAGGGCCTATTAATGGGCATGCGCCTGAAAAGCGGCGTACCCGGTACAGCGTCACGTTTGAATCCGCCGCTTGACTTGATGCGCGCCGGAACGGAGTTGCCGTTCCTTTTGAACATCCCTGCCGATGCCCCGCTGGGCCTTTATCCTTTGCGGTTGATTAGTGACGATGGCATGTCCAACTTAGTGTTATTCGCAATTGGCGACCTCCCAGAAAGCGAAGAAGTTGAAACGGCGAAACCTAAAGAGTTGAATAACTCCCTTGCGTCGGCGGAAAAGTTCATTGTGCCCGGAGTTGTAAATGGCACCTTGACAGGCGGCGATGAAGATTATTATTCCTTTGACGTGAAAGCCGGGCAAAAACTAGTGTTTGAAGTGGAATCGCGCCGCGCTGGTTCGGCATTGGATCCGGCTATTGAAATCTACGATGCAGCCGGTAAGTTAGTGGGCAAAAACGATGATGGCGCTGGTGTGGATCCACGAATGGAAATGACCTTGGCCAAGGCCGGCACCTATAAGTTACGCGTGCATGACACCCGTTACAGCGATCAGCTGCAGAACTTCTATCGTTTGAAAATCGGCAGCTATTCTTATGCTGATGCGCTATTCCCACTGGGTGCAAAGCGAGGCTCAACCGCGAATGTGGAATTGGTTGGCGGCAATTTGGCTGCCCCTTTGAAAGTTAAGGCGACATCGAAGCTGCCCCTTCCATTTGTTTGGAGCGATCTGGATGACATCTTTGAAGGCAGCAAACTAAAACCGGGTGTGGTAATGAATGGCCGCATCAGCAAGCCTGGTGAAGTGGATAAGTTTCCAATGGCAGTGAAGCCCGGGGAAGATTGGGTATTCGAGGTGACTGCCGCATCGCTCGGTTCCTCAAAACTGGACGCCTTACTTACAGTTTTCGATCAGAAAGGCAAAAAACTAGCTTCTCGCGATGACATTGATAGTTCTGACCCGACGCTGCCTCTAACTATTCCTGCCGGTGTAACAGAAGTTACAGTGGCCATTGAAGACGTGCAAGGCAACGGGGGCCCGGCTTATGGTTATCGTTTGGAAGCTCGCAAGGAACCGGCTGATTACACACTTACTCTACTAACCCCTTTTGTGAATGTACCGGCTGGCGGCACTTCGCAGATTGCAGTGCTGATGCAGCGGCGCGGTTACGAGGGTCCGGTAAAGCTTTCTGTGGAAAACCTGCCCCCTGGATTCACAGTGGCTGGCGGCCATATTCTGCACGAAGCGGCGGCGCAGAATTTCAATGAAGAAGGTGCGGCGTATAGAAGCTCAACAGGAGTGCTGACCATTACTGCTGAGCCTGGTTTGAAGTATGACTTTGTGGACTTACAAGTAAGTGGGATTTCCGAACATGGCTTGAAGCGAATGGCCCGTGGTCCTGGCATGGTGGTTGCACCCAGAGGGAATAGACAGAAAGCTTTTGTGGCTCCGTGGCTGGACCTGAACTTACCAATGGCTGTAAGTAAGCCCTTGCCTGTAACATTAGCAGCGGCCAGTCCGTTGGTGCACATCAGCCAAGGAGTTGAGTTTCCACTCAATTACAAAGCCAACCTGAAAGCAGGTGCCAAGACCAATGGAAAAATCACCAATACGACGGCTGCCAAATTGGGGAACATTCGGATTCTTAAGGGTGAAAAGGAGGGTGCAGGAGTCCTGGTAAACACAAACTTTTTCACGCCCCTGGTTGTTTTCGACATGCTGCTGGAAACTCAAGCGGATATTGATGGCAAGCTGGTTCCCATTTACTCTCCGGCAATTGAAATTGAAGTAGCGCAAGGGTTCGTAGTGAAGGTTGATTCGAAGAATTTGAAATTGACCCCTGGTGGGAAAACGCAGTTGAAAGGCACCATTTGGCGCGACTTCACTTTTGAAGGATCCACCGTAAAGATAGCTGCGGCTGACTTACCAGATAACGTGTCTTGTCAACCCGTGGAACTGCTGGATGGCCAAACCGCTTTCATGTTGACATGCGAGGCCAGCGCGCAGGCTTTGGCAGGCAATTACGACATTAGGCTTACCGGAACTGCCCCAGATACAGGCAGGAAAGCAAAGGCCGAATACAAAATTCAGGATATAGAGGCCAAGCTGGTAATAGCCGGTTCGGCCCAGGCGATTAGGTAACTTTTATGATTCAGCGTTCCGCATTCTTCTTACTGGCAGTAACAGCAGCAACAGCAGCACCCATGTCTTTTGTGAAAGACATCATGCCGGTTTTCAACAAAATGGGCTGCACTTCCGGACCCTGTCACGGAGGAGCCAAAGGCAAGGCCGGCTTCAAGCTGAGCTTGCGCGGCTATGATCCGGAATTTGATTACCGGGCAATTTTGCACGATCTTTCTGGCCGCCGCTTCAACCGCACTGAACCGGAAAAGAGTCTGGTTCTGCTGAAGCCGACCATGGGGGTTCCTCATGGCGGTGGACTGCGGTTTGATACTGATTCGGAGTATTACAAGCAGGTTTTGCAATGGATGAAAGAAGGCGCGGTGTTTGGCGATCCGGTTTCAGGCACAGTAACCAAGCTTGACGTGGAACCTGCTGAAATCTTTGTCGGTAAAGCCGGTTCTTCTCAAAAGATGAAAGTGGTGGCACACTTCGCAGATGGCAGTGAACGAAATGTTACTCAGTTAGCCCAATACAATTCCAGCGTTCCAGTAACTGCTGAGGTGGATGAAAGTGGTGAAGTGAAAACTATCCGTCAGGGCGAAGCTGCATTGTTAGTTCGCTACGAAGGTAAGTTGAGTGTGATTCCAGTAACGGTTTTGGCCGGCAAAGCTGGTTTTTCCTGGGCAAATCCAGGCGAGAATAACTACATTGATAAACACGTGAACGCCAAGCTGGCGCGGCTGCAACTGTTGCCTTCAGACCTTGCGACGGATGCCGAATTTCTGCGGCGAGTGAGTTTTGATCTAATCGGCGTCCCACCAACTCCAACCGAGATCCGTGCCTTTACGGCTGATAAAACAGAGACCAACAAGAAACGCACTGCCATGATTGACAAGCTGATGGCGCGCCCGGAATTCGTCAATCACTGGTCGGTGAAGTGGAGCGATTTGCTGCAGGTGAATCGTACGAAACTGGGCGAAAAAGGAGCCTGGGCGTTTCATGAATGGATTCGCGAATCGCTTGCTTCAAACAAACCTTACGACAAGATGGTGAAGGAACTGCTGACTGCTCGCGGATCCACATATCAAAATCCTCCCGCCAATTTCTTTCGCTTTACTGCTGAACCAAAGGTGGCGATGGAGACGGCAACGCAGCTGTTTATGGGGGTACGAATGACATGCGCTCAATGTCACGATCATCCTTTTGAACAGTGGACGCAAAATCAGTATTACCAGTTGACGGCGTTCTTCGGGAAGACCACGGTGAAATCCGGCATGGATTCTGAAGAAGGAATCGTTTATGACAAGCGTGAGGATTTCGACATCAAGCATCCTAAGGACGGCCGTTTGATGAGCCCGAAATTCCTTTTCGCCAACGATAAATTCGCGGTGAAGGATGCTGAATTACGGGAAAGCCTGGCGGGCTGGCTGACCGCGCGCGAGAATCCTTATTTTGCAAAGGCTATGGCCAACCGTTTGTGGAGCTATTTCATGGGCACGGGAATTATTGATCCAGTGGATGATATCCGCGCGACAAATCCTCCTTCTAACGCGCCGTTGCTGGATGCTTTGGCCAAAGATTTTCTGGATCATAACTTCGACGTTCGCCACATGATCAAGACCATTGTGAATTCCAGAGCGTATCAGCTAAGTTACTTAACCAACGAATGGAATGCCGAAGATCAGATGAACTATAGCCATGCTCTGCCGCGGCGCTTAAGTGCGGAACAGCTTTTCGATGCCATACAATCGGCCACCGGAAGCAAGCGGAAGTTCCCTGAAGTTCCGATGGAATCCAAGGCCCAGGATTTTGTGGATCCACATGTGGCCAAGGGTGGATTCCTGGATCTGTTTGGCCGCCCTGAACGGCAGACTTCCTGTGAATGCGAACGGCGAACCGATGTAAGTCTGGTGCAGGCGTTGAACCTTCTAAACGGAAGTATGATTGCCGATTCGATTGCTGATCCAGAGGGCCGCATTGCCAAAATGCTAGTGAAGAACGTCAGCAACAAGGAACTGGCCGAGGAGCTTTATCTGGCTGGTCTCGGACGTTATCCGCAAGGAAAGGAATTGGCTACCGCCGACGCCTATCTATCGAAGGGCGACCGTGGAGAGAGGGCTCAGGACTTAATGTGGGCGCTGCTGAACTCCAACGGGTTTTTGTTCAACCAATAGAACAGACTTTTCAGCAGTTATCCGCGTCTAAATGTAGAATGAAGAAAATGTATCTGTATCTGCTCGGCTTTGCCATTTGTTCGCTAGCGATGGCGCAGCCGGGACTTCAGCAGAAAAAGTCAGTTCCTGCAACTAAAGCGCCAGTAGTTACAGCGCCTAAAACTCCGGCACTGGTTGCGCCTGTTACTTCAGGATCTGGAATTTTCAATCAGGCCCCTCCTCTGGTGAACAAGGCGCTGATCGCCAATGTCGCCAAGTTTTATCAATTACAGGTGGATGGCAAATTCCGGCAGTGCATTCCGTTAGTTGCTGATTCCAGCCAGGATGATTATTTCAATGCGCAGAAATCGAAGTATCGTGAGTTTGAAATCCTCAAAGTGGACTACAAGGACAATTTCAAAAAGGCTATCGTGACTTTAACTGTTGGGATCACCTATGTGTTTCATGGAGAGGCAGTACCATTGAAAGCCCCCATTGCATCCACTTGGAAGTTGGAGAAGGGCCAATGGAAATGGTATGTGGACAAAGAAAACGTGTTGGCGACGCCATTCGGTGGTTTTAAGGCTGGCCCTGGTGATCCGGAAAGCAAGTTGGTGACTCGTCCCCAATCAGCAGGGGACGTGATTGCCCAGGTAAAGATGGATAAGCAGGACATAATGCTATCCAGTTTTGCGGATTCAAAAGACGAGATTCTGATAACCAATAACATGCAGGGGGTAGTTTCTCTGATGCTCGATTACGAAACGCTTCCTGGGCTGTCAATCCTTTTGGAAAAATCGGAACTGAAAGCTGGGGAGAAGGCTCGGATTATGATTGCATATCACCCAAGCGACAAATCGCCTAAGCCAATGCGCCGCGGCTTGGTTAAAGTGGAACAAACTGGAGCGTACATGCCTTTCAATATTGTGTTCGCGGTGACGGAAGAAGTGATGAAGCTCATACCTGCTGCGGCGAAGTAATAACTTTGGTTAGAAAATTGCTTCCATTCGGGTGGAGGCTAATTCCTTTGCGCGTTTCTTCATTTTCCCCGCCGATTTCTTTGCCGCAAGCTGCTCGATCTCGTCGTGATCTTCCGTTTTCCATTTCCAAAAGCGATCTTCCTGCACCTGCTATTCCTTCAAGTTCAATAACTAAGAAGGTGGTGTCTCTTACTTCAAAAAGTATTAGCCCTGCTGCCGATTCTGGAATCGATGTACCGGCCAGGCCTTCAACACCGCGTCAAAATTCCGGCAGTGACAGTTCCTTGGCGCCAACAATTGATCCGAAGATTAAAGCAGTTCCATCGCGCGATGCAGCCCCTCCAGTTTTGACTGGCAATGTTGGACAGGATGCCATTGCGCTGGTGTCCGCTGATTTAGTGAAGCGCGGCATTGACCCGGCCTCTTTTCAATTCAGCTATTCAGAACAAACTGTAACTTACCCTGGTGGGTCTTATGTCAACAAATTGATTAGTGCCAAGATGAATGGACAGACGGAGAATTACGACGCCGGTTTAGTGCTGAAGAGCCCCCAAGTGGCCGCAGTGGAAATGCTCCGTCTGTTTTCATCCTCTACTAATCGAACTGCTTGATCCCAAAAACGGCAGTCGCAGCCCTCCGCACCTAGTCCCAAGCCGAGCCCCACGATTGAATTTAGAATCGAAAGAGCACTCACCATTCAGGTGACAGATGGCTTCCACGCAACTGTCGGTGGGTACGGGAGTTGATCTATGGACGGTGCGTTAACTGCCGTTTTTGGGTTAATTAGTTAACCCCAAGCTTACGGCCAATCGCTTGCAATAAAGACCGATCATTGCGATTGAAGCCGGGTTCCAAGGGTTGATAGTCCTTGTTGCGGACAGCCACAACGCCAAAAAACGCCATGAACAACTCCTCGCTCGGCTCAAGAGCCCGCAACGGAGGAGGAATTTCTGGAACGTCTGAGCCTGGGACATTGGAAACAGTCGGTCCCTTGGCTGGAATGTTCACCGTGGCTGCCTCTTCCTTTGTAAGCACCAGTACGTCGAACATTGGCTTCTCATTGGCGTCAACCAAGGGGGAGCCGTTTTTGGCGTAAGCAACAACGTTATCGTAAATTACATTACGCCGATTGGATTCCAGCGCCTTTGGATCAGCCCAGGCTTTTGGAGCCCGATCCGGATCCCACGCCGGCGGCTCGCTGCCGGTCCGTTTCAGGTAATCTTCACGAGTTTGATAGTAAGGGAACAGATGTAATTCTTCCAGGCCATATTGGGCCTTTGGTAATGCTGGCAAGTTGATATCCTCCGGTTTAGAGAGTAGCCTAGCAACAAGCTCAATGATCTGCG
>JAYTTF010000045.1:0-167394 GCA_043745195.1 Bryobacterales bacterium | reverse complement strand
TTGTCGTAACCAATGTGTTGTGCACGGAACTCGGGGCCACGCTTTTGATTGGGCTCAATGGCACCACTGATAGGACGGCCTACTTCCGCTGCTCATTGCTTGTCTGAAGTATGCCACGCCGCTCCACGCTCAGTTCCTTCTCCGTGTTGGCCCTGGCCAAGCCAGGGTGCTCCGCTTTTGAGGAACTCGCGCAAAACCGCAGCTCCAGCGGCATGCAGCTTTCGTGCTCCTGGAATATTAGGAGCCCAGCCGCTATCCCTTTGCGCTTCCTCAACCCAACCCCTCTCGTTGCTATACTTGCATTTACCACATGGCCATATTGGACATTGATCAGATTCGCGACATCCTGCCGCACCGCTACCCTTTTCTGTTCGTCGACAAGATTGTGGAATTGGAAGCCGACCGTATTGTCGGCATTAAAAACGTCACGGCAACAGAGCCCTTTTTCCTCGGACATTTCCCGGATTACCCAGTGATGCCTGGTGTTCTTATTACCGAGAGCATGGCCCAAGTGGCTGGCATTCTGGTGTTAAAAGACATGCCCGACAGGAAGGACAAACTAGTTCTCCTTGCTGCCGTTGACGATGCCCGGTTCCGCAAGCCCGTTCGTCCCGGTGATCAACTACGCATTGAAATGGTGGTGATTGCCCGCAAAGCACGAGTCTGCAGAATGCGCGGTACTGCTACTGTTGACGGGGAAATTGTTGCCGAAGCCACAGCCATGTGCGTTCTGCAGGACAAGAAGCCTTCGGCTTAAAAGAGTACGCCGTGCCTATTCATTCAACGGCCATCGTAGATATCAACGCGGAGATTCATGATTCCGCATTGATTGGTCCGTACTGCACTATCGGTGCGAAAGTTCACATTGGTGCACGCACTGAACTCAAAGCCAACTTATATATTGATGGACCCACGTGGATCGGCGAGGACAATATTTTCTATCCTTACTCTTCCATCGGAGTCGCCTCGCAGGATAAAAAGTACGCCGGCGAATATTCGGAAACACGCATTGGAAACAACAATACCATTCGCGAATTTGTGACCATCAATCGCGGAACCAAAGGCGGCGGAGCGTTGACGCAAATTGGCAATGATAATTGGATTATGGCCTACGTCCACATTGCCCATGACGCCATTGTTGGCAATCACTGTATTTTGGGCAATTCCGTTACCTTCGCCGGACATGTCACGGTGGAGGATTACGCAAATATTGGAGCCTTCTCTGGTCTGCACCAGTATTGCCGTGTGGGCCGCAGCGCCATCATCGGCGGCTATAGTGGAGCCATCACTCAGGACGTATTGCCCTATTCCATGACCGTCGCCAAACGGGAAGTAAAGACGTTTGGAGCCAACCGCATCGGCATGGAACGGCGTGGGATTTCAAACGAATCGATTGAATCGCTACAAACGGCACTCCGCTTGCTTACTCGTGGAAAGCTGAATACAACGCAAGCCATTGCCAAAATTCGAGAAGAACTGCCAAGCTCTCCCGAGCTGGAACAACTGCTTGAATTTATTCACACTGCCGAACGTGGATTTGTAAAATAAAGCAATGCGCTACGGCATCATTGCCGGCAACGGCCGATTTCCAATCCTCGCACTAGAAGCAGCTCGAACTCAGGGTGACGAGGTAGTGGTCATTGGCATTGAAGGTGAAGCCTCAAAGGAAATTGAGGCACTGGCTGCGAAAACTTACTGGATCTCCATTGCTGCTCTCACCAAGCTGATCGGTATCCTAAAAGACGAACAAATCACTGAGATCCTCTTCTGCGGCCAAGTGAAGCATGTCAGCATTTTTAGTGCCCTTCGGCCCGATTGGCGATTGGCCAAGTTGCTGCTTTCCCTGAAGCGCAAGAACACTGATTCGCTCCTGGGTGGAGTAATTCAGATTCTTGAAGATGAAGGAATTCAGGTAGCCGATTCCACCCGCTTGCTAAAGCCGATGCTGGCAGGTGTCGGGACATTGACCAAGCGGCAACCAACGGAAGACGAGGCGGAAGACCTTGCCTATGGACGTCAGGTTGCCGATGCACTCAGCGGATTTGATGTGGGCCAGGCAGTGGCCATTGCCGAGCGGGCTTGCGTCGCGTTAGAAGCAATGGAAGGCACCGACGAAATGCTCAGGAGAGCGGCTGCGCTAACCAAGGGCCGTCGCGATTTGCGCCTTATCAAAGCAGCCCGCCGCCGCAAGCATCTACAGTTTGACGTTCCGGTAGTTGGTCCAGAAACCATTGCCGTTATGCGCGAAACCAAAACCACAGCCTTGGCAATCACTGCCGGGCGAACGTTGCTGCTCGATCGCGATTTGATGCTGAAGTTTGCCAACGATGCGAAGATTACCATTGTGGGATATGCTACGGAGGATTGAAATCAGTTGAAAACACCTGTTCGAGTGGCGGTTGTGGGAGCCGGGCAATTTGGCCGGAATCATCTACGTGTGGTTGCTGCTCTGCCCAATGCAGAACTTGTAGCCGTTGCTGATTCTGATCCTGATCGCGCCAAAGCCGCTGCCGAAGAATTCGGAATTGCCGTAGTGGATACAGACAAGCTTGCCGGTATTGCGGATGCGGCGATTGTAGCCGTACCCACTTCAGCGCACGCCGCCGTAGGTTGTGCACTGCTTGAGGCCGGATTAGATGTGCTGATAGAAAAACCTATCGCCTCCACAATGGAGGAAGCCCAGCAGTTGATGGATACGGCGGAACACTATGGGCGCATTCTGCAAATCGGCCATCTGGAACGTTTCAACCCAGCGGTACAAGCTGTTTCGAAACGAATCACTACTCCCTTGTTTTTCGAGATCCATCGGATGAGCCTGTTCTCTCCCCGTAGCCTGGATGTGGATGTGGTTCTCGACTTGATGATTCATGATCTGGATATTGTGCTGGCGATTGTCGGCGTCCTCCCCGAAGAAGTGCGGGCTGCTGGAATCCGGATTCTTTCAGAAAAGGTAGACATCGCCAATGTTCGCCTTGCCTTCCCGGGTGGGTGTGTTGCGAACATTACGGCCAGCCGGGTTTCCACGGAGCGCGTCCGCAAAATGCGCCTGTTTCAGCCTCATCAATACATTTCGATGGATTATCAGAAACAGGAAGCAGTAGCCTTTTCGGTGTCTCCAGCGCAGCAAATCGGATTTGAGGCCTTTGCTATTGAAAAGAACGAACCGCTGAAGCAGGAGGTGGCCGCTTTTATCGATTCGGTTGTTACACGAGCAAAACCTTTGGTGGATGGGGCACAAGGTAGCAAAGCTTTGATGGTGGCGCTGGATATCCTTGCTAAAATCGAAGAGCATGCGGCCATTGTTGCCAAGACTCTTGGCCAGGCTCCATAAAGCCAGGTGTGATTCAGAAAAGCTCCAGCGACGATTTAGACCTTCTACTTCATATAGAGGACCCCGGCCAAAACAGCCGAGTGATACGGGCTGTTATTGGTTCGGTTCTATTTCACCTTTTAGCGTTTATGGTGGTTTCCTATTTCCCGATTTTCGAGGCTCGCGTTTTCAATGAGCCACCCCCGGAAATTGCGCAGTTGAAAAGAGTAACCCCGCTAATTGCCCCTGTTTTAGAACCGACACAAGTTGATCCCAATAAGGGGAAAATAAATCGTAATTTCGACGTGGACAGTTTACAGCCCAAAGAGACTGTTCAAGTAAAGAAGTCGACGCCAGCTTCGCGGCAACCTGCTGCGAAGGCGCCGCCTGCGGAGTTCGTGCCGCCTACTCCTGTGCCGCCGACCCCACAACAGGCTCCTAAAGTGATTGAGCCTCCAAAGATCGAAATTGCCAGAACGGAAACAGTGCCCAAGCCGCAACCTGGGGCGGGTGTGCCGAATGCTCCACCGCCACCGTCAACGCCTCCACCGGAAAAGCCGAAGCTGGCGTTTGAATCAATCGGGGCTGCTTCCATGGGAACGCAAAGCGGCGGGCAGGTCCCACGCCCATCTAGGTCTGTCCAAGAAGCATCGCAATCCGCAGCGAGGCGCCCGGGTGGTTTAACGGTTGGTGATCCTGGTGCGGGCATGGGTGGGTTAGGTGACATTTCAAAGCGTCCTTTGCCGGGCAGGAATTCGAGCAATCTGGAATTGCTGAGCGATCCGGAAGGTGTGGACATGCGCCCCTATTTGGTCACGGTTTTGGGAATTGTGCGCCGCAATTGGCAATCGGTGATTCCAGAAAGCGTGAAGTTGGGGCGTCGTGGCCGCGTGGTGGTGGCGTTTGCGATAGACCGGGATGGAGGCGTACCCAAGTTGGTGATAGCTGTGCCGTCCGGTGCTGATCCGCTGGACCGTGCAGCGGTGGCGGGGATTAGCGCGTCCAACCCATTCCCTCCTTTACCATCCGAATTCAAGGGTGGGCAGATAAGGCTGCAGTTCACTTTCAGCTACAACATGCCTGGCAATTGAAATTGGACTTAAGGCATTCATTCACTAGCCTAGAGAAATTCCTTAGCTTCATCACATTGTTCCGCCCCTTTCGATCGGTCGCCGGTTTGATACGGCATTGACATAGACGAAGACTGCACCTGCGGCCGCGAGGTGCTTCCATGGATGACCGCCCGTAGTGAGAATCGAGGCGAACTTCTGAGGAGCTCGCGCAAAACGGACTCGCTTCGGCGAAGCCACTGCTTGTTTCTTCAATTGCATTGCGCCGCGCCGAAGCGGCCTTTGCGCTGGTGATCCATCAATTCCAGTATTTTGGCTAGCGTGTAGAGAATAACTGTTCTCCAAACCTTGCTTGAACCGGAGTATCGAGGTGGGAACCTTGCAAGGGCCAGAGGCAACGCCAGCATGGTTCCGAACTGCACGAGGCAGTACATTTTAAGGTCGCCAGTTACTCGCCATTGAACTACAGAGGCTAGCCCCAACAGGATGAGCGGAAGCAGAAGTTGCTTACCAGTTTTGCTGCTGATCCGTTCGCCGATTGTGGTTGCCAGCAGGGACATGAAGCCCACGGTCATCGGGAGGCGATCCCAAAACAAGTGCGCGTCATCAGGGTGCAGATGATAGTAAGTTGATCCAACGCACACTGCTGCCGTCCCGGCTAATAGTGTGCCGAATGCAAAGCGTTCCCAAGGTTCGATAAAGGCAAGGCGGGAGCGAAGTACTTTAATGCCATAAAGGGCCGCTAAGAAGAACGGAACATTTGAAATCACATTCCAGAAGTTTGGTATTTGGTGTAGGGTTCGGGTATCTGCAAATACGTGGTAATAAGGATCCTGTGTAAGCGGCGTGAAAATAGCAACGATGATGGACATGCCTTCAGGAAAGCAAGGCAAGCTCCATTTTACGGTCCTTCTGTTTCAACAGTTTCTGGAAAGCAATGTTTGACTCTCCGTACGTTTTTCGCACTGGACGGACATTTTATGTATGCGCGTCACTGCCGCACTGTAATTCGAATATCATCCACAAACCAACCAGAATAGCCATTGAGGGCGGCGTCCACTGAATCAAAACGGAACCGAACTTTCATGCTTCCTGATCCTTGCAGTGGATAGCTGCGGGTTATCCATTGGCGCTCAATTCCTAACAATTGGTCGACCTTCGTCCAGGGACCATCGTTCACACTCATCTCGACGATTTTCTGATCCCAATCTCCTGCCGGATTCTCTGTCTCATACCAAGTCTGAAAACTCAGCACTGAATTTGCAGGAGCCTCGAAGCGGGGCGATTCCAATGCGCCGGCACTTACTCCGCCAGCAACATCGTAGGTTCCGGTGGATTCATTGCCAAACCACCAGGCATGACCGTTGCCATTGGACTTGCGGTCGGAAATATGCCAGAGCCCGCTGGATGTCCAGTTGCTGGTAGCGCCTTCGGCGTCCTCGGAAAGCAAAGTCACAGTATGAAGTGTGTCGAGCCGAGCTGCAACTCCACGGCGTACTTGGGGCAAGGAAGGGTAGAACAAGTCTCCTGGACATTCCGTAGTGCCGCTAGCGAACGGCGAAGGATTTGCGTCGCGATGCCCGGAGATGATGGGAAGAAACAGCCGAGTGCCGGCGTGAAGCCTAACGCCCAGGGGATCCATTTTCTGTTTATCGGCCTTCCAAGCCAGAATCCGTTCCAGACTTTCCAGAGCAGCGGAAGTGGGCAGCACTTTAGAATAAGTGCCAAGCAAGGAAACACCCATGGTGCCTCCGTTCTGGCCGGAGAAGTGGGCTCCAAGAACGTTGTCTCCGCCGGCGCGTCCTTCAAAAATGCGGCCATCGGGTGCAACCAGATAGTTGTAGCCGACATCATCCCAACGGTTGGAGAACACATGATAGGTCCAGATGGCACGAATCCAAGCGGCAAAATCGGCTACCGGGCCATCGGCTGTGTGATGAACAATCAGATGAGTAACGGTAGTGTAGTTGGGAGTACCGCGATAGTTCTGCCCATCCGGACATCCCCAATCGGTCCGCGAAACTACAGGCGGCTTGTCGGCTTCAATGCTGCGCAACGGCTGTTTGTTTTTGATTTCAAGCGGGGTGACGCCGGGGTCGATAAAGACGAATGTGACGCCAATGGTTGAGGTGTCCCATTCCAGAAACCGGACGCCTTCCCCGAGCCAGGCGAGCGATGAAACGGGCTGGCCGGCGTCTGGATCTAGGGTCAATTCTTTCCATGCGCTCCACGAAAAACCGTTATTCGATGCCCTCACCAGAATTCGAGGAGTCTGTTCTGATGTCCAACGGGCTCCGAGCGCAGAAAATCGGATGGGCGCTTCCATTGAGCCTGTTTGGGACAATGGGGACGATTCCCGATATCCAATTTGTTGCCCAAAACCGGCTGCCAGAAAAGCTAGGAAGAGTAACGCGAAACGCATGCTTAGGGTACAGCCACCCGCCCTCCGTTTCACGATAGTAGCATGGGGGCAGTTGTTCATTGGGTTCGGTTTTTCCATACCTGCCTAAGTTGATCGCGCCGTGGAATTGGGTTCGTTCTGCAAACAGCATTGTTTGAATTTTCGACCGGATTTGCAGGGGCAAGGTTCGTTACGCCCGACTTTTGCTTCGGGGCGGAGGTAGGGTTGGCTGTTGCATGTGCTGGAGACCAAGTAGTTTTGAGTCCTGCGGGGAGCGAATTTGGGTTCGTTCTTCACTTCTGATTTTGTGCGGCGGAATTCGGCGAGTAACTTGAGCAAGTTACGTTCTGAGCGATTGCGGAAGGCGTGGATGCGGTCGATGATTTTGGTGGGGGAGAGGAGCGGGTCTTTGCCATCGGTTATGGCGAGTTGGGCTTCGACGTAGTTGGACCTTTGAATATTCCAAGCCGCCAGGACGATTTGGTTAAACAGGGTGTGCTGGACGGTGGTTTTCGGTTGCAGGTCGAATTCAAAGGTCTCGCAGATGCACTCGAAGTGGAAATGATCTTCGTCGGTTAGCAGAACGGCTTGCTTGGCGTAGAAGCCGAATTTCTGAGCTTTGGATATGTTGGCTGGGATTGGAGCGGAAGAGGTCATAGATTTTTCCTTGGCTGGATTGTCTCATGGCGGGGGAAGGAGACTGGGATGGGCTGAGAGGTAAGTGGTTTGGGGAGTTCTGGTTAGGGATTTGGAATAGGGTGTGATTGGGGTCTAAGAAGGTTCGTGAATTCTGAATTTGGGACTCTGATGAACGCCTGATAACGCGGGCGCTATGCTGCGGCCGAGGGAGTGGGCCTCGCCTTGTCCTCGACACTCACGCTTAGGTCTGATAGCATCTTAAAAGATGCGTTAACAATGCGGAATCACTCTATGCTAAACCTAACCCAAGATATTCACCCCCTGACCGACTTTAAGCGAAATACTACCGATTTCATGAGCAAGATGAAGGAGTCCCGTCGGCCACTGGTTCTCACGGTGAACGGAAAAGCTGAACTGGTCGTTCAGGACGCGGAGAGCTATCAGCAGATCCTCGAAAAGTTGGAGCGCTTTGAGGCGGTTGAGGCCATCAGAGTCGGCATCGCCGCTGCAAAAAAAGGTCACATAAAACCGGCGCACCAGGCACTTGCGGACCTGGGGGAAAAGCTTGGCCTTCCACGTTGATATAACCGAGCCGGCCTTGGCTGATGCCGAGACCTATGTTCGATTCATCCGTGAGATTCGGCAAGAACCAGAAGCTGCCGAACGATGGTTTCGCGGGCTGGTTCAGGCAATCTTTTCACTCGAAGTGATGCCGGAACGGTGTCCCATCATTCCAGAGCAAAATGAATTTTCCTTCGAGATTCGGCACCTGATATATTTCTCGCACAGGATCATTTTTCGAGTCGAGGCGGAGGCGAAACAAGTAGTGGTCTACCGGGTCTATCATGGCTCTCAAAGGGCACTTGCGGACGAGGATCTTCCTTAAGCTGACTCTTTCTGTGCAGTGAATTGTGACGCTACTCCGACAACCAAGTCGTCGCCGCAATCGCCTGAAAACATGCGCCTCAGTAGCAACTCGTCGTAACCCAGCTTACTACCACCGTACATTTCGGATTCAGGAGACCGCTCTGTCATGCCGTTGATTTCTTTGGCGAGAATGTTGATGGCGGAGGCATGTTGATCAAGCGTTGCTTCCAGACGGCAAAATCCTTGTTGCCAGCTAGCAGTTCCCGGAGCCGGATGAAGGCGCGGACGATGGCGATGTTCATTTGCACGGGCGCGTTCGCTGTTGAGGACGGAGGAGGGCACCACGCCGTGTTCGGTGAAGGCGTATGGCAAATAGGGGCGGCGACTGCGGCCTGGCTTTGAGGTTCCAAATTGGAACCTCAAAGATTCACACTCCTTCAGCCGTGAGTTGGAACATGAAGTGTTCCGGGAAGCGGCTCTCGTTGCGTTGGATGGGCCTGTTTAGGTTCTAGGTTTCCACGTGGTACTTCGCAACAACCTTTGGGCGCAAGTGGACTGCAGGGAGAGCGATTTAGTGCTTATGCAGAACCTTCGCTGAACTTTGAATTTGAGCAGTAAAGACTGGTGCCCGAAGCATGATGTATCGCTATATCATGATCCTGATTCCATTTTCTGTTCTGTTGTCCCCACCACGTTTTTGCGAGTTCCCGCATTTGGGGGCTTGAATGCCGCAGCCGCCGTTAAACACGAGCTATCAGCTCGGGGTGGCCTACAACTAGCCCGTAACTAAAGGCTTTCCCACTCTTCCAGGTCGATGTGAGCCTGATGCAGAACGCTGCGAAGCGTAGAATACCCATTTGTAAACTGAGTCGGCACCTGCTCGCACCTGCACGTGAAAGGCATGGCCCCATTGCGACAATTTCGAGTTACCCAAAGAACCCTTCCTTAAGCACCCGCTCTAAATCGCGGTTTCCGTGAACCACTCGTACCAAATCAATTCCAGCTTCCAGAGGAAAATACAAAAAGAGAATTTTCTCAAAGCCATCCGTGACCCGGAAGCGGCGAATGCCCTGAAGCTCTGGTTTCATAACAGCAATTTGATTTCCGCTTTCCGGCTGGCCGGCCAGCATAATTGCCGTTGAATCGGCGGCTGCAAGGAACCTGTCAGCCGTTTCAATATCGGCATTCTCGGCATACCAAACCCACTGGGCGATAAGATCACGCTTGGCGGATTCTCGTTTACGGACAAGAGCCATTAAGTCGACTTCCGCGATTTGCGGGCTTCGAACTGTTTTAGAGCCGCTGATCGGATGTTGCTCCAATCCTGCCGAGTCATATCGGTAGGCTCGCCGCTTTGGATGCCTTCCATAAGGATGGCTTCCAGCTTTTCTTGCGCCTTACGTTTTTCGTCGTCGCGGATCAGATCCCGGACGTACTCACTGACGCTACTGTAGCGACCTGAACCGACTTGGACATCGACGAACTCTTTCATTTGATCAGGAAGCGAGATGTTCATTGTCTGCATGGGATGATCCTCGGCGTTTCCCTCAACATATCATGCATGGCAACATATGGCAACTTTTGCTATTGTCCAGAGATGGCCGAAACCGGCCGTATGTGGCAGCATCCCGAACTTACCCTTTACGAAGTAGGGCGTTTGTTCACTTCGATCAGAGAGGCAGATGGCGCTCCCGAACACCAAAGACGGCTTTTGAACTCTTCTCTTGATGGGTTCTTCGGAATTTTTAAATCGTTTCTAATCTCCCACTCCAAGCGCGATAGCAGGGCATCATGTCTTTCGTCATTTTTGTGCGGATTGGAAATTCGGATTTCATCCTGAAACTCATGCAGAGCATTGATGACACCCTGCGATGCAATCAGATGAAGAGTATTACAGGCGGCGGCAAAGCGACGGTCTGATTCGGGTGTTGCGTCCGTGCCTACATTGCCACTGATTGATTGCACGAGTTCTTTATAAAAGTCGAATTTATAGCGTTGCCATTCAGCTTGCCTCTCCTTTCACTTCGTGAGGGACAAACTCAAAGCCGGGACTACTATTGCGACAGAGGCGGAGACAATCGCAATGGCTACAGATGTGTCCATAGAAACTTATTATGTCAGTATTGATAGTCGAGCTGCTTTAGGTTCGCGTGAATGGCTTCCAAGCGACGGAAATAGACTGGTCCAGGTTGGTCCAGTAATGATTTACTGCCCCCCCGACGACAGCACATGCAAGTGGTCAACAAAGTGACAGGGTGAAGCGGCGTGCGAGCTCAAGGAACTCAAGGAACCAAGACGCTTGACCTTGCCATACATTGGTTGTACCATTCCTTCAGTCCACTTTTGCTTCACCCCGAGGATCTTTATGCCACGTCCACTCCATTTCCTTGTTTCAGCTTTGGCTCTTGCAGTAAGCCTCAGCGCTCAGATTCAAACCGGCCGCATTCAAGGGACAATTTTTGATCCCAACCGCGCCGTGGTTCCCAACGCATCTATCACCGTAACCAATCGAAATACCAGGGTGTCTCGAAAGGTGACTACCAACGAAACCGGCGGGTACCTGGTTCCTGCAATTGACCCTGGCACTTACGACATCAGCGCAGCTTCAACAGGCTTCAAAACCACTGTTCGCTCCGGTGTGGAAATGCAGGTTGGCAAGGATTTGCTGCTTGATATGGAACTCTCCTTGGGAGAAACCAGCACGGTTGTGGAAGTGAACGCAAGCTTGCCGCTGCTGAATTCCGAATCCGGTGCTGTAAGTCACGTGATGACGAACAAACAGATTGTGGACCTGCCACTAAACGGCCGAGGATTTAGTGAACTTGCACGATTAACTCCGGGCGTGGTGCTGCTGCCAGGAACGGGCAATGTTACGCGTATTCGCCCTGAGTTTGTCAACGGCACAACTATCAGCGGAGTGCGCGGGCGTCAGGTTTCTTATTACCTGGACGGTGCTGACACCAGCGAACAGCATCAAGGTGGCAGTTGGATTCAAACCTCTATTGATGGCTTGCAGGAATTCAGCGTGCAGCAAAATGCATACTCAGCGGAACACAGCAGATCTGGCAGCTTTTTCAATGCGACAACGAAATCGGGGACAAACAACGTACGAGGAACGCTCTATGAATTCCTGCGAAACGACAAACTGGATGCGAGAAACTTCTTCGGCGTAAGACGTGACTTACTCAAACGCAATCAGTTCGGAGCTTCCATTGGCGCTCCGGTATGGATTCCAAAGATTTACGATGGCCGCAATCGCACTTTTTTCTTTTTCAACTATGAAGGCACGCGGGAACGGCAAGGCAACGTAATCAGCCGCCCCAGTCCCACCGCAGCCATGCTGAGTGGGGACTTTAGTGCAGTAACCAATACAATTTATGATCCACTCACAACGGTGGCCAATACGCGCACTCCATTTGCCGGTAACCGAATTCCTGCAAATCGTTTATCGGCGCAAGCCGCTTACTTCAATCCTTTTCTTACGACGGTAGCAACACCTGCTGGAGTGTTCCTTTTTTCGCCGTCAACAGCAGTGGATCAGGATCAAACCACTTCGCGCGCTGACCACACCATCAGCGACAAGCACAAAGTTTTCTTCCGCTGGAGTTTGAACAATAACCGATTGCGGGAACCAGGCGGTGCCCCTGCATTGGGAGTTGCCCCATCCATGACGCGCGGCCAAAACTTCACCGTTTCCATTACAAGTAATTTGCGGCCGGCAATCTTGAACGAATTCCGATCCAACACACTTTATGGCATCATCACTCTGGCACCTTATCTGCAAGGCAAAGACTTCAACAAGGAAGCAAGGATCAAGGGCATGGAAGAAACCAAGCGCTCCTTCGACATCGGCTCGTTTCCTGATTTTTCATTCTCCGGTTACGCTGGTCTTGCCGGCTCCACATTTGATCAACGCCCCAAAACGCAGGATCGTTATACCAATGAATTCACCGATAGTGTGACTTGGATCAAAAGCCGCCACGTTATCAAAGCAGGCGGCAAGTTTCGCTACTATTCCTGGCTTGGAACTGATAGCAAGACTTACATGGGAAGTTGGGCCTTCAACGGTCAGAATACAGAAAACCCTGCAAGTGCTGCCAGAACCGGCGATGCGTTTGCGGATTGGGCACTTGGGTTTCCCGGTACCGGCAACCGTGGTTATCCTTCCGATACCTTCGGCGGCGATTACAAGGCTTGGCACATTTTCGTGCAAGATGACATTAAAGTTACTAACCGCCTGACACTCAACATTGGGTTGCGTTACGAATACACGCCGTGGGCAACAGCCTTCCGTGGACAGACCGGAACTTTCGACGGCACGCAGTCCAGACCAATCATAGTCGCCAGCAGGACTAAGGAGATTGACCTTGGTGCACAACCAGCCGCAGCCACTGCTTACGGTTACTTGAAGAGCCTAATCCAAACCAGTTCAGAAGCAGGTCTGCCCTATTCGATAACATATACTGACAAAAAGCAATGGGCCCCGCGCGTTGGTTTTGCATGGAGGCCAATTGGCGAGACCACTGTGATTCGGGGAGGCTATGGCATATTCTACGAAGGCGAATCCACCAGTGATAGGGTGAACTTGAACATGCCACCATTTAATCTGAGCGACAGCGCATTGAATGATCGCGGTGTGGTTCCCATTCGCACTTTAGCGGATTTCTATTTGGGTGCACCGCTGGGTTCGCCGAACTCGACCATTGGACTTGGCCCGGAATACACTCGCATGCAGATGGGTAATGATCAACACTGGAATTTCGGTATCCAAAAGCAAGTTTCGAAGATGATGGTGGTGGACATTGAATATGTCGGCAACAAAGGAACGCATCTGGCCGGCACAAATGCCTTCAACGTTCCGGAACCTGGCCCAGGAGGAGTTCAAGCTCGTCGTCCCTATCCACGATTCGCTAACTTCAGTTATTTTTCCAACGACATTTCATCCACCTATCATGCATTGCAAGGTAAGTTTGAAAAGCGTCTATCCGGCGGATTGTGGTTCTTAACTTCATACACATTTGCCAAGAGTTTGTGGTCACTCAGCACGCCGGCAGCAGGCGGACGCTATCGTTTTGAGAAGGGTCCTTCAGAATTTCAGGTGCCACATACATTCTCTTCCAGCTTCGGATATGAGTTGCCGTTCGGTCGCGGCAAACACTTTGCCAGTGGCTCCAACCGCTTAGCCAACGCATTCATCGGCGGTTGGCAAATGCAGGGGATTTTCATTTTCCGCAGCGGCGTGCCCTATACTGTGACGATGTCTCGCGATGTTGCCAACACAGGCGTGGGTGGCCAACGGCCCAACCGAATTGCCAATGGAACGTCTTCCAGCCCTACCCTGGCCCAATGGTTTGATCCATCGGCATTTGTGGCTGCGCCAAATTTCACATATGGGAATTCGGGCCTTCGGATTCTGTCACCCGATATTTTGCGGACCGTTGATTTTTCCACGTTCAAGCAATTTCAAATCAACGAGCATTCCAAATTGCAGTTCCGGGTTGAGGCGTTCAATTTGCCGAACACCCCAAGCTTCGCTGCTCCCAATGCAGTGCTGGACACAAACAATGTTGGTAGAATTACCAGCACAGCAACGGCACCACGCCAATTGCAGATAGCCCTGAAGTATACTTTCTAAAACATGATTCGCAAAACACTCCTATTCACCGTCTTGGCAGCTTGCATTCTTACTGCGCAAACAGTTTCTATTCAGGTGGACGCCGGTTCCAAGACTGAGCCCCTTAAGCCAATTTGGAGTTACTTCGGCTACGATGAGCCAAACTACACTTACATGAAGGACGGCAAGAAGCTCCTAAGTGAAATTTCGTCTTTAAGTTCAGTCCCGGTTTATGTTCGGGCTCATAGTTTGTTAGTCACAGGCGATGGCAAAGCAGCTTTGAAGTGGGGCTCTACGAATGCTTATACAGAAGATGCCAACGGTAAGGCAGTTTATGATTGGACCATTGTCGACAAAATCTTCGACACTTACATTGAACGAAAGATGAAACCGCTTGCCCAGATCGGCTTCATGCCTGAGGCCATGTCTACCCATCCGCAGCCATACCGGCATAGCTGGGGCGTGGGCAACAACTACGGCGATATCTTCACAGGCTGGGCCTATCCACCGAAGGACTACGCAAAGTGGAGCGGATTAGTTTATCAATGGGTGAAGCATTGCGTGGAACGCTACGGCAAAGCTGAAGTGGAAACCTGGAAATGGGAAGTGTGGAACGAACCCAATATCGGATATTGGAAGGGCACTCCAGAAGAATTTCACAAGCTATACGATTTCGCCGCCGACGGCGTGAGGCGCGCCCTGCCAACTGCAAAGATTGGTGGACCGGATTCGACAGGCCCAGCCAGCGAACGCGCTGCCGCATTTTTGAAAGGCTTCCTGGAACACGTGCTGCATGGCAAAAACTACGCAACCGGAAAAATCGGGTCGCCTCTTGATCACATTCTGTTCCACGCCAAAGGCTCGCCAAAGTTTGTGGACGGAACAGTGGTGATGGGTATTGAAAAACAGTTGAACGATTTGTCCAAGGGATTCGAGATCATCGCTTCGTTTCCCGAACTGAAGAACAAGCCGATCATGATTGGAGAATCGGATCCGGAGGGGTGTGCCGCTTGCTCTTCCAGCCGCTATTCACAGAACGCTTATCGCAACGGAGTAATGTATTCCAGTTACACAGCCGCAATCATGCCCCGGCATTTGGATTTGGCGAAGAAGCATGGAGTCAATCTGGTTGGCGCTGTAACCTGGGCATTTGAATTTGAAGATCAGCCTTACTTCGACGGGTTCCGTGACCTAGCCACCAATGGCATTGATAAGCCAGTGCTGAATGTGTTCCGCATGTTGGGCATGATGACTGGCGATCGTTTGAAAGTAGACAACACAGGAGCAGCTTCCCTGGATAGCATGTTGAAGGGTGGCGTGAAAGCTTCCTCCTCCGATGTGAATGCTATGGCTGCGCGCGACACTCGATCAGTTACAGTGCTTGTGTCCAACTATCACGATTCCGGCAGCCCCGATGCAGCGGCGCCTGTGGAACTTACTGTGAAAGGGCTGCCTACTGGACGCATGCACATGGAGCACTTCCGTGTTGACCAGCAGTTCAGCAACTCCTACGAAGTATGGAAGAGCATGGGCTCACCGCAAAAGCCAATGCCTGAACAATACGCGGCCTTAGAAAAAGCCGGTCAATTGCAGTTGCTTGAATCACCGAAATGGGTTACTTCCGAAAATGGAAACGTAAGGGTGAAGTTCGATTTACCAAGACATGGAGTTTCCCTGCTTCGGTTTCAGTGGTGACGGAGCCTGGTTCCCCACCCTGCCCCACGCTGAATCCAGTCCGTTAGTATCTTGATCTCTTTCGCAGGAAGCTTCAATCCTGGCGGCATTTGCGTATCGCCGGTATGCTGTAGGGTTTTTACCAAATAGCTGTCCTGGGGCTTTCCAGGAACAATCACCGGTCCGTGTCGTCCGCCTTTGAACAGTGTATCCCGAACATCAAAGGCAATCCCACCGTTATTCAATTGCTGGTTGTGGCAAGGCAAGCAACGCCGTATAAGAATTGGGGCAACACGCTTATCGAAGTATTGCGAAGGATCCGGAGCCCACCATGCAAGCAGCAAAAGCAGGCCCAGATTCACTATTTCTTCATTCCTATACCGAACTGATTCCCAGCAGCAGTTACCTTGCCTTTTGTCACAATCAGATCCAACATTTTCTCGCTATGCACTTGCCTGCCGGTTTCGTCCTGCAAACTGGCGATGATCTTACGAGTAGCAACGTCGATCATTTCACCGGTGGATGAATAAGCAATTTTGCCATCAATACTGAAGCTGACCCATCCCGGGGAATCGCGCACCGGGATGCTGGCCACTTGCTTGGGAGGCATCACAGTAGCATCGAAAATATGGAGGTGGTTGTTGTGTCCATCGGCAATCCAAATCTCCTTTTCATCTTGGGTAAGTGCAATTCCATGACTTGGACAACCGTGACGCTTCACCGGCCCTTTCTCAAAACCAGTAACTTCAACGCGGTGCAGCTTCTTGCCTGTTTTTATATCACCTACTTCAAAGCCAAGTAACTCGTTGATATTCACAAAGCAGAGCGTGTTACTACCATTCACCGTAAACGGGCGAATGACATTGGCGAATGGTCCCACGGTGGCTGTTATCTTGTGTGTGGATGCATCTGCAATAGATAGCACAGGCGATTTCAAGCCAGCAAGATAGACGTGCTTTCCGTCCAGCGAATAAGTGGTGTTGTGCGATGCTGACTTGGCTTCAATCTTTGTGATCACGTTGCCATTCATGGCGTTCACCACCGTCCAAAAAGGGCCCTCAAATTGAGGTACGTAAAGCGTTTTGCCATCCGGGGAAATGGCAAGGCGGTCGCAACCGCCTTCGAATGCCTTGTCCCAATACTGTTTCCCAGTGATGGCGTCCACCGCCATAATGCGGTTAATTGTGCTGATGTAGACGCGCCCAGTCTTGGCGCTGGCGGCAATGCCCTTGACATTTTCCAGCTTCTGATCGCCCACTGGTTCTTTCCAAGTGGGGATGCGCCTGACAAATTTATATCCCGCGTCAATGTCAAAAACAAGCAGCCCCAAGCCACCGTACTCAGGGTAATTTCGAATCCCTGGACTTGCGACGTACAGCAGGTGTTGCTGCTTGCCTGTTGGCGATTGACTGTGCAACGACGACGCAAGGCCAGTGACAAATAGGCCAATGAGCGCGAACTTAGCGACCCAGACTTGTTTCATATGATTCTCCCTTGGAAGAGTAATCATATAACAGTTAAGGGGATGTTTCCATCTATGCACCTAACTTGATCTGAGGCTGGAAACAACGTTATTGCACAAAATGCTTGCATCGAAAACTCCTACGGCAAGAATGACTTTTTTCTTTGCAACAAGCAGAGCGCTTTCTTTCTCGACGTCCTTCCAGATAACTTCGACGGCTTCTTCCGAGTTCGCATCTTTCAATTGCTGAGGCGTAAGCAACCCACTCTGCATGGCGGATAGCAAAATCTGTTGTACGATGGCTTCCGCTTCTTGTAACCGGGTCTGGATGGAACTGGCTTCCGCGAGCAAAAGGACCTGGAGATTCTGCATAACTCGAAAAGCGACGGCAGTTCTCATTTGCCTGCGGCCCAAAGCGGACTTTTCCAGAGTATAAGGATTCACGCCCTGTTGGGCTGTGATTAATTCGGCTTTCAGGGATTCCAATTGACTTGCAGTATTCAAGCCTTGAGTCCCCGAAAACGATGCAATACCAGCGTCAATCGCCCGTTCTAAAGCGGTCTCCGAATTCAAGTCTTTCTGGTTGTACATCTTCAGCGCAGCCACAGTTAGTTCCATGACATGTTGAACTCGCTGCTGTTCCTGATGCCATAACTTTCCAAACACTATTCAAATTCCACTTCGACAGATTTTACGTTACCGTCTTTGTCCTTGATGGACTTCACAAAAACGCCATCCTCGTTGATCTTTGCATTAATAGTAAACACGGAAAATTGATTGCTTTCGTTCTTCACGATGTTCGTTTCCGGGCTCACCAACAGATTCTCTATTCTGGTCTTCTCAACCACAGTATTCTTGGTTACAAATTCCAACACAAGTTTAAGGCTTCCAAGAAACAATTCGTTACGGGGATAAAATTTCTTGTAGTCTTCAACCAGGTTTTCAATTTTGAATCTATCATTGAACAGTTTGGAGTACTCCAATTCAACAATGTTTTCCGGCCGACCAGGATCGGGATTATTGGACAACAGTGCATAAAAAGGTGCAATCTCACTATCCTTCAAGGCAGCTAATGGTTGCAGTTGTTGTTTTGCTTTGGAAGGCCTTGTTGTAAGCACCAGTCCACCAGGTGGCCTGACAACAATAATATCCCCCGGCTTGATGACATTTGTCCTTATTTTTTGAAGCTTCAGTGTATTGACGGCGTGATCGATTTCAGCACTGATGAAAGCGCTGAAATCTTTCAGTTCCATTTTGAACTTCAGAACTGTGGCAAACTTGGCTCCGCTAATTAAGACCGGAATGCTGAGTGCCATTTCCGGGATCTTAAAACGCGGAACGCTGAAAAACTTCATTACGGGGTCTTCCGAATAGACCTTCGCAATCTGAGCGGATGTACGGTCCGCAATTTCGCGCGCTCGCGTTATTTCTGAAAATATGAACCCAAGGTAGTCTGAAAGTGGAATCATGACTTGGGCGGCAACTAAGCGGAAAGCAAGGCGAAGACTTTTTCCATCCCGGCAGGAAGTTCGTCCTGCACGGCCCTTACTTTCACGTTAAGAAGATATTCCTTTTCAACTCGCACACCTGTGGCTGAAGACCGTTGGTAAGATCCCGATACTTTGAATTTTACAGGCCCCCAGCCACCTTGCGCGGCAGCAGTCACGCCGATGGTGGTCGAAGAAGTTGCAGTTTCAACGGAATTTAATTTCACATTAAAATTGATGTCCACTGATTCAATCCGCAAACTGGGAATTTGAACCAAAGCGATCAAGGGAACCTTAATGTGTCGAGTGATTGGAACGGCTGCCCCAGCTTCATTCACGTCCTGACGTTCATGGGTGAAATCAACCATAACCAATTGAGGGAGCGTGCCGTCGGTTGGCTGGGTGAACCCGATAGACTTAATAAATTCAACGCTGGCCACCGAAGAGGCTACTTGCGCATTTACACAGGCTTGCAATGGGCCACCTATCATTCTGGCGAAATCAATGTTATTGAGTTCGGAAACCAGATCAGTTGGTACGTTGGCAACTGGACCACCTGGAGCGGCCATCTTTCCTAATAAAGCCTTACTGGTCCGCCCTGCTATGGTCAGAGCCAGTTTAGTCGGATCCGATCCGCCTATTGGTTTTGGTGCAACCGTTTTGGCAACGGTCTTTCTTGGAGCAGTTGTTGCTGATTTCATGGTGAATTTTCCTTGGCTTATTAGTTTCTATTAGAATCGCGAAGATCCTATCCACGTCCCCCAGGTATTTACTGCGGAGGCGAACATACTGTAAACCCAAACATCCCTTCCATTATTGGGATCAACTGAAACTCCGGCGTAATCACCCCAACGGTTGCGGCCTGAACCGTCTAACGCAACATAGTTTGCAACACCAGCTTTTAGCAGCGCACTGGCCTGCAGCGTTCCCAAAGGATCGGTGGACTTGCGGCCAGTATAGAAGATAGAGCCAAACTGCGTGGCACCGCAGCGCGAGAACACCATGATCATATTTCCGTTGGTATCAACAGTCGGCGCCGGGTAGAAATAATGGAATCCCGCAGCGCCATAAACTCCTTGCTGCACCAGGTTGGAGGGACCAGCATTGATTTGGAACCAATGGATGGAGGCCTGGTTTGTGGCACCGCCCCAGTTTTTTGCAGTTGTAAGAGCACACCACACCGAGCCGCCCCGGCAAACCGCATGGAGAACACGAATGTCCCCTGTATTGAGTGGCGCCCCACCTCCCATTTGATTTGCGTTTGGCGGCAAAGAGTAAGCTCCCGTAGGCACGGTGGTCCGAGTAAGTGCAGGTGCATTCGGAGGGCCGGTTATTCGCCAAAGAGTTAATGACTGACCGGATGGAAACAGAGAATTCACCAGGAACTCAGCCCCGGGGACACCGAAGGTATGACACGGCTGAATGGTAAATGCCACGGTATTGTCGGCATTTTTCAAATTGAAAAAATCAGTGTATGTGGCCACGCCGCCTGAGTAAGGGCCTGCTTTCGGGATCACGCGGATTTTAGCGTACTGAAAGCCACCGCCGAACTGAAACATATTAGCAGTGACGTACAAGGATTGGTTATCCACACCAATCGCCGGGTAATCCGCCCAGTTGTTAGTGGGCGTGCTGCCATTCAGCGAGGCGTTAAACACATAGTTGCGCCAAGGTCCCAATGGATTGCTTGTAGTTGATACGGACAACAGGAATACAGACTGATTGGGATTCTGCCTCATTCCAACGGCCAGCAATACCCAGCGCCCGGCATGTTGGTCGAAGAGTGCCTTTGGGTCGAATATTGTCATATTCTGCACAACATTCGCAAACCAGACCGTAAGAGTCTTCTGCATTACTGCAGCCCCTCCAGTCTTGTTGTAGATAGCCACTGAGGAGTTCACCGAAACCAGGACATGGGCCGGACCAGTGGCCATAGTGCAATCAGGTGGAATCCAACCGGTTGCGGGCATTCCTGCAAAGTTCGTAACTGGAATTGGCGCAGCGGATGGTTCTGCGGCCGCCATGACATCAAAAGACCCCAGCGCTTGGGGACCGAGTTCCGTCTTTTTACCGCCATCTTTGGCTGCGGGAACCGTGCTCTTGCCAAGTTTCTTTTTGTGGGAAGCTTCCTTCAGTTTTACAAAATCCAGTTCTGGAATGGGATAGCGCGTCTTGCCTGGCCTTGGCTCGTTCAGTTCAGCTAACCCGGCAGCCATTGGCAGTGGTGCACTGGGATCCATCTCTTTGCCTTTTGCCGCCTTTCCATGGAAGGCTTTTCCTTTGTATTCAGCCGCAGGCTTGCTGGCTGTGCGGACCGTCTTCTTCTTAGTAGCCATAAGTGGAATCCTCGGAATTTGATTTAAGTTTTTGATTTTTTGCCAGGCTCTGGAATCGGTCTTCCTTCAGCCTTTTTCTTAAGCTGCTGATATAGCAGCTCGGACATAGGTATTCCAGGGGAAGGCACGAATTTAGGGTGGTCTTCTCCAGGAATCTCTATGAGGTCAAGCGGATTAATAGATACACCTGCTTCAGCTTGACCATCGCAAGCTTCCGGCAACAGGGACTTCTTTTTAGGAACTCGCGCAAAACGGAACTCCGGCGGCTGTGGAAATTTGCCGAGTTCCTGGTTCGCTTGTGGGCCGCCGAGCCCTTTGCGCTTTTTAGAAGCTTTCTTCTTACTAGCCACGGGGTTCCCTCCGCAAAGAAAGACCACTTAGCGTTGGCTAACCACCCGTGACTTTAAGTAGTCGGTGGCATAGCTTACACAATACCAAGTGGCAAGAAAAGAAACACATTCCAGGGTAAAACTATGGAAGTGAAATAGTAATTCAGCGGCAGCCATGGAAAACACCATTGACGCAGTTTCTTTGCGAAGTGCCTCTTGGATGCCATGCGTCTTAATCAGTGTATACATCGAGTCTACTCCTCTGGGGGGACGAGTTTCAATCTGATCGGCTTAAACATTTCTTAAGAAAACGTTTCGCCGACTTTATCGAGTTGCTGATAAATATACATTACTTTTTGTAAGTATGCAATAACAAAGTTTTACTTTTTTGAATGTCGCAAACAATCGATTAAGAGTTACTAACCTGTGCCATCGATAGCCAGGTTAGTGGTGACGGCGAACTTGTGGGGCTTCCCGTTTCATCCACCCTTCGCTTCGTTGGAGTTGATCCAACTGCTGTTGCTTGAAACTTTCAGAAGGAGCAGGTCCACCGCCCTTCACTGTCAAGTAGGGACCAACTGGAGTAGATTGAGTGCCCACCTGTAGATCTACAGCCAAGTCGCCGTCGCTTACATCTGCGGGAATAATCAGGTTCACCTGATATAGCCCCGGGTTGAATGGCGCGATTCCAACATAGAGAATATTGGAATTAGGTAAAGGCTTGCCGCCAAGTTGGATTTGAACATTGCCTTGTACTCTAGCGATGGAGTCTGGAATTTGACCCGCTTCCAATGCAGGATCAGTTTCGCCAAGCCCAGTTGCGAAAAGCGAAATCACATCACCAGGCTTCGCTGCGGCAAAGCTGGCGCCAACCGGCTGGCCGCTGATCGCGTTGATGGCCGCAATCGGATTGCGTCCACTTACTGTCTGCGAGAAGTAAAAGAATTCCGGTGTTGCGGCGCGCACTGGAACCGATTCCGGAAGGCTGATCTTTTCGTCAGTAGTTCCACACGAAGTAATTACGCGTACATCCACATTAGTGGAAGCCGCAGCCAATGACGGCACCTGGAAATTCACTTGGTTAGCAAATAGTGCGTAAATGGGAGCCTTCACTGCACCAACCTGCACGCAAACTCCGGCAAGGTTCAATGGGATACGCCCATTGACCAGATCCGAAGCACTTACGATCTTGCTTGTTCCCGCAGGCGCGAAGTTAGTTCCAAACACACTGGCAATTGCATTGGGTGATACAGCGCGAATCGCTGGAGTGGAAAGCGGAGCGCCGGCCACACCACCAGAACTCACAATCGGCAATGCAGCTCCAGGAGTAGACGTAAGAGTGAATGTGACTGGAGTCAAACTCGCAGCAGAAGCACGAACAGTAACTGGGCCAACGGCCGATCCAACAACAACTACCGTTGTGGCAATGCCGTCCGTACTAGTAAACGAACTTGTTCTAGACAAGGTCGCCACGCCGGAAACCACCGCGAACGTAACAGGCTCATTGAAGATGATCAGCCCAGTGGCGTCGGTAATTTTCACAGCAATAGATAGGTTCGTTCCCGGTGGGACGGATTGATTATTGCCACTGGAAATCGTCAAGCTAGCCGGACGCAGAGCAGTCAACAAGCGGACTCTATGGTTAGTCGCATCCGCCACAAGAATCGACCCATCGGCATTCACTTTAATATCAAGCGGGTCCATGGGTACCTCAACAGCCGCACCCGTTTCCTTAGTTGTAGCAAAGCTACCGTTCCCGGCAATCCGATTGATCAGCCCGGTTGTGACAGAAATCTTATGAATATATCCCAACTGGCCCACATATAAGTTATTCTGCGCGTCGACGGCCACGGCTTCAGGAAAAGTGAGACTTACCAACTTAGCCGCTGTGTTGTCCGTGGATGCGCCAGCCGTTCCATTCCCGGCAATGGTTGTGATAATCCCGGTTTTTAAATCAATTTGCCGGATGCGATTGTTCACATCATCAGCAACGATAAGGTTCCCCGACTTGTCGATCACAATTGCTGCAGGACTAAGACCAGCAGCAGTTGCAGCCGCTCCATCACCTGCGAATGCAGACCGGCCATTGCCTGCTATAGAAGTGACAGTGCCCAGTGCTGCATCAATTTTCCGGATGCGATTATTCCCCCAATCAGCCACATACACATTGTCCACAGCATCCACTGCAACGCCTCTTGGACTTGAGAATTTTGCTGTTGTTGCCAAGCCTCCTTCCGTAGAAGGTCCAGAACTTCCGTTGGCAGGACCGGCGAAAATGCGGGAAGGCCCGTTCTGCGGGATAAGCAGGATACGGTTGTTGCCAGAATCGGCTATATAAAGATTGCCGCGAGAATCAAGAGCCATACCGCGGCTAAGCCCTAATCGCTCCAAAGGACTTCCAGGAATTCCGATACCCGCCGCAGTGCTGATTTGCCCCGTGGCATTGATCTTGCGCAACAGGAAATTCTGCGAGTCCGTTATAAACACGTTCCCAGCGGTATCCCGAATAATCCCGCGAGGGGCATTTAGAAAGGCAGATGTGGCAGGACCGCCATCCCTCACGTCGGTTCCAGCAATGGTGCTGATAACGCCTTGAGTTACTCTTCTTAGACGATGGTTCTCCGTATCGGAGATCGCGAAATCACTGCCACCAAGTGCCGTTACTCCTTCCGAGAAACCAATGCGGGATTGTAGCGCCGATCCACCATCGCCAGTGTATCCTCGCACCTTGGTCCCGGCAACCGTGCTGATAATTCCATTCCGCACAATGCGAATTTGAAGATATTCGCTAATTAAAACATTACCGGCATCATCCGCCGAAACTGCATCGGGGTAAAGTAGCGATGCTGCGGTTGCTGAACCGCCATCACCGTCAGTAGTGGGGAAGCCGTCCCCGGCAAGCGCGGTAATCATGCCTGTTTGCAGGTTGATTTTCCGCACTCGGGTGTTGAGGTAGTCAATTACAATCAGGTTATTGCTCGGGTCCATAGCCATGCCACTTGGGAAACGAAACTTTGCACCAATAGCGGGGCCGTTGTCGCCAACATCGCCAAATTCCCCCGTGCCGGCGATGATGGTCAGCGCGCCGGGTGGAACCGCCACTTTATAGATACGGTTGACTGTATCATCGGAGATGTACAAGTTCCCGTCCGCATCCACCGCAATTCCATTGGGCGACATTGGAATTGCGCCAGCATCAGGGCCCGGGGCTGTGAATCGCAGAATCCCATTGCCGGCTACTGTCCGGATAATGCCCGTTTGCAGATTGATCTGCCGAACTCTGCCGTTATAGTAATCCACCACGTACAGCAAATTGCGCTTTCGGTCTAACGCAAGATTTTTTGGAAAATTGAGTTGGGCGTCAACCGCTTGCCCTCCATCTCCGAAAAAACCACCACGTCCGGTGCCCGCGATAGTTGTAATGATCCCGCCAGGATTAATGCGGCGGATTCGATTGTCGTCCCCGTCGGCAACATACAAATTCCCATTGGCATCGCTTGCAACGCCAAGAGGCTTTCTGAAAAAGTTCTGAGTCGCGGAAGCGTTATCCCGAACGCTATTTGCACCAGCCAAATTGCTAACCCCGTAAGATTGGGCACAAGCAGAACCGATGCAGGCAACAGCAAGCACCAGCCGGGTAAATGTTTCGGGCATTTCCATAATAGTCATCGTTTGGAATTAAGTATATGCACAATGAATATAGCGTTACTATCAAAAACTGAAATTGTTCCTAAAATACGCGAATTGACGTCGAATGATACCCCCATTTGTGGGCGAAGGAACAGCACGGTTGCGTGCAACGACATCGGGAGAATCTGGATGCGCCAAATTTCCTAACTGAAGTTTTCATTGTGCAGAGAGCAACCTTCGCATCCCTTCCAAAAGCACCGCCTCCACTTCCGGCCCAACTCTTGACACTTCACTGGTTTCATAACCGCCCTGGCTGTAAGCCTGCGACGTGCCAATGTAACCCATTCCATATAGCCCGTACGCCGCCATTGCCACAAAACTCTGAGGCTTCATCTGCTGCGCAGCAAGTTGATATTCAATAAACAGTTCCCCAGGCATGAACAAGATGCGCGCACTGCCAAGGCTCAGCATTGCCAGGTCTATTGGTTTAGCAGCGCGGTCAATCCACGCCAAATCGAAACCGGCACGAAGCTTAGCGATCTTTGTCGCCTTCCCATCCCTCAAAGTTGCGTGCGCTTGCGCAGCAGTAATCCCCTTGCGAATCGCCAGCATCACCGGTTCCACATGCCATCCAACATCCGCGGATGAGATCGCATGTCTTTCCGTAGAATCCCAAGCTTTCCGCATTCCTTCCGAAAGGCGGCCAGCGAGTAACAGCCGATTTTCAGGACTGCCATCATTGTACTTACCAGCCGTAACATTGCCCGATGCACCATTGAAGTGGATGTGCGCAGCCTGCGGTATTGCAGATTTCCGGTTCTCACGGGCAATACCGACAAAGTCCGCACTTACTTCGCCAATGCCGTAGTAACTCTGTGGGTGTGTTGCATAGAAGGTGACACTTACAACAGGGCGTGCCCCATTCCAGAAACTAATCAAACTCACATAAGGATCAATCAACCCTTCCGGTTCAGCGCGAACGGCCGCATCCTTGGTAGCACTGAAGCGTGTGTACTTCACTTTGCCATCCGCACCCAAAATCCGCCGATTGCCCGCAACCTCCTTCACCAACCCTCGGCCCGTGCCAACGTGGGTCACCGGCTGGCGAAAACTTAGGGAATCCTTTGCAGCTGCGGCGGACCGAACGATCACTTGCCGCGCCCAGACTGGATCGCACGATTCGTTCTTCATACCGTACTGGCTCAAATACTTTTCCATGGCAAAGTCGCAACCCGGAGCATCGTGCTGATGCAGGCTATGCACCATCACTCGGGAAGAAGTTGTGCCCACTGCCTTGGCGAGTTCCGCGCGCCACACATCATGAAGGTCAGTCCCCAACCCAGTCCAATCCACTGCACACAATACGATGGGTTGCCCGGAACCCTGCAAAATAAGGCCGCGCGCTGTTGTGGGATCGCCGATACGGATGGCAGGCTTCACCAATCCATGACAGAGTGCGCTGCCAATTGGCGGCGTGGCATCCACTTGGAATGTTGAAATGCTGAGCGGTGACTGGGCTGATATTTGCGGTCCGGCCAAGGCACTGAAGGCGGTGCCAAGCATCTGGCGTCGAGTAGATGTCATGCAGTTCATTCTATCGGGCTAGGCGTTAACACAAAATAGTACAGCCAATCTGAATCCGGTGCATCTAGTTTCGTAGGTGGCAATGTGGATTGCTAAAATGCAGCCACACCGCGCCGCCTTAAATTAAGGAGATTCTATGTTGAGATCAAAACTCGCCATTCTGGCGGGCATGTTCGTAGTGTGTGCAGGCGCGGCTACCGCGGCAGAAATGAAAGACATTGTGGATACCGCTGTCGGCGCAGGTTCTTTCAAAACATTAGCAGCAGCTTTGGGCGCTGCAGATTTGGTAAACACGTTGAAGGGCGCTGGTCCTTTTACAGTGTTCGCCCCAACAGATGAGGCTTTCGCTAAGTTACCAGCAGGAACAGTGGAAGACTTACTGAAGCCGGAAAACAAGGCTAAGTTGGCCGCTATTCTCACCTATCACGTAGTGCCCGGTAAGGTAGTTGCGAAACAGGCAATGAAGTTGAAGTCAGCTAAAACCGTCAATGGAAATTCCTTCATGCTGAAAACAGCTATGGGCGGATTGATGGTTGATGGAGCCAAGGTTATTAAGGCCGACATCATGTGCACTAATGGCGTGATTCACGTGATTGATTCCGTGATTCTCCCCCATTAATAGTTCTTCCCCAAGTAGATGGCCCGGTAGCGAAGTATGCTACCGGGCCTTTTTTTGTCTTAGAATACGAAGCCGGTCACAGACACTTTTAAATGCTTTACTGCTTGATTCCAAGGGCTTTTTCCTTTCACATAACAACAGATGTTTGAATGCCGGTGGTAAGGTCAGGTTGGTAACAAGCATGAACAATAAACAACTAACGCGGCGAATTTCAGAACAGACCGGTTTATCCAGAGCTGAGGCGGCAGACGGGCTTGAAAGTGTTGTAACTCGCATATTGGAAAAATTGCGAAAAGGCAAACGTGCCCCACTCGGCAAGTTAGGAGTTTTTCAGCCTGGGCAAGTTCCCGCTTTCGAATTCAAGACACCTACTGCGAAGGGCGGGAAGTAGGCAAAACCCGTGGAGAAACAAATGGTGACGGGTGAGCATATTTCTCAAATAGTTTTGGATTGTTTGCTGGAAGGGCGTATCGTAGAAATCGACGGGTTGGGAGTGTTCAAGCGAGGGGCGAATGGCAACTATCGTTTTGAACCGCAGACTGCGTTAAGGGTATTCCTGGCGTATGTGGATGAAGACGCCGAAAGGGTGATGGAACTATACGAAGCACTGGAAAATTCCGGGTTTGCGCCTTGGATGGATAAAAAGAAACTGCTAGCTGGGCAGAACTGGCCAAGGGCAATTGAAAAAGCAATTCGAACGGCAGACGTTTTCGTGCCCTGCTATTCTCGTCGTGCCCTGGATAAGAAGGGAAGGTTTCAAGCAGAAGTTCGCTTCGCTCTAAAATGCAGCGACCTGGAACCGATGGAGGCAACTTTTGTAATGCCAGTGCGCTTGGAAGAATGCAAAGTTCCTGCCATGATTGCCGAGAGTATTCAATTTATCGACTTGTTTCCAGGAGCCCAGGAAGGTGTCCAGCAACTGGTAAAGGCTTTATGGGCCGCTCGACGCACGCTTTCATAGACCTTTCCATTGGCCGCAAACTTACGCGAGAACTGTTAGCGAAGATTCGCTAGCGGATACAACCACCGCGCCTCACCTCAAAACATCGGTAAGCTCAAAATCTTTACCCTTGAACAGTAGCGGCATTTCGGTCATTCTTGCCGTCATACAATCGCCAAAATTTAGTGCAGCCGGGTGTCGTCCTTGCCGTATCGCAAGAATCCTTCCGCAGCCATTCTCCAATGAGCGTCTGTAAATGGGATCACTTGAATACAAGTTTCCCGAGTGAACGCGTCCAGCAAAGGTAGTGCGTCTTTGCCGGTTCGGTTAGTTAACACCATGTGTGATTCCAATAAACTCGCCGCGTTTATTGCAGTCATGTTTGCCGAATCGATCCGGTCCCGGAGATGTTCCCAACCTGGCTCCTGCAAAATGATCGCTACCATTGCTGAAAAATCCAGCAACATTCTAAACCCCTCCAGGGCCAAACCCAAGGTATTCCTCAACCTCGGCTTTTGTTACTTCACGGCCAAGCACGTCTGCAGGAATGGTAGGCCAAATGTGCGTTGCCAGAAACCTGCCAATATCCCGTTTCGGTTTGCCACCTTGCAGCAGCCGGATCCTATCATGCCGCTCTAATAGAGCCCGGCGAACCGCTTCCGTTTTCGATTCGCCTGCGAGATCAGCGACCTCAGCAGCCAAAGCTTCAACTTGGGAATTTTTTAAAGTTAGCGCCATTACTGCATTGTCCCATTATTCAGTAATGCTGCCCGTGGGATAGTCGGCTACTTGCTTTCAAGCCAAGCTTTTTCAATCACAGGCCTGATGATCCTGGTGAAATCATCATAGGCAGGTTCTTTGAAATGCAACTTATCGGGCAAATATAAGTCCAGCCGCGCCTGACCATCTTGGTCGAAAAGCGCCGGATTTACATCAATAAATTCCAGCCGCTTGTCCTTAGTAACGTAAGCCTTCACCGACGCATTCGCGGCGTCCACCACATCCCATTTATCTTGCTTTTGTGGCGCACGATTGATCGAAACGTAAAAGATTTTGGTGGCCGGCAATTTCACATGCACCCGTGCCACGAACTGTTTGAATCCGTCAGCAATCTGCTCTGCTGTCCGCTTTGCGCCCACGTCATTGCTGCCGCAGTAATAGACGATCATTTTCGGCGAATAAGGCAATACAATCTTATCCATGTACTCCAAGATTTCCGGCGTTTGCGATCCGCCGAAAGCTCGATTGAAAACCGGCATTGGAGCCATTTGAGCCTTTAGATTTGTCCATCGCCGAAAGATGCTGCTGCCGATAAACAAAATCCCATTCTGCGGAGGCGGGTTGCTCTGGTCCTCTTTCAAGTACGCTTGAATCTCCGACGCAAACCGCGCTTTGGTGACAGTAGGCGCAGCCGCAGGCAAAGGACGCGGAGTTACGTCGGCATTGGTTAACCCCATTGCCCACTTGATCGCTTCCAACCACATCGTCTGCACATCTGGACGATCCCAAGATTCTTCAGGATGGCCAATGGACGAGTTAAACACTCGACCCTTGCCAATTTGAGCAGCCCAAGCCACAGGGAAATCTTTGTCGGTGCGATTGACGCGAGGATTCGTAAGGTCCAGCTTACTGGCATCCAATCGAGCCAGCACGCGTACCTTATCGCGCGAATACGGAGCCTTCAGTTGATAGATTTCATCGCGCAGAATGAAACTGCCCGGGAACCCTTTCATGGCTGGAAAACTCGGGTCTTCAACAATTACAGGAGCATCAAAAACTCCCCATGGATGACCATCGAAATAGCCGCCAACCATCGCACCAAACTCTGGCCAATTGTAGAAGGTTGTAGTGGCGCTATGCCCGCCGATGAAGCCTTTGCCATCCTCTTTTATGAACGAAAGAAAATCAGCCTTCTGTTCTTCACTCATAACGGGATGACCGGCAGTGTAGAAAAACACGGCGTCAAAATCGTTCAGGTTCTTTATGTTCTTGTTCTCTCCAACAGCAGGAACAACCTTGCGTTTGGTTAGTAGCTGAGCGTCAGTACGAATGGTGGTGTCATAGATTCCAGATTCCTTACCCAACCGTTCAATAACTGACAATGCATGCGAAACCGATTCATGCTGAACTCCATACGTTTGCGCATCTCCAATCGCCAGCAGCTTTTTGCGGCTCGGCTGTTGCGCCACTTGTGGCAGAGGTGTTGCTTGTGCTTCTAAGCCAACGGACACCAACGTCATTAAGATAACCAAACGCATTCCAGCCATCACCGTCCTCTATTAACAGGGCGCGGCGAACCGCAATGGTTTGCAATTCGCCGCGATCAGGCATGATTCCCTGAAAACTAAATCCTATTGCAGCAATCCAGCTTTTTTCATATCCCCGGCTTTCACAATGCTCAGCGCACTCATATCAATGTATTTCTTAACCGCCCCGTTCACTTCGTCCGCAGTCAATGCTGCCACTTTCTTTTCCATCTGCGCCTGCCAATCCATGGTGCGCCCATGATATTCAAAGCTGGATAACATTCCCAACAAAGCCTGATCCTGCGCACGCTGCACCTGCTGCGATTGCAACCATACCTTCTTTCCCTTGGCGACTTCTTCCGCCGGAAACCCTTCTGTCAGAATCTTGTTGAATTCTTCCTTCACTCCGTTTTCCAACTTCGTGATGTTCTCCGGAGCCAGAATGGCGAAGACCTGCATGGAACCACCGTTCTCTTTCGTACCCGCCGTAATTCCCGAACCCGCGCCATAGCTCCATCCTTCTTTCTGGCGTAAGCGATTGAATAGCCGCGAATCAGCGTTTTGCCCAAACATGAAATTCGCCAACATCAATGCCGGATAGCCCGGGTCTTCATCCGTCAAAGGAATATTCATTCCAGCCATCAACATTGCATTGGCTTTGTCCGGTGTGTTGATGTTCTTGTTGATTGCTTCCACTTTTTTGTAATTCAGCATTGTACGTGTATAACCGCTCGGCGACTTCCAATTGCCCAGCAATTCGCGCAATTGCGCTTCCACTGCGGTAGGGTCGAAATCTCCAACCAAGGTGATAATGCCAGTGCTGGTGCCGCCGAAAAATTGTTTGTAAAACTCCTTCACGTCATCCAGCTTGGCGGCTTTGGTGTCTTCAATGCTTTCTTCAAAAGTTTTCATGCTGCGGATGTCGCCCTTCGGATATGGACGCAGATGCTTGCCCAGCATCATTCCGGCCAAGGCCTGTGGCTCCCGCAGATTCGTTTCGTAACTCGCCAGGATCGATTGCTTCAACGTGTCGAATTCACGATCTGGAAAATTTGGTTCCCGCAATACCTCAGCCGCCAGTTTCAACGTGCCGGCCAGGTTCTCGCGCGTCGCCTCTATATTCACTGTCCCGAAGTACGCCGAACCCCCTGCGTTGATACGCGCCTTCAGTTTGTCTGCTTCATCCTGAATCTGTTGACGCGTCTTATTCTTCGTACCGCGCATCAGCATAGACCATGCAAGGCTAGCTGAGTCACCTTTTCCAAACAGCGACTTCTCATCACCAACCCGTAGCGTGATGCGGCCAACTACAGTATTGCCACGATTCTTCTTCGGCATCATCACCAGCTTCATGCCGTTGGGAAGTGTAGCGCGTTTTGTGCGGCCATCTACATTTGCGGGAGTTGGGTCAAACACCTCGCCTTCCACCATTGCTGCCCGGCCCTTATAGTTGTTCACCATATCAGCAACATTGGGCGTTGCAGGAATTTCCGAACGGTCCGGTTTATCTACAGGGATGAACGAACCCACTGTCCGATTATCATCCTTCAAATAGGCGCTAGCTACGCGCTGCACGTCTTCAGGAGTAACCTTCTGCAATCGGTCACGGGAAACGAACAGCATTCGCCAATCCGCCATCGACGCCAAATCACTTAACGCGATCGCAATCTGCTGCGAATTCGTCATCATCAGTTCAATCTGCTTGCTCAGCTTCGCTTTCGCACGGTCCACTTCTTCTTTGCTGGGTGGCTCTTTCACCACACCTTCCAAAGTAGCGAACATTGCTTTTTTCGCTTCGTCCAGCGACTGTTCCTTGCGCACTTGCGATCCAAACATCAGCAGTCCCGGATCTGCCCCCTGCAAGCCGAATCCGAAAACTCCCGCCGCTTTCTTGTTCTCAACCATTGCCTTATACATGCGTCCAGATGGGTTATCAGTCAGCACTGTTTCCAACACCTCAAGCGCTTCGGAATCGGGATGAACGCCAGCGGGAATATGGTAAGCCGCCAGCAACATTTGTACATCCCCTACGCGGCGCACCGTCACCGTGTGCTCTCCATCCTGGGCCGGTTCAGTAGTCCAGATCTTATCCAGCTTACGTTCCGGGCGGGGAATTGCTCCAAAGTTCTTCGCAACCAATGCCAGTGCCTTGGCTTCATCGAACTTTCCGGCGATAACCACCACGGAGTTGTCTGGCTGGTAATATTTGCGATAGAACCCTTGCAGCCGGTCAATCGGGACATTCTCAATATCGGCTCGCGACCCAATTGTCGTTTTGCCATAGTTATGCCATTCATAGGCCGCAGCCTGAGTGCGCTGCATCAAAACCCGCATCGGGTTATTTTCGCCGGCTTCAAACTCATTCCGAACCACGGTCATTTCTGTTACCAAATCACTTTTGGCGATTAGCGCATTCACCATTCGGTCGGCTTCCAACTCAATCGCCCATTGCAAATTTTCATCAGTGGCATTCACCGTCTCGTAATAGTTAGTGCGGTCCAACCAAGTTGTTCCGTTGAACTGTGCGCCATGGTCGGTCATCTCTTTAATGATGTTTCCACGGTTCTTGGTAGGCTTAAATACCATGTGCTCCAGCAGGTGAGCCATTCCCGTTTCCCCATAGTTTTCGTGCTTCGATCCCACAAGATAGGTGACGTTCACGGTCAATTTCGGGCTGGAAGAATCGGGGAACAGAAGCAACCGCATTCCATTCGTTAAGTGGTATTCCGTAATGCCTTCGACAGTAGACATCTTCTGGACGCCGCTGGGTAAAGCAGCCTGCCCCAGTCCAACTGTGGGCAAGGTTAGGCATATGAGCACAGCAGCATACATAGTTTTCAGTTTCATGGTCGTTACTCCTCTCTAGTAGATTATCGCCAATTTTATTTCACGCTACTAAGTAGAATGCGTAATCGGTCAACAAATCAGGTCAATTTTTATCTGGCTATATTCGCTCCACCGCGAAACGGTGCCGGAACCTTGCTCAGTTCTTCATCCGTCCATGGGGTCTTGCGTAGCGACGTCACTCCTCGCACTTCCTGCACCTCGGCAGCCGTCACCGGCACTGCCGTATGTCCCCACGCACGCCTCAAGTAGGTGATCACTGCGGCAACCTGTTCGTCATTCATCGACGAGCCCAGCGGCGGCATCAATCCAGACTTTCCATCCTTGCCGCTCAACAAAACGCGCATCACAACTCCAGGATTCCCAACCACCAGTTTCGAGGCTACCAAATCCGTTGAACCGCCCTGTGTCCCCTGCCCTGTCGCCAAATGACAACCGACGCAAAAGTTCGTGTACAGCTTCTCGCCCGCAGCCATTCGCTTTTCTTCCTCTGCCGTCAGCTTCGGTCCCGTGGCAACTGGTGCCGGCTTCCCCGGCCAATCAATCCGATCTACAATCTTTGCCGAAAGGACTCCTAATTCCCCACTGTTCTTCGCCAGTTTCGTTAGCATCACAGGTTCCGACTTCAAACTCATCCGGCTTCCGCCGACACCTCCCGCACCAGGAGGACGCCCGCCACCTCCTCCCAATCCTGCACGCCCACTCGGCAGGCCTGTATCAAACCCACGAAGCAGCGCCAGCCGCTGCCACATTGGCTTTTGCGCATCGGCCGCAAATGCCAGCAGTCCCTGCGCAGCCGATTCGTCCTTGGCCTTTGCCACTGCTGCTGAAAGCATCGTTACCGCGTCGCTGGTCTTCTTTTCCCCGGCTTTGCTTTCCAGCATAAGTGTAACCATGGTCGCTTCCTGACCATTCAATCCACTTACTGCTGCGTCAACTATGATTTGATCCTCGCCATACTTTTCCAGCATCCCCATAATTGGATCAACGCGGGTACCCTTCGGCAATTCCCCAAGCGATGCCGCCAGTTGATAACGCACCGTCCAATTTGCATCCTCTGCTTTCTTCAGCACTGCAGCATGAATTGGATGTCCGGGTTCGCGCAGCCAACGCTCAGCAATCCGCACTGCTGATGCGCGCACATTTGGCGACCGATCCCCCAGTGCCTTTTCCACCGTTGCAGCGTCTATGGCATCCATACCATCCAGCGTCCAAAGGGCATGGAGCTTGGTTCGCCAGTCCGGAGCAGTTAGAGCAAGACGCTTCAATTGCGGGGCCACTTGCGTTGACTTATGCTGCACCAAAAGTTGCTGTGCCTTATCACGCCACCAGCCGTTGGGGTGAGATAAAGTTGCCACCAATTGTTCCGGCGAAGCATTGGAAAGTGCGGGCTTCGGTCCAGGCTTCATCGAATCATGCACCACCCTGTAAATCCGTCCCATTCCCACTGGCATCTCTAACTTATTCTTCTTGATATATGTGTTCAAATACTCGGTTTGATAAGCAATGTCCTGCACAACGCCACGGTACATGTCGATCACATACAGCGTTCCATCGGCCGCAGAAAATAGATTCACCGGACGAAAGCGTTCATCCGTCGACGCCAGAAATTCTCCCTTCTTATACGCATCCCGAGCCTTCAACCGGCCCGTACCGTCATCGTCAATAATCAACCGATGGACCAAATTCGTGGGCGAATCAGCCACAAACGCATTGCCCTGCACTTCTTTGGGAAGCCTGTCTCCTCGGAAAATCCAAGGATCTGCAGACGATGCATAAGTGATCGCGGTGCCGTCTTCCCTCAACGTTCCCTTGCGATACGCCCTTTGCAGACCAGGCGTCGGGCGCACCGGCCAAATGAATGCTTCGTCCCGTTCAATCAGTACATCGTAAAGCCCACGGGTGCGCGCCACGTTCGGATTGCGCACAAAATAACTGGGCGGAATAATATCCACAAACAAGGGCTGCTCGTTCCAGTTGCGATAAATGCGACCGGCATCATCCTGCGAAATGTTCCATTGGCCACGGCTAAGGCCAGGTTGCACAACAAACTTGCCATCCTTCAAACGCAGATCCCAGTTATGTTCCGAAGTATAAATCGTGTTGTCCATGCCCCAATAAAGGCCATTGGCGTTGTGTTCAATGTTTGCGTCCAAACGGCCAAAATCATTGCGGATCAATTCTTTCTTATCCGCCTTGCCATCGCCATCAGTGTCGCGTACCAGCCAAAGGTTTGGCGGTTCGCCAACCAGCACTCCATCCGCCAACACTTTTACCGCGCGAGGCAGCACCAAATTGTCCATGAAGACGGTTCGTTTATCCATCTTTCCGTCGCCGTTGGTATCTTCCAAAACAACAAGGCGGCAAATTGGTTCCTTGGTGTCGCGCATGCTTTGATCAAGAGCGAAGGCGGGCATTTCCACAACATATAAACGGCCATCGGCATCCTGATCCATTACAATCGGGTCACTCACCATTGGCTCAGAAGCAACTACTTCCAGATGATATCCAGGCGGCATATAAAACGATTTCATGGCATCCGTCACAGATAGGGCCGGCGCATCTCCCGTGATTTTCTGCACCGGGGGCGGCCACACTTGAGTTGCTTTTTGGTATCCGTGGATCAAAGCAAAACTCGCAAAAAATGCGCATGCAAACCCGGCCAGATTTTTGTTTCGGTTCATTCGTTAAGCTCCTAAGTTCTGTGGTGCATTAATAGCATATAAAGATCCAAGCGACAGTACAACGTATCGTAGGGCTAACGCAACAATGACACTCAGAAAATGTTGCATCAACCCGTTTGACCATCCCTGTAAGCAACGCTATGCTTGAACCAGAGACCCCTGTTGCCACGCATTCTTCCAATTATTCGCTTATTTTGTTCGCTGTACGGCTTCCTTGCCCTGGCGCAGACCGGATTTATTACCACTATCGGCGGCACTGGCCGTGGATTTGGGGGCGACGATGGCCTTGCGCGCAATGCTGCTTTCACTCTGGCAAACAAATTTAATGATTGTGACCCTGCCCAATACGAACAAGTCAGCCACCTTACTGTGGACAAAGCGGGCAACGTTTTCATCGCCGACACCAACAACCATCGCATCCGGCGAATTTCCACCACAGGCATTGTCACAACAGTTGCAGGTACCGGGCAGCGTCCCGATGTGGATTCACGCTGTTCCCCATTGGGCGGCACTGCTGCGGTGGGCGAAGGCGGCCAAGCCCTGCAAGCGAAACTCTATGGCCCCAGCCAATTGATTTTCGATCCGAATGGCAACCAGGTTATTGTTGATCAACAAAACAACCGGATCCGTCGAATCGCAGCATCCGGTGTGATTACAACTATCGTGGGCAGCAACTTACATCAGGTTTATGCGCCTGGCATCCCCGCAACATCCACTGGGTTAGATTGGCCCATTTCCGCCGCCTATGATGCGCAAGGCGTCCTTTACTTCGCCGAACTTCACAGCAATCGAGTAGCCCGAGTAGGTGTCGATGGCCGCGTAGTGACCGTGGCTGGCATTGGATTGCCGGGAAACGCCGGTGAGAATGTCCAGGCCGCAACCTCACCTTTAAATAACCCGGTGAGCATTGCTTTTGACGGCGCGGGTAACTTATATATTACTGAGCAAGTGAACCATCGCATCCGCCGAGTTACTCCGCAAGGTATCATGACCACTTACGCTGGTACAGGAACTCCAGGTTACTCCGGTGACGGCGGCAGGGCTACCGCAGCGCAACTGAATTTGCCGATGGGCATTGCTTTTGATAGCAAAGGGAACCTTTATATTGCCGATATGGCGAATCAACGAATTCGCCGTGTGGCTCCTGACGGAGTAATTACGACCGCAGCAGGGAATGGAAACATTGGGCTGGCTGCTGAAAATGCGATTGCTAATCAGAGTTCACTTACTTTTCCTTCTTCCGTAGCGGTGGACGGCAAAGATGACTTATACATAACAGATTGGCTGAATTACCAAATCCGCAAAGTAACCTTTACCGCAAGGCCCGCAATTTCCGCTGGCGGCATTGTGAACGCGGCCAGCTTTGCGCCAACTCCGGTACCGATGGCGGTAGGGTCGTTCATTTCCATTTTTGGATCGAACATGGCTCCAGCACTAGTACAGGCGAGCGAGACGCCGCTCCCCAAAATACTAGGTGGCGTGAGTGTGGCTATCAATGGCAGAAACGTCCCACTGGTGTTTGTCTCGCCGTCGCAGGTGAACGCCCAGGTGCCATATGATTTGCCGGATGGCCCGGCAAACCTGACCATTACCAACGCGAATGGGACCAGCCGCGAAGAGCAGTTCTTTGTAGGACGGGCATCGCCGGGGATTTATCAGATTCCTGGGACCGATCGTGGAGTGGTGGTGAATCAGGATGGTGCGTTGAATGCGCCAGATGCACCGGAGGCGCGTGGGAATTTTATTGTTACCTATCTTACGGGCATAGGTGCAGTAACTCCTTCCATTGTGGAAGGTGCAGAGGCTGGATTTATAACTCTTAATAAAGCAGCAGGCGAAGTTGCCGCCACGGTAGGCAATGTGAATGCACCCGTATTCTTTCTAGGGTTGACGCCGGGCTTTGTTGGCTTGGCACAAGCCAATATTCAAATCCCCGAGGGCGCGCCTACTGGAGCTGCGGTACCCTTAGTAATATTCGTGAACCGGCAGCCAAGTAATTCGCCGACGATCGCCATTCGATGAAATTCATTTTCGCAATTCTATGCCTACCCTTTTCATGCCTTGCCTGGGAAGAAATTCCTAGCCAGCGCGCTGGAAAATACCAGGTGAGTTTGCGTTTGCCAGCCGACGGTTTATACGCCGGCGATGAAATGCAGCTTGAATATCGTGTGGAAGACACTTCTCGCGTGGACCCTTTAATGGGTGCGGCACCGGTGATTCGGGCGGCCACCAAAAGCGTGATCAGCATGCCCTTAATGAAGAGCATGCCCTCCCTTGAAGAGGCCGCCCATCCTGAAGGAAGTCCCGGCGAGTATGGAGTTCACCCGCTGTTTCCGCATGGCGGCGAATATGTTTTGGAACTGGTGATTAAGCCTCCCGCCGACGCAGAATTCATGGTTCGGTTTCCGTTGAATGTTCGCGACCAAAGCCAGCAACGTTCTTTGAAGCCGAAACCAAAGCCCTACACAATGGAATTGAAGAGTTCTCCAAAATCGCCCAAGGCAGGCGAACCGGTGGAACTTACATTTACATTCCACCATCGGGACCGTCCGAAGGAAGTCTTCCAGGACTTTGTAATCCAGCATGAAAAACTGATCCACCTGTTGATTGTGCGAAACGATCTGGGAGTTTTCTCGCATGAACACCCTGTCATTTCTTCCGACGGTTTGTTTCGCATTACCTACACATTTCCGACCGCTGGAGAATTTCATTTGTTTGGTGATGTCGCGCCCAAAGGTGCGGGGTCACAGGTTCTACTTACTAAGTTGAAAGTTTCGGGCAAGGCGGCATCGCGGTTCGAAGTTAGTAAGGTTGAGCGAAAAGCGGTTAGCGTTGTTGACGATATTACTGTGGAATTTGCCGGGTCGCAAAAGTCGATTGGCACGCGCAAGACTCAAAGCCTGGTGTTCAACGTGACGGATACATCCAGCGGAAAACCGGTCAAGGATATTCAACTATACCTGGGCGCGATGGGTCATCTTATTTTGATCCACGAAGATGGGCTTACGCTGGTGCATTCGCATCCTGACGAGCGTTCAGAGGACGTGGGAAAAGATGGCACTGTTCCATTTCTTGCGCGATTTCCGAAGCCTGGTTTATACCGCGGATGGTCTCAATTCCAACGCAATGGGCGAGTTCACACTGCTGATTTCGTAATCTCGGCAACGGAAGAGGCGCCTTGAAATTAGGCAAGACATTCTTCTTCCTGCTTGCGCTCTGCCTCCCGGTTGGGGCACATGAAGGAAGCCGGAAAAATCAGAAACCCACTCAGGCCAAAGAAACTCTAAAGCAAGCTCGAACTGCACTCGATGCGGCTAAGAAAAAGCTGGCTGCTGCGGGGCGCTATAGTTGCTGCGTCAAACCATCGTGCGATCTGTGCGCGGCAAAAACAGGGTCCTGCCAATGCGCGGCGAATGTTGCGGCGGGTAAAGGTTCGTGCGGGGAATGTCTGGCTGGACGCAAGGCAGGACGAGGCAACGTGAAGGGCGAATTATTGCTGCTGCCTTCGGAACGGCAAGCCTCAGCACAGCCTGGCGAATTGCCAATTGAACTACAGCAATTTCGCGAGAAAATCCTCAACGCCAAACGAACGCTAGTGAAGGAAAAACGCTTCCTGTGCTGCGTTGGCGGCGGTTGCACCCAATGTGCCTTTGAAGCGGAATGCCCCTGCGGTACTGACCTTGCTACTTCAAAATCCACCAAATCCAGCAAGGGAGTTTGCGGTGATTGTTACGATGGCTGGCACAGCGGTCGTGGCTCTTTCGACGGCGTACCTCTAGCCGATATCAAGTTGGCTGAAATGGAGACCATGGAGGGCATGGGTCCGAGCTCATGGCCAGCCAGCGGCTTGTATGCTTCCGGCACTGCACAGCAGCCTGGTGCTACTCCCAACGCTATGTTGACGCGCCGACTGCGCGGCTGGAATTTGATGCTGCATGGCAGGTTGTTCGGAGTTTATACAAATCAAACTGGACCGCGCGGACGTGACAAAATGTTCGGTGCCGGGTACATCATGCCCATGGCCAGCCGCCGATGGGGACCAGGCACACTTACTATCCGAGCGATGCTCAGCCCTGAGCCGTTGACGGTAACAAACGGCCGCTATCCATTGCTATTTCAACAAGGCGAAACCTGGAAGAATGTTCCAATTTTGAATGGGCAGCATCCGCATGACTTCTTCATGGAACTGGCGGCGAACTATCAGATCAAACTGAGGGAACGGACGTCTGTAAATATTTACGGCGGCCTTCGTGGAGATCCGTCCATTGGCCCGGTGGCCTACCTTCATCGCGCTTCTCAATCGGAAAATCCTATTGCTGTTGAAGGGCATCATTTTCAGGATTCAACGCATATCGCTAACAATGTAATTACTCTGGGTTTGACTCACGGCCCACTTACTCTGGAAGCTTCCGGGTTCCATGGACGCGAGCCCGATGAGCGCCGTTGGAATCTTGAAAAAGGTGCCATAAATTCTTTTGCGACCAGGCTGACTTTAACGCCAACATCTCGCTGGCAGGGGCAAGTTTCGGTGGCCCGCATCAATCAAAGGGAGTACACGCACCCCAAACGCGGAACGTTCCGACAGACGGCGTCTATTACTTACGTTCGTCCATTGTCCAGCGGACATTGGGCCACTACTGCGCTATGGGGTCGCAACCATGATTTGGAATATACAGAACCACCCACCTCGCTTGACTTACTGGCTTCGCTGCTTTCAGTAACTCGCCCATTGAGTACTAAAGTGCTTCGTCCCAAGCATATCGTTCTGGTGCCGACGAGAGAACCTAAGCAACTCTACAATTCGTATTTGGCGGAATCTACTTTGTTGTTTCGCAACAAGCATTGGATTTGGGGCCGCGCGGAATTGGCGGACAAGGATTCACTGCTGCTGTATGAAGAGGCCAAGTTCGTAAGGCTGGTACCAGAGACGCGCTTCACACGCATTCGCGCTTATACGATGGGCTATTCGAGGGAGTTGAAACCGGTGGGAAGCTTTCTGCAACCGTCGTTGGGCGGGCAGTTGATGTTGTTTGATACCCCTCCAAATCTAGCGGAAATTTACGGATCGAAACCGGTTGGTGCGCAGATAATTCTACGGATGCGAATCGCGCCAGTGAGGCGATGAACCCCGAAAATCTTCAGCAATGCTAAAATAGAGATATCCCCACAGTCACAGGAGAACCCTTAGTAACATGGCAATTAAAGTAGGAATCAACGGCTTTGGCCGCATTGGCCGGAACGTTGTCCGGGCCGCCTTGAACAATCCAGGAATTGAGATTGTCGCAGCAAACGATTTAACAGATACCGCGACGCTGGCTCATCTGTTGAAGTATGACTCCACGCTCGGCCAGATTAAAGCCGAAGTTAGTGTTGATGGCGATTCTATTGTCGTCAACGGCAAGAAGATCAAAGTTTTCGCAATTAAAGACCCTGCGGAAATCGATTGGAGCTCCCTTGGAGTCCAGATTGTTATCGAATCCACAGGCCGCTTCACTAATGCCAAGGATGCAGCCAAGCATATGCGCGGCACTGTGAAGAAGGTAATTATTTCGGCACCAGGTACGGATGAAGACATCACCCTTGTCCTTGGCGTGAACGATAAATCGTACGATGCCGCAAAGCACAACATTGTTTCCAACGCGTCCTGCACCACCAATTGCTTGGCCCCAGTCGTCAAGGTTTTGGATGAAGCGTTTGGAGTGGAACGTGGCACCATGACTACCATCCACAGCTACACCAACGATCAGCCAGTGCTGGATTTCCCACACAAGGATCTGCGCCGCGCCCGTGCTGCCGCCTTGAACATGATCCCAACTTCAACCGGAGCAGCCAAGGCTATCGGCCTGGTGCTGCCTCATTTGAAAGGCAAGTTGGACGGCTATTCCATGCGCGTCCCCACCCCTAACGTTTCCGTGGTGGACTTTGTTGCAATCCTGAAAAAAGATGCCACTGCTGAAGAAGTAAATGCAGCATTGTTAAAAGCATCAAGCGGCGAATTGAAAGGGATTCTGGGTTACACTGTAGATCCCGTGGTTTCCAGCGACATGATGCACAACCCGAACAGCTCTATTGTGGATTCGTTGCTGACAAAAGTCATTGGCGGAAACATGTTGAAAGTGGTTGCCTGGTACGACAATGAATGGGGCTATTCCAGCCGCGTTGTCGACCTAGTGACCTTCATGGGCCAGAAAGGTCTGTAGGCGAGTAACATAATTTAGTAAGTTGAAAAGGCTGCCGGGGTAACCTCTGGCAGCCTTTTCATTCGTAGGGATTATCATGCCGATTGAAACGTTGCGCGTTGCTGCTTTCGTTAGCTATCTTGGCTCCTGGCTTGTCCTTGTGATTGGCGCGGTGGTGGGAGCACTGCCGCAATTTCGCAGACAAAGTGTGACGGCGTTCCGGCCGCGCATGCCAGTGATTTGTGGAACTCTATTACAGGCAATTGCGGTGTTGGGAATCGTGCTTTCATTGGATGAAGGTCCACTGCGGCCATCCGCTTTTGAACTGACGGCAGCATTGCTTCTTGCACCGTTGTCGGCAGCAATATTCGCATGGACGTCAAAATATTCGCAGCAAGAAACATTGGTCACCTCCGGACCTTACCAATGGGTACGGCATCCAATTTACTTGGCGTTTTTCGCAATGTTACTGGCCACAGGGTTCCTGGCTTCCAGCGGGCCGAAGTTACTTGTAGCCGCCATCTTGTATCTGATAGGCTGTGAAATTAGGATTGCGATGGAAGAGGCTGACTTGCATCATCAATTCCCCACAAGCTATTCGAACTATAAGCAGCACACCCCTTGGCGCTATTTGCCTGGGATTCGATAGAATATAAAACAGCAATGCAACCTAAATCTTCCCGTCGCCGATTTATCCAAGCCAGTGCGGCCATCGCCAGCAGCGCGTTCCCTATTTTGGGAGCGAATGATCGAATCCAAGTTGGCATCGTCGGCCTGGGTGGCCGCGGCAATGATCACATGGATTTTTACGGCAAGCTGGACACCGATTGCCGCATTGCCGCAGTAGTTGACGTCAATCAAGCTGCCCGCGAACGCGCGGTTGCGAAGGTCAACAAGGCCAAGGGCTACAACCCGCAAGACTATTCGGACATGCGCAAAATGTTCGAATCGAAAGACATTGACGCAGTGTCCTTGCCCACTCCAAATCATTGGCATGCGCTGTCGGCAATCTGGGCGATGCAGGCAGGCAAGGACGTCTACGTGGAAAAGCCCGCCAGCCACAACGTTTTCGAAAGCCAACAACTGGTAGCCGCTGCGCGCAAGTATAAATGCATGGTGCAGGTAGGTTCGCAGAGCCGGTCCATCCCGCATAAAATGAAGGCCATCAAAATGATCCACGATGGTGCCATTGGGCAGGTGTATCAGGCTCGCGCGCTGTGCTTCCGCCGCCGTTTTTCGATTGGACATACCCCGGATGAAGCAGTGCCTGCTGGACTCGATTGGGATAAATTCCTTGGACCAGCGCAATGGAAACCTTATGCCAAAAACAAGTTTGCCTACACGTGGCATTGGTTTTGGGATACAGGCAATGGCGACATTGGCAATCAGGGTGTGCATGAAATGGACATTGCATTGTGGGGCCTTGGCCGCACTGGTTGGCCCTCCGTTGTGGCATCAACTGGCGGCAAGTTTGCCTGGAAGGATGATCAGGAAACTCCCAATACTCAACAAGCAAGCTTCGATTTCGGCGATGCGCAGATGACCTTCGACGTTCGCAACCTGCCCACTCCTCCAGAGGCGATGGTTCCCATGACTGGCCCGAACTATGTGGGCAACATCTTTTTCGGCGATTTAGGATTTGCCACGATTGACCATGGCGGGTACAAGATTTACAAAAGCGTTTCGGGCAACATTAGTGGTGAAGCGGCTCGTGGTGCCGGCGCGGCGTCCAAAGAAAAGTACGAATTGGTTTCAGAAGAAAAAGGTTCGGGCGAAGATACCGTGCCGCACATGAAGAACTTTTTCGATGCGATTCGGTCTCGTGATCATAAAATGCTGCATGCTGAAATTGCCATTGGCGCGCGTTCGGCAGCGTTCTGCCATTTAGCAAATATTGGTTACCGCGTGGGCCGGACGTTGCGCATGGACACTTCCGCCGGACGTTTTCTGGGTGACGACGAAGCGAATTCCATGTTGACCAGAAACTATCGCGAGCCATTTATTGTTCCCGCGAATGTGTAGGTGCGACTGACAAGCGCAACACGGCATCGCGGACAGACGGACGTTTTAATTTTTTTTCAACTGGCGTTCCTCATTTCGTCTTCTGGGCTGCCAACCATAACAGCCTGCTTTGTAGGGCTCGCATTCCCGTTTCTCAGTCGTGTTTGCGATTCAGATTCAATTTAGAACGCCAGAGGATTTAATCGCCTCGAGGACTCAATGTTTGGGAAGTTGCTGGCCAGCAATTTGTCTTCCTGAATAAAGAGTCTCACAGGTGTTGAGAACCCAGAATGCCTCTTTTTTGCAAGCGGGTGAAAATAGGGCAGATTGAGTTGAGCGATGTGTTGTGATGGCCATTTTGCAGGATTGCAAAAATGAGAGAAAAATTGGGTTTGTTTTGCAACTTTGCGGCGGTTTCGGCGAGAATTGGATCAACTACCCAACCTGCCCGTTGATAATTTCAGGTCTTTGATGGTGCGAAAACGATTTATTAACAATAGCCCAGGGTAGTAGTCAAGTTTTCCGGTTTGGGCGTTTCCCGTCCAAGCGGAAGCGCAAGTCGGCTGTGATCTTCTTGTCTGAAAATCTAAACGGGTGGATTAATGATCGGTCGTCCAACAAACAGACCGGAACTGGTCCAAGCGTACTTGATTGCGCCGTCCTCGGGATCTCGGTACCAAGATTCTCCGACAACCCGGTCTAGTGCCCACTCCCACGTGACCACATCACCAAGTTTGTAGTCCGTGCGAGTGGTTGGAAAGATTCGTCTTTCGTGCAGCACTTCTCCGGGGCTCCGGGTATCGAGAATTACCGCAGTTACGTCTTGTCGGATCTGAGTACCGGAAGCATCGCTAAACACGACTACAGCAGTGTGCGCTACGATGTTCACTTCTTTTGGGAATGATTGGATAGCGCGCCCGATAGTGATGCCCGAATCTACAGCACTGAGAACTTCTTCGTCGGAAACGCGCTCGGAGCCCCCGCCGTGTGCGACAGCGTTCCTGATACGCCACAGGAGAAATACGGATTCTGCGACAGACGAAGGAAACATTGAGGAAAGTGGGTGCTCTTTGAAAAGCTGAGGTAAAGCGCGCCGTGGCCGATCTTTCGGATGGCCAATCATGGCCAATAGGTCAAGAACCTGCTTTTCGATATGGGACGCAAGCAAGAGTATCGCCGCACGAGGCGAGTTTGAAGCGGCCAAAAGTACTTCCTGCTCCCAATCGGAGGCTGATAATCTCAGAAGCGAATCGTGGTGCTCCGTTGGGAGTGAGACGGCGGCGACATCCTTCTCTGCCGCGATCGCCTTCGCTTCTAACTCCTTCACAGAAGCCTCGAGTTCGAGTTCCTGACCAAACAGCTTGCCTTTTCGGATACGCGCCAGAAGGTGCTTTATCTCATTCTTGAACAGCATTAGTGCGGCAACGACGACGAGTGGCCAAAGCAACGCGGCGACAGCTTGGATTAACGCAGCCGCATCCTGGAAGTGGTTCGGTTCAGACTGTTTCGGTAGTCGCACTTCGATCGTGCTTAACGTCGCCGGTGCTTCTTTGGGTGGAGTATCTGCAAGAACAGCGTGCCGACTGATGCATGACCAGCCGACAAGTAGCAAACGGGATTGGCATCTGGACAAGATCCCGTTATTGTAACCAATCGAGGCTCTATTTGCATTTGCGCCTCCCAGCCACGCCGGAGAACTCAGCAAGCTACCTAGGCTCATGTAGTCAACTGGCGGAACTGCTTGCTGATGCATGGTACCAGGCCGCTCGCTTAGCGCAACTCTCTGCCTTCATAAAAATGCAGTAGCTTGGGGCAGGCACTCGAATCCCCCATTGGCTTGCACTATTCACTACCCACCAATAGCGTGCATTGGACGTGGCGGGGCCACAAATTGGACGGTGTTAATTTCATGCCCTACCCACTTCTGGCGGATATTTTCCCGTATGGTATCAGCAATCGCTGCGTCGCTGGAACCGTCGCGGAGCAGTCCTTTCAAATCCGTCTCTTCAATGGCAAATAAGCAGTAGCGCAGCTTGCCATCGGACGTCAGCCGGATGCGATTGCAGTTCATACAAAACGGCTTCGACACCGACGCGATGAAGCCCACCCGACCCACGCCGTCCTTGAAACGGTACTCACTCGCCGGCGCTCGCGGGTCGCGATCGGGGATCTCTTCCAGTGGGCCAATGCCTTGCTCCAGCATCGTCAACATCTCGTCCTGCAGCAACACTCTCTTCTTGTCCCACAGGCCTTGCGAATCAAGCGGCATGAATTCGATGTAGCGAATTTCAATGCCTCGTTCGCGGCCGAAGCGGGCCAGGGGAACGATATCTTCCTCAACAAGATTCTTCACCGCCACCGCATTGATCTTCACCTTGAATCCCGTGCTGAGCGCTGCTTCAATGCCTTCCATCACTCGCTGGAATTCGTCGCGACGAGTGATTTTCAGGAACTTTGCACGGTCCAATGTATCAATGTGAATATTGAGACGCCGCAGGCCGGCATCGTACAACTCCTGGGCTTGCGCGGCCAGCAACACTCCATTGGTGGTGAGTGCTATGTCTTCAATTTCCTCAATCGCATTGATTTCGCGAATCAGGAATGACAGATTTTTGCGCACAAGGGGTTCGCCGCCGGTGATGCGGATTTTGCGCACACCCAGCTTCGCGGCCACTCGCACAACTCTAGCCATTTCTTCCCAACTGAGAATTTCCGCCCGAGGCATGTACTGCGCATCCATTTCCGGCATGCAGTAAAAGCAGCGGATGTTGCACCGGTCCGTCACGCTGATCCGCAGGTTATCGTGCAAGCGGCCGAACGTGTCGTAAAGGGGTGCAGTGTTCATTCGTACTTACTTAATGGCTAACATGCGCTCAATGGGCAGGCGGGCACGCTCCATGATTTCCTGAGTAAGTTCCACGCGCGGTGCCAAATTCAGCAGGGCATCGCGCACCTTTTCCAGGGTGTTCATTTTCATGTACGGGCATTCGCTGCAATTGCAATTTTCGTTATTGACGAAGTAGAAACTCTTCTCTGGCGAATTCTTGCGAAGGGAATGCTGCACGCCGCTTTCAGTCATCACGATGAATTCGCGGGCGTCGGATTCGGCGCAGTAGGCGATCAATGCCGAGGTGGAGCCAATGTAATCGGCCATGGCCAGCACATCACCAGGACATTCCGGATGGGCAACGACGACGGCATTGGGATGCTCCGCTTTGGCTTGCGTCAATCGGCGCGCGGGGAAGGTTGCATGAACGATGCAGGCCCCTTGCCAAATGCGCATGTTCTGCCGGCCGGTCTGCTTTTTTACCCAATTGCCAAGGTTCACATCGGGCAGAAACAGAATGGGTTGCTCTTCGGGAATGGAGCGCACAACATCAACCGCGTTGCGGGAAGTACACAGAATATCCGATTCGGCTTTCACCTCAACACTGGTATTGATGTAGCTGACAATGGCGTGATCGGGGTGAAGTTTTTTGAAAGCGCGGATGGGCTCGACGGGACAGGAATCAACCAGAGAGCATCCGGCGTTGCTGTCTGGCACCACGACGATTTTCTTTGGGTTCAGAACTTTGGCCGTTTCCGCCATGAAGTAAACTCCGGCGAAAAGAATGACATCGGCAGTGGTGGATTGGGCTTTGCGCGCCAGCTCCAGGCTATCGCCAATGAAGTCAGCAAGTTCTTGAATTTCAGACTCTTGGTAATGATGAGCCAGCAAGACGGCATTGCGTTCGCGCTTCAGTTCTGCAATTTCTTCGGCAATGGAAACGGTAACAGGCATGGACGGGTGCTCCCTTTCATTGTATCCTAAGGATGGGTTTGTACCCCCCCTCCTGCGTTCGTGCGTCCATCGAATAAGGCAATTAAACACTTGTTTTTCAAGTGATGATTGGAGGTCCTCGTTTTGCTTCAAAACTTTTTACCATTAAGTTTATTTTTTGTAATTGCCGCACAGGCACAGCAATTGAACTGTGTGGCCACTGCTGTGCCGGCGCTGATCCGGTCTGAAGGCGTCACCGAGCGTATTGGTGATATTGTTCTGAGTTGCAGCGGGGGACAACCGGGTGCCAGCGTGGTTGCTGGGCTCACCTTGTTTTCCACATCAACTGTGATCACCAATCGAGTAAGTTCCGGCGGTGTGGTGGACGTTGTGGTTAGCCTTGAAACTACAGGCGGGACCCAGATACTGAACACTACTTCCACCTTGGCTAGTTCGGCCAGTGTGAACATCAGCGGCATTAGTTTTACAACTCCCAGTTCCGGGGCCGTATCCATTCGCATTAGCAACGTGCGGGTGAATGCCTGGCAAGCTGCGGAACTTCCTGTACGCATCCAACTGGCAACCAATGGGCCAACCGCAATTCGGGTAGACGCAAATCCACTTACTGCCGGTGTGCCGGCGCGTGGGTTACTTGCCAGTTACTCTTCCACCTTTATTTGCAATGGATCGCAGGGGCCTGACATCATCACTTTTGCCAACCTGATTAACAAAGGAACACGCTTTGCATCCATTCGCGTGACTGAAGGTGCAACCAACGCCAGTTCATTTGAAAAACGCCAGCCGAATTCTGATTCTGGAACGCGCATTGCGGTCCGCTATTCAGGCTTTCCCGTGGGAGCGCGATTGTTTGTGCCTGACGCGATAGCGGGTACGTCAGCTACAACATCGACTGCGGGCGGCGATTTGGGTTACCCTGCAAATGGCGGATCGTATACACCAACTACGCAAGGTCAGTTGCTGCTTGTTCGAGTGCGCAATACCGATTCCTTTGGCGCGGGCGGAACGCTGGCTTATACTCCAGGCACGGTGGGTTCCCCAGTGGTGAACTTCAACGGTGCCAGTGAAGTTACTTTGGCAGGCGGAGCCGGAATTGCTGTATTTGAAGTGGTGGACGCAAATAACTCAGCCCGGGAAAGTGCGCAGTTTCCAACCTTCCTGGTCTACAATGCTCCGAATGATGGGACGGCAGCGCAAGGCCGGGTGGACATTTCCTTTGGTCCACTTTCCAACGATTCGGTGGCATCTACGTCAGCGCCTGTGCCTCGCTTCCAAGTGGTGCCGCCGCCGTCTGATTGCCAATCGTTGGGTGATTGTAACTCCGGAATATTTCCGATTCTTTCACTAACTCCGGAACCACTCAGCATAAGTGCCTTCACTAACTCGGCACCACAGGTGCGTTATGTGCGCATTAACAACCAGGGCGGCAGTTTGTTGAATTGGACGGCATCGGTTAACTACCAGGGCAGTGCTACTGGTTGGCTTACACTGGATCCGGGGTTTGGCTTGAACAATGCCACCCTGCGAATTGACTTCACTCCGGGCCGTCTACCGGCTGGGATTTACAACGCGACTCTATTGATTGACGCGGGGCCTATTGCAGGATCCCGCAGTCTTCCAATTCGCCTGGAGTTGACGGACTTTGCGCCGCCCCCACCGCCGTTCCCGGTGATCACGTCTGTGGTAAATGGTGCAAGCTTTGCAGTGGGTGCAATCGCGTCGGGTTCAATCGCAACTGTTTTTGGCACAAACTTTGGCAATCAACCGCCTGCGGTTACATTTGACGATGTGCCGGCAACCGTACTTTTCGCCAACGCAACGCAGATCAACATTCGTGTCCCGTTCTTTGGAGAAAAACCAACGGCACAGGTGATAGTGATTATGCCCGACGGTCGGAAAAGTCCTGCGCGAACGGTGGAGATTGCGGCAGCATCCGCTCCTGGAATTTTCACACCCGGTGTGCTGAACCAGGACAACACTGTGAATACTGCATTAAACGGGGCTCCAGTGGGTACAGTGATTCAGGTTTACTGCACTGGATTGTTGACCGCGAACGTTACGGCAAGGTTGGGAGTTGAGTCGATTGCTTCGCCGCGCTACGCTGGACCAGCACCGGGGCTGCTAGGTTTGCAGCAAGTAAACTTGGACGTGCCTGCGAGCATTACGACTAACTCCGTGGACTTATTCCTTTGCTCAGGGAACATTTGCAGTCCAAGTGTGAAGGTGTATATCAAGCCTGCGCCGTAGGTTTCAACTGGCAAGGTGAGCGAGTGCGCGGGCTAGGACTTCAGTGCCGCGAACAATATCCTCAGGTGAGGAGTACTCATCAGGCCGATGGCTGACGCCTGCTCGGCACGGGATGAACAACATCGATGTTGGTGCAATTCGCGAAATGAATAAAGAGTCGTGATAGGCGCGGCTAACCATTCGATCAAATGGTTGGCCTGCGCAGGCGGCGGCTAGCGCTTCCACAACCAGAGGATCGCAATGGGCCGGAGCGTCGGCATTGACTACTTCAGTGCTGACTCGCAAACCTCGCGTAGCAGCGATTTTGCTGCATGCTTTCGATAGCTGTTGCAGCATGGCATCACGGCGAGCCAGGTCAATGTCCCTTGCATCCACGGTCATTTCCACGCGACTTGGGATGCTGTTTACCGCGCCCGGAAAAATGTTGCAGATGCCGGTGGTCGCAACCGTATCGACGGCACCGCTGGATTTCGCAGAGCCTTCCAGCGCCAGCGCAATTTCTGCGGCACCCAGAAACGCATCGTGACGCCCAGGCATCAGCACTGCTCCGGCGTGGCCGCCTTCCCCTTCCACTGTGATTTTTAAACTGGCCGGTGCGGCGATGGCGGTTACCACTCCAAGCGGCACACGACGTTGTTCCAGCAGCGGTCCCTGTTCGATATGTAACTCGGCAAAAGCATGATAGTAGCTAGTCTGCAAGCGGACATCTTTCAGCACGCCGGTGAATCCTGCTGCTGTTCGCACTTGGTTGAGCGTCATGCCGGAGCTATCTTTCAATTTCTCTCCGGCAGTTGCATCCAGGTTGCCGCAAAGCAAGCGGCTTCCCAGGCAACCGATGCCGAAGCGGGTTGGTTCTTCTGAAGTGAACAGCAGCAGTTCAATGGACCGCCGTGGTTTGAATCCACTTTCCCTCAACGCTTCCATTGCCTCCAGACCACCCAGCACACCTACTGTTCCGTCGTAGCGGCCGGAATGGGGAATGGCGTCAATGTGCGAGCCTGTTCCCACTGCAGCAAGTTCGGGTTCGCTGCCCACCCAACGAACGAAAGTATTTCCAACGGCATCTTCACGAATCGCAAAGCCTTCGCAGAGGCTTTTGAAATAGGCGCGCGCAGCCATATCAACTGGCGAAAATACGACGCGAGTTACTGCCGGAGCCGGCACGTCGGAAAAACCGGCGAGGCGATCCAGCCTGTCGAGAAGGCGATTTTGATTTGCGTGTAAAGTAATCATGCTGATGGATGCCGATTCCAATTTTTATAAATTAAATACTTCGCAGGTTTCTTACCCAACGCGCCGAACCACTGTGGACAATAGGGTCCCATCCAAATGAAGTCGCCTGCGGTGACTGGGTACCAGCAGTCTCCCAGCCTGTAAATGCCGCCACCTTCCAGCATTAGCAGGCCATGCTCCATTACATGAATTTCCACCATCGGCAACGTTGCTCCGGGGTTGAATGTCATGGTGTTGACAGCGAAGTCATAGGCGAAATCGGCAGGTATCAACTGGCGCACTTGCAACGCTTCGTCATCTTGCAACGGTTGTGGGATGATCCCATTTTCCTGGCCGACGAATGGCTTGGGTGGCGGCACACCACGCAATGCCTGATACGGTTTTTCAATAACAATTGCGCGACTTACTCCAGTTGACCTTACGGAATGCTTTTCTCCTTCTGGAAGGAACGCATACCTACCATAAGAAAGGGATTGCCGTTTACCGCCGATAGTAACTGTCACTGACCCTTCCAGCACATACACAAAACGCTGACCCACGGCTGGCCCAAGCAATCCATCAGCGGCGAATTCCACCGTATACTCTGTGAACGCGGCACCCATTGCTGGAGCAGTGTGTACAATAGCTGTGGCGTTCTTCATGCCTGGCAGAGCTGCGCGCACGAATGTGTCTGGAGTCAGCAGCGCGTGATCAGCTTTCCAAGTGCTGCGAGTTTGTCCCAATGTCTGCATCAACTAATCTCCTCCAGCTGGGCGAATCAGTTTTCCGTGCCGCACAACCGGAATTTGTCCATCTTCGAAAATAGTTACTCCACCGCGGATTGTACGACGTACAACTCCGCGCAGTTGCTTGCCAAGGTACGGACTTATTTTGTGCCGGTAGAAAAGGTCACTTGCTTCAAGGGAATAGGATGTTCCAAGTTCGACTAAGGTGCAATCGGCATCCATCTGGACTTCAATGGCACCCTTGTTTAAAATATGAAATCGTCGCGCAGGTGCGGCGGCGGTGAGTTGAACGACTCTTGATATACCCAATCGACGCTTGTGACAACCGGCTTCCAGCAATACTCCCAACGTGGATTGTACGCCGGCAATGCCACCCCACACTTTGAAGAAATTGGGATCACTCTTCATTTCCGGAGGAGCGGGGGAATGGTCTGAACCGACAATATCAACGGTCCCATCCAGCATCCTATCCCAAAGTGCCTCGCGCTCCTCAGGCGAACGCAGGGGGGGAGAACACTTGGCAGCCGCGCCGATTTCTTCTAAATCCTGCTCGGTGAAAAACAGATAGTGCGGACAAGTCTCAATGGTTAAATCAACGCCCGCTGCCCTTAGCTGGGCCGCTAGAGCAACTCCGCGGCCTGAACTGATATGAACAATATGCAGCCGCGCACCGGTGTCCTTGGCAATCAAAGCTGCGCGCTGAATAGCTTCCAGTTCCGCAAGCACGGGTCTTGATGTAAGGTAATCGCGCACGCCTTGGCCGCCATTGGCGCGGATCTTTGCGGTTAAGGCTTTTGTCAGTTCTTCACTTTCAGCGTGGACTGCAACCGGTAAACCCCAACGGGCTGCTGCGCTCATTCCTTCGTGCAGTGTCAGGTCGTCGGCACGTTGGAATTCGGGAAGACCGGAATCGCACAGGAATGCTTTAAAGCCAATGACTCCGCGCTCAGCCAACTCATCCAGAGAATCTAAATTAGTTGGAGTCAATCCGCCCCATAGGGCGAAGTCGGTGACTGAAGAACGCTCCATGGCCTGGCGCTTCAAATCGAAGCTGAGCCCATCCAAAGTGCAGGGTGTGGAATTCAGGGGCATGTCGAAAAACAATGTGCCCCCGCCTGCTGCGAACGCGCAACTGCCGGTGGAAATTCCTTCCCATTCGGTACGGCCCGGTTCATTGAAATGCAGATGGACATCGATTAGTCCAGGTAGCACGGCCAAGCCGGTGGCGTCGATCTCCAAGTGTGCGCTGGGAAGCTCAGGACCGATTGCGCTGAAGCGGCCATCTTCAATTGCCACATCGGCAATACGAGCTCGGTCGGCGTTCACCACCAGTCCATTGCGAATCACAACGTCAGCCATGGTTCGCCTCCAATGAGTCTAAAAAGGCTAGTCCTACGTGGACTGCGGCATCCACATCTTGAGGCAGCACGGATTCATTGGGATGGTGGCTGATGCCGCCCGGCGATCGCAGAAACAGCATGGCAACGGGAACAAGCTGCTGCATGATCATTGCATCGTGGCCTGCCCCGCTTACCATGCGGTGAGGTTGGTGACCGGTTTTGCTCATGGCTGCTGCTAACGCATTCACTAAACCACTGTCGCAGAAGACAGCTTGCTGATCCAGTAGCTGCGTGCAACTCACGGTCATATTGCGGCCCTCGCAAATGGTCTGGACCTCTTGAATCAAACTGGAAACTGCGGATAATCGGAGTTGGTCTTCAGCTGAGCGGACGTCTAAACTTGCACGAACTTCGCTGGCAATTACGTTACCTGCTCCCGGGGTGACTTCAAAGCGACCCACCGTTGCAACCAAGCCTGGCGTGGCTTTGGCGGTCTTTTCCACTTGGCAGACCCAAGCGGCGGCAGCAGCCACTGCGTCGCTTCGCAGGTTCATGGGTGTGGTCCCAGCATGGTTTGCTTGGCCGTGAAAAATAAGTTCAAGACGGCTTTGACCAGCAATGGCGGTAACCAGACCCAATCTTAAATTCATGCTTTCCAGCACTGGTCCCTGTTCAATGTGAAATTCCAAATAGCCGAGTACTTGTTCTGGATCAACGATAGCTTGGCTTACATTTTCATGCCGTAGTCCGAATGATTGAATTGCTTCTGCTACTGTAACTCCCAGCTTGTCTTTGGTCGCCAGCAGGCAGCTATCCAACGTGCCGACTAACGCACGGCTGCCCAGAAACGGCACTCCAAAGCGGACCCCTTCCTCTTCGGAAAAAGCTACTACCTCAATGCCGAAAGACATTTTGCGGCCAGCCAATTCTTTAACCAATTGAATGCCTAGCACCACGCCAAGCACGCCATCGAATGCGCCCGCGTTGGGAACAGTATCGACATGTGAGCCAATTAGAATTCGTTTTGCTCCGGGGATTGCAGCAGGATAATAACCGTGCAAGTTTCCCGCATTATCCACCCAAACCCGCATGTCTAAAGGCTCCATCCATTGGCGTAAGGTTCGGTGGACGTCGTGCATGGGTGCTGAAAGAAACGTGCGGGTGATGCAGTCCGGCTCCTCGCTGAAGCTTGCTAGCAGCCGACATTTTTCAATGACGGTCATGTCACGAGCCCCGGTAGGTGCTGTATCCATAAGGGGACACCAGTAACGGGACATGATACTTTCCATTCGCATCCGCCACGCCGAAACGAATTACAACTTCCCCTAGAAAAGGGGGTGCAGTGGTCACACTGCCTTGAGCTCGAAAGTATTCGTCAACTTGGAACACTAAGTCGTAAACGCCTGCTTTGAGTTCATCGCCTGTCAGCAGCGGTGCGTCGGTCCGACCATCCGAGTTAGTGGTGACCGTTTTCAGAAGCTGCCCTTCGCGGTGCAGAGTTATGCGCAGATTCGCAGCCGGTCGACCCGACGATAGATCTAGGACGTGTGTGGAAAGTTGCCCCACGTTAGCGGCTCATAGTTAACCCTAAGCAGCCATATGGAGGACGAGGGTCTGTATACACTCCAAGCGCATCGCCTTGTTCTGCGATGGTGTCCCAAGTTCGATTATTGGCCTCTAAATGGATCTGTGAAATTTCAGGAATTTCAGCAAGCATCTTCGACCCCAACTGATGAATCACCTGTTGGATACTACCCGATTCAAAACCATGAAACACTTCATGCACCATGCGGCGCACTCTTGCGGTGATGGCACCTTCGGCCAGTCCAGCCTTGTCGGAAATGTACTTCCATTCCAGGTCCAGCCACATGTGCAGGGGCCGGTTGATGATGTCGGGCAAGGTGGTGTATTGATCTTTCACAAAGCCGTGAAATGCGCTGCCACCCAGGCGCAAAAGACGAAAGCCTTCGATGCCCGAACACACTTCAATCATATTCAGTTCACCGCCATTGCGTCCAATCTCAACGCGGGCCGTAGCACGTTCCGGACCTGTTGGTTGGAATGCGATGCTGCCATCAGCAATCCCTTCGTAGGGAACTTCCTTTGCGGAAATTTGAACTCCCTCGGCTTGCGAATAGGTGCGAAGAAATTTCTCTGCCAGAAAGTGGACGAACGATTCCAGATCGTAGCCAGCGAAATTCATAGTCTCGCGTTGAATGAAATTCTTCATGGAATCAGTTGCCACTAAGCCGGTATTGTCGCCAGTGGTGTAGGTGTTTCGGAAGGCATCGCCGTAGGTGAGCATCAAAACATTTGCGCCGAAAACCGGACTGCAACCAGCAGGCACTTTTCCATGGCGGTTCAAGCGATAGACAACCACATCTCCCTTGCCATAGTAATTCTGCTTTTTACCACTGGCAAACCTGTTCATTGAATCTCCTCTGAAAGACGAAACCAGGCGATGCGGACAATTTGCCGCAAGGCTGTGGACCACTCTGAATCCTTGTCATTCGATAGCCGCTTTTCCAGTGCTTGGAGAATTTCCTGCTTGGTTGCGCCCTTCACTGCATAGATGAATGGAAAGTTGAACTTATTCTTGTACGCGGAATTCAGCTTATGCAGAGTCTCAAACTCAGCCGCGCTAAGTTGATTCAAACCCGCACCTGCCTGCTCGCCAACAGAGGCTTCGCTCATTGCGGCCTTCGCTCCAAGGTCAGGGTGTGCGCCGATCAAAGCCAACTGCTCAGATGTGGAAGCAACGTCAACACAATGGACCATTGCAGTGTGCAAAGCCTCTTTAGATTGGAATGGGCGGGCCTTCCAACTCCGTTCAGCCACCCAGGGGGAGTTCTCGAAAATCCAACCCAGGGCCTCTACAAACTGCTGTTGTTCCATATAGTTTATTTCTTGTAGAGTCATGACACGCCTTCGTAAACTGCTCGGCCTTGCACCCAGGTTCCAGCTATGGTTTCCGCGCCGGCTAGCGTGAAAATGGCTGCCAGCATGCGCTCTGGACTTTCAGCATTGTCGGCTATTGCGGCTAGTGGGCTGCCAGCTCTGGGTTTTATATAGACGAAATCTGCTGAACGGCCTGGCGACAAATCGCCTGCATCATCCATTCCCAGCGCCTCGGCTCCAGCCTTGGTGGCGAGGTACAAAAGATGAGTGGACGTGAGTCCGAAACCATCTGTAGCGATCCGCTGCAACATGTATGCTTGTAGTCCTTCCTTCAACATTCCGAAGCCAGTGCCCGCACCGACGTCGGTCCCTAAGGATACCCTGATGCCGTGCGAAATATGTTTTGCCATTGGGAACAATCCGCTTCCAAGTGAAGCGTTGCTGCATGGACAATGAGCCACTGTTGCTCCGCTTGCCGATAGCCTTTGAAGTTCGCTATTGGTGGGATGCACGTTGTGCGCAAGAACGGATCGAACCCCTATCAGGCCAAATTTTTCGTAGACGGAAAGATAGTCTTCGGCCCAGGGAAACAGTTGCGCAACTTCGCGAATTTCCGCGTTGCTCTCGTTCAAATGGGTCTGAAACAAAACGTCAGGATTTTCCCGCATCAGAGTTTGACAAACTTCCAACATCGCTTCGCTAGCCGATAGCGCAAAGCGCGGAGTAACGGCATATTTCAATCCATGCTTACCGTGATAGCGCTGGATAAGATCGGTGCTTTGCTTATAGGCTTGTGCTGCGGAAGTATGCAAGTCAGGCAGTAGTAGGCGGTCGGAAAGTACCAAGCCACTGGAAATTCTCTGGCCTGAGATTGCTGCTTCATCGAACAAAATTTCCATGGCACCGGCGAAGTGCGCCCCAAACACCAAAGCAGCGGTGGTGCCATTGGCGGTCAATGCATTGAGAAATTCCCTAGCAATCACACGCGCATACGTTGCATCCGCCATCCGCGATTCTTCTGGCAAAGCACTGTGCTTCAACCAGTCAAGCAATGGTTCACCCAATGCACCAAGGACTCGCACTTGTGGAAAGTGGACGTGGGTATCGACGAAGCCAGGAAGAAGAAACCCATCGCTTAGATCGCGCACTTGGGCATTGGGATATTGCCTGGCGATAGTAGTGAAATCGCCTAACGCTTCGATCCGATTCGCGTCCACCAACAGTCCACCATCGCCAAACACTTCCAGCGCATTGGACTGGTGAAACGGATTCCCAGGAGTATGAAAAATGGGGGCCCGAAATAATTGGCTCACTGGGAGACCGCCTCCACTGCCGCCGGTGTTTTCACCCATCGTTGCTTACGAGCATTCTCTATGGCGAAGAAAATTCGCTCCGGCGTGCAAGGGGAATCAATTTCAACAATGGCACCTGTTCCAAACGCAGCAATTGCCGATCGGATAGCTTCCCGCACGGAAATCGCCAGCATTAAAGGGGGTTCGCCTACTGCTTTGCTGCCGAATACAACTCCTGGTTCCGCTGCCCTCTCCAGCAAAGCAACATTGAAAATCTCAGGCAGTTCAGTCCACGAAGGCAATTTGTAAGTAGAAGCTCCATTGGTGGCTAGTCGCCCGTTGTCATCCCAAACAAGTTCTTCAAGCGTCAACCAGCCTGCACCTTGGACGAATCCGCCCTCAATTTGTCCGCGGTCCACTATTGGGGAAATGGAATTGCCCACATCTTCCAAAATGTCGACCCGAAGAGTGCGCATGTCTCCAGTGAATCCGTCCACTTCTACTTCCGAAACTGCGGCACCATAAGCGTAATAGTAAAAGGGCTGGCCTTGACCAGTCTTCGGATCGTAATGAATTTCCGGCGTACGATAATAACCGCTGGCGAACAAGGGAAGGCGTTGTTTATAGGCTGATTCAACAACGGCTGCGAATGCCAGTTGGCGGCCGTCAGCGGACACCGTACCATTTTCAAAGCGAATTGCTTCGGGCATACAATCCAGCATTGCTGCTGCAACAGGGCTCAGCACTGCTCGCAATTTAGTGCAGGCGTCCAACACCGCTGCTCCGTTCAGATCGCTACCCGCAGAAGCTGCGGTTGCCGAAGTGTTTGGAATCTTGCCAGTGCTGGTGGGCATAATGCGGATTGAATCCTGTGCAACCCCCAAACCGTCGGCAGCAATTTGCCGGATTTTCGTATGCAGACCCTGCCCCATTTCAGTTCCACCATGGTTTACCTGCACACTGCCATCGCGGTAAATCAGCACGGTGGCTCCTGCTTGATTGAACATGGTGGCAGTGAAAGAAATGCCGAATTTCACAGGAGTGATTGCAATGCCGCGCTTCTTGTTTGAATTTGCAGCATTGAACGCCAACACCTGGTTTTGCCTCTTGGTGAAGTCCGCAGATTCCTTCAGCTCTTGCCAACTGCGAACAATGCGACCGGCGTCCTTCACGGGCTGCCCATAGTGCGTTGTCTGGCCTTCAGTGTAGAAATTGCGCTCGCGAATCAGGTCAACAGGCAGTTGCAATGTACGGGCGATGCGATCCAAAATATCTTCGATCACCAACATCCCTTGCGGTCCGCCAAATCCCCGAAAGGCTGTTTGCGAGGTTTTGTGGGTCTTCACCACGAAGCCATGAATTTCTACGGCGGGCAGGAAATAGCAGTTATCGGCGTGGAACATGGCACGCCAAACGATGGGTTCCGAAAGATCCAAGCTCCAACCTGCATCGGCGAAAAGCGAAAGACGAAGCGCAATCAGTTTTCCGTCTGGAGCAAACCCCGTCTCAAATTGCGCCAGAAACGGATGACGCTTACCGGTGAGCATCATATCCAGCCGACGTGGCAGACGAACACTTACCGGCCGTCGGGTTTTCAAAGCCCCTAATGCAGCCACCGCTGCCCATGCGTTGGCCTGCACTTCTTTGCCCCCGAACGCACCACCCATACGCAGGCAGTCCACAGTGACTTGATGCTTAGCTATTCCCAAAACACGCGCAACAATTTCCTGAGTTTCGCTGGGGTGTTGCGTGGAACTATGTAACTCCACGCCGCCAGTTGTATCTAACCAAGACAGTGCGCACTGCGTTTCTAAATAGAAATGTTCCTGTCCACCAATGCGCAACGCGCCTCGAAGAGTATGTGGGCTGGCCGCCAACTCCGATGCTGCATTACCCCGCTCCATCCGAAATGGCTGCGAATGGTAACTTCCAGCAGCGATGGCGTCTTCTAAATGAACCAGTGCCGGCAATTCTTCGTAACTAACCTGCACAGCCTCAGCACCTAAACGCGCAGCTTCCAAAGTTTCGCCAAGCACCCATGCTACGGGCTGGCTATGAAACAAGACTTCATCTGGAAACAAGGGTTCATCATGACGATTAGGCCCGGAATCCCCTTCGCCTGGAACGTCTGCGGCTGTTAGAGTTGTTACCACTCCATCCACTGCAAGCGCCGGATTTGCATTGATGGCAACTACAGTGGCATGCGCAAATGGGGACATCACAGGCCAGCCATGCAAGACTCCGGGGAAGCGATTCAGAAGATCGTTAGTATAAAGTGCCTCGCCGGTTACGTGGCCCCGAGCGCTTTCGTGTGGAATTGGAAGTCCTACAGCTTTCATCGCTCACCCCAGAATTTCGCAAGCAACGTTTGGGTCATCGCCAAGCGGTAGGCAGCGCTGCCACGATGATCGCTTAGCGGCTTTAGTTCTCCTGCAATGAGAGCTTGGGCTTCGGTAACCGCCTGTTCATTCCAACGCTTTCCCAGAAGACTTTGTTCTGCCGATAGAGATCGCATTGGGACTGCCGCCACACCGCCATAAGCAATCCGCGCCCGCTCGATGATTCCGTGGTTGTCAAATTGCAGCGCGAAACAAGCAGCCACCGTGCTGATGTCATCCATCCGTCTCTTGGCGATCTTGAAGAATCTTGCCTCGGCTGGAAATGGCTTTGGAATCACGATTGAGACAATCAACTCGATGTCCACAAGCTGCGTTTTGCGGTACGCAAGAAAATAGTCGGCCAGCTTCACCCGCCGCAATCCGCCCGAACTTGCCAGATTCAACTCTGCATCCAAAGCCAGCAACAACGGTGCTGCATCGCCAATAGGTGACGCCGTCCCCAGATTGCCACCCAGGGTTGCCCGGTTTCGGATCAACGGCGATGCGAACAATGGAAACCACTCCTTAACTACCGGCGGTGCGTCAGACCAAATTGATTCGATTTCTGAAAGCGACAAACCTGCCCCGATCTCAACGTGACCAGACTCTTCACGGAACACTCGTAACTCTGTCAGTGCCTCCGTACTGATCAACATTGGCCAGCGACGATAGTGCAGGTTCGATTCAACCGCTAAATCGGTTGCCCCAGCAACAAGCCGGCCCTTGGGGTTGCTTCGCATCAGGTTGAAGCAGTCCGCAAGGTTTCCCGGTCTGGCCATGTCCTGACTCGAAAATGGCAATACTGGCGGGGCGGGTGACTGAAGCCTTGCCCGGAACGCATCGTCCGGAGCTGGGCCTAGAGAAAATGCCGCATCGCGCAGTGGCCGGTAGCCTGTGCAGCGGCACAAATTGCCGCCCATAGAATGCGGATCACAAGGACCTGTGCGTCCTGGCCGATACTGTTCAGCAAACAGACTCATTACAAATCCTGGCGTGCAATACCCGCACTGCGATCCACCAGCTTGTGCGATCGCTTTTTGAGCCTCTGCCAAAATTCCGTTTTTCGCGAGGGCCTCAACCGTATAGAGCTCCTGGCCGGCAAGCATAGGTAAGAAGAGTAGACAACTATTTAAAGGGATGTACTTTGCGCCAGCGCCATCTGGGCGAACCATCAGCACTGTACAAGCCCCACATTCCCCTTCTGCGCACCCTTCTTTTGGACCCGTAAGTCCTTCGGCGCGCAACCAATCAAGCAGAGTTGTTTGTGAGCTGCAATGCGGAAGTTTGGTTTTCCGGTTATTGAGAACGAATTCCATCAGGCCCTTCGTTACTCCCTCTATTTATTCAAGTATAACAATGGCGCTGAATCCGATTAATCTTTAGTGTTGCAAGCACCACTCATTTCGTGTACACTGTAATCGTGAACATAACCCTGGCCGCCCAAGAACATTTAATAGATCGGGCTCGAATATTGGCCCATTCCCGACATACAACACTGAATGCTGCTTTTCAGCAATGGTTGCTGGAATACACATCAAAAGGCTGTGACGCCGGGGATTATGATGCGCTGATGAGCCGTTTCGGGCACGTTCGAGCGGGTAGATCCTTCACTCGCGATGAGATGAATGACCGCTCCGACAGGCCTTTGGCCAGCAGCGCTCAAACTGCCGGTGCACGTCAGAAATGAGCCAAGTCCGCTATTTCCTGGATACCAATATTGTTGTTTACAGTTTTGATTCGGGGACAAAAGGCGACATTGCTAAGGGATTAATGCGTGAAGCGCTAACCACTGGCATTGGTTTGATCAGCTATCAAGTTGTTCAGGAATTTTTCAATGTAGCATTCAGAAAATTCGCTCAACCCATGTCCACTGGCGAGGCTGAAGATTATTTCCGCGGCGTACTGAGGCCGCTCATTTCGGTTCATTCTTCAGAATCGCTGATTGGTGCAGCAATGCGGCTCCATTCCCAGCATCAAATCAATTGGTACGATTCCTTCATAATTGCCGCCGCCCTGGAAGCGAATTGCGAAATCCTTTACAGTGAGGACCTACAGCACGACAGACGCTTTGGTTCATTGAAAGTCGTCGACCCATTTCGCAACTGAGCTTCCCATTGGCATTGAAATCGTGTAGCGTAATAGTGCAATGAAGAAAATTGAGGCTATTATTCAGCCGTTCAAACTGGAAGAAGTGAAGAACGCTCTTAAGACTATTGGAGTAGACGGCATGACCATCAGCGAAGTGCGTGGGCATGGCCGGCAAAAAGGGCACAAAGAAGTTTACCGTGGCAGGGAATATCAAGTGGATCTCATCGCCAAGGTGAAACTGGAAATGATTATTCCCGACGGTCGACTGGAAGAAGTCACCCGCGCGATTGTTGATTCAGCCCGCACCGGAAAAATCGGCGACGGCAAAATCTTCATTTACGATGTTGGTTCGGCCATCCGAATTCGAAACGAAGATCGGGATGATATAGCGCTCTAAAGCCCTACTCTTCCTCTTCTTCTTCAGCCTCTTCGGCTTCCTCGCTTTCGGCTGCTTCACCCTCTTCGCCGTCTGGATGCCAACCATGGCCACGGGCACCTGCTCCGTCAAGCAAGTCACGCATGGCGTTGGTTGCGTCGAACTGCACCTGGAAGAAGTTGTCGCTATGTGTGTAAGGGCGAATTGCTAGAGTGCAACAATGTTCGTCGAAGGAACTAACGTTCACTTCAGGCGCGGGAACCGCAAGCACATTGGGCACCTGTAATAGGCGCTCACGAACTTGGGCCATGGTTTTTTCCAGATCTTTCGCCCGTTTCAGATTCCCCACCAATTCAACGCGGCGCGAATCGCTGGCCGAATAATTCTTCACTGTTGAACCTAAAATCTTAGAATTCCCAACGTAAGTGATTACGTTATCCGGAGTCAAAAATGTTGTGACAAACAGCCCGATTTCAACAACAGTTCCGGTAACACCGCCTGCGCTAATCGTATCGCCAGTTTTGAAGGGACGCAGCACAATCAGGAAGGCACCGGCCGCAAGATTGGAAAGCAATCCGCCCCAGGCCGCGCCAATCGCCAAACCCGCACCAGCTACGAAAGCTGCAAACGATGTTGTCTCAATTCCAAATACTCCCAGCAGAACTACTGCCAGCACAATATTCATGGATGCACTTACAGTGCTGCGTGCGTAGCCAACTATGGTGGCATCAATCTTGCGATGCTCCATTTGTTTGGCCATCATATCTACAGCGAATTTGATCAGCCAACGGCCAATCACCCAAATGGCGATGCCCTTTAACAGATTCAATCCAACTTCGGTTGCTTTGACTATTAAGCTATCGATGAGTGCCTGGTTCATCCGTCCTCCCCAAAATTCGGTCCTTCCAACAGCCGGATTGATCAGTCTATCATTTAGAGATGTACCCTTCACGCCGAACCGTTCTCAAGACATTGGGTCTTACCGCTGTTCAATACCGGTCACTGGCTGGACCTGCACCAAGCGATCGTATTCGTGTTGGCTTCATCGGGCTTGGAGGCATGGGTACCGGCCGCCTGAATGGTTTCCTGAAACACGAAGACGTTACCGCTGTGGCACTCTGCGATTTGGATCAGACGCACCTGGACAAGGCCGTTTCCATTGTTGAGGCGAAGGGTCAAAAACCAGAAACGTACCGCGATTTCCGTAAGCTTCTGGAGCGTAAAGATCTGGACGCTGTAATGGTGGCCACCCCTGATCATTGGCACGCATTGCCCGCTGTGATGGCTTGCCAGGCAGGTAAAGACGTGTTTTGCGAAAAGCCGTTAGCCTATTCGATAGCCGAAGGCCGTGCCATGGCCAATGCTGCCAAAAAATATTCGCGCGTCACCCAGATGGGCAACCACATTCACAACGATCTACCCAACTACAGGCGCGTTGTGGAGATCGTGAAATCGGGAATGTTGGGCAAAGTGAATCGTGTGTATTGCTCATTGGCAAGCAATGAAAAGAACCATGGCAGGCCTGCTGATACAACGCCGCCCAAAGAATTGGATTACGATTTCTGGTTAGGACCAGCACCGAAACGAGCGTACAATCCAAATCGATCGCACTTCACCTTCCGATATTTCTGGGATTACTCTGGCGGCATGTTCATCGATTTCTGGTGTCACTATGCAGACGTTGCTTATTGGGCACTGGACCTACAAGCCCCTAAAACCATTTCTGCCGCTGGTGGCCGTTGGCTGACCGATGACAATGCCGAAACCCCCGATACCCTGGAAGTCTTGTACGAATACCCGGGACTGGTGCTTACCTGGACGCTGCATCCTAAAGGGCGGCCTGGCTACGAACACATGGGAAGCAGCGTGATTTTCGAAGGTACCGAGGGGACACTAGTCACCAACTATCGAAATCATGAACTATGGGTGAACGGCAAGAAGGAAGAAACTTTCACGCGGCCACCACAAAGTATTCCCGATTCGCCGGGACACATTCGAGAGTTCCTGGATTCCATAAAATCCCGCAAAACTACCACCTGCAACTTTGATTATGGATTCAAAGTGACCAAGGGCGGCTTGTTAGGCAACGTTGCGTTCCGTTCCGGAGAACGCATTCGCTGGGACGATAGCAAGGAACGCATTCAAGGACCAACTAAGGCCGCGCATTTATTGACGCGCCGCTACCGGAAACCCTGGAAACTAAGTGTCTGAGTTAGTGCTTGGGTTCGGCGTGTTCCGCTGCAGCGCCATGAGCTCCGCCGGTGACCGCTGGAAAACTACTGGATGTATAAAACATAGCCGCAGCCGCTAGTACAACCACCAGCAGTAACAATGGAATGCCGCTTTCCATGGCGGATGATTCCTCGTGGCCTCCATGCGAATGATCGTCACCGTGCGCGTGACTGTGTCCATGATTGTGGTCGGTTGGGCTGCTCATAATTAACTCTTCCAATTTTCGCAGAAAAACTATGCCAGCACGATATCCCATCCTAATCCCGGCCGTTCACTTGGCTTTGTATAAATCCCCTCCGGACCGCGAGAGATGCTGTATTCTTCCTCATACATGGAATACACTTCCTTCGGCCCTCCAGGCGCAGGCATGAAAAGTTCAGCCCATGGTGAGCCTGTATTGGCATAAATCCAATGCACGGAATCGAACCGTCCGCCGCCATGAGGGATCACCGGAATATCATAGGCTGCCGCTAGCGCCCCTATCTTCCGCAACTCCGTCAAGCCGCCGCACCAATTAATGTCCGGTTGCCAAATAGCTGCGCAGTTGTGTTCCAGTAGGTAACGAAACCCATAGCGCCCATACTCATGTTCGCCAGTTACAATGCGCGTCGATTTGATAGCGGCATTCAACCGCCCGAATCCAGCGTAGTCGTGTGGGGGGAGGCATTCTTCCATCCAATACACGCGATAGGGCACGAACATTTCAGCCATTTCCAGCGTATAACGTTCAGTCCAGGCCATCCAGCAATCCAGCATAATTTCCCCATCGGCCCCCAGGATTTCGCGAGTACGCTTCACCAGATCCAAGTTCTTCTTCATCCCTTCCCGCCCGTCGGCAGGGCCGTGTGGGATAGCCAACTTCATCCGCTTGAAGCCGAATTGCAAATGCTGTTCAACATCATTGCCAGTGCAGTAAGCGGGAATGCGAGGCTTGGTTTCTCCGCCCAGCAATTTATAAACGGGAAGATTCAGCGCTTTGCCAACAATATCCCACAGCGCTAAATCCACACCACTGATGGCGTTCATCGTCACACCCATGCGGCCATAGCTCATGGTGGAGCGCCACATAATATCCCAGTTCCGCTCCAGATCAAAAGGATCGCGCCCCATCATAAGCTTGTTCAAATGACCTTCAACAACTGGCCCACCACCAGGGCCGCCGCCGCCATATCCTGTGATGCCTTTGTCGGTGGTTACTTCCACTACAAACGACGGCACTCCATCAGCCATGAAGAGGCTGCGCATCGGTTTATATTCCGCGTAGATGGACATGGGGTTCGCCACCTCCACTCCCCCCGTGGACCACGAACCTGCAGCAGGTGTGTAATTTGGCGCCGGCTTACGCGCCTTCACTTTCACCAGGCGAATTCCGGTGATTTTCAATTTACTCTTTTCTTGTTGGAAGGCAAGTGCAGGGGCTTCAAATGCAGCAAGCGTAGCTGCCGGAGCCAGGGAAAGGAATTGACGACGATCCATGGACGCGATTATACATGCTTCGCCACATCACAGGGGGAGAAATTACGTGCCTTGATGCCCCAGCAACTGCTGCACGCTGATCCCCACCAATGCTACAGTCAACAGGATCATCACCGTGACTGCCGTCCACGCCACCACATTATAGGCACGCGAAGCCACCCATTCGTGCATAATCTGCTTCTTGTTCACCAGCAATATCATGTACACAAGAACGAATGGCAACAACAAACCATTCACAACCTGGCTGAACAAAATCATTTTGATGAGCGGGAAATTCGGAACCAGAACCACACCCGCACCAATCAAAATCAGCAGCGTAAATAGCCAATAGAAAATCGGCGCTTCATGCCACTTCTTATTTACACCGCTTTCAAACCCCAGCCCTTCGCAGACCGTATAGGCAGTGGATAGCGGCTGGATGCAGGCTGCAAATAGTGACGCGTTCAACAGGCCTGCGCAGAACATCAAATAAGCATAAGGTCCAAATGGTTTCAACGCCAACGCCGCGTCGGTGGCATCTTTGATATCCCGCGGCGCAACGCTCCAAATAGCACCAGCACACGCCACAATAATGAAAAATGCAATTACCGACATCACCACGCAACCAACAATTACTTCAATCCGCGATTCCGCATATTCCTTGGGCGTGATCCCCTTTTCCACAATCGCCGCCTGTAGATAAAACTGCATCCACGGAGCAACCGAGGTGCCCACCATCGCAATCAAAATGGTGATGTAATCCGGGTCCAGCATCAACACCGGTTTCACACTATACAGCGCCGCTTCTTTCCAATCCGGCCCCACCAGAATTCCCGAGGCGATATAGCAGATATAGACCACCGTTGCGAATAAGAAGATCTTTTCTACGTTGGCGTAAGTACCCTTCACGATCAGCAGCCAAACAAACAATGCCCCAATCGGGACGGAAATATATCTACTGATATTGAACAGCTCCAAGGCACTGGCAACACCGGCGAAATTGGCCATCACATTCATCAGATTCACCACAACCAACGCGGCCATCATGAAGAATGTTGTACGCAATCCGAACTCTTCCCGGATCAAATCGGAAAGGCCTTTACCAGTTACCGCGCCCATGCGGGACGACATTTCCTGAGCAACAATCAACAACAGCGTAATGGGAATCAGCGTCCACAATGGCAAGTACCCATACTTGGCTCCTGCCTGCGAGTAAGTCAAAATACCACCCGCATCGTTGTCCACAACGGCTGTAATAAAACCCGGGCCTATAACGGAGAAAAATACCGCAATATGATACTTAAACTTCTTGAACACTAACTATTCCTCAGGACGCTTATAATATCGTCAGCCGTAATCACGCCCGCCAATTGGCCCTTCGCATCCACCACAGGCAGTGCCAGCAGGCTGTACTTGTCAAACATCTCCGTAACTTTATCCTGATGCACGCCTACGTCAACTTTGATAAGTCCGTCGGATTTTAGAGTTTCCAAAAGTGCCCCTTCTGCGGCGGTAAACAGGCGGCCAACGGGGACGGTACCCACTAACTTATCCTCGCCATCAATCAGGAACAGCGTATGCAGGGATTCAATCAATTCTTCGTTCTCACGCATGGCGATTACAGCATCGGCAACAGTGGCTTTGTGGGACAACGCTACAAATTCCGTGCTCATCATGCCTCCCGCGCGGTCATCGGAAAATTCAAGCAGTTCGCGGACTTCCTGTTTCTCCTGCGCGTCGGAATGCATCTCCTCAAGAATTTCGTCGCTGGTTTCTTTTTCCAGTTCGGCCAAAATATCCGCAGCGTCGTCAGGCGACATTTCTTCAATAATTTCAGCCGCTTTTTCAGTTTCCAGCGATTCAATAATGCTGGCCTGAATCTCCGGGGAAACTTCGCTTAGCGCCTCCGCCGCAACTTCGCTGTTCAGCGTTTCAAAAATTGCTTCCCGATCTTCCGGGCTCAACTCCTCCACAATGTCCGCCAAATCGGCCGGATGCATCGTCTCCAGCATGTTGTGAGTAATGTTCAGCCGAAGCCTACGCTGAGGATCGGCTTCTACAATGTTGCAGAACTCCCAGCGAATGGAATTGGGTGGAATGCTCGCCATCGCCTTGCGCGTCCATCTCGGCGGAATTACGCCCTGCACAATGCGGCGGAAAATGCTTCGCAAACCCACGTCCACTTCCAGCATTCGCAGTTCATCGCGCCCTTCCACCTGCACTGTTTCAAAAGTAATGTCCGTTACCCGAACCACTTTGCGGCCATGCACGTCGATGATCTGTTGATCTAAAAGGTCACGCCCCAAGCGCAGCATGTAATCGTCGCCATGGTACGGAACCAGTTGCTCATCCTGCAAATAAATGCCGTCTAAACTGATGGATTGAATTTGATCGTAGCGAATTGTCAGCCATGCCCAGCCGCCGCCTAAAAGATAGCGGTCAACGCGGATAGCATCAACTAGCGGAACAAGCGCGGCGTCACGGATTGTGCCCAAGCGGCGGCCTTTAAGGTCATAGACCTTAAGCCCCAACAGTTCTGTGAAGAACAGTATGTTGTCCGCCATCGTATGTGTCCAGCGCCCATGGAAAGTGGAACTAAAGGTTCCTTTTCAACTATCCCGCATTGCTGCTGTAGGACGCAACCAAATCAAGGCAGATTCTTGTAGAAAATTGCAGTGCCCGCAAACCGGCCATCGTCCAACAACACGTAGCCAGGAATTGCCCCTGCAAAAAGGTAATTCATCGATTCGTAAAGTTTGCTTGCGGGATCACCAACACGCGTGTCCAAAATCAGCAGCGTCCGCCCCGCCGCCAGCGCTTCCTGCTCAGCAGCAGCCATTAGCCGACGACCCAAACGCTGTCTCCTGACCCGGCTATGAACCAGCAGTTTTTGCACCTCAGCTCGATGTCTGCCGTTCGCCTTTCGAGCCAGTTCCAATTGCACAGACCCTTGCAGTTGACCATCTTCGATTGCAAGCAGAACAATCCGATGCTCAAAATCGTGAAGCACGCCATCCCAATATGCGGCGATTTCCCCAGCGCCAAGCGGAAGAAGAAATCCCACCGAAGCACCGCTCAGAACGGAATCCTCCAGCAGTTCCACCAATTGCGGAAGCCAATCAGATATCAGTTGTGGAGTAGCCCTAAGTATCATCTGTCTAAAGCGCGTCTAATCTAAAGTGCAGCCAACACTTCTTTGTAAAGATACTTGGCCCCTTCCACACCATCCCACGGGCCGTCTTCATACTCCAGCGCGAAGATGCCCATAAACTTGGCATCGGTCATGATCCTCACGCTGCGGCCAATGTCGTTATCCTTCCAACGATTCCAATACTTGGCATGCACGGTGCTGTGGGCGTATGGTGCCAATGCAGCCAGGCCGTGATAGTGCCAGTATTCGTGCTCCCAATTGCCGAAGTCCGGCGATGCTTCGCAGAAGGGGCTGTTCACCTCATCAACAATAATGCGGATGTTCATCGGGTCCGCCGTCAATCCCCAATGATTTTCCAGCGTCACCCTCACTCCCACCTTGCCGCCATGTTCAGCCATTTCCTTGAAGGACTCAATGCAAAGGTCCAGCGAACGTGCTAACTCATCGTTCTTCGGATAGTCAGTGGTCACAACAGCACTCGGCGATATGCGAGGTCCGCCGCTGTTCACGCGCATAGTCTTGGCCCCGATCATGGCCGCGCCGTCCAGCCATTTCTTCGCCACTTCGATTCCAGCACGCCGTTTCGCAGGGTCGGGATCGCAGATGTCACGCGGCGCGTTGTTGGAAATGTGGTGGCACTTGGTGCCGGTTGCAGCCATCTTGGCGTTGAGTTTTTCCAGCCACCTTTTGGCACTAGTCTGCGATGGGTCGAACTCGAACACCGCGCGCGTGGTGCCGTTGAAAGTCATCTCTGTTTTCGCGTACATGGAATCGTCGGTAGTGTCGCCGAACAGACCAGAGAACAGGTCCATGTGATAAACGCCAGGAAAAGTGTCCTTGGTGAATTGCGGAAAATCCAGCATCGTCAGCGTGCCGTACTTCTTCTTCATCTCGTCGGCCTGCGGGTTGGGCCTGGTGCTGCGCGATTTGAACAACGGCCGGATGGGCCAAGTGTTGGAGGCAAGTCGTCCAAGCTTTTCCTTTTCAGTGAGTCTACGAGCGCTGGACCCTTCGACTGATGAAGAGGCGAGCAACAGACTGGAAGCGGTTATGAAATTACGACGTCCGGCGGATTCAGGTTGTGGCATGATTTTGGTCTTGCCCGCCATTCTACTCTGTTTTATGGTGTGATTGGTCGTGCAACAATCAGCTAACTTTCTTAGCTTCCTGCGCGGAGTGGCGCTGCTTACAGTGTTGCTGGGTGCTGTGGGTTCATTGCGCTTCATGCTGTATGTGGGTAGTCGCCAAAGCTCCCTAATCCTCATCGGACTATTCACAGTCTGGGTACTCTCTCCATTTGCGGCGCTCGTTTACGCCCACAGGATGGCGAAGCGGTGGCCGGCTGGTGCGCAGGCGGCAAGTTATAGCTTGATGCTAATTCTCACGCTGGGTGCTTTCAGCATCTACGGATATGTTGTCTTCGGTCCGCCAAGGCCGCAGCCCGCTTTCGTTTTTCTCGCTGTTCCCCTTGCATCATGGGTGCTGATTTTTATTGTTGGACTCACATCCGGAAAGCTATTGCTATTAAAACGGTAGGCCAGAAACTTGTCAAAAGGAAGCGCCGGTCGCGCACACTTCTCCCTGGGTTTGCAGCCACCATAACTGCAATTGATGGAAATTACCACCTCACTTCTTCCAGTTCCCCAACCAGAAAAAGTGCCCATGGTATTCATGTTTTGCGACCGGCGATCCGACGATTACGCAAAGCTCTGCGTGCCGCCGGTGGGCATTGCTACCCACTAACGGGCTTGGTTTAGAGAAGCACGCTGCGCAGCGGTTTTGTCTTCCTGTTGAAAGTGTAAGTGAAGGGACTAAGTGGGGCGGCGATGGAAATTTGCGGATTGTTGATTCTGTGCGGAAAATAATGGAGTAGGTGGTGGTGATTCCCTTTTTTGGCGTAGCGCAAAGAGCCATTTAAGAGATGTCATGGTTAGAAACGACTTCTTGATCCTCAACCATCCTGATTAACCAAAGGTAAGTTCCTAATGTCAGATATTCAGTAAGGCAATAAAAGACATTTTTAGTGAAACGGATTGGCCCCAGCTTTCACTAACCACGCAAGGCGCTAAAAATATCTAGGACGCCAACCTAAATTGGAGAAACAATCAAAATGGATCATATCCTCTATTGGAACAGCGTGGCGCTGGAGGCAAATCGTCGCGACTTTAGTAACTTGCCGGGAACGAACAAGCCTGCCGCAGAACAGGGTGGACCAACGATGAGTTCGCGGGCTCTCGCCATTGTGCACCTTGCAATGTATGACGCTCATGCCGGCGTTGTGAATAATGCGGTGACTTTGCCGCGATATTTGGCCGCACCGCCAAATCCGGCGGCAGGTGCCAGTGCCGCTGCTGCTGTTGCGGCGGCCGCGCATGCCTGCCTGATCACACTTTTTCCACGGCAGCAGGGACACTTTGATACAGCATATTTGGCGGCTGGACTTGCAGGGCCTGGCCTGGCAGCGGGGGAAGCCTTCGGCTTGGCAGTTGCTCAAGCTATGCTGGCCGACCGTTCTGCTGATCCTGGTGCAGGTTCTATCGGTTACTTACCCTCCAACAGTCCAGGTGCTCACCGACCTGATCCGTTCAATCCTGGCCAGGGTTATCACGCACCCTTTTATGGTGCGAAATCAAAACTATTTGCAACCACAGCGCGCCATGAATTAGATGCACCGCCAGCCAAGGGGAGTAATGAGTATGACGATGCTCTGAAGCAAGTTCGCGGAAAAGGAATTGCGCCTGAATTAATGGGTACATTGCCCACCACCTATAAAAAGCGTACGGTGGACCAAACGCTGATTGGAATTTACTGGGCCTACGATGGTCCGCGTGAATTGGGTACTCCGCCGCGACTCTACAACCAGATTGTTCGCGAAGTGGCGATAGCCAAGGCTAATAGTGTTGACGACAATGCCCGACTATTCGCTTTCGTCAATGTGGCGATGGGTGATGCTGGCATTTTGGCGTGGGACCAGAAATACATACATGATCTGTGGAGGCCGGTGCTTGGCGTCCGGGAACACGATACTTCGATGGGTCCTTTGGCGCCAACTGCGGCCAACAATATTGACAATGATTGTGATCCGGATTGGTTGCCATTAGGTGCGCCTGCAAGCAACAGCGGAGACAAGAATTTTACTCCGCCCTTCCCAGCCTATCCTTCCGGCCATGCCACTTTCGGGGCAGCTTGCTTCCATATTGTCCGCTTGTTCTATGGAGTTCCAGCGGGCAATCACCTCAAAGATACCGTGTTCAAAGGACCCTTCGTGTCCGATGAATTGAACGGGGTAACAACCGACAATGTGGGAACCGTTCGGCCTCGGCATCTGCGGTCTTTTCCACATGGTCTGTGGCACATGATCGAGGAAAACGGATTTTCACGTGTCTATCTTGGGGTGCATTGGTCGTTTGATGCATTTGCTTTGGACGACGATGGCAAGCCCGACTTGACTCGCAATACTGGTGGGGCTCCTCTAGGCTTGAAAATCGCCGAAGACATTTTTGCATCCGGCGGAGGCAAGGCTCCAATGAAATCCTCCATCGGACCTCGTTCTTAGTTAATTTATATAGTGGACGGCCGAAGCACCCTTCCGGTCGTCCACAGTTTTCATCGATATCCCCAACTGCCCATAGTAACCACAGTACTTCCTCCCTGCTAACCGGTACTCCGGCGAACCACTTATGTATTGTAAGCTGACCCAAGCTCCATTTATACTTATCCGGTACTAGCAAAATAGTTATGGAGTAAAAAGCTACGCTTGGCATGTTTTTGCCTAGCTGGATTCATTTCTTTAGTACTAAGAGTAACCACGAATTACTACCGTAAAAGATTAAAGTAAATGAAGCAAGTAAGTGGAAGTTCAGCAAAGAGACAAATCGGTAAGTTCTTTACAAATGCGCGGTTGGTCGCGTTTACACTCGCCTGCTTAGGGGCTGGCGGACTATCAGCACAACAACTTGCCACTCCAACTACAGATAAAACCATTCCCGACGAATATAACGGCGATGTTCGCGACTTACCTAGGGCGGAGCGCGCCAAGGCTAGCCCGACCATGGTGGGTTCTATACCGCCTGGTACCAAGGAGTCGTTGCCGATCCGCCAAAACCCTACCGTGGTGGAGCCGGTTGTTAATCGGGCACCTATGCCGTCCCCGGGCAACAACTTCTCGGGCTTGAGCTTTAGTCAAACGGTTGTTGGAGGTACGGCTGGCGCCGGTCACCCTTCGGATGACAATGGCGATGTGGGTCGGAATCATTATATTCAAGCCGTGAATTCGTCCTATGCCATATACAATAAGTCGGGAACTTTGTTGGCCGCCTTTACAGAAGATTCCCTTCATAGCGGGACGGGAACGATGTGCGACGGACGTTCCTCCGGCGATCCGATTGTTCTATACGATGCTTTGGCGGACCGATGGATCCTAACCCAATTTGCCTTTGAGCGCGATAGCAGCAACAGGCCAACCGCACCTTTCTTCCAATGTTTTGCAGTCTCTAAAACAAGCGACCCAGTTGCCGGAGGTTGGTGGCTTTACGCAGTTCGAATGGACAGTGGAACAGGAGGGCAGCCGCCTATCGGGAATTTTAACGATTACGGCAAGTTCGGAATTTGGCACGACTGCCTTTACATGGCAGCGAATGAATTCGAGTATCCCGTTGCCAACTACACCGGAACATTGTTTGCATCCTTCAGTAAAAGCGACATGTACTCAGGGTTGCCACTAACTGCAGCCTATGGGACATTGCCTGCCTCTGGTCCGGCTTCGATGATTCCCAGTCATTTAGCGGCTAACTCGGCTGGAGCCTTGCCTCCCGCAGGAACACCCAACTACTTTGTCTCACAATCCCGATCCACCTTCGCCTTTGAGGTACGGAGGTTCACCGCCGGTTCGAATTGCGGAGCTGGTGGTTCCTTGAGTGCTCCGATCTATGTTAGTCAAACTCCCTATTTGGTGCCTGTTGGTTCCATCATTCCGCAACCTGATACCACGCGGAAATTGGATAGCATTGGGGACCGCTTGATGCAGCGCGTGCAGTACCGTAAAGTGGGTGCAGCGGAATCCTTGTGGGTTGTCCACAATGTGGGTGTGGCACCAGTGACGTCGCAATGGGCGCAGATCAATGTTACCGGTGGTGCTATTTCAACCACTCCTATTCAAGAGCAAATTTATGCACCCGATGCAAGTCTTGCCCGTTGGATGGGCAGCATTGCTGCCGATAGTCAAGGGAATGCTGCGCTCGGTTACAGCACGGCCAGTGCATTGGCGTTCCCTAGCATTGCCTACTCTGGGCGACTTGTAACTGATCCACTCAACACCATGCCCCAATCGGAAGTTCAGCTGGTTGCAGGGTTAGGTTCACAGACGCACATCAACCGTTGGGGTGACTACACGGCAATGGTTGTGGACCCAGTGGATGACTGCACTTTTTGGTACACCAACCAATACTATGCAACGCCGCAAGATTCTGCTGACCGTAATTGGAATACGCGCATTGGATCCTTCAAATTCCCAACCTGTGTTGGCAAATCACCCACTCTTGGACTTAGTAACTTCCACCCCGGCAACTTTACTCAGGGACAAATTGGAGCAACCTATACAATTACGGCTAATAACACGGGAACAGCATTTCTTCCAGGCCCGTTTACAGTGGCAAATCCAATTCCAACTGGATTGATTGCAACCGGAATCACGGGGGCGGGTTGGATCTGCGTGCAACCCGCAGGCCCATGTACCCGAACTGATTTGCTGCTCAATGGAGCCAGTTTCCCTCCCATTACTTTGACGGTGAATGTGTTGGCGAACGCGCCTGCTTCGCTGATCAAGTCGGCTCAATTGACTTCCAGTTTGGGAACTATCAGCACCGACGATCCAACCTCAATTGGGCTGCCTGACTTAACTATTATCAAGGTGCACTCCGGTATCTTCTCGCGGGGCTCCATCGGTAAGACTTATACCGTGACTGTAAGTAATTCCGGCGCTGGCGACAAGGCTGCAGCTTCTGTTTCCGTTACTGACGCACCATCGGCTGGCCTTACAATCACAGCAATGACTGGAACCGGTTGGAGCTGCAATGTCCTTCCAACCTGCACCCGCAGCGATGCTCTGGCTGCCGGTAATAGCTATCCGCCAATCATAGTTACAGTGAACGTGGCGGCAAATGCTACATCGCCGCAATCAAACACCGTGGCAGTACTGACCTCTGCGACAGAGAGTAACACTACTAATAACACCGCCGTTGATATGACTGTTCTGATACGAGCCGATTTGACGATCACTAAGGTCCATACAGGTAGCTTTTCCCAAGGATCAAGCGGCAACACTTACACTGTGACTGTGAAGAATTCCGGTGCTGGTGACAAAGCGGCTTCCGCTGTAGTTTCAGTTACGGATACAGCACCCGCAGGTATGACTATAACTGCAATGAGTGGCTCAGGCTGGACCTGCGCTATCTTGCCTACGTGCACTCGCGTCGATGCGTTGGCGGCTGGAGATAGCTATCCTTCTATCATTGTTACGGTCAGCGTGGCCGTTACCGCCTCGAATCCATTGGTGAATGTCGTCACGGTATTTTCCGCAGCACTCGAAGATAGTACTGCCAACAACACGGCATTTGATTCCACCGTAATCCTTTCGCAACCGGACTTAACAATCAGAAAATCTCACACTGGCATTTTCACGCAGGGGCAATTAGCTGCAATTTACAAACTCAGTGTAACCAACTCAGGTTCAGCCGCAACATCCGGCGCGGTTGTGACCGTACAAGATACTCTTCCGGCGGGATTAACTGCTACCGCCCTGTTCGGTTCTGGTTGGACATGCAACACACTTACTGTTAGTTGCAGCAGCATCGCCATTGTACCGGCTGGCACTTCGTTTCCAGAGGTCACTTTGGCTGTAAATATTGCGTCGGATGCGTCGCCAAGCGTCATTAATTACGCTCTCGTTTTCGGTGGTGGCCAAACAAATACTTCTAATGATACGGCTAGTGATCCCACAACAATTGCTCCATTTGTGGTTCCTCCCGATACGATGCAAGTGAGGTACGCCTCCAACCTGACATCTGGTGATGCGGTAATTAATATGACTAACACCGGAGCCAATGGCGCCTCGTTAAATGGCCCGGGACTCGGGGGTTCAGCGGGCAACATTTGCGTCAACGTTTATGCGTTCTCGCCCGATGAGCAATTAGTCTCTTGCTGTTCCTGCCTGCTGACTCCAAACGCAATTGCCTCATTGTCGGTGAACAATGACTTACTCAGCAATACAAATACTGGCGTTCGGCCCAATTCTGTAGTAATAAAATTGGTGAATGCCGCTGCCAGCGCCAACTTCACAGGCACCAGTTGTACTAACAGCGCCGCGTTGGCTGGAACCGCAGGTTTCCCGCTTGCAACAGGCATGCTGGCCTTTGGGACGGCCACTTACAAAAACGGTGCCGGAGCACTTCAGGTTGTAGAAACGCCGTTCCGAGTAGCAGCTTTAAGCCCCGCTGAATTAGCAAGCTTAACGAACCGCTGTATCAACATTATTGGAAACGGAAGTACCTTCGGAATATGCCGGTCGTGCCGAATTGGGGCTTTGAATTCGGCTCAATAAGTAGTTACTTCGCTTTGGCAATAGCCATCATCCGGTCCGTCACTGCTTTATCAAACCGACTTGCCGCATCCAGCGCCTGTGATGTTGGAGCAGCGTCCGCTTCCTCCACAATATTCATCACTTGAAGTAACTCACCGGCCAGTTTGTTGAGTTCTATGTCAGCCGGGCTGCGGCGGATTCGTGAAATGTTCTCGTAACAGCGGAATGAAGTTTCAAACATTTTTTGGATGTCCAGTGCAGAAGCTTTCACTCGTGGATCCATGCGAATGGTTAGTGGTTGTTCCAACTGTTTTGCGCCAATGGTTAGGCGGACGGTGTAAGTACCAGGCCTGACGAGTGGGCCTGCCGGTTCGGTTGGAGTGTCTCCAAAGATGGCCGATATCGGATAGGTTCTGGGAAAGCCCTCCGGCGGGGCGTAGTGCAAATCCCAAACAAAACGCTGCATTCCAGCCTTGGTTGAAAGATTGCGAGGCTGGCGAAACCAATAGGCAGGGTAGGCATGTTTGCTTTCATCAATTGCTTCGGGAGCATCGGCGCTGGTGAATCTTCTTACTAACTTCTTCTGCGAGTCAAGAATTTCCAGAGTTACTGTTCCATAAATATCGTTATCCAAGAAATAGTCGATCATCGCACCATCTGGAGGATTTTGTCCCATAGGCTCTTCTGGTGGAATTGGCGTGTCGGTGTTCACGCTGCGGCGAACACGGTAAGTCAATTGGGGTTTGAATAAGTGATCGCCTGAGGATGCCATCATCACAGTGAGTTGCCGAAGTACGGAGATATTATCTAAAATCCAGAAGCCCCTGCCATGCGTGCCGACCACCAAATCATCGTCATGCACAACAATGTCGCGAATCGACGTTGCGGGCATATTCATGCGTAGCGGCAACCAGTGTTCGCCATCATCAAGCGAAAAATGCACAGCCCTTTCGGTGGCAGCGTAAATCAAACCTTTGCGTTTCGGATCCTCACGCACCGCATTCACCACTTCGTTATCTGGAATGCCATTGACGATCAGTTTCCAAGTTTTACCGCTATCGTGAGTCCTGTATATGTAGGGATGCAGATCATCCAAACGGAAACGATTCACTGCTGCATAGGCGCTTTGATCATCGAAATGCGAAGCTTCCATCAGTGAAACTTTGCTCCAACTGGATAACTGCGGCGGAGTTATGTTCGTCCACTTCTGACCGCCATCGCGAGTAATATGAATCGATCCGTCGTCAGTACCCGCCCAAATGGTATTCACGGTTTTGAACGATGGAGCAACTGTATAAATTACACCCCGTCGTGCCATTTGCTGCATTTCAGGTGTGCGATAAATGCCAATGCTGGCCGGCACTTCCGTCTTCTCGCGGCTTAAATCAGGACTGATTACTTGCCAGGATTTGCCGCCTGTAGTTGTTTTGAACAACACATTACCGGCATAGTAAAGTAAGTGCGGATCTACAGGTGAAAACAGCACGGGGGCTGTTCTAAGGGCCCGGTACTTACCTCGTCGCACAGCCTCCGGCGCAATGTTTTGTACCTGCCCGGTGCGCTTATCAAACTTAGTTAACTTACCACCATAGATAATATTCGAATCCAACGGATCAGGGGCCACATAGCCGTATTCCTCTACCCCCACCGTCCGCCAATCGCGCCAAGTGATAGCACCATAATCGCCACGACTAGCTACTCCAGCCGATCCGCTTTCCTGCTGACCTCCGTAAACCCAGTAAGGAAATTGATTGTCGGTTGCTACGTGATAAAACTGGGCAGTTGGTTGGTTATACCAGGAACTCCAAGTCTCTCCGCCGTTAACGGTAATCACCGCACCTTGGTCGGCTGCAAGCAACATTACTTCGGGACGGTCAGGATTGATCCAAATGCGATGATAGTCATCCCCGCCAGGTGCGCCCTTGAAACCTTTGAATGTCTTTCCTCCATCGGTGGAGACATAGGATCCTGTATTGGCCACATATACGGTTTCCGGGTCGTTCGGGTTAGGACGCACCTCAGCAAAGTCAGAACCGCGCCCCCATAACCTAAGGTCACCAGTTACTCGCCGCCAGTTAGTGCCGGCGTTGTCGGATCGATAGATGCCGGCAAATTGAGCATCGGCGTCCACGGTGGCATAAATGATTTGCGGGTTGCTGAACGCTACACCAATGCCGATGCGTCCCAAGCCCTGGGCAATTGAGGGTAACCCTTGAGTAAGTTGCGTCCACGTTATTCCACCATCTGTGGATTTGAAAAGCCCGCTGCCTGCGCCGTTCCAGGCACCATTTTCCCAGGGTCCCTGACGACCGGCCCAAAGGCTGGCGTACAGGGTTTTGGAGTCCTGCGGGTCGAACTCAACTTGCATAGCTCCGGTGTTTTCGTCTTTGTATAGGACACGCTGCCAAGTCTGGCCGCCATCGAGAGAACGGTAAATTCCGCGTTCCGTATTCGGTCCGTATGGATGGCCCAGGGCTGCAACAAAGACACGATTCGGATCGCGTGGATCAACAATTACGGAGGCGATTTGCTGTGCATCGCGAAGTCCCATATTGCGCCACGTCGTCCCGCCGTCAATAGATTTATACACGCCATCGCCAACGGAAAGATCGGGCCTCTGCAAGCCTTCACCACTTGCTGCGTAAAGAATATTGGGATTCGATTGTGCCACTGCAATGTCGCCAATGGAACCAGTAGGCTGTTTGTCGAATAACGGTTTCCATGTGCGTCCGTAATCATTGGTTTTCCATACACCGCCATTGTTCACTCCGATGTAGAACACGTTGGGTTGGCTGCGAACGCCCGTTGCACCAACGGTACGGCCGCCGCGGAATGGCCCAATGGAGCGCCAATTTAGGCTCTGCCATAATTTAGGGCTTAGGGGTTGCGCGAATAGGCAGAGGTTCAGGACGAAGGCGAAAAGAATCGGCTGACGTAACTGGTTCATAGTTAAATTGCATGATAGCAATTCGGGTTATCAAAGAGTCTTGGTTTCAGCGATGGGCCTCAATATATGCTGCTGTGTAACCTTCCCACTCCCACGGAGTAACCGTGTTCCCGAAAATAGTTTCCAGCAAAGGCCGGAACGCAAGCTCACCGTTGTCGCTGTTAGTAAGTAAGATCATGCAGGCCATGCGGCGCTCAAAACAGATCATATAGTTTTGTGCCCCATCGCCGTGTCCTTCTTTGAAAAACGCCGGACCAAAACGCGTCTTTGTTAGTAGACCCCAACCCATTCCGTAAGCCAACCCAACAGCGGCGGTTTCCGTGCTCTCTGCGGCATCATCCTTTGCAGTAAATTGATGCACGGAGCGAATCGAAATTAAGGGCGCAAACATCTCTTTTATAGTTTTCGGCTTGAGTATTTTCCCTGATCAAAGGCCAGCCGCAAAGCGCCCAAGATCCTCCGCACTGGCTGTCATGCTGCCGGCTCCACGTGCCGGAAATCGCTTGGTTTGCGAAAGAAACTTTCCATTTGCACCGTATCGATCCGCAACATTAGACGCAAACTCAGCGCGATAGATCATGCCTGTCCGGCTCATCCCCAATGGGGCAAACAGCGCTTCCTCCATTAAGTCCTGCAAGGGGCGTTTCTTTTGCTGCTCAATGACGAACTGCACTAAATTGATGCCTTCGCCAGAATACCGAAATTGCGTTCCAGGCTTGAAGCTTAGGTGCATTTTATTGTCCGGTTCAAGGAATGCAAAATTGGCCAATCCAGAAGTTTGCGCCAGCAACATGCGCGGCGTCACTGTAAGCCATGCCGGATCATTCACCACAACTGACCCGGTTTCACGATAGGGTTCATAGGAGTTTAATGGCTCCGGTAGTTGCCTTGCCATAGGGACGTCCAATTGAAACTCGCCTCGTTCAACAAGCCGCATCACATACGTTGCAAAACGCCTTTGGTGATGGAATCCGCCCAGGTGGTGGTTTCGCGATCCATGGGCAACTCCGGTTCTTTTCGGCGCAATCCAAATGCCTGGCTCCAAACCACGCGGCCTTTATCCAGCACCACGATCTGCGCCCCAGTAACTTGCGCGGCCTCCAAGGTTCTCCGGGCAAAGGCATCCGCTTCCCGGATTGTGATTTTCGAACCATCCAGCCGCCGAATACTGCCGGGCTGCGCCTGCACGTTCAGAGAGAATAAAGTCGCGCACGCCAGTACTTTATGAAACATGCTTCCCTATAACTACCAACGCTTGCAGTGGAACATAATAAGTTAAGTACCGCAGCCCATCGTTGAATTTTCGCCCCGTTGGATCTTCAACCAACACCGTCGCTCGCTTGGTAATGCGATTCACAACCCCCCTGAGTCGACGCCCATCCACGTCAAACTCCACTAATGCCCCCGGACGTATGCCTGATACAGCAGCGCGCTCCCGTCTGGTTACTAAGTTGTGAGTATGTGCGCTATGGCGGAAAAGACGGGCAGCAATATCCTGAAATCGCGGCGCGGCGCAATCACTCTGCACCCAACAAATCTGCTCGCACAGATGAACCAATTCATGTTCAAAAATGCGTTGCAGCGCTTCCAGGCGTGTAGCGCAAGGCCACCCGCACACAGTAACATCGCGATCCTCATCTTCAAACCCGTCGAACAACATACTGCTGGCAATTGCGATTTCATAACGCACCGCCCCGGTCCGCGATCGGAAGCGAGTTGTCATGCCACCGGAACGTGTCATGCGCGGAGCCAATCGGAATCGCAAGGGCGCTCCTTCCAATGATCGGCGAAGTAGCCCGGCCAGGAATCGGCTGTCGTAAGCATCGAACAGGAATTCAAGGTCCCGCGTGTGAATGCCTCGAAAATTCGCGTCCTTCATATGGGCAGAACGTGACACCATATCCACTTGAATCTGGTTGGCACGAAGTTCAATTAACTCCGACTCCAATTCCAAGGAAAGGATCGCGTCCGCCAGCTTTTGCTGGGTTGGGCTCATCTATTTGTTAAATGCCATTATCTCTGATTCGCCGGAACATTTCCCTGTAGGATTCGTCTAAAATCAAACCGCCATGGAAAGCTTCCTGCAAGATCTAAGACAATCTCTCCGTCTCTTTCGGTTGAATCCAGCCTTCACCGCCTCGGCCATCGCAGCATTGGCTTTGGGTATTGGGCTAAACACTGCCATCTTTTCGCTGGCGAATACTGTGTTGCTGAAGCCATCTCCTTTCCCGGATGCGGAAAACATTGTGCTGTTTCAAACAAAGTATCCGCTTCCGCAGGGCGCGGACGAAGGTGCTTCACCTGCAAAGTTTGCTCACTATGCACAGCAAAACAGCATCGCTGTAGACGTGGCGGCATTCCGAACCGGCGCAATCAATTTGACCGGTGGCGAACTTCCGGAACAACTTCGCTACTCTCAAGTCAGCTCTGCATACTTCCGGTTATTCGGCGCTCCCATTATTCTTGGTCGTGCTTTCTCACTTCAAGAAGACCTTCCCAACGGAGGCGAAGTGGCATTAATCAGTGAGGCTTTGTGGATCAGGAGGTTCGCCTCCGATCCTCAGATCACGTCCAAAAGTATTGAGCTGGGGGGCAAGCCTCACGCTGTAATCGGAGTGATTGGCTCCAGTTTTGATTTCCGGGATTTCGGCGCTTCCCCCGACGTTTGGACACCTTTTCAACTTGACCCCAACTCGAGTGATCAGGGACATTATTTCCGCTCCGCAGGTCGCTTGAAACCTGAAATCGCATTGGAGCAGGCCAAGGCCCGCATGAATATTTCGGCGGGTGAGTTTCGTCAGAAATTCCCCGATTTCGGCAAGGATCAGAGTTTCACGGTGGAATCCCTCCGAGTAGCGTTGGTGAGCGATGTGCGTCGAGGACTGTTTGTACTCATCGCTGCTGTCGGCATGGTTTTGTTGATTGCCTGCGCTAACGTTGCCAATCTGCTTTTGGCGCGATCCATCGCAAGGAAGCGTGAAATCGCAATCCGCTGTGCGATTGGTGCCGGGCGCGGCCGTGTAATTCGCCAGTTACTAACTGAAAGTATGTTGCTCGCCGTAGCCGGCTCTGTCCTTGGCGTGATTTTGGGTATTGTTGGAATCCGGGCTCTGCTGTCCGTCAATACAGCAGGGCTGCCGCGAGTGGGCGTCGATGGCGTTCTAGTCACTTTGGATTGGCGAGTACTAGCGTTTACCGCAGGAATCACGATGCTCACCAGCCTGCTATTCGGCCTTTTCCCAGCGTTACAAGCTTCCAACTCCGAACTCAGCGCAACATTGAAAGAGAGCTGCAGCCGCTCCGGCTCAGGGCGTGGTCAGAACGTATCGCGGTCACTATTGGTGATTTCAGAAATTGCATTGGCTGTGGTTTTGTTAATAGGTGCTGCTTTGCTGATCCGTACTTCACTTGCGTTGTCGACTGTCAACCCGGGCTTCGATAGTGAAAATATCCTTACCATGCGCATGTCACTGGCCGGACAGCGTTACTTGAAATCGACAGCGGTCGATCAGTTAGTAACTGACGGAGTGCAGCGCATCCGCGCCATTCCCGGTGTTCTCACAGCCAGCGAAACCTGCTGCCTGCCGCTGGAAGGTGGCTATGGGTTGCCGTTCCTAGTGATTGGCAGACCGCTGGAAAATGGGCCATTCCACGGCCTCGGTGGCTGGAAAACCATTTCCCCCGGTTACTTCGATGTGTTCAAAATCCCTGTTGTTCGCGGCCGAGCTTTGAACGAGCGGGACAATGCAGCCGGCACGCCAGTGGTGATCATCAACGAAGCCATGGCGAAGAAATTCTGGCCAAAGGGTGACCCGTTGAATGATCGCATTTGGATTGGCAAGGGATTGATGTCCGAACTTGCGGCGGAAATGCCTCGTCAGATCATAGGCGTGGTTGGCGATGTTCGTGATAACGAGTTGGATCAAGATCCGCAACCTTCCATGTATGTTCCCAATGCCCAAGTGCCGGATGCTTTGAATGCGCTTAACATCCGGCTTACTCCAATCGCTTGGGTGGTCCGCACGCGTGGCGAACCGTTCGCGCTAAGCGGGCCAGTCCAGGAACAACTTCGCCAAGCTTCAGGGTTGCCCGTATCGGACATCCGAAGCATGACCCAAGTGATCAGCCGTTCCACATCGCGTCATCGTTTCAACATGCTTTTGATGACCGTATTCGCCGCAGCCGCGCTGTTGCTGGCGGCGATTGGAGTCTACGGGTTGATGGCCTATTCCGTGCAGCAACGAACGCAGGAAATCGGTATTCGCATGGCGCTTGGTGCTGAAAAAGCAGACATCCGCAAAATGGTAGTTTTTCAGGGAATGCGCTTTGCGTTGATCGGAGTGTTAGTTGGCGTAGTGGCCGCATTGGGCCTTTCGAAGTTAATCGCCTCCATGTTGTATGGCGTGGAAGCTCGGGACCCTCTCGTATTTCTGTTAGTACCCGTATTGTTGTTTGTTACTGCCGTGATTGCCGTCTGGTTCCCTGCACGAAAGGCAACACAGGTTGACCCAATCAACGCGCTACGAATGGAATAAGGCCTGCTGATACAATTGGCTGTCCGATTGTATTTAGATTAAGGAGCCCCCTCTTGCCCGCACCTATAGTCGCCGATTCTCTATCGTATGAGCTGAGCGAATCCCAAACAGAACAATCACAGTTGGTTGAACTCTCCTACCCTGGAATCAAGCTCGCTCGCAACGTAACCTTCAACGATTTATGGACATTGTTCTTGGACAGTGGTTTTCTATATCCTGAAAAAATTGCAAAATTGCAGCCGGTGATGCCGGAACTTCAAGCAACCGTGCGCGCACTGCTCAATGCCAATGGGCATCTTTTGGCCACAGCAGTTGTTCGTGATGAACACAAACTGGAAGCGCAACTGAGCATGCTGCGATCCTACGAGCAAACGTGGATGGTACATCATCTTGCGGCACTGCCCCTTACTTCGCGCGACGCGAATGCTTCAGCCCAGGTGACACTCGCGCTTACCTACTATGGGCAATTGCGTTCAGACATTCAGTGGGCCAAAATGTTTTTCCGGCCAAACAACCCCTGGCCCTCGCGTGTCTTCGGCGGATTTTTCAAATTGATTAAAGACAAGCCCACTTGTGACTATCGCGTTTTTCATTACTTGACTGCGTCAACGAATGGCTCAATACCACAGCTTTCCACTCAGGTTGAAGTGCGATGCGCCAAAGAGAAAGAACTTTCACTGGTTGAGGATTGGTTTACCTCCCGAGGTCGAACAGTGGAATTGATGGCTAACGATTTTGAAAAGTCGAAGCTCAACTTGCCGAAGCTGTCGAAAGATTACGCCAGAGCTGGGCTCGATCGGAATCGTGAATGCATTGTTGCCCAACGCGATGGAAGAATCACTGGATTTGCCTTGGTTGAAGTCTCTTCCATAGGATTAAATTTCAGCGAACTTACCAATGCTTTCACTGTCCGGATGATTGAGGAAGATCCTGAATCTCGTTTGGCATTGATTGTGGCCGCAAAACAATGGTACGGGGATCTCGGCAGGCTGCAGTGTGTGGCTCTTGAGGAGGAAGAAGACTTATCCAGCTTTGTGGCCGCAGGTTTCACGCACGGGAAAGATTATGCCTGTGGGATCTACCACCGCGATCATTTCGCAGACCTGGAGGAATACATCATTACACTCTTTAGTGCAAGGCGCAGGAGGTCCGCTTGAACGCTTCATTACGACTGCGTTTTTCTGAATTGAGAGTCCCGCTGAAGGCCACCTTTCGACATGCATCGGCGGCCCGGACACATGGCGAAAGCCTTTGGGTGGAAGCCTCGCGCGGCGATATCCGTGGTTACGGCGAAGGTTGTCCCCGCCCCTACGTCACTGGTGAAACACGAGCATCCGTCAAAAAATGGTTGGGCATATGGGCCGAAATTATTCAAACAAACTGCGTAAGTTTGGACGCGTTGAAAGGTTGGCTGACCGTACACAGTGCCGAAGCAGACGCATCGCCATCGGCATGGTGCGCAATCGAATGTGCACTGCTTGATCTGTTCGCAAGGGAGCGCGGGCTATCGGTTGAAACAATGTTAGGCCTGGCACCTCCTGGCGGGCCGCATGTATATTCAGCAGTTCTAGGAAATGATGAACCGTGGAAGACACGCCTGATCATCGACCAATACTGCATTGTGGGTTTGTCTGACTTCAAAGTTAAGTTGGAAGGCAACTTGGAAGTGGACATCCAGAAGCTGCGCAGCATCGCCGAGTTAACCGCCTGGCACAACGTGATGAGCTACCGTGTTCGCGTGGATGCCAACAATCTTTGGGCCGACAATCCAGACCAGGCAATTGGTTACCTTCGTTCCTTGGATTGCATTTTCTTCGGCGTCGAAGAACCCGTGAAGCCGAGGGACGCCAAGCGCCACAGCCAGATGAGTGTTGAATTGGGTGTTCCAATTATCCTCGACGAAAGCCTTTGCACCATGGCCGATCTTGAACTTTACGACGGGCTCCCCGGACAGTTCATCGCAAACCTGAAAGTCTCACGTGTTGGTGGTGTGCTCCGCGGCTTGAAGCTTGTAACAGCGATTCGCAAGCGCGGTTGGCCAATTATCATTGGTGCACACGTTGGCGAAACTTCAGTACTTACCCGTGCAGCAATGCTGATTTCTGCGGCGGCAGGGGACTTACTTGTTGCTCAAGAAGGTGGGTTTGGCTCGCGACTTGTGGAACGCGAACCAGCAAGCCCGTGCCTGAAGTTTGGCCGTAAAGGGCAATTGGATTTGCGTCGTCCGTATGCCGAAGTTACCACCGAAGGACTGCAACTAACTTGGCCAAACGCCTGGGAATCTGGTTGGGGATTGAATTGCCGGCCCACTAGTAAAGGCTGGGCGGAAACGGAAAAAGTGGGAGTCCAAACAATGTCCGACGGAGCGGACATTCATCACCGAACATGGGGACCGGAAACAGGGTCCGATGTGTTAGTGGTGCTCCACGGCGGCATGAGTCATTCCGCGTGGCAGCGTCCGCTGGCCGAAGCGGTGCGCAAACATTCCACCATGTCCGTGTTCGCACCAGACCGGCGCGGCTGCGGCTTGAACGCCAATCGTGGAGACCTGGCAAGCGCTATCAGGACCATTGATGATGTGCTTGAACATTTACGAATGCTGGCAACCCGGTTTGATCGCATCCATTTGGCCGGTTGGTGCCAAGGAGCGCAGTACGCTGCCGTGGCTGCTGAGCGATTGCAGAAGGAAGGGGCATTGGCAACACTGTTGCTGATCACTCCCGGCTTGTTCTGGAATGCCCGATTCCGTTCCGTCATCGATATGACCGAACGAGTGGTGCAGGCCTTGCTTGAGCACTTCAAGCTTGCACCTGGGCGGGACGAAGCGTTCGTCCCCATTCCCCTGCAAGCGACGGATTTTACGATGACTCCCGACGGCCTGGATTTCATTGATGCGGATGCGCTGAAGACAATGGAAATTACACTCAAGTCGGTCTTGGTGATGGATGAGGTTCAGGAATGCTCTTGGGAATCGATCCTAGGTGTGCGGCTGCCGGTGTTCGCATTGACGGCGACGAATGATCGGATCGTTGACAACAACAAAGTTCGAATGTTCCTCGATCCTTTGTTTCGCCTTCCGGGCAATCACATTATGGAATTGGAAGCGGGACACGCAGTGCAGTTTGAGCGGCCAGAGGAACTGGCTGCGGCTTTACTCGATTTCATTAGCAAAACGAAAGATGCAGGCAAACCGGAACTTTTGCTTGCAAGCGAGCTGGCAGTGTAACTGCCAACTCTCAAACCAACTTCGGAAAAATATGCGGAACGTCTAATTGGTAAATGGATGTCCTGGCTGTCACATACAACACTGTGCCAGTTCGAGCAAATGCGCAGTTGCTGGGAGTCTCTGGAATGGGAACACCCATCAGCCGCTTCCCGCTGGGCGAGAAGACCACTAATCCCTCGTCTTCGCATAACCAGACATTACCCAAGTCATCAATCTTCACTCCGTCAGGTCCACCGGATTGTGATGTCTGTGCGAATACACGGCCCTCCTGCGTGCCCTTGTCGCCCACCCTATAAACCTTTAGACATTTGCCAGCCGTGTCACTGACGTACAATTGGTTTCCTTGGGGGTAAAAGGCGATACCATTTGGTTCCTGGCAGTCACGTGAGAAGATACTTAGCCCACTTTGCTCGGACCAGCGATATACAGCGTTCATGCCGGTCTTGGCCGGGTTCGCCCATTCACTCTTCTGTTTGAGATCGGTGAAGTAGATGGAACCATCTGGCAACATAGTCAGATCATTAGGCCAGTGCAATCCCTTCCCGTCGTAGCTCTCTGCGAGGATAGTGATGCGACCATCAGGCTCGGTCCTCGTAAGCCTGCCACGCTCGCAGACCACCAACCGGCCCCGTCGATCAAAGGCCAGGCCATTTGCAAGGTTGCTACTGTTTCGGACCACACGCAGATTACCGCCCGATAGGCAGTAAATCCTCTCCTCGCCAACATCACTAAAGTACAAGTCCCCTTGCTTATTGCAAACAGGACCCTCTGTGAAAACGAACCCGCCCTTTAGTTTTCGAGCTTTCGTCGGCGAACTGTTGGGAAGGTTCGCAGACGGAGTCTGGGCTGGCAAATAAGCACCTAGAAAGCCACAAAGAGTTCGTCGCGTTATCATTCCCATACCTCATGGCCCAAAAGCCAACCCGATGAGTTCCTGAATGAAGTGTAGGGTAATCAAACTAACTTCGGAACAATATACGGTGCGCGATAATTCCGCGTCAGCATCTGATTCGCTTCCGGATCATTCTTCACCGTCCAAGTCTTCTCATCCCAATGCAAGGTTCGTCCCAAGCGATAGGAAATATTGGCCAGATGCATCAGCACGCAAGACATGGCACCTTCTTCGATCTCAGCATTCAGGTCTTTCCCTTGTCGGCTGCGCACGCCGGTGATGAAATTTTCAAAGTGCCTGTCCCGTTCCGTCCTGCCAGGTCCCGGCGTTCCAGCCGCACCCATGAAGCTGTAGTACTTGTTGTAATTGTCGATCACCAGATACCCTTTGGACCCGTAGAAAGTATTGCCAATCGTGTTGCCCGCACGCTCCCCGTTGATGTCGGCTTCGTGATTACTATACCAGTGGCGAACCTCAAACGTCATCATCTTCGGCTTGCCATTCACGTTAAACTCAAACGAAGAAGTGATCGTGTTCGGTGTTTCCTGATCATCGTCGAACATGAACTTGCCGCCCATAGAGCTGACCTTCGTTGGATGAACCACGCCCAGACCCCAGCGAGCAATATCCACTTCATGAATTCCCTGGTTTCCAAGATCGCCGTTACCGGTGTCCCAAAACCAATGCCAGTTGTAATGAAAGCGGTTCTTGGTGAAAGAACGCAGCGGTGCTGGTCCAGTCCACATATCGTAATCCACATCAGGCGGCACCGGCTCAACAGGAGTTTTCCCAATCGTATTGCGCGCCTTGAAACACAAGCCGCGCGACATGTAGATTTCCCCGAACTCGCCTTCTCTCATTTTCTGAACAGCTTCCTGCAAGGCTGGTGAGGAGCGGCTTTGGCTGCCCATCTGTACCATGCGATTATATTTGCGCGCCGCTGCTACAATCTGCTTCGATTCGAATACGTTATGCGAGCAGGGTTTTTCAACATAAACATCCTTACCCGCTTGACAGGCCCAGATGGTCTGCAACGTATGCCAGTGGTTCGGGCTGGCAATAGAAACCGCATCAATGTTTTTATCCTCAAGCACCTTGCGAATGTCGCGAAACACCGGCGGAGCTTTTTTCTCGCGCTTCTGCAAAGCACCAACGAAACGTTCCGAATGCGAATCATCCACATCCACCAGCGCAGCCAGTTCAACGTTGGGTTGCGATGTCCAGGCACTCATGTGGCTGTTGCCTCGACCGCCGCATCCAACCACTGCCACACGCACAGTTTCATTCGCACTTTTTTGGGCTCGAACCACCTTAGTGGCCACCGCCGCACCCATTAAAAAATAACGTCGATTCATTGGTATCCTTATTGCGCGGCAAATCAAGCCGCCCTCGGGCATTATACAGCGGATTTGCGTGGAAAATGCTGGGCGTTACTTTTCAGCAAGTTCTCGATATTCCACTTTTCTCAAACCTGCCTCTGTTGAATAAGTTGCAAACCCCAAAGGTGTGGAAAGGTCAATCTCGCCTGCGCGAAGTCCTATTCGACGCCCTTTGATGTCCGCGTCAATCACCAGTGCCTCATCAATCCAACCTTGGATCCGGTTTTCGGTAACGGCCAATCGGAATTTATACCAACGTCCCTTTGTAAACTCGCGCACAGTGGAAGTATCATTCTCAGACGCATCGTCACCGTCAAGGCTGGAAAGTCCAACCACCGAACCACCCCACCCGCCGTTGATCCACGAACAGAACGAGTCCTTAACGGGAAAGGTAATGCCGGCAAAGAAGTCATTGCCATCCAATCGTGCAGCTTCAAATCGAATCTCGTAACCAGACTTTGGAAAGTCGCCAACCCACGTGACGCCAGTTAATCGCCCTTTGCCGATCAGGATCATGCTGTCCTTAACCTGCACTTCACCGTGACCCTTGAATTGCGTTTCCATCCAACCTTTCAGCGATAGGCCATTGAACAGGGGTGTCCACTGCTGGCCAACTACGCTCACTGGAGCCGAACAAGCCAAGCTGACCGCCAATGCAAAATGAGTGCAAGTCATGGGCTCATTATATTGGGTTTGGTAATAATATTGGGCAAAACTTGTGATATGTTACATCACATCAATGAAATCGAAAACTGATTGATATCCAACGCTTCCACTCCAGGAGCCAGCACTTTACTTTTTGGAGCGCTGCGCGATACCTGGTGAACCACCGTTCGCTGCACTCTCGCATTTCCCCCCATAGCGCTTCTCAAGGAATTCATCGGACCCGCCATCCCCGGATGAACAGTTTTCGACGCTTTGCATTCCACCATGTGTACCAAGCCACCGGCTCCAGGAAAAAGGAAATCTACTTCCAACCCCTGATGATCGCGGAAATAATATAATTCCTTTCGTCGCCCACGATTGATTTGGCTCTTCAAAATCTCACCAGCGGTGAATCCCTCAAACAATGCGCCAAGAAATGGAGAACGATCCAATTCTTCTTTCGACCGGATACCCAATAAGTGACAAGCCAGACCCGAATCCGTAATGTACACTTTAGGCGACTTCATCAAACGCTTCCCAAAGTTTTCAAAATAAGGAGAGACCAGCATAATTTGTCCAGTAATCTCCAGGATGTGCAACCACTCATTAATAGTGGGAACGCTAACCCCAAGCGGTCCCGCCAAATCAGACCGGTTCAACACTTGTCCATGACGCGCGGCCAGGAATGCAAAGAATCGCCGGAATGTTCCAAGATCACGAATATTGGTAATAGACCTGACGTCACGTTCCAGATAGGTTTGTATGTAGGAACTGAACCAAAGATCGCGTGAGGCGGGACGCGCCAACACTTCCGGATAGCCGCCAAGTAAGATGCTTACACGATCAGTTTCCGCCAAGCTCATTGGCAGTAATTGCAGGATCGCCGCACGGCCCGCCATCGATTCACTAACGCCCTGCATCAAAGGAGCTTCCTGAGAACCAGTAAAAAGCCACTGCCCCATCTTCCGCGGATTCTTATCAATCAAGGTGCGAATATAATCGAACAGCCCAGGAACATTTTGAATTTCATCGAACAAAACAGGCGGCTTCAACTCCTCCAATAGACCCCTTGGATCAGACCGTGCACGCGCCTGTACATCCGGATCTTCCAGTAAAATATATTTCGCTTTTGGAAATTGCCGCCTTAAAACAGTTGTTTTTCCGGTACGCCTCGGACCAGTTAGCACGACCGCAGGGAACCCATGCGTAGCATCCGCAATCGTTTTTTGAATCTGCCGTACCGAAAAGCGCATATGAGAAGTTTAAACCACTACTTTAAAAAACTCAAACCCTACTGAAGCGTAAAACACACTTCCATCAAAATGAGAATTCTAAAGTGTCACTTTAAATTTCTCAAAACCTTCTAAACTGATCTATGGGAAAAATGGTGGGCGCGCACGGGTTCGAACCGCGGACCCCCTCGGTGTAAACGAGGTGCTCTAACCAGCTGAGCTACGCGCCCTGACCTTTCTATTGTACCTTGTTCGGGCCGTCGCGAGAAATCCCCAAGTTAGCGGCGGAGCTTCCAATCTCAAATCGAACCCCTCGTGCGTTCAAGCTACTGCTGCGGGAAAGCCGATGCGTCCAAACCAGGAATCAGTTTCAGCGCGTTTTTATAATACAGCTTACGCAGCACATCTTCCGGCAAGTCCAACCCGTACATTTGCCAAAACGCATGACGCCGCCGGTAGTAATCGAAGTACTCATCGGCAGTTTCCAAAACGCGGAAGTAGTAATGATATTCAAACGGTTCCCAAGTATCTTTCCCAAAGAACACGCGATCCTGATACTTAATAAACCACTGCTTGGCGAATCGCGGCTGGCGCCCCAACTCTGCCAGCACCGCACCAATCTCCGTATACATATTCGGCATCTCATCCATCAACTTGCCCAGTTGCGCCAAGTCTCCTCCCAGCCAGCCAAGATGCGCGTTAATGAATTTCACTTTCGGATGCCGCTTGAACATGCGGCGCTGTTCATCCATCATCGTCTGCCAAGTCGGATAGCGATCTGCAGGCCGGGCGCGCGATGGGAATTGCTTCAACTCCAACCAGCGTTCGTTATTCTTGTCCAGCGGTAGAAAGAATTGGCTGGGTTCTGCCGTGTGAATCAGCACTGGCAGGTTGTACTTGGCACACATCTCAAACGCCTTATCGAAACGAGGGTCATCCACGTGGATGCGGTTGCCCTTAGTATCTTTCCGGTCCATTCCAAAATCCTTGAAAATCTTCAAACCCTTGGCCCCATACTTGAAATCCGCTTCCAATTGATTGGCAACTTTATCAGCATAGCCAGGGGCATCAATATCGCTGAAATCGAAGTTGGCGAACACCACAAATCGTTTGGCGTATTTCCCCTTGGCCATGTTGTCCACGGACTTGCGCAGCCGCTCCCCATAGCCACCGCTCAAGTTCACCATCACTTGCAGATTCAGCTCATCCATGTCTTTCACCAGCTTGTCCAACTGCGCTTCAGGCATGTCGCCGCGCTGATGATTGTGCACATCCACGAATGGGAACTTGGCCCGTTTCACTGGGTTTTGCGGAACCACCAGCCCACTCTTGGGCGTGTACTCTTCAATAGACATCTGCAGCTTTGCATCGCCCGTGGGCTCTCGTCTGCGTTGCGGTTCTCCCGCCTGCGTCGCTGGAACCTGTCCAGCTTGAGTCTGCGCCTGAGGCGGCTGTGCGGCGGCAAATCCTACAAAGACCATCGAAACAATACAGTTCAACTTCATATTTGTTGAGTATAACCAAGCGGCTCGCTTAGCTGCTCACGAAATAATTAATATGGGGACAGTCCGCGTGTTTCCATGTTTATTTCATCACCCTTCAACCCCCAATCACACCCTATTCCAAATCCCTAACCAGCACGCCCCAAACCACTTACCCACCAGCCCATCCCAGCCCCCTTGCCCCGCCATGAGACAATCCAGCCAAGGAAAAATCTATGACCTCTTCCGCCCCAATCTCAGCCAACATATCCAAAGCTCAGAAATTCGGCTTCTACGCCAAGCAAGCCGTTCTGCTAACCGACGAAGATCATTTCCACTTCGAGTGCATCTGCGAAACCTTCGAATTCGACCTGCAACCGAAAACCACCGTCCAGCACACCCTGTTCAACCAAATCGTCCTGGCGGCTTGGAATATTCAAAGGTCCAACTACGTCGAAGCCCAACTCGCCATAACCGATGGCATAGACCCGCTCCTCTCCCCCAGCAAAATCATCGACCGCATCCACGCTTTCCGCAATCGCTCAGAACGTAACTTGCTCAAGTTACTCAACGAATTCCGCCGCACAAAATCAGAAGTGAAGAACGAACCCAAACTCCCTCCGCGCCGCACCAATAACTATTTGGTCTCCAGCACATACAACAGCCAACCCTACCTCCGCCCCGCAGCAAAAGTTGGTCGTAACGAACCTTGCCCTTGCAAATCCGGCAGAAAATTCAAACAATGCTGTTTGCAGAACGAACCCAATTCCCCACCTTCATCCTAGGTACCATTTAATATAGTGACTCCCCACAACCAGGAACGGTATTCCCGGCAAATCCTCTTCGCTCCTATTGGCCAGGCCGGACAGGAAATCCTCCTCAACTCCAGCGTCACCATTGTCGGTTGCGGCGCCCTGGGCAGTTTTCACGCTGCCCTTTTGGCGCGCGCAGGTGTAGGCAGAATCAGGATCATTGATCGCGATTATGTTGAACACAGCAATCTTCAAAGGCAAATGCTGTTTGAACATGCCGATGCCGAAGCCGCCTTGCCCAAAGCCGCCGCCGCAGCCCGTGCCATTGAACGCATCAACCCTGAACTTGGTTTCACCACTCACGTCACCGATTTGAATCCATCGAACATTGAAGAATTGCTAGCTGGCACGCATCTGGTGCTGGATGGAACAGATAATTTTGAAACCCGATATTTGATCAATGATTACAGCGTCCGTGAAGGTATCCCCTGGATTTACGGTGCCGCAGTTGGCAGTTACGGCATCACCATGCCTATCATTCCCGAAACAACCGCCTGCCTGCGTTGCGTCTATCCGAATGCGCCAACTGGTGCGCAGGCAACTTGCGAAACAGATGGTGTGTTAGGAGCCATCACCTCCACCATTGGCGCGCTCCAAGCAGGCGATGCCATGCGCTGGTTGGTAACCGGTTCCGTTGAAGCACGCATCACCACCGTCGATGTTTGGAAGGGTCAGGTCCGCCAAATTGCACAGCCTCCACGTGACCCCAATTGCCCCACCTGCGGGCAACGATCATTTGAATATTTGAATGGAAACCGCCGCGCCCCAGTAAGTTTGTGTGGCCGAAATGCCGTGCAGATCCACGGAAGCTTGCCGTCACTTTCGCTGGAACAACTGGCTGTCCGGCTGCGGGAAATTGCTCCCGTACGAGTAAACGAGTTTGCCCTTCGCTTCTTCCCGAACCCTTATGAAATGACCATCTTCGCCGATGGACGGGCAATTATCAAAGGCACCACAGACATAGCTGTGGCACGCAGCTTGTATGCAAAGTACGTGGGGGCGTGAGTGCGTAGTTCGCAGGCCGCGCATACCCTAGTCCCCAAGCCGAGCTACACAAGTGGATTTGAAATCCACCCAAAGTGCGTTCCAGAAGCGGATTAAGCAGACCGGCTGGGTTCCCCAAAAAGAAAACTACCAACCAAGCCAGGAATAGCTTTCATTTCCTCTGCGAAGCTAAGCGACTGCACACCCACCAACATCGCCCCGCGACGCATCGCATGCCATTGAAATAATCCCGCCACCACTGTCATCACTAACGAAGCAATTGTGGTCCCAAATAATTTAGAAGTTCCCATCCACCAATGCACGCCATATTCAGCAATCTGCACAATTCCTGGTAGCACTACCGCGCTGTAGAAAAACGCTTGCCACTCGGGCTGGGCATTCCGCAAAGCCTGCATGATAGATCCAAACAATCCACTGACGACAATGCGGAACAATGCTTCGGCACTCATCGCAATAATTGCGGCTCGCCAACCTCCGCGGAATAGAATGGCACAGAACAGCAACGAACGAATCAACGCACTCCACAAAGCAGTTTTCCAATTGAATCCAGTTACAAGGAATTGGAACGGATCGCTGCGAATTCTGGAAAGAACATGTTCAACTGTTTCCACGTTAGAATAACGACGGCACTTCCAACCTGATGGTTTCGTAAAAACAGATCGAGGGAACGCAATCTTAACCGAACCTTTACAATGCCACAGGGGCACCACTTTGAATCTTGTGTTTCCATAAGCAGCCCAGATGAAACAAATAAACCTCCACCGCCAAACTGAATCCACCCGACGTCACTTTTTCAAGGCCATGGCCGCAGGTGGCCTTTTCTTCACTCAACGCGGTGCATACGCCCAGGCATTGGTGCTGACTCCGGCACAAACGGAAGGTCCCTACTATCCCAATAATCTGCCGCTTGATCAGGATAACGATCTACTGATTATTAATGACAACATCACTCCAGCAACAGGAACTGTCGCTTGGATCAGTGGCCGTGTGCTTGACAAAAATGGACAGCCGGTTCGGAATGCTTTGATAGAAATTTGGCAGGCCGATAACGTCGGATCTTACATCCATTCCCAAGGCGCGCTGAATGGCCAACGCGATGGGAATTTCCAAGGCTACGGACGCTTCCTCACGGCTTCTGATGGCGCGTATCTATTTCGCTCCATCAAGCCTGGGCTATATCCAGGACGTGTCCGTCACGTCCACGCCAAAGTGACTCTGCCCAGTGGACAGACACTTACTTCTCAACTCTTCGTCGAAGGGGAAACGGCAAATGATTCCGTTCTGAGTGGCATCTCCGACGCGGCTCAACGTGCCTCGGTCATTCGGCCGTGGAAGGTCATCGCCGGCTCACCCATCGGAGCGCTCGCAACTACTTGGGATGTCATCATGAACTACACTCTGCCAGAAGTTGTTGCGCCAGCCCGGCCTACTTTAGTTTCTATGGCCGGAGTAACTCATGGCGCTACGTTCCGCGCCGGCGCTCCTTCCGGCGGCTGGGTTACTCTTTACGGCGCAGGACTTTCCACTACGACTCGAACCTGGAAGGATTCCGACATTGTGAATGGCAAGTTACCCGAAGCTCTCGATGGCGTCAGCGTTTCGATCAACAATCGGCCGGCTTCGGTTTATTACGTTAGCCCAACACAGATCAACGTACTTGCTCCTGAAGCTTTGGCGGACGGCAGTGTGGCGGTTGCCGTCACCAAGAACGGATCCACCTCCGATGCCGTCAATGTCGATTTTCGCAAACTGAGCCCGGGCTTCTTCCAGTTTCCTGATGAGAACATTGCCGCTGTTCGGTCTGACGGCAAGTTCATTGGTCCCGCCGCATTGATTGCCGGAGTGACAACCATAGCGGCCAAGCCTAATGATGTCATCCTGCTTTACGCAACAGGATTAGGTCCAACCAGCCCAGCACACGTGCCGGGGCAAGTGGTGGAAGCACCATTAGCGACCTCCAATCCGGTCACTGTGCGCATTCACAATAAGGACGCGGTTGTAGCCTTTGCCGGTCTTGTCAGCCCTGGTCTCTATCAATTAAACGTCACCGTACCTGATTTGCCGGATGGCGATTATCCAATTACTGCTTCTGTTGGTGGGGTTCGCACATCGAAGATGGCCAAGTTGCGGATTGAACGGGCTGCTTCAACTTCAAACTTCAGCTTGGAGCAAACTGCAATTGATCCACTACAGGTGATTCGCCACGCAATGTTGGCTTAATCATGATTCTATGACCCTAGAAACGCAGTTGACGGTCACGAGAATCTGGGTATCGCGAGCCAAACGGGGACATGGTTCCCTGGCCTGAAGCGACAGAACTCCGAACAAAATTCTCTAAAGCTCTAGGCGTAGCGGCCTGGGTACCGTGTCCCCTTTGGCGACCTTTTTCCGCACTTCAGGAGTGTTAACAACTCAAATGCCGTTTCTAGGATGACAACGAAACGCCGGTGACAGCACTTCCGCATCTTAATTTGCCCTCTTATCATGAGCTTGCAAAAATCATGAAGGTGCCCACTAAACGCGTTTGGTACTTTCGAGGTAGCAGATTGCGCTGGTATTCTGTAAGTTGCCTCGGCATCCTCTCTTCTTTGCCTATTTAGCTTTAGTCTCGGTGTGCTTTTTCTGGGGCACAACTTACCTGGGAATTCGCATGGCCCTTGAAGGCTTCCCGCCATTGCTTCTAATTGGTGGCCGATTTTTTATTGCCGGCCTGCTCATGCTGGCGATTGCATTCGCCACTAAAAGTCCATTCCCAAAAGGACGCCAGTTATGGCTCACTTGCCTCTACGGCCTCATGATATTGGGTGTGGCGAACGGTGCTCTCACCTTTGCTGAAGTATGGATTCCAAGTTCTCTCGCCGCCGTGATGGTGGCCACTGGGCCTTTCTGGTTCATCGGAATTGAGCATGTCACAGGTGGCGAACGCATTCAACCCAGAGCATTGCTAGGACTTCTGGTGGGCTTTTGTGGCGTGTTGATTCTGCTGCTTCCGCACATTGGCTGGAACCATTTCGACACCTCCATATGGAAGGGCTTTCTGCTTCTGAACTTTGGTGGACTGTTCTGGAACGGTGGTTCCATTCTTCAACGAAGGCAACAGTTGAAAACGCACCCATTCGTCAGCGGAGCCATACAGAACTTCGCCTGTGGATTGGTGGTCCTCCCCATAGCGTTAGTGCTTCCCCACGCACCCATTGTTTGGAAGTTGAATAGTGTTTGGGCGGTGACTTACTTGATAATCTTCGGATCATTGGTAGGCTTCAGTTCTTATATCTACGTGTTAGAAAAGTTACCTCTGCGATTGGTTCCTATTTATAACTACGTGAACCCGGCAGTAGCAGCCGTGTTAGGAGTGCTGTTCTACAACGAACCCTTCGGGTGGCTGGAATTATCCGCAATGTTAGTGATTTTCGCAGGCGTGGCGATTGTTAAAGGTGGCTCAAGCAGCCCTAAAAGAACAAACCAGCTAACCGGATAAGGTATGAAGTTTGAGCCGGTATGGGTGTTCCGTATTTTGGAAGACTTTAAGGTGTCTTTTGCTACTTGAGCCAAAGCCAGTCTAACCCCAACTTAGTTCGCAATCAAGACGTAAATTGACTGTGTGGTACTAAATGCGAAAACTGGTACTAAGTGGTCAAGATCTTGAATTCGCCCTAAATAAGTCAGTTCGTCAACAAAGCTACGTGGTCAATCCCCGAACCCTTCGCAACATCAATCAAATTCGCTATATGGGCAAACTCGATTTCATTGGCACCTTTCAAGAAAATTACTTTCAACGCCCGCCTGGCATAGATTTCGCGCAACCGCCCTGGGAGTTCTTCCCGCATTACTGGTTGCGAATTCAGGGTCAGCTTTTCATATTGATCAATCGCCAATACGATTGTGGAAGGAACTGGTTCCCGCCGATCCTGATCTAATGCAGGCTGCGGTACAACCGCAACCAAACCAAGCGATTGCGTTGGCGTGATCACCATGAAGATTATCAGGAGAACAAGAAGCACATCAATCAGCGGAGTAACATTGATCTGGGCTGCGTTTCGCGAAGTAGTCATTGCCATGTCAGGTTGGACACCCCACGCTCACCATAAGTTCCTGCGACCTACTTTGGTGCCATGCGCAACGCTCCATCCAGTCGAATCACTTCCCCATTCAACATTACATTTTCAAAAACCTGCTGAACCAATTGCGCATACTCGCGAGGCTGCCCTAACCTTGCGGGAAATGGTGCTGTTTCACCAAGTGCCAATCGGGCAGATTCCGGAAGGCCTGCAAGCAATGGCGTATCAAACAAACCAGGTGCAATGGTAACCACGCGAATTCCCAGCCGTGAAAGATCGCGAGCAATGGGCAACGTCATCCCGGCAATCCCGGCCTTCGACGCGGAATAGGCACTCTGGCCGATTTGCCCGTCGAAGGCTGCAATGGAGGCAGTATTAATGATGACGCCACGTTCCCCTTCTTCGTTGGGTTCATTTTTCGACATAGCCCAGGCCGCCAGTCGAATCACATTGTAAGTGCCAATCAGGTTAATGCGGATCACTCGCTCAAACAATGCCAAATCCGCCGGACCTTCTTTTGAGATCACCCGCGCCGCCGATCCAATGCCTGCGCAATTTACCGCCCCATGAATCGCGCCCGCACTGCCCACCGCCGCTTCCACTTCTGTCGGCGAAGTTACGTCCACTTTGAAGAATCGTCCTCCGAGTTCACTCGCTAAAGATTCGCCCAACACGGCATTCAGATCCAGCAGAATTGGAGTGCCTCCTGCTGCTGCCACCATGCGTGCCGTAGCCGCTCCTAATCCCGAAGCTGCTCCGGTTACAATTACCACTTTGCCGTTGAGATGCATATCTTGGCATTATAGGGTTTCTATGGATTGGTTTCCGTTATGGCTAAGTTTGAAAGTGGCGCTGCTTGCCACAATTATTTCCACCGTGCTTGGATTAGCTCTAGCTTGGTGGTTGGCTCAAGGGAACTTTCGTGGCAAGGGTTTACTGGATGCCATGGTTACTCTGCCTCTGGTACTTCCTCCAACAGTGCTTGGCTATTACTTGCTGATCGCCATTGGTCGCAATAGTATGTTCGGGGGCATCTATGAACGCATTACCGGAAGCCCGCTTGTCTTCACATGGCAAGGCGCGGTGGTGGCCGCCATTCTGCATTCCATGCCTTTGTTGGTGAAGACCTCACGAGCCGCACTGGAAGCCGTGGATCATAGTTACGAACGGGCCGCCCGCAGCTTGGGAGCTCCGGAATGGAAGGTGTTCTTACAAGTCAGTTTGCCTCTTGCCCGTCTTCCGGTGATGGCCGCAGTGACGCTGGCATTTGCCCGCGCTCTAGGTGATTTTGGAGTTACGTTAATGGTAGCCGGAAATATTCCCGGCCGCACTCAAACCGTTGCTGTGGCGATCTATGATGCTGTTGAAGCTGACGACGGAGCCACTGCTCGAACCTTGGTGCTAGCCGTTTCGCTACTCGCGCTGGTGATTGTCTGGATTGCGGAACGACTCAACTCACGGCCTGCAACCTCATGATGGAAGCGCGCATCAGGAAGCGATTCCTCACCAGTCAGGAATCGAGTGGTTTCACCCTCGACGTGCACTTGCGAGTCGGCCGTGGCGTCACAGTTTTGTTCGGACCAAGCGGTGCCGGCAAGACTTTAACTCTCGACGCAATCGCTGGTTTTAGCCACGCCGATGAAGGCCGAATTCTGCTTGACGATCGGATTTTGTTCGACGCCGAAGCGAAAGTGAATTTGCCTCCGCGCGAACGAGGCTGTGGTTACGTGTTCCAGAACTATGCGTTATTCCCACACATGACGCTGCGCGAGAATATCTATTTCGCCGCCGCACATTTGCCACGTCTGGAAAGACACAAGCGAGTCAACGAAGCGCTTGACCGTTTCGGGCTGGGTGACGTTGGGGGTCGGAAGCCGAACCAATTATCAGGCGGCCAAAAACAACGCGGATCCATCGCCCGCTCCCTGGTTGCTGAACCAGGAGTGCTGCTGCTGGACGAACCTTCCCGTGGCCTCGATGCCCCACTGCGCCGTGAATTGTACAACGTGCTCCGTGAAGTCCGAGCCGAATATGATGCACCCATGATCCTGGTGACTCACGACCTTTCCGAATGCCTTGAACTTGCCGATCAAGTATTGATTTATCGAGCTGGACAGATAGTTCAAAGCGGAGATGCACGGGCAATTGTGGAGACTCCCGTCAATGTCGAAGTGGCGCGAATGCTGGGCATTTTCAATTTGCTTTCCGTGGAAATTCTGGCACTGGATCCGGGACGCAATTGGAGCAAGGTTCATTGGAACGGGGCTCCCATTGAGGGCCCTTATTTCCCGGGACATTTTCTAGGTGACAAAGTAACATTGTGTGTTCGCCCCGCAGATTTGAAGGTTTTGAACCGGCAAGGAAAATTAGCAGCGAATCAAGTAGCTTCCCCGTTGCTCCGGGTTGTAAATACGTCAGACGGTGTGCGTCTGGATTTCGAAGGTGTATCGGTGGAAATGAGTCAATCGGAATACCTGGCGAAAAAGGATCGGGACAATTGGGTGATTGAATTTCCCAGCCAGGTTTTGCGAGTTTTGTAACAGCATGAAACGTCCACCCGCTGCACTAATCCGGATAAAGCTCCTACACACGGCGGTTTGGATCTTCTTTGTTGGATGCATTGTGGCGATTCCAATCGTTGGTGCCATGGGACAGTTTCGAGTGGCGGCGGCCCTAACTGGTTTCGTCCTGCTGGAGTGCGTCGTTCTGGCCTTGAATCGAGGCCGGTGTCCGCTAACTGATCTGGCGGCGCGATACACAACGGAGCGTGAGGCCAACTTCGATATCTACCTGCCGCTATGGTTGGCGCGTCACAACAAAACCATATTTGGATCGCTATTCGCCTTTGGGGAATTGTTCGTGCTTTTGCGGTGGGCTGAGCTCCTGATATGCGCATTGCAATCGTGTCCGATATCCACGGAAACTTAACCACATTCGAAGCGGTCCCGGCCGATTTGCGGCAAACATCTCCGGACCTCATTTTGCATGGCGGAGACCTTGCGAACAGCGGTTCAAGTCCTATTGAGATCGTCGGCAATACGGATGAAATGCTCTTTGCACCTGACACGCTGGTAGCATTGCCGTTCGGGAAATGGTGGAGGCGGCACGTGAGGCATTGAGTGAAGATAGACTCTGCTGGGCAAGCTCCAGCGCCGCAATGTACAGACGCAACCAGTGATCGTCTATGGCACATTCACCGCCCATTTATTCGATGCATTGAAGATTCGAAAATTCCTGAAAAGCTAATTCTGAACTCCGGCAGCGTTGGCCTGGACGATTCTGTCGGCACGGTGCGCCGGGTGGAACATAACATGGATCGAGAGTTGAGGGCACTTTCGATTTGTGGCTTGCCGCACGCCGATTGGACTTCCAAAATCATTCAGAGTGCAGCACCTCAGATGCTTCCATAACAATAATGTTCTAAGCTGAGAATACTTATGATTTCTCGCATTATACTTCTGGTTTTAACTGTTAGCGTACTTTGCGCGCAGGACCCGCGGGGTCGCATTACGGGGCGAGTCTTTGACCCTACTGGGGCCACCGTGCCCAATACCGAAGTCACTGCCACCAAGCGTGACACTGGCGTAAAACTTACAACCACAACCAACGAATCCGGCACCTACGATATTCTTTATCTGCAGCCTGGCATCTATGATGTGAACGCCACAGCAAATGGCTTCAAGTCTTTCAGCCGCCCTGCTGTTGAAGTGAGCGTTGCCAGCCGCATTGCCGTCGATATTATTTTGCAAGTGGGGAACATCACGGAATCTGTAACGGTAACCAGCCAGACATCTCAACTGGAAACAGCTACGGCAAGCGTGGGTCGTGTGGTTGATAGCAAGCGAATTTTGGACCTGCCACTGCCCGGAGGCAATGCGCTTTCGCTTGCCCGTCTGGCCCCTGGCATTGTCAGCTTGGCTGCCGCGAATCATCCCAGCCTTGGCCCTGCAACGGAAGTGTTGTCGGCTTTGTCATCCAACGGTGTTCGCGGTGGCAACATTGAATTCAGCGTGGATGGCACGCCGGCCATGTGGGGAACAAACGCCGCTTACGCTCCGCCTGCAGAATTGATTGCAGAATTCAAAGTGCAAACCACAAGCTACGATGCCAGTATTGGGCGTGCTCCGGGTGGCAATATTAACGTTGTGCTGCGTTCCGGCACTAACAAGATGCACTCCACGTTGTACTTCTTCCACAACAATCAGCATATGCAGGGCTTGGATCTTTTCCAGCGGCAGACACTTTATAACGCGGCAACCGGACCGGTAACAGCGCAAAAAATTAAGACCACGAATCCGTTGAATGTGTTGAACCGTTTTGGGGCAACTTTTTCAGGCCCCGTGATGCTGCCCAAAGTTTACGATGGTCGCAATAAAACTTTTTGGATTTTTTCTTTTGAAGGCTTGACTCGGCCTGGCGTGGAACGGGGGACACCCTTCTACACAGTTCCTACAGTGGCCCAGCGAGGAGGCGATTTCTCCTCACTGTTGCCGCTTGGGGCAACCTATCAGATTTACGATCCGAATACTACTACAGCAGCCCCGGGCGGCCGTTTTCAAAGACTTCCATTCGCAGGAAACATAGTTCCTCCATCAAGGTTAGATAAGACTGCACTGGGGCTGCTTGATTACTGGCCGCTACCCAACAATCAAGGAACCGCCGATGGGCGGCAGAACTTCCAGTTTTTACAGTCTTCGTGGAATTACTATAAATCATACACTACAAAAATTGACCACAACTTCAATGAAAAGCACCGGGTGTTTGGCCGCTACAATCAGTGGTACAACCAGTTCACTTCCGGTCGCCTGTTTCCTAACGAGGCTTTAGGGAATGATCGTTATCGCAAAAACTACGGTGCAGTACTGGATGATATTTACGTTATTACTCCTTCCTTGTTGAACGATTTCCGCGTGGGGTTCACTCGCTTTGAACAGAGTTTTTATCCGCTGGCTCAGGGCTTTGACTTGGCTAAGATCGGCTTTGCACCGCAGTTGGTGAATGCCATTTCAGCCAATTCGCGCACATTTCCTAATCTGAATATTGCCGGTTACCAAGCACTGGGCACCGCCAATTTTTCTCGCGCATTTTCCAACTATGGGACACTAACGGACGACCTCTCCTGGAACCGTGGAAACCACTCTGTGAAGTTTGGTGGAGAGTTCCGCGTCTATCGCGAAAATAGTTACGATTTTTCAAACCTGGTTCCACAAGAAACTTTCAACAATCGCTGGACGGGCGGACCTCTTGACAACTCGCCGAGTGCTCCGATAGGCCAAGGGTTGGCGTCGTTTCTGCTGGGGCTTCCGTCCGGTGGCCAGATTAGTTCGAATGCATCGATTGCTCAGCAATCGAAAAGCACAGCATTTTATTTGCAGGATGATTGGCGCATTCGTAAAAACCTGACGCTTAATTTGGGCATTCGTTACGATTTTGATTCGCCTTTGACGGAACGTTACAACCGCAGCGTTCGTGGATTCGATTTCACAACGGCGAACCCGATTGCCGCAACGGCGATTGCGAACTATGCAAAGAATCCACTGCCTGATCTGCCTGTAAATCAATTTTCTGTGAATGGCGGCCTTACTTTCGCTGGGGTAAACAATCAGCCGCGCCAGTTATGGAAGATGGACCGCAATAACTTCTCGCCGCGCATCGGCCTGGCATGGACGGCGATGAAGGACACGGTGATTCGTGCAGGCTACGGAATTTTCTTTGTACCGCTTGGCTCGGATCGAACTGGTGTTTTGCAGAATGGGTATTCCATTGCTACTACCTTGAATCCTTCGAATGACAACGGGCTTACTTACATCAGTTCGCTGGCAAATCCGTTTCCCGGTGGTTGGGCACAGCCTCCTGGTTCGTCCCTTGGTCTTTCCACGGATGTTGGGCGCGGCGTTACTTTCTTCCGTGACCAATCGGTGAATCCATACATGCAGCGATGGAGCTTTGGCGTGCAGCGGCAGTTGCCCAAGGGATATTTTATTGACGTCAGTTACATTGGGAATCGCGGCTCCAAGTTAGGTGTGAATCGGGATTACAATGCGCTACCGAATCGTTATCTTTCCACATTGCCATCGCGTGATGTGCAGACCATCAATACCTTGAGCGCGCAGGTGCCCAACCCATTCTTCCCGCTGTTGCCGGGCACTAACTTGGCGGGCAATGCGGTTGCACGCAGTCAATTGCTGCGTGCGTATCCACAGTTCGCCAGCGTGACTCGATCGGAGCCACAAGGCTACTCCTGGTATCATTCCTTGCAGACTACTGCCGAACACCGTTTCAGTGCGGGATACACGTTTCAGGTGAACTACACATGGTCGAAGATGATGGAGGCCATCACCCGATTGAATGCTGGCGACCCCGTGCCTGAAAAGGTGATCTCCGATTTGGATCGTGCACACCGGATTGCGTTGAGCGGGATTTACGAATTGCCTTTTGGACCTGGAAAGCGGTTCGGCACTCCTAACCCGGTAATGAAACAGTTGGCTGCGGGATGGCAGTTACAAGTCGTATGGCAGGCGAATTCAGGCGCGCCGTTGGCCTTTGGAAATTCCATTTTGACTCAGCCTATTTCATCGGTTCCGCTCTCCTCTTCAGAACGGACCTTGGATCGCTGGTTCAACACAGCAGCGTTCAACCGCAATGCGGCTGAGCAGCTTGGTTCGAACTTGCGCACGTTGAGTACTCGATTTTCTGGAGTCCGGGCACCTGGATTGGAAGTGTGGGACTTGTCGGCGGTGAAGAACTTCACCATAACCGAACGGGTGAACTTGCAATTTAGAGCTGAGGCGTTGAACGCCATGAACCACACAAATCTAGTAGCGCCTGTAACCGATCCAACGAATACGCTGTTCGGAAGGATTTCCGGAGTGAACGGTTTTCCACGCTACATTCATTTGGGTTTGAAGCTTCAGTTTTAAGAGCATTGATTCTGAGCAATTTCGAACAACAATTCGGCCCGGCAAAAATTAACTGATCTTCTTTCAACTTTGTGCGCGAGCAAAACCTACACTCAGCATAACGATTGGACCAAACTGCACGACGGGAGGATGTCTATTTCTTTTGACTCTCAAAAAAGCGCCGCTGGTATCGTGTACGCGTGGTATGCTTCATTTGCCCCTGTCCCCCTGATGTCTGGTTCCAGGACCGGGGTGAGAAATGTTGATTAGGAGAATCCATGAAAGACTCGCAGGCCTATGAGGGTAAGACATCGAGAGGCAAGTTCGCGCTCGTCACCGGAGGGTCACGCGGGATCGGTCGCGGGATTGCACTCAAATTGGCCGAACGAGGCGCTTCAGTCGCGGTTAACTATCTGAAGGACGAAACTGCTGCTCGCGAAACCCTGGCTAAGATCCGCGAACTTGGTGCCGAGGGGTTCTTAGTGCAAGCAGACGTTTCTAATCCGGATGCGCTCGCGACCATGGTTAGCCAAGTAGGTGAGAAATTCGGCGCACTTGATATCTTTGTGAACAACGCCCTTGGCGACTTGCTGTCGTTTATGAGCCCACCTCTGCAAGTCACCTTGCCGCAGTGGGATGACGCATTCCACTGTCAGGCGCGCGCATTCCTGGTTGGTGCACGCGAGGCAGCTTCCCATTTACGGGATGGTGGCCGCATCATCGCCATAAGCTATTGGCCAGGGAGCCATCTTGGCGGGTTCCTTCCTTATTTCGCGATGGGCACCAACAAGGCCGCATTAGAAGCAATGTGCCGCTATTTTGCCGTCGCCTTAGCGCCACGAGGCATCACTGTGAATGCCGTATGTGCGGGCATCACCGACGACAGCATCGTCAATCGTCTTCCCACAGAGGCTTCAGAAGCCATGCTCGCTTGGTTGCGAGGGGGGTGGACGCCGATGGGGCGCCCAGGCACTCCGGCTGACATCGGCGGTGCGGTGGCCGCACTGTGCAGCGATGACGCCGGATGGATCACTGGACAAACTATCGTTGCAGATGGTGGGGCATCACTGATGAGCCCAGAAGTCCCGCTCGACTTTCAGCGTCCTTAGGACTCCCGGCGATTCGAGCTTGCGTGCCAATCGGCGCGTGGACTTTGTAGGATCCAAGTTTGGTTCGAGGAGTAGGTGGCATGCAGTGTCAAAAGATTCTACCCCCGCCGGGATCGCGGAATGGTTAGGTCCTGCATCACGGGCAATCGGGAATCTATGCTTAGAATTGCCTTCGGAAGGCACCGGAACCAGGATAACTTCCGGATTGCCGACAATACGGAAAGAAAGGAGCATCCGCGAGTAGCGCGTTTTCCGTCAACTACCCCATCTCTGCCAGCGAGGGAAGGACTAGGCCGACGGGGAGGTCGGCCTAAAACAGAAGGCCGTTTTCTGGAATATACTAAAAAGCGGCTGAAAACACGATTGTTGGTCAGCTTAAACAAGAGTTAGCCAGATGATCGACGTCCGCCGAGGGCGGTTGGCGTGAGGGCAATGTGCGGTGTATCTGAATTGCACCGCCGCATAACACTTTGACGGCAATTCAAATCCGAGGAGAGAGCATGGACAATGTAAGCCTTCTGAAGAATCTCTACGATGCGTTTGGAAGCGGAGATATTCCGACCGTTCTTGGGTCAATGAGCCCGGACATCCACTGGTATGAAGCGGAGAGCAACCCCTACATTCCTAGCGGCTTGGCATGGGTAGGACCGGACGCCGTACTGAACAATCTGTTCATGAAACTTGGCGGGGATTGGGACGGCTTCTCTGTCCATCCGAAGTCTTTCCACGGGGCTGGCGACAGCGTCATCGTTGAAGCTCGCTACAGCGGAACGTACAAAGCGACCGGGAAGAGCATGGACACGCAGGTCTGCCACGTCTGGGATGTTAAAGGCGGCAAGGTGACCAGGTTCCAGCAGTACGTCGACACGGCGAAGCTCCAGGACGTCATGGGAGCCAGGTAGGGAGTCGACATCCCAAGAGGCACTGCGTTGCAGATTGGCCCGACAACGGGCGTCAGGTGAGCGGGACCGTTGGCTTGATGTAGCCTAAAAAGGCATTGGCCGTGAGACCGGGTACGCGAAGCTTGCGCGCGACTCTTGTTCAACGATCACAGGTTCAAAAAGCCAGTCCGCGCAAAGTTGCCAACTGTCGCCTGAAGTTAGAATCACGGGACGATTGAGCCGAAGAGCCCCGGGCTAAAGATCTTGCCGCCGCGCGGGCCACCGGTGCCCGTAATGCGCCGAACGGAAATAATTGAGCGTGAGTTCTTCCACGGCTGCCATTTCGAATGCAGTATAACTTACGTCGCGATTGCGATAAGCTAATCAGATCCAATGCCCCCCGTGTTAAAGCCTGGCTCTAAGCTTGGTCCGTATGAAATCCTTGGTCCCATCGGCGAAGGTGGCATGGGGGAAGTGTGGCAGGCGCGCGACCCACGTCTGAATCGCACGGTCGCCATTAAAGTTTCCAAGAGCGAGTTCAATGAGAGGTTTGGACGAGAAGCCCGCGCAGTAGCCGCGCTGAACCATCCGCACATTTGCCAAATCTACGATGTTGGCCCGGACTACCTGGTGATGGAATACGTGGAGGGCAGTCCGCTGGGCGGGCCCATGACTGCGGACAAGGCAGTGGAATACGGCTCACAGATTTTGGACGCCTTGGATGCAGCGCACAAAAAAGGTATCACGCATCGGGACTTAAAACCGGCGAACATACTGGTTACCAAGCAAGGCATCAAGCTGTTGGACTTCGGCTTGGCCAAGCAATCCGCGCCAGTGTTGAAGCCAACGGATGCCACGTTGGTAGCCGACGTCTCAGTTGAAGGACAACTCTCCGGGACACTGCAATACATGGCACCCGAACAATTGCAAGGCAAGCCAGCCGATGCGCGCAGCGATCTGTTTTCGTTCGGTTGTGTGTTATACGAAATGCTGTCCGGCAGGCGGGCATTTGACGAGAAGTCTGCGGCAGGGCTGATAGCGTCGGTGATTGGGCGTGAGCCCGCTCCGTTGGACATAAGCGCTGCCCTGAATCGCGTGCTGCGGACTTGCCTGGCCAAGGATCCCGATCTGCGGTTTCAAACGGCAGTAGATTTGAAGCGTAACCTGCGGTGGGCGATGGAACAGGACGCCACTGCTCCAACCAAGAGCAGCAAGTTATGGTGGGCGACGATTCCTGCGGCGCTCGCCGTCGGCATGCTTGTTTGGGCTATGATGCGCGCTCCGGCTACGGTGTTGCCCAGCCCGCCTATCCTATTAACACGCAATGGTCGATCGTTCACCCCAGCGCTTTCTCCAGACGGAAAGCTGGTCGCATTCTCCTCCGCGTTAGGGGACGGAAATCGAGACATTTATGTGCAGCAAGCCAACGGTTCGCCGCCTATCCGAGTGACCAACGATCCAGCGTTCGACGGCCGTCCCGCTTTCTCAGCCGATGGCACCAGAATCTATTTCTCATCATTTCGAGAGCCTGCTGGAATATACGAAGTCTCCGCGCTGGGAGGGGAAGCAAAATTGGTGATCGCCGGAGGTGATGCGCCGAAGCCTTCCCCAAACGGAAAGCGGATTGCTTATCAAATGAACGGCCAATTATTTGTGGATTCCCTTCCAACCGGCCACGCCATTGCCGTATCTCCAATAGACATTCCGAACATCTCAACTTGGTCGCCCGATGGGTCAAAACTGATTTTTGCAAATCGGGAAGTAATTTCCGCTTCAGTGGATAGCAATAACCAACAACAGATCGATTTATATAGCAACCTGCGCAAGCGGAGTATGCTTCATAGCAAATGGTGGACCCGCATAATTCGGTGGCTCCCCAACGAAGACTTACTATTCAGCGCGAAATATGGAGATTCATCTAACATTTGGCGGATTCCATTGAGTGAGGCGGGCTCCGCAATCCCCACTCCCGTTACGCAGGGGAACACCACCGCTTTCGTTGACGCAGACGCCGTCGCCGGGAAGTTAGTATATACGGACAGTAGAACAATAGAATCGATTTGGAGTCTTCCTTGTGATCTTAACTCTGGGAAAGTTCATGGATCTTTGAGACGACTTTCAGACGACCGAGCGAATGAATTGCATCCCGACATTACCCCAGACGGCTCAACATTGGTCTACGCTTCCCGTGGTAACGGCCCTCAATCGATTCGAGTCAAAGATCTTCGCACTGGAAAAGACCGGTTGTTGGCGCAAGGAACCCAGGCTGGCGATGATTATTCGCATGTAATGTTCAGCCCCGGCGGCAAGCAGGTTGCGGCGCTGGTCAATAATATTTCCCAAACTACTTTTCCCTCGAGACAGGGAACTGTTTTGATGAATACCGAAGGAGGATCGCCCAAATTGATTGCCGAAGGGGGTGATCGAATTAGGGGTTGGACTCCAGATGGCCGCTATCTACTGCTATGGAATATGATAGGAAACGGTAGGGTCTCCCTCCTTGAAGTAAGCACCGGAAAACGTTCGGTCATTCTTCAGATGCAGGATAAGACCTTTAGCCAGCCGCGGCTTTCCAGAGATGGGCATTGGCTTGCATTTAGGGAAGGCCGGTCACCATATGGCCCGCTTTACTTAGCACCGTTTCATGGCACCCAACCAATAGTAGAAAAGGAATGGGTGAAGGTTGCTGACCCGGCAAGTTTCCCCACATGGTCGCCCGATGGAAATACTTTGTACTTCGTTAACAGCATTGCGGGAAGACAAACGGCTGAATTGTTTCGTCAACCGCTGAACCCAAATACGAAGTCGCCGAATGGGGTGCCAACTGTGTTCTTTCGTTTTGAGGGACAGGAATTATCCGTTGCCGTCGTAAACCCAATCGCCGTTGCGCAGGATCAGATAGTGTTGGTCCTGGGTGAATTTGCTTCCGATATATGGTCAATGGACTTAAAAAATTAGCCGAATTAGCTGATGTACTAAGCTAAAGAAGAGCATGCCGTTAAAACAGTTTCAGGAGTACGAAGAATTAGCCAAGGCTGCGCATGGTCATATGTGTGCCGGGCAAGTGTTGGGTCTGCGACTTGCCATTCATGGTTTAGAACTGCTTGGCATTGACGATCCGCATGGGCAAGACCGCAAACGGCTGGTGAGCTTTGTTGAAATTGACCGCTGCGCAACGGATGCCGTGACGGTTGTAACCGGCTGCCGCATGGGCAAGCGCGCGCTGAAATTCCGCGATTTTGGGAAAGTTGCGGTGACGTTTTGTGACTTGCAAAGCGGCCGGGCTGTGAGGGTGGTGGCCAAGGAATCTTCGAAGCAACGAGCGAAGGAAGTGTATCCGGAAATCGAGGATAAGAATCAGCAGCAAATGAAAGCCTACCGTGAGTTGCCGGTGGAGGAAATGTTTGAGCATGCCTGGGTGCGGGTGACGCTGCCGCCGGAGGAGATGCCCGGATTCAAGGGTCCTCGGGTTAGTTGCGACAAGTGCGGTGAAGGCATCAACTTTAAACGCGAAGTGATTATGGAAGGCCGAACGCTGTGCAGGTCTTGCGCGGGCGAGTGCTACTACGAAGTATTGTGATTCGCTGCTACATCACCGATAGCCAATCAGCGGGTGGCGTTGAGCCTTTGCTGCATTGGGTGGCGCAGGCCATTGCGGATGGAGTTGAGTGGATTCAGTTGCGGGAAAAGCAGATGACGACCTTTGATTTGGTGCAGCTGACAAAGCGGGTTATGGCATTGACTGAACCTGCGCGAACAAAAGTGATTGTAAATTCCAGGTTGGATGTGGCACTTGCTTGTGGAGCGCATGGGGTGCACCTGCCATCCGATTCGATGCCGGTGCAACGTGTTCGCCAAATCGCTCCGACGCCTTTCTTGATTGGGGTTTCCACGCATTCGCTGGAGGAAGCATTGCGAGCTGAACAAGAAGGTGCCAGTTACGTGTTCTTCAGTCCAGTGTTTACGAGTGTTTCAAAGCAGGGATACGGTCCGGAAAAGGGCTCCCTGGCGGGACTTCATGCGCTGCAACGGGTTTGTAAGGAAGTAAGGATTCCTGTGTTGGCGCTAGGCGGTGTGGATGAAGGAAACGCTTTGCAGTGCAAGCAGGCAGGCGCTGCGGGAATTGCAGCAATTAGTATGTTTCAACAGGAACGATGATGACGAAACTTTTCTTAGCAGTTTTATTCATGAGCTTGACCTACGCACAGCAACCCGAATGGCGGACCGCTGAATGGGAAGGCAGGCAGGTACGTGGTCAGGTGATGGACGGCGATTTCGTGGTGGAAGGCGACATAGTTCTGGGCCGTTTCTCCGATTTGGAACCGCAAGCAATCAGCGCCAAAGTACCAGTGCGTGCCTCTGCTGTTCTGCCATTTACCAGTTCCCGTTGGCCTGGCGGTGTGGTTCCGTTTATCGTGGATGACAATGTTCCCAATCAAAGCCGCATTGATCAGGCGGTGACGCATTGGAATGAAAAGACCAGCATTCGGTTGATTCCACGCACTACGGAAGTCAACTACGTGAGGTTCCGGCAGAACAACAGCATCTCAACCTGCAATTCCAGCTTGGGGATGGTGGGTGGACAACAGATCATCAATATTTCTGACAATGGTTGTTCGCAGGGTTCGGTGATCCATGAAATCGGGCATGCTGTAGGATTCTGGCATACGCAATCAAGGCAGGATCGGGACGGCAATGTTCGAGTGCTTCTGGAAAATATTGACAGTTTAGAGTGGAGCCAATTTTCCCAGCAATTCACCAGAGGTGTGGATGTTGGCCCTTACCCTTACGATTCGATTATGCATTACAGTGTCCGCGGCTTTGCGGTTGGTGCGTTGGCGGCAATTGAAACGATTCCGGCTGGGATTCCAATCGGGCAACGAGTGGGCTTATCGCCAAGCGACATTGACACGGTGCTGCGTATATATGGAAAAACGGTGCAATGCTGTGTGATCGCCAGCAATCCAGATGGCCAGGAATTGATTGTGGATGGAGTGAAGGTCACCACGCCGATAACGTTCAATTGGGCGGAGGGATCTACGCACATATTGGCGGCTGAAACGGTGGGGACCGTGACTGGTCGAAATCAATTTGCGCGGTGGAGCGACTTTGGCGCGCAAACGCATACGATTCGAATATCGAAAGATGTGACCGTTTATACAGCACATTTCAGTGCGCAAATTAAAGATGCTTTTACGGCAGCGGCTGGGGGAAAGGTTTTTGTAACTCCTGAATCTCCGGATGGTTTTTACGCAGTGGGAGGATCTTATGCCATTCAAGCTGTACCCGATGCAGGGTTTGGGCAAATCGATTGGACTGGGTTTGGATTGTTTCCTGTTTTTGGTGATGCTCCGAATCCACTGATTGGAGTTCTTTCGACGAATGCGTATAGTTATCGCGCACAATTTTCACGGTCACCAGTGACGAGGATTGAGACAAGACCCACTGCCCTGGAAGTGACCGTGGATGATTCCGCGAGAAAAGCGCCACGAGCACTGGTTTGGACTCCTGGTTCCAGCCACACTTTGAAAATCGACAAACCAGTGCAAACGCTAAACGGCGGAAAGATTCGTTGTACTTTTGATAGTTGGACAATTGGCGGTGGTGCTTCGCGAACGGTTATTGCCTCGGCATCAAGCCAAACGATTACAGCGAATTTCAATGTTGGTTTTCAAGTGGATGTTACCGCCGGCGCTGGCGGGTCGGCGAATATTGTTTCAGGTGCGAGTGGTGCATACTACGATGCCAGTTCGGAGATCCGGTTGTCGGCGTTGCCTCGTGCGGGTTTCGTGTTTACGGGCTGGAGTGGCGACGCCAGCGGGACCGATCCGAACTTGGTGGTGACAGTGACAGGACCGATGAATGTTACGGCTAACTTTGCGCAGCCGGGAGTTATTTCCATGGTGAATGGAGCCAGCTTTGTTACCGGTGCTGTTGCACCTGGAGAGATTGTGACGTTGTTCGGATATCAAATTGGGCCGGAGAATCTGACGACTGCCCGTTTGAATGCGCAAGGATTGGTGGACACAACACTGGCTTCAACGCAGGTGCTTTTTGATGGGCGCGCGGCACCGTTGGTTTATGTTAGCAGTGGGCAGATTGCAGCAATTGTGCCCTATGCAGTGGCCGGTAGGAATGTTACTCAAGTGCAAGTGAATAGCGGAGGCCGGCTAACCATTTTGACGAATTTGGCAGTTGCCAGTGCGTCGCCTGCGTTTTTTACTTCTGCCTCGAGTGGTCGAGGACCAGGGGCGATCCTGAACGAAAATGGCTCACTGAATTCGGCTGGTAATCCGGCTGCTCGCGGATCCATTGTGGTTCTGTTTGCGACTGGAGAAGGTGCTACAAATCCGGCTGGTGTTGATGGAAAGCCCAGCGCAGTGCCTTTGCCCAGACCGGTACAACCGGTTGAAGTGCGCATTGGTGATCAGGTGGCGACTCTGGAATATGCTGGTGGGGCTCCTGGGTTGGTGGCGGGATTGTTGCAATTGAATGTCCGCGTTCCAATGAATATTGTGGGGCCGGAAGTTCCTGTCACATTGCAAATAGGACCGGTTGCCAGCCCACGCTCCGTTACGGTGTTCATTCGATAGATGGTGAGTAAGAATGTACTGATCGCAGGCGGTGGCATTGTTGGATTGGCCACCGCTTATAAGCTGGCCCAGGCTGGAGTTCGTCCTATTGTTCTTGAAAAAGAGGTTAGCGTAGGTACGCACCAGACGGGGCACAACAGCGGCGTGCTGCATGCGGGGCTTTACTATAAACCAGGGTCTATTAAGGCGCGGCTTGCGGTGACGGGCATCCGCGAAATGGTTCGTTTCTGTCAGGAAAATTCCATCGCCCACGATATTTGCGGGAAGCTGGTTGTGGCTACCGATGAGAGCGAATTGGGAAGACTGGATGAGTTATATGACCGGGGCTTGGCTAACGGATTGACTGGGCTGAAGAAAATGGGTCCCCAGGAAATGCTCGAGATTGAGCCCAATGTTGTGGGGCTGCGAGCGGTGCGGGTTCCAGAGGAAGGCATCGTCGATTACAAGAGAGTGGTGGAAGTGCTGGTGGAAAAGATCCGTGCGCTTGGTGGGGAGGTTCACACCGGGGCTGCGGTGGAGAGTCTTCGAAGGGAACAGGAAAATTGGACTGCCGTAACACCTGTTGGGGATTTTTCAGGCAGCTTCCTGATCAATTGCGCGGGTCTGCAATGTGACCGCGTTAGTGAAATGGCGGGGGAGCAGCGCAAGGCAAGGATTGTTCCGTTTCGAGGCGAATACTATATGATCCGGCCGGAGCGGCAGTCGTTGGTGAAGCATCTGATCTACCCGGTGCCGGATCCCAAGTTTCCGTTTCTGGGGGTGCACTTTACGCGAATGATCCATGGTGGGGTGGAAGCTGGGCCGAACGCGGTTTTGGCTTTGAAACGGGAAGGGTACAAGAAGACGGACTTCAATTTGCGCGATGCGCTGGATGCCCTGCTGTTCCCTGGGCTGTGGAAGTTTATGGCGCAGTATCCTTCCATGTGCTGGTGGGAAATACGACGATCCCTGAGTAAGAAATTGTTTTGCGGGTCACTACAGCGGTTGGTTCCGGCGATTCAACCTGAGGATTTGTCACCGGGAGGGGCTGGTGTGCGGGCACAAGCGCTAACGCCATCTGGTGAATTGGTTCAGGATTTTCTGTTTGTGGAAGGGGATAGGGCGCTACATGTACTGAATGCACCCAGCCCTGGAGCAACAGCTTCGCTGGCGATTGGTGCTGAGATCGCGGCTGGTTCAATCCTTCAGCAGCGTGGCCAACTGCGTAGTTAGTTGGAGCACCGCTGGTCCCAAAGTAACCAGCAGTACGGAAGGAAAAATCAGGAAAAACACGGGGAATACCAGCTTTACTCCAACTTTGCGGGCGGCTTCGCGGGCTTGTTGGCGGACTCGAATTCGCAAATAGCGGACATGGGTGCGGAGGGCGCCGGCAAGCCCGGTTCCGAAGCGGTCGCAATCGAGCAGAATTTGAGCGAAGCGCTTTACCTCGGGTTCCTTGTTTCGAAGACCAAGATTGCGGAATGCCTCGGCACGGCCAATGGAGGTGCTCATCTCCATTTGAATCCAAGAAAACTCTTGAGCAATATCGGGGAAACCGCTGCGCAGCTCGCGGCTTGAATCGATGAGTGCGGAGTCGATGGATTGACCAGCCTCCAAACTCAGGATCAGCAGATCCAGGGCAGGAGGCAGACCGGAGCGGAGACGGATTGCCCGGCGACTGGCGATCCATTCCAGAATCGGTTCAGGAACAAGATATCCAACTCCGGCGAAAGCAATCGCGCTCATGATCACAGCTTCCGTTCCCCGGCCACATGCAATTCCATACACGGCGGCTAGAATGGCCAGTAAGCAAGCTGAGGTCGCTTTGATTCCGTTGAAAGTGTTAATGGCATTGGGATGATGAAACCCAGCATATTCCAATTGTTTTTCAATCCGTGTGGTCTTTTTAGCTTCTTTGGGGATGGCTTGTCCAACACGGGTGACCGTTTCTTGAAGCAGTTCTTTGGCCGTATTCCGATCGGAAGGAGATTCATCGGCGGGTTGACTGGAAGTGATCCAAACTCCAGCAAGAACAACCCCTGTGAGTACGCAAAAGAAGAAAGCGGCAATGAGAGGTAGGTGCATGGTTGGCTCAGACCTTGATGGCCACAATTCTCTTAATGGTGAAGTGGCCTAAAACCAGGCATAATATGGCCCCGGCGATCAGTGAAGGACCAAGCGGGTGTACCGTCAAAATTTCCAAATAGCCCGGGCTGGAATTGTACATGGTGATGGCAATGCCGATGGGCAAAATCGTCAGCACTGTTCCGGTAAGCCGTCCATGAGCGGCAATCGCCTTCACGTCTCCGCGCAAGGAAATGGAATCGCGAATGGTTTCGGCGAGCCGTTCCAACACCTCGGTCAGCTTGCCGCCAGTGCGATTTTGCAACAGGACGGCAGCTACGAAAAGACGGATCTCAAGCAAAGGAATGCGATCAGCAAAGCCGGTAAGAACAATATTCCAACTGGATCCTAATTTGTATTCATCCACTATGCGCTTAATTTCAGTAGCCAACGGCTGGGGTGCTTCTTGTGCAAGGATTTCAAGCGCACCCGCAAAAGCATGTCCAGCACGCAACGCCCGCGCCATGGAATCGAGCGCATCGGGAAACTGCTGTTCAAACTTTTCAAATCGCCGACGTCGCTGATTGAGAACGAAAAGATATGGAATGAAAGCGCCTGCTCCAAATGCCACTAACGAAATTCCGGGGGGTAACCAGGGGAGTTCCGAGACCAAAGCGGCCAGGATGATGCCGGTGAGCATCATCGTTGCGGTGACGCGACCCACTGACAATTTTAAACCTGATTCGGTGAGCGTATGCTTTAGAGAGTCAACAACGTCTAAATGCTTTAGGAGGCCTTCCCAAAAGGATATAGAGCTGAGCACTTCTTCTCTTAATAGAACCGGTAAATCGCCTTGAAGGGCCGATGCAGCGGGCTCTGGGGCGACGCCGCGATCCTGCCAGTAGGCGGCAATTACGACTGCCACACTGACAACCAGAAATACGCCGATAAAGACGAGAAGTGCGGGCAAAACGGTCATGGTGTTATGGTTTGCGGCTGAGTGATATGGTTTGCGCAGTTGGCTGCCATCGTGGGGTTACAACAATCACCAGTTCCCGATTGTCTTTGTTCTTCCACTGTTGACTGAACAATTTTTCCAGCAAATTTTGAACTTGATTCTTTGCCGTCCAGCCAGTTACAGCAAAACTTTCCGGCGAGTCGAAATTCAACTCCGATACAACACGGCGGCTTTCGATTTCCTGGCCTTGCGGGAGGATTACTTCGGGCTGGACACGCAAACGCAAAGATTTGCCGTTTGCAGTCGGCTGCAAGTGAAGGAACAGACCGTAGGATACACCTGGCGAAGGGTTCCAGGTACTACCTGGATGGGCGGAAATTTGACGATCGTTGGTGGAAACGTAGTAATTGTTTGTAAGAAGTTCGATTTGCTTGGCACCGGTTAACTGCCGGAGAATGGAATCCGAACTACTGCCGGGTCGGAAGGCACTCACGGAAAGTTGGCCTTGGGTTGCTGGCTTAGTCAGTTTACTCGAAAGCAGTTCCAGTCCCTGTTCATTTGCCCCCAGCACCGACACTTGAAAATCGACACGGCTTTGTTGAGCTGGTATAGCCTGCGATGTTGGTGTGGAAGAAGCAACCACAGCGGGTACCGAAGAGTGTGTTGCCGCACCACCCTGAAGATTGGTCTCCTGAAGCACGCGGTTTAATTCAATCGCAGAACGGCCATTGATATCTTTATCCAAAGGATTCCGCAGCAGTAATCGCAACTTGGCGGTGGCATCTGCTAAAGCGACGCGATCTGCTTCGGCTGGAGTAACTAGAAGACTGAGAATACTGACAAGCGAACCGGGCACATTGGATGCGGGGTTGCTTACTGCCAAGACTTCTACGTTTTCAAGAATGGTCCGTAAGGCGTTGCTGGCGGAAACCATTTGCACATCCACCTTGTGACCGGGTCGCAGAAAAGGCATCAACCCTGACGATTCCTGAATGCGAACAGAGACGGCACGCATCCCTTTGGGAACCATCGGTGAGAAATTCTTTGCGCTGGCGGAGATCTTTGATTCGGTGATGGGTTCGTTTTGGCTGACGTTGGAAAGTAAAGGTTTACCGATGATTTGTTCGGCATGGGTAAACGCATCGTTAAGCGGTTCTGAACCCTGCCAGCGGGAAACTTTAAGGTCAGCCGCTTCCAGCAGTTTGCCACGGGAAAGATCCTTGCTGGCGACAAGAATGGTTTGATTCGCAATGGTCGTAGTAGCGCTTTTCAGCTCGCCAACGAACAAACCATAGAAGACTCCGGTTGCCAAAATGGCGACTACAAAAGCGATTCCCAAAAGGGGTACGAGTTTCCGTTTCAGTTCGGGCATAGATCCATCCTCAGTAGAGCATGGGTGGCTTCCTACCCAAATCAGCTAAAAACCTTAGTACTTGCTTAGTATTGGCCTTAGCAGGCTGCCTTCATTAGAACCGCAGCCGCACTCCTAACTGCACATTCCTCGAAAAATTCAGTTGTTGAACTGGCAACACTCCGAATTGGGCATCGGTGGGGTTGGTTGAAACCGGGTCGCCACGCAATGGTGTGTTGGTGGCATTAAATGCTTCTGCTCTGAATTCGCCAGACCAGCGCTCATTAATTGCGAACTTCTTGGATAGCATCAGATCCAATTGCGGAGCCGTATGGCCGCGAAGCGAATGGAAGCGGGCAGGGAGCACGGTATATTCGAAAGGCCTCAATTGACGCCAACATTGGCTGGTCCTAGAACGGTCATTAAAGAACCATGTTGTTTCTGTGCGCGGTGGAGCCAGGGGATCGCCGCAAAGGAATTCCCAGCTTCGCCATGATGCGAGGGGAACGCCAGATTGGTAAATCAGGCTGGCATTTGCCGTCCAACCACCTACTAACATCTGGCCCGCTTTCGAAAGATTGGGGAGGAAATGGCGGCCCTTGCCAAATGGCAAGTCCCAAATACCAGCAAAGGTGAAGTTGTGGGAACGGTCGTCGGCAGTCACTTGGCTAAAGTTGGGTCTCCACGAGGTACTGAAGGCATCGTACCAGGAACGTTCCATTTGCTTGGACCATGTGTACCCCATGACCCAAGTTAAAGCTCCGGCGGAAGAGCGGCTGCCAAAAGCTCGTTTTTCAAATCGTACCTGCAGTCCGTGATACCAAACGCGCCCCCAGGGTTGAATGTTGTTGGTGACCCCGGCGAACTGCGGAATTTGACGAAGCAGGTCGCGCCGCTGAATGGTGGGGGCCGTTCCAAAACTGGAGGCTGCAGGAAGAATTCCGAACCATGGATTGGCGAGAGCCTGCTGATAAAAAGCAGAGTTGGTTTGGGCGGCATCCCAGTTGGCTTGATTCATTTCGCCAATCTGAAAACCGACGGGTTCCTTTACCGTAGTGCTGCCGACATAAGACGCCTCAAGCACCATGTTTCCAGGCAACTCCCGTTCCAGAGCAAAGGACCATTGGAAGGTGCGTGGAATCAGCCGTTGTCGAGGGTCGAAACTAATGCCGTTGCCAAGGTTGGTTGCAATGCCCAATTGGTTTCCAAACGGACGAATGACACCATCGGGGAATGGAGCTTCCAGCGAGTAACCTCCAGTCAAACTAGCCGACCGGGGAGTTTTTCCTCCATCCACTGAGGTCTGATAATCAGTGTTGATGGAGAAACCATTTGTAAGTCCGTTCTGAGTCGCAGTGCGATGAAAGATGCCAATACCGGCACGAAGCACGGTCTTGGGCATGAAGTTATAGGCAATGCCCAAGCGCGGCTGCCAGTTACTCCAATCGAAATCATAGATTTTGCGGGAGCGTCCACCGACACCTGCAAAGGTTAAACCTCCGACGATGGACGAAGGAGCCGCCGGGTAATTCGGAGTTGCTGCGGCAAGCTGTTGCCAACGGCTCACTGCTTGGCCCGAAAAGGCTTGCGGTGTTGAATAATCGAAGTCCCCGTTTACCCGGTCGTGGGTTTCGATAAAGGGGAACTGCACGTCCCAGCGGAGGCCCAGGTTTAGCGTCACCTTGTTGTTGATTTTCCAATCATCTTGAAAGAATCCAGCCACATAGGGTTCACGCCGGAAGTAGGTATCGTTGTAGTTAATGAAGCCGCCACTCAGGTTCCCAAGCAATATGTCGGCGACTCCGTTTCCATCCAGAGTATCGACGCGGACACCACGGTATTGGCGGCTCCAGATGTTATCGAAGCTAAGTTCCGCTCCAGCACGTCCAGCGCTTCTATTGTGTCGCAGCAGCATCGCCCACTCGCCACCCCATTTTAGCGAGTGCCGACCACGAAGTTCGCTGACGTTAGCTTGCGCATTGGCTTGCTGGCGTGAGGACTCATTAATAAACTGGTTTCCAAAGAGGTTTGTATAGCCACTAATATTGACGCGCGGTGTAAGTTTTGTTGGGAATGTATCAACCGTTGGCAGAGACTTAATGCCTATCTTGTCGTAAGTGAAGTTGTAGTCTGAAACATCCGGGAAATTTTCTTTGAATCGATTGAAGCTTGCCTGGAAATGGAAGATCCGCGTTGGCGTCAAAGTAAGGTCGTAGCTGGCGACATAGTTCATGTCCCGCCGAACGGTGCCTGGCATGTTGCCGTTTTGGGCTGGTGCATCAAAGCCATTTGAATTCCGGAATTCGGAACCGTCCTGGAAAGTAAACAAGAAATATAGGCGATTATTGGAGTTCAGAATTTTGTCGTAGCGCACCATGGGTTGCTCGTAGCGGTAGCGTCCAAGATTATCACCCCGAACGAAGTTTTGAGCAAGTGCCTGCGGCGTGAAATTCGGAGACGGGTAATAAGAAAGGATGGCGCGTCCAATAGGACTCTGTCTGCTGGCCGGGATAATATTGCCGGGGAAAGGCGAGCGTACAAACAAGGCTCCTGCACGGCATTGCGGCGCAACCGCCGCCTGCGAGCAGTCCTGCGAAGTGAGAGGATCGTAAACCCGAATTGGCTGATTGAAGCCACTGGGATTGAAGTTAAAGTTGCCGCTGCGGATTTCGTTTGGTGGAACAGTTGTTACTGAGGGGAATGGTGTGCGCTCCTGCCAGCCTTCAAACGAAAAGAAGACGAAGTCTTTGTCTTTGCGAATGGGGCCACCAAGAATGCCGCCGTATTGATGTTGATTGCGGAATCCGCGTTTGGCTCCCGCAGCGTTGTTTTGCCGGGTGTTGGCGTCCAGAATGCGATTCCGCCAGAAATCAAACATTGTTCCGTGCCAATTGTTGGTACCCGCTCGAAGAGTGGTGCTTACGGTACCGCCACCAGTGCGGCCGTATTGCGAATCATAGGTGTTCACCATCACCTTCATTTCCTGCACCGCTTCCACATTTGGAGAAACGTTGAATGTGCCGTTAGTAGAAATTGGCGCTCCATTCAGAAGAAACTGATTGGTTCCAGTGCGGCCACCATTCATCGTAAAGCTGCCGTTAACGTCCCATCCACGGGTACCGGAGAAACCTGAAGAGCCAAACGTTCTTTGCGTAAACATCACGCCGGGGGAAAGACGCATCAGCATGAAAGCCTGACGCCCATTCAGCGGAATTTCCTGCATCTTGATTGGATCAAATACAAGACCGCGCGAAGCGGTGGTAGTTTGGATCAATTCCTGTTCCCCTACCACTGTCACTTCCTGCATCATCTGGCCCACCTCAAGCTTGACTGGCAAGTTCAATTTTTGGGCAGTTTGAAGGACAATGCCGGAATTGATCACCGTTTTAAATCCATTGGCGGTTACAGTCACAGTGTATTCAGCGGGATCAAGACCAATCAAGGTATAGAAGCCCCCGATATTAGTGACGGTCTCACGCGGCACATTGGTATCAGCCTTGACAGCTTTTACAGTTGCACCGGGGATGGGTGCGCCTGATGGATCCGTTACAGTTCCAAGCAGTGTGGCCCGGTACTCCTGCGCGGAGGCAGAAACCACTAATAGCAAGCAGCAGTGGATAAGGTTTTTCATGGTATTCCCTCAATTGAGAACGAGAGTATCAAAGGAAAACACTGAGCGCAAGTGGGGTAGAGAGTGTCGCTCGTATGTGAAATGGCTGGTTGAATTAATGCGTGATCTGTCCGGTTTGGAAAACCGGCGACTCTCTAGGCAAAAGCCAATTACATCACACGCTTCATAAGCTTGTTGTATTCTTCGTGCGATCCAATCCAAAACCAGTAGTAAGTGTCGCCCCTTTTGCGAGCCACCGCGCGATAGGAACGGCCAACCTCCGCCGTATAAACATCGCCTTTCCGCTTAAAACCCAAGGACGGATGATTCGGGTTCAACAAGAAAAAATCAAACTGTTTGCTCGCCAGTTTTTGGATTTCTTTAGGCAGTGCGGCGTAGAGCTGCCAAAATGGAGTTAGTCGTAGACCTCTTTTCACTCACGAGGGCGAGTCACACGGAATGAAGTTAAATCGCCTACATCGATTTTCGCATCAAGCTCCACCAGCAATTGCATGCCTGCCTCGCCAGGCGAGAAATCGCGCTCGATCTGGTCATCCCATGCGCTTAAGTTCCGCTGCGCCATCCAATCGGCGAGGACGTCTTGCTCTTCTTGGGGAAGATGTTCAATCAATTCTTTGATGGCTTCGGCGGTCATACTACATAGTACCTAGTTGCATAAATCAGCGTATTTAGATTTGGGGCCTGGTTTGATGCAACAGCCTTTGTCCATTCGAAGGGGGCTAATGTCTTGTTGTATTCTATTTACACATGAAGCGCCGGGACCTTTTATCCGCAACTTCTCTAGCCGCCTTTGCACCGGCCCTGCCGGCACAAGCCCCTAAGCCGAAGAGCCAGCCCAACATCCTATTCCTGATGACTGATCAGCAGCGCGGAGATTGCGTTGGGGCCGACGGCAACGCAATCATTCGAACTCCGAACATGGATCGCATCGCTCGCGAAGGGGTGCTGTTCAAGCGCGCATATTCATCCACTCCAACCTGCACACCGGCACGAACTGCTCTGCTCACCGGCCTTTCCCCTTGGCACCACGGCATGCTGGGAATGACCGCAATGGCCCAAAGTTACCCGCTGGAAAAGCCCCGCGCTTTGCGTGACGCCGGCTATTACACCATCACCGTAGGCAAGCAGCATTTTGCGCCCATGCGCAATGGCCATGGATATCACCGCATGATTCTAGATGAACATTGCCCTTGCGGCAATGGTCCACAGGCTCTTGCTGCTGCCGAAAAGAAAGGGCCTGTGGAACGGTCCGATTATGAATCGTGGTTCTATTCCCAAGCGCCCTCGCTTGACCCGCACGCCACGGGGCTTTGGTGGAACGATTATCCATCCAAACCCTTCGCTCTTCCCGAACGCCTTCACGCCACCACCTGGACGGGAGACACTGCTGTCAATTTCCTGGACACTTGGGGCGGCCAACAACCGTTTTTCCTGAAGGTCTCTTTCATTCGTCCGCACAGCCCCTACGATCCGCCGGAACGTTTCATGAAAATGTATGAAAACGTCAAACTGCCGGAAGCCAAGGTTGGGACATGGGCGGATAAGTATGAGCCGCGCAATAGTGAGCGTACAGACATTTGGCATGGCAAGCTGAGCGCCGCAGAGATTCGCCGCTCGCGTCAAGGATATTACGGATGCATCAGTCAGGTGGATGAACAAATCGGCCGCATCTTCCGTACGCTCGAACAGCGCGGATTGCTGGAAGACACTCTGATTCTGTTTACTTCCGATCATGGCGACATGACAGGCGACCATAACTTGTGGCGCAAGTCGTACGCATATGAACCGTCCGCCCGCATCCCAATGATGATGCGTTGGCCTGAAAGCTTACTAAATGCGAAGCGCGGCATCACCATGAATCAGCCCGTGGAATTGCGTGACGTTTTGCCGACGTTCCTGGAAGCCGCTGGTACGAAGCCATCGCAACCGATTGACGGACGCAGTTTGCTGGGTTTAGTGCGTGACGGCGGTGTGGGTTGGCGCGAGTTTATCGACCTGGAACACGACGTCTGCTATAGCCCTTCGAATCATTGGAACGCTCTGACCGATGGACATTGGAAGTACATTTTCCATGCGATGGACGGTGCCGAACAGCTATTCAATCTGGATAAGGACCCGCATGAGTTACAGGATTTGAGCGCAAAGAATGGGGTTGAGCTTCAGCGTTGGCGTCAACGAATGGTGGTCCATTTTGCGGAACGTGGTGACGCATTCGTGAAGGATGGTAAGCTGCAACTCCGTCCCAAGGCCATGATGAACGGACCGCTATTTCCACGATCTTAGGTTGCTCAAAAATGAAATTGAACTATAAATGGGCTGTTGTCGGCATGCTATGGTTTGTCTGCTTCTTCAACTATGCAGATCGCCAAGCCATCTTTTCCGTCTTCCCGCTTCTCAAGAAAGAGATGGGACTCAGTGACATTCAACTGGGCTTCGTCGGTTCCGCATTCATGTATGTCTACGCTTTCGCTGGCCCGTTCGCCGGTTGGACCGGTGATAAATATCCACGCAAAAATCTGATCCTGGGCGGTCTGCTTTTCTGGAGCGCCATCACTTTGTGCACAGCCTTCGCGCAGAATTACTGGCACCTTGTTATTGTGCGTGCTTTGGAAGGGTTTGGCGAATCGTTCTATTTTCCCGCCGCACTGGCGCTGGTTTCCGATTACCACGGCAAGGACACACGCTCCCGCGCACTGGCTTTGCATCAATCCAGCGTCTATGCCGGAACTATAGCGGGAGGTGCGGTTTCAGGCTACATGGGCGAACACTACGGTTGGCGTTCCAGCTTCTACCTGTTTGGATGGTTGGGCATTGCATTGGCCGTCGTGCTGTGGAGCTTTCTGAAAGAACCAGCACGGGGAGCATCCGAACAAACAGAACTAGTGCCAGGACATGGAACATTGATTGGGCAGGGCGGCCTCCGCGAGTTGCTGGCCGGAGTGTTCCAAAGCCGCATGGTGCCGGTGCTGATTGTCACCTTCATGGGAGCCAATTTCGTTGCATCGATTTTCCTAACCTGGATGCCTTCGTTCCTGTTCAACAAATTCCACATGAGCCTGTCTTTGGCTGGCTTGAGCGGCACGTTGTATCAGCAAATGGCTTCGGTGCTGGGAGTGCTAACGGCAGGCTATCTGGCTGATCGCGCCGCGCGCCACTACCCCGGCGGTCGTATGATGATTCAAGCAGTGGGCCTGATTCTAGGAGCCCCATTCATCTTCCTAACTGGTTGGACGTTGGATGTTCCAGTGCTGATCCTAGCCATGGTCTGTTTTGGATTCTTCAAGGGAATGTATGACGCCAACATTTGGGCATCGCTTTACGATGTAGTGAAACCGCAGTGGAGGTCCAGCGCCTCCGGCATCATGAACTCCATCGGCTGGCTCGGCGGAGCCACTGCGCCAGTTGCCATCGCCTATGCTTCGGGGCAGTTCGGAATGAGCGCATCCATTAGTTCAGCCTCAGCTATTTACATGTTCTTCGGATTGTTCCTGCTGGTGAGCGTGCGAGTTTATTTTGGGAAGAATAAATCAAATTCCAACCCTTGAAACCAAATTCCATTGCCAGCCGTCTTGCTCAGTGATGACGAACTTATATCCTAGGAACATGCTTCGCTTCACACTGCCCTTAGCATTTCTCACCAGTGCCTTCGCCCAAAACTACCCGCCCGAATTCCGGCAAGCCGATATCCGTGGCGGTGGTGGTGATGGCAAGTGCACCATTGAAGTTATCGTCGACGGCAGCGCCGAAATTGAAGTTTCGGCCAATGGTGCTAACCTTCGCACAATTAATGGCAATCGCGCCCAATGGCGCAGGTTTCAATGCAATCGTCCCATGCCCAACAACCCAGCCGATTTCCGTTTCAAAGGCGTGGACGGCCGCGGTCGTCAATCACTTCTGCGGCAACCTGGCCGCGGTCCGGCAGTGATCCGCATCGACGATCCCGATCGCGGCAGCGAAGGCTATACTTTCGATATTGAATGGCGCGACGGTGGACGCGTGGATTCTGGTAGCCCTTACGGCGGTGGCAATACCCAAAGCCGGCGTGCTGAAATTCGCCGAGGCGGTGGTGACGGCAAGTGCACAATTGAAGTGAATATCGCTGGAGGTGCTGAGGTGGAAATTCGCGGCGACACTGCCATTCTGCGGCCTCTATCCGGCAGTCAAGCCGATTGGCGTCGCTTTGTCTGTAATCAACCGATGCCCATCAACCCTGTTGATTTTCGTTTCACTGGAATCGACGGGCGAGGGCGGCAGTCGCTGGTCCGCGATCCCAGCCGCAATGGCGTAGCCGTAATTCGTATCGACGACAACGGGCGCAGCGCCGAAGGTTACACCTTCGATCTGGAATGGCGCGGCGATTCCGGTTCGCAGGGGGGCGGTGGATTTTTTGGTAGCGGTGATAACCGGGGCAGCGGTAATTTCGGTGGACGTCGTCCTCAGGTGGAAGAACGCCAAGCTGAAATTCGTGGCGGCGGTGGTAACGGAAAATGCACCATAGAAGTTGAAGTAGACGGCGAGGCCGAAGTTGAAATCCGCAGAGATATTGCCTACCTCCGGACGCTATCCGGCCAGCAGGCTAGATTCCGCCGCTTCCAATGCAACACCCCGATGCCTGACTCACCCAGGGATTTCCGCTTCTCTGGGATTGATGGACGCGGCCGGCAGAAGTTACTCCGCAGCCCAAACCGTGGCGGCTCAGCTGTGGTCCACATTGAGGACCGCGATGGCGGCAGTGAAGGCTATACGTTTGATTTGGAGTGGCGCTAGGACCAAACGCAGGGTTCAAAAACTGCGGGAGAGTGCATCCGCAAGGGTCTTGGACCGCTCCGCGAGTTTTCGGGCTTCAACCAAATCGGAATTCCGCGCGCGCCTTGCCTGATCCATCAGAGCCTGAATCTGGTTCTTCAGTGCTTCCTGATCATCACTCAGTTTCAGTGACGCAGCAGTTCGAATCACCTGCACCGATGCCGTCAGATAAGTGTCCGTCTGCGCATTCAATTCCAGCCGTTGCGCAGGGGTCAAAAGTTCTCCCAAACGGAATCCGGTGCCCGGCTGCACAACCGGTTTCGTCGGCTCTGGAGCTTCCTTCTTCCGAACCACAATTGGCTTGGGCCGTCTTATTCTGGGCGGCGGTACTTTGGAAATAGGGAGAGAAAGTTGAGGCATTTCCTGCCCCACTGGTAACTCCAATTCAGTAGGCACTTCTACTTCAGCGGTCTTCAATAACCGCTCCTGCGGCAGTGGGGGCACCAGCGGACGTGGTGGAAGCGGCACCGGCTTCTTGCGGCATCCGCTAAGAACTGAGAGCAGGGCAATTATGAGGATGAGTTGTTTCATGCAACTCCCGCATATAGAGAATCCACCGCTAAAGCCGCAGGCATTTTCAAACGGAAAGTAGTGCCCTGCCCTGCGTTGGAATCCAATTCGATGCCGCCGCCCATCAGTTGTAGAGCCTTAGCAGTTACTGCCAAGCCAATGCCGTTGCCCTTCTCCTTGGTGGTGAAATATAGATTAAAAATCTTATCGCGAACGTCGGCAGGGATGCCCTCTCCCTGATCGGAAATTTCCAGCACAACAAACTGATTGGCAGTGGAGATTTTCAACTCCAAAATTCCGCCCTGGTGCATGGCTTCAATCCCATTGGATGCGACATTCAGAATGGCTTGCTGCAACAGGTCCCGATCAGCCATCACCATAACTTCTTCAGGATGATTGCTGAAGACAATCTCCACGTCCACAGCAGCTGCTTGCGGTGCCAACAGATTCTTCGCCTCCGCTGTTAAGCGGACCAAATCTAATTCCAACACATCCACTTTCATTGGGCGATTGAAATCGAGGAAAGTTTTCACAACCCGGTCCAGTCGCGCTATCTCTTTACTAATAACGCCCACTTCTTCGGGAAGTTCTCCGCCACTTGCCTCAAACTTGGCTTTCAACACTTCCAAATGGATGGCGATGGCGTTCATCGGATTTTTAATTTCGTGGGCAACCCCGCCGGTCAGACGGTTGATTGCAGATAAGCGTTTGGACATGTCCAACTGAGTGGCAACAGCTGAGCGTGATTCGGTATCGCGCATGGTAATCATCAAACCACGGGTGCTGGTCTCCATGGACACTTGAAGACGGCGTGGTTCGGAAACTTCGTAATCATGCAATGGTTTGTCCAGACCGGCAGCAGCTTGCAGTGCAGCGCCGAGCTGGGTGCTGGCGGGGAACAGCCCCTCCAAAGTATTTCCTTCTATCGAGTCTTTCTGCATGCCGAGAAAGATATCAGCAGCCCCGTTCGCGAAAATACACTTGTGCGCCGGGTCGAAAATGAACACCGCAAGATCCATTTGTTCCAGCAATGAACTCATTTCCTGCTTGGTTCCCCGCATCTGAGCACCCAGCAAATCCAGCTTCGATTCCAGTTCCTTAAACTCAGTGGGAACGCTTTCCCGTTCCGCCACAGAGTCTGCCTTGGAACCTTCAGAAATGCGATCGATCATGGCACTCATCCGGGCCAACGGACGGACAAAAAAGTTGGCGAACAAGGCAGCCAGTGCCAGTGCAATACCAAGGCTGGCTGAAGTGATATATAACAATCCAGTAAACGCCGGCTCTACCGCGGCCCTCATCAAAGAAGCAGAAATCAGAATTTGAATCCTAAATAGTTCCCGTTCTTCCGATCCCAATGGAATTCGAATCGCGTAGTCACGAAAGCCGCCTTTATAAAGATTCACCAAGCGGCCAAACAAGGGCTGTTTCTGCCATTCCAAATAGTCTTCCAGCGCCGCTGCTTTGCCGCCTTTATGAGCTTCATTACTTGCGGTGAGAATTTTGTTGTCCGGATCAGTAATGAAAATCTCCGTGGCCAGCCCGGATTCACCCAACGCCTTGCCCAACATTGGAACAAGCTGTTTGTCTGTCTCAATCACATTTCGCCACATCTTGATGCTTTCTTCCAGAGTTTCCGGAGGAGGCGATACTTGCTTTGCCTGTTCCTCAATCCGCTGGATAACGAAATCCTTAACCAGATCAGCATTCTCCACCGCTCTATCCTCAGTAGCCGCGAACAGATCTACCAACTGCCGGTTTATGTAGAGGAGTGATATACCGATGGTTAAGAACAACACCATCGCCACCAAAGCGATCCGCAAGCGTGCTCTTAAAGACATGGCGGCCTTACACTTCCTCCGCCGCGCCGTACTCTTTCAACTTATTGAATAGGGTCTTCAAACTGATACCCAAAATTTCCGCAGCGCGGGTCTTGTTATTCTTAGTGTGCTCTAAAGTTCGCAGAATCAGCAATCGCTCGGCTTCTTCCACTGTCATTCCAACTTCAAGCATTAACGAATTGGCACTGATCGATGCCGCTGCAGCCTTCGCTGTTCCACCAGTTGACGAAGGACGAAGACTAATCGGCAAATGCTCCTGCCGAATGGTTCCTTCCCCTGCCAGAATCACAGCCCGTTCCAATGCGTTGCGGAGCTCGCGAATGTTCCCCGGCCAACGATATGCCATTAATGACGCCAACGCCTCAGTACTTAAATCCGTGGCGCGGCAATCATGTTTCTTGTTTAAATACTCCACTAATTTTGAGGCGATGCCAGGAACATCGTCCATTCTTTCGCGCAGTGGAGGCAAAGCAATTTGGAACACATTCAACCGGTAAAATAAGTCTTCCCGGAACTCGCCTTTCTTGATGGCCTCTTCCAGGCTTTTGTTCGTAGCGGCAATGATTCTTACGTCCACGGTGACTTCTGCCCTGGCACCCAAGCGGCGAACTTTGGAATCCTCCAGCACACGCAGCAGCTTTGCTTGCGTGGCCACCGGCATATCGCCGATTTCATCAAGCAGCATAGTGCCATGTTCGGCCAACTCGAAACAACCGGAGCGGCGTTCCACTGCGCCAGTGAAGGCCCCTTTTTCATGGCCGAACAATTCACTCTCCATTAGCGCTTCAGGCATGGCTGCGCAATTGACAGCTACAAAAGGGCCATTAGCTCGCGGGCTTAAAGTATGAATCGCACGGGCCACCAACTCTTTACCAGTCCCACTTTCGCCTGTTACTAAGACCGCAGCTCTGCTGGGTGCCACTTGGCTGATCAACGAAAACACCTGCTTCATAACAGCTGAAGTGCCAACCATGTCAACCAAGGAACCATTGCTTGCCAATGTACGTTCCAGCACTTCAGTTTTGCGTTGTAACTTGCCCATGGCCAACGCACGGTCCAGCAGGACTCGCAACGCTGCGGGTTGAATTGGCTTTTCAAGAAACCAGAAAGCACCCAGAGTGTGGATGGTTTCAATTGCAGTTTCAAGACTGCCAAAAGCAGTAAGCACAATAGCTGGAATGCGCGGACCACCGGCATTGATGCGCCGCAGGAGTTCAAACCCATCCACTCGCGGCATTTTCAAGTCTGTAAGAATCACACTGGGAGTGAACAAGGCGAGCTTTTCCAGCGCGTCCTGCCCATCACTGGCAGTTTCGGTCTGAAATCCCCAGGCGCGTACAATACTGGCCAAGCCATTCCGCTGCGCTTCCTCGTCGTCCACAATCATAATCCGCGGTGATTCCGAGTCAATTTTTTCAGCCATTGTGCCCATTCTACCCTTTGTTACCCTGCTATCATTTGCGGGTAAATGAAATTACCTAAACAAATTGCCGATGCTGAAGCTGTTGCTGCCGGCAGATTTAAAGAATATGGCAGCGCTCTTCAATTAGCGGGGCATTCGCGTTTGGCAAAACTGTTTGCTGAAGAGGCTCAACATTGTGACCGGTTCGCGCCCGGCACACTAGCCGTACCAACACTTCCCTTCCCCGGAGTGCAAGCTAGCTTTAGCAATTTATTGACCCTATATCAGCAGGAAATTATTCCGCTTGTTCTTCGGGCCATCGAAACTGAAAACGCCGATGCCCGGGCTCAACTTATGGAGATACTGGCTTGCAACGAACGGCAATTGGATTGGGTAGAGGCCCAAGTTTATACAATTCAGGAACTGGGCGAATTTCACTACTTGAATTCATAGCCATCGCTGGGAGTATAATCCAAAGGCTATGGCAATCCGCCTGTCTTCGATATTTCTTTTAACGTCCGCTTTGGCTTGCGCGCAGAACGCAACGCAAGCCGGCAAATTCGTTGTTGAACATCCCACGCTGTTGAACTTGGGTTTTGAATGGTCAATTACAGGAGATGCCAACCGCAACGCTACTGTTATGGTGCAGTATCGCGCCACTGGAGAATCCACTTGGCGCAATGCTTTGCCACTGGTTCGTATCGGTGGCGAGAATATTTACCGGCGGCGTGAAAATCTGGATTACACAGTGCCTGATGGATTCGCCGGCAGTATTCTGAATCTTCAGCCAGGCACAGAGTATGAATGCAAATTCCAAATGAACGATCCAGACGGTACAACCGGCGCGACCTTGCAGACGGTGAAAGTTAAAACGCGCACGGAGCCGCAGCCCTATAAAGGTGGCCGCACTCTTCACGTGTACGCACCCGACTATACAGGCACTCGGATTGAGCCAAGTTTCACCGGCATTCTGCAGGCTTACTACGGCGCGGGCCTTGGTGATTGGTCTGTAGTTTGGGAACGGCGCGCTCAACCCGGCGATACGCTGATTGTGCACGCCGGCTTGTACAAACCGGAACGTAACAACTACGTGGACCCAATGATGGCACCTTTTGATGGCTCCATGTCCCTCACCTTGAAGGGCACAGCAGAGAAGCCGATCACCATTAAATCGGCTGGCGACGGGGAAGTGATTTTCGATGGAGACGGTAATCATCGCCTGTTCGATGTGATGGCTTCGCATCATCACATCTTCGACGGCCTAACTTTCCGCAACACAGATGTTGCCATTTTTGCTGGTCAAAAAGAGGTACTTGGTGCGGTGGGATTGACAGTTAAAAACTGCCGATTTGAAGGCGTCGGCTTTGGAGTGTGGACCGAATATGCCGGATCCAGCGACTTTTATATCGCTGATAATCTGATTCTGGGGCGCGAAGATCGTTTCCGGATGATCGGCTGGACGGGGCCGTTGTGGGCTAGTGCCGGAGCATATGGATCGCATGGATTGAAGAGTTACTATGGGATTAAAGTTTACGGCCCAGGCCACGTGATTGCCCACAACGCCATTGCCTATTTTCATGACGCGATCGGAATTTCCACTTATGGAACGCCGGAAAAAGATCCGGAACGGCGGGCATCGTCCATCGATATTTACAACAACGACATGCACCTATCCAATGACGATTTTGTGGAGACCGACGGTGGCGTGCACAACGTCAGAGTGTTCAATAATCGCGGAGTGAATGCGGCCCAGGGCGGCTATAGTTCTCAACCTGTATTTGGCGGTCCGGTGTACTTTATCCGCAACATCCTTTACAACGTACCTAGCGGTGTGGCTTTCAAATTTTCAGCGAAGCCCGCAGGGCTATTTGTCTATCACAACACGATTATTGGCGAGCATGTTATTACCGATCCATCCTCCAACATGCACTACCGCAACAATCTGTTTCTTGGGCGCGATACTCCAGCAAGAGGCATTATGGCTTGGGCCAATGCTACGGATTCGTATAGTTCCGACTACAACGGCTTCCGTCCCAACAAGGGCGTGGCGGCGCAGTATCGCTGGTTGGGTCCGAAGGTAGGCGAACGTAACTACGAGCCGAAGCCTACCGATTGGAAAAACTTCGCTACGCTTGCGGAGTTCCGGACAGCCACTGGACAAGAAGCACATGGCGTGGAATTGGACTTTGATATTTTCGAGAACATGGTTCCACCAGACCCATCGCAACGCCATGCCGTTTATCATGCGATGGATCTTAACTTTCGCTTAAAGCTAGGCAGCAAAGCGGTGGATGCTGGGGTGCTAATTCCTACAGTGAACGAGGATTTCCTGGGGCAGGCACCTGATCTTGGGGCCCTTGAAGTAGGCAAACCAGAACTGAAGTATGGTCCACGATGGCTTACCAAGCAGCCCTTTTACAGGTAGGACAGCCCATTCGGAGTCAGGCCAACAGTACAATGCGGATATCCATCACGTTGGTATTGGTTGGACCTGTGATTAGCAAATCGTTGAGCTTTTCAAAATAACGAAACGAATCGTTGCGCATCAAATAGTCAGAGGCGTTCATGCCCAGGGCTTCGCTTCTGGCAAGTGTCGATGTATCGGCAAAGGCGCCTGCGGCTTCTGTAGGGCCATCGGACCCATCGGTTCCAGCAGAGAGCACAAGGGCATTGGGTATTGTGGCAAGTCCGAAAGCAGCAGCCAGAGAAAATTCCTGATTGCGGCCACCTTTGCCGGAACCTCGAATGGTAACCGTAGTTTCGCCGCCGGATAGCAAACAGGCAGGCGAGCGCAGCGGCTGGCCGGATGCGCGAATTTCGCGGGCAATGGCAACATGCATAGCAGCAACATCCTTGGTCTCACCTTCAATAGTGGTTGAAAGCACCATGGGTTTGTAGCCTAGTTGACGAGCGGTAGTGGCAGCAGCTTGGATAGCCTGGCGGTTGCTTCCAACAATCAGGGTTTGTGATTTGCGGAATAGCGGATCGCCGGGTTTTGGAGTTTCCTTTTTCGCAGATTGGAGAATCGTAAGAGCGCCGGCGGGAATCTTATTTAGTAGATCATATTTAGAAAGAATGGCGAGGGCATCGCCGAAAGTGGAAGGGTCGGGAACCGTGGGGCCACTGCCGATCACGGATAGGTCGTCCCCAATTACGTCGCTCAAGATGAGCGTCAAAAGGGTGGCAGGAAAAACGGCTTGTGCAAGTTGCCCACCCTTGATAGAGGAAAGATGTTTACGGACCGCGTTGATTTCATGAATGGTGGCACCACAGCCGAGCAGCAACCCGGTGACACGCTGCTTGTCTATAAGGGTGAGCCCGGGAGCAGGAGCAGGCAGCAACGCCGAAGCTCCACCACTGATAAGGCAGATAACCAGATCCTTGGGTCCAGCAGCGCGAGCAATGGACAGAATGCTGGCCGCCCCATCTACACCGTTTTGATTGGGCAGAGGATGACTGGCCTGGTGAAGTTGAATGCGGCGGAGCGGGGCGAGATGGCCATCTTTGACATTGATGAGGCCGCCCGTTATCTTCTTGCCAAGTAACTTTTCCAGAGCCGAGGCCATGGCGGCTCCAGCCTTGCCTGCGCCAATAACCTGGATGTTTACGAATCGTTTCAAGTCGTAACGGCGGCGTCCTGCAATTAGGATGTCTTGTTCCAGGCGGAGATGGGAGAGCACGGCCTGAATGGGGTCGGCGGCTTTGATAGCTGCACGGAAGATTTTGGCGGCGTCAGCACGCAAGTTTCGTTTCATTGAAAAAACTCGAGTTGGAGGATGGCATTGATGGCCTGCCTTGCATCATTGGAATTGAGTGCGATGTGGGCCTGGGCTTCGGCGTAAGCTGGGCGGCGTTTCTCGAAAAGAGCACGGAACTTTTCAGAATCGCGAGCCAGAGGTCTGTGAGAAAAACCGGCGACGCGCTGTTCCACAAGCGCAAACGGAACATCCAGCCAAATGGTGAGGCCGGCATTTTTCAAAGCCAGGCGATTTTGTGGCTGCGCAAATGCTCCCCCTCCCAGCGCCAACACCAGAGGTTTCCCTGCGTTGACTTCAGCAATCCGTAAGGCAAGCATGGCAGATTCAATGCGACGGAACTCAGTTTCCCCGTCCTGATCAAAAACTTCGGGAATCGTTTTAGCGGTATAGGCTTCAATATCGTCATCCAAATCAGCAAAGCGCCAACCTAATTTGGAGGCAAGCTTCCGGCCAATGGTGCTTTTCCCGGAACCCATGAAGCCAACAAGATAAATACCTGGTGTTTGTTTCGCGGACAGATTCGTGATTTTCATCCGAAGGACGCCATAATGGTAGCATGAGCGAAGGCATGTTGCCGCTGTTCCCACTGACTTTGGTTCTGCTTCCAAGGACCCCACTTCCATTGCATATTTTTGAGGATCGCTACAAGGAAATGATAGGCGAAGCTTTGGATGCAGATACTGAGTTTGGCATTGTTCTGGTGATGAAACGGGGGCTGGCGGGCATTGGCTGCACGGCCCGAATCCGGGAACTCCTCAGGAAACTGGAAGATGGCCGAATGGATATTCTGGCCGAAGGCCGTCAACGGTTCGAGATTCTGAGCACTGACAATGAGCGCAACTTCTTACGAGGGCGGGTCCGCTATTTTCAAGATGATATGGGTCTGGAACCGCCGCCGGAAGTGCTGGTGCAAAAAGTGGTTCGGCTCTACTATGCGCTGCGGAATCTGGATGACACTTTGCCGGAACTGCGGTTGAATGAAGCTCAGATCAGCTTTCAACTTGGCCAAGCCACGGATGATTTGGTGGTGAGGCAACATCTACTGCAGTCGAAGAGCGAAGAGGAACGTTTAGTGCGGCTGTCGGAACACTTTCCACGGTTGTTGGAGGAGCGACGGGAAACGGCGAGATTGAAGCGTGTGATTCCCACCAATGGCCATGGCAAGCTCCCAGCCGGCGAAAAATGAGCTGGCATTTGATCATTGGTGCTGACTACAAGTTACGATGACTTAATTCGTGATTCACAACTGTAAATTCGCCTCTATGACACTTGCGTCCGGTTCATCACTGTGTCAGTCTCATTGAAATGAAAATGAAACCTTATCGCCAACTTGCTTTTCTTCTTGTAGTCCTCCCCTTTACCTGCCTAGGTCAAACGACCATTCAGGAGCGCCAGATTTCGCTTACCCTCGCTGTTGATGCAGCCATGGGCGCGGTTGAAAAATGCCGCGCCGACGGCTTTCGCGTCACGGCGGTTGTACTCGATCGGGGCGGCAACATAAAGGCGACACTCCGCGATGACTCAACCAGTCCCCATACCGTCGACACAGCCAAGAAGAAGGCCTTCACGTCCCTCGCGTTTCGCATTCCGTCTAGCGACTTCATTCAGCGCACCGAAGCCAATCCTGGACTCCGTGCTATTGAAGGTACCATCGCACTGGGCGGCGGACTGCCGATCCGCGCGGGGAACGAAGTGATCGCCGCCATTGGAGTCGGTGGTGCTCCTAGTGGCGACGCCGATGCTTCTTGCGCGCAAGCAGGCATCGACAAAATTATCGGGGCTTTGCGCTTTTAAGAAACAATCTGATGCCGGACTCGGTGCGGCGACAATCGCGAGCAGTTTCTTCTCGATTGGCGCCGCGCCTTGCCGTTGATTTAGATGGTGCGGCAGGCAATTTCTATTACAATCGAAGAGTGAAGAGGAACGCTTCCAGCCGGCGGGAAAAATGAGCTGGCATTTAATCATTGATGCTGACGACACGCTGTGGGAGAACAACATCTACTTTGAAGATGCCTTCGACAATTTTGTTAAGTTTCTTGGACATCCTGAACTGACGGGTGCCGACGTGCGTGAGCATTTGAATGTTATCGAAATAGAAAACGCGAAAACATTCGGGTACGGCTCCGTTAGTTTTGGCCGCAACCTTGTGGAGTGCTTACATCAACTGTCAACACGGCCTGTTACGGCCAAGGATAAGGAAGCAGTTCGCGAGTTCGCCCATGTGCTGCTGGATCACCCGATGGTGATTCTGCCCCAGGTTGAAGACACCCTGGATTACCTTGCCGGAAAGTATGAATTGACCATGTTCACCAAGGGTAGCCACGCCGAGCAGGTGGCGAAAGTGGAGCGATCAGGATTGGCAAGATACTTTGCTCATGTTGAGGTTACGAAGGAAAAGCATCGCGAAGCGTATCAGGGATTGACTGAGATGCGAGGCATGGAGCGGGAGCGGGCTTGGATGGTGGGGAATTCTCCGAAGTCGGACATCAATCCGGCGCTGGAAGCGGGGTTGAACGCTGCCTACGTGCCACATGCCAGGACTTGGGTTTTGGAGCGCGAGGATTTGCGGTCCGGTGGTCCTGGTAAGCTGTTGGTACTAGACAGCTTTGCGGGGTTGCGAGAGCATTTTTAGTGGTGTGTTGTGTTGTGCTGTGTTTTGTGTTACTCTTACCAGTAGGAGTAAGAACGCGATGGGAATCACAACCAAAGGTCAAGTCACAATCCCGCAAGAGATCCGCAATAAGCTGGGGTTTCTGCCATACACCAAAGTGGAATTCCAAATAATTGGGGAAGTGGTGCAAATTCGCAAAGCGAAAGAGCAAGTTAGCAGTTCCACGCGCGGCCAAGCGGTGTTGAATGCGCTGCGAGGTACGGCTGACAGCGGCTTGAGCACCAAAGAAATCATGGCCATGACTCGCGGCGAGGAATGAGCACAGCCCAGTTCCTGGGCGTATTAGTAGACAGCAACGTTCTGATTGATGTTGCGACCAATGATCCTGCTTGGGGTGAATGGTCGGCTAATGCGCTGGCAGAAGCAGCTGAGCGGTACATTCTGATCATCAACCCGATCATATACAGTGAAGTATCCGTGGGCTTTTCAACCATTGAAGGCCTGAACGCCGCATTATCACCGCAAATCTATAAGCGGGAGCCACTGCCCTGGGATGCCGGCTTTTTGGCTGGGAAGTGTTTTAGCACATACCGGAATCGCGGGGGTGTGCGGAATTCACCGTTACCCGATTTCTATATTGGGGCGCATGCCGCGATTGGGAACCTAGCGCTGCTGACTCGGGATGTGAACCGGTACCGGACTTATTTTCCGAAGATCCATCTGATTGCCCCGAACCTTTAACTGACGTCTTTCTCTAAGGCTGAGTGAAGGATCATCTTAATGTAAGTTTGATAGGGTAGCCCTTTGCGTTCGGCGTTTGCCCTGGCAATAGTAAGGTCCGTGACGGGTAGGCGAATTGTCACCGTCTGAAGTGGGACCTTGCGGCGGGCGGTTCCGGCCTTCAGCGCTTTGTTCATCAGTTCAGTTGCGATATCAGGGTTGGCATCCCACCAACGGGCTTCGTCCGATTCTGTTTTGAAAACTGGAATCTTGATTTCTTTTAGAGCCATTTCAAAACCCTTTTAGATAAACAACCATTTGGTTCTTCGTCATTGCGTAGGCCGTAACCACCCGAACCTTGTTGCGCCGCATCGTATACAGAACGGTCAAGAGTCTTCCAGAACGGGTGCGCCCAAAGCAGAGCACTCGAGCTTCTGATTCATGATCCTGAATATCCATCTCCAAAGGCTCGATCAGAATGGCATCTTCGACCTCGTCCGGAGTGACGCTATGTCTGGCAATGTGCGAAACATTGCCCGCGTCCCAATCGAACAGCACATTTACATTGTAAATACAAAAAGGAGGAAAGGCAAGCTATAGTTTGATGCAAACTCATCGCCAGCTATTTTCCCAACATGGAAGATTGCGTAGCGAAGCCTAGGATCAAGCCGGGGAAGATTCCCAGGATAATGGTCCCCAGCGCAGTCGCCAGCATTGCGATGCGCAGGGTACCGGTTATCGGTGGAAGATCGATGGTGGATGCGCCGGGTTCGCGGAAGTACATCACTACCAGCACTCGCAAGTAGTAGTAAGCCGCCACAGCGCTGTTCAGCAGACCGAGAATTGCCAGCCACATGAGATTGCTATCAATGGCAGCCTTGAAGACCAGGAACTTGCCGAAGAAGCCTCCGGTGAGCGGCACTCCAACTAAGCTGAGGATCAACACGGTAAGAATCGCAGTGACGAAGGGCTGCTTCTGGGCCAGACCGGAGAAATCGTCCACATCGACAAATTTTTCCCCATCGCGCGCCATCCAGGTGACGACTGCGAATGCGCCAATGTTCATCAGGCAGTAGCTGGCCAGGTAGAACATTGCAGCAGCAGTGCCGACTGCGGAATGGGACGTGACGGCAACCATTACATAACCAGCATGGGCGATGGATGAGTAAGCCAGCATACGCTTGATGTTAGATTGCTGCAACGCGGCGAAATTTCCGATCACCATGGTGGCAAGCGACATAATCCAGAACACTGGCTGCCATTGGCTGCTGATGGAATCAAACGATGTGAAGAACACGCGCAGCATGACTGCAAACGCAGCTGCCTTGGGACCTGCGCTCATGAAGGCACTGATCGGTGCGGGTGATCCTTGATAGACGTCAGGAGCCCATACTTGGAACGGAGCGGCGGATACTTTGAAGGCCAAGCCGACCAGCATCAGGGCAGCAGAGACGCCAACCATTGCGGTTGGTGCTCCACCTTGGCTCAACACGGTTCTGATCTGAATCAGGTTGGTGGATCCGGTAATTCCGTAAATCCAGGCAACGCCATATAGCAGGAAGGCCGTGGCGAATGAGCCCATCAGAAAGTACTTCAGGGCACTTTCATTATTACGGCGATCATCACGCAGATAGCCGGCCAGGATGTAGCTGGCGATGGACGAAATTTCGATGCCGATGAAAATCATGATCAGTTCATTGGCGCAAGCCATAAGGCTTTGACCAACGACGGAGAAGATTACAAGCGCGTAGAAATCGCCACTATTGGCCTTTGCTTCGGACAAGTAGTTAGTGGAAACAAGAATGGTAAGCATGCCAACTGCAATGACAAGAATCCGGAAGAAAGTTGCGAAGCCGTCTACAATGATCATGGATTGAAAGGCCAGACCGGGTTCGTTATTAGCAGCAACAGCGGCGGCCATGGCAGCGGCCAACCCTACTAAAGATACGTAACCGAGGGATGCTTTATCGCGATCGCCAGTCATGGCTTCCAGCAGCATTAACAAGGCACCAACCAAGGTGAGGATAATTTCCGGCAGGAACCGGAACGTTTCCACGCTGGTGGGGATGAAGTTAGCGGGCATTAGCAATCTCCTTGCTCTGAGCTTGCACAAGCATGTGGGCGTTGGAAGCGGAAATGGAAGGCAGGAAGGATTGTGTGTAGATGCCCATCCAGACCATCAGTACAAGCATTGGGACCAGCGTCACCCATTCGCGCAAATTCAAGTCGGTGACGTGATGTTCCACTTCATGCGAAACCGGTCCGAAGAAAGTACGCTGATAGAGCCACAACATGTAGCACGCCGAAAGGATGACACCAAGGCCGGCAAATACGGCCCACCAGATGTTGACCCGGGCCGCACCCTGCAGGACCAGGAATTCGCCGACGAAATTATTCAATAAAGGCATCCCGACACTGGCCAGTGTTGTGATCAAAAATACAATGCTGAGATTGGGAGCACAGGTGGCAACACCACCGTAATCCTTGATATCCAGCGAATGATTTCGCTCATACAAGAAGCCGACCAACATGAACAGCGCCCCGGTTGAAATGCCATGGGCAATCATTTGATAGACGGCACCATCCACACCAGCTTGATCGAAAGTGAACAAACCTAGCACAACGAATCCTAAGTGACTGACTGAAGAGTAGGCCACCAGCTTCTTCATGTTCGGCTGCACCAAAGCGACCAGCGCTCCGTAGATAATGCCGATGATAGCCAGCGTAATAATGGGGACTCGGCAATTGTAAGCGGCTTGCGGGAACAGTGGCAAGCAGAATCGCAGAATGCCGTAGGTACCCATTTTCAGCATGACTGCTGCCAACATGACTGAACCGGCGGTGGGTGCTTCAACGTGCGCGTCAGGCAACCATGTATGCAGCGGGAACAGCGGGACCTTGATGGCAAAGGCGATGAAGAAGGCCAGGAACAACCAGAGTTGTTCAGTGGAATCGAAACGCAGTTGGCCGTTGTGTAGCTTGGCCAGGATTTCAACGTAGTCGAATGTGCCGCCTGCTTTTCCGTAAATGTAGACGATGGCTACCAGCATTAGCACCGAGCCAACCATTGTATAGAGGAAGAACTTCACGGCTGCGTAGATGCGCCTGTCGTGGCCATAAATTCCGATGAGCAGGAACATGGGCACCAGACACACTTCCCAGAACACGTAGAACAGGAAAAGGTCGAGGCTCATGAAGACGCCGATCAAACCAAATTCGAGCAGCAGCAGATAGGCATAAAACTGGGGAACACGTTCGGTGATGTAGTTCCAGGAGACTAACATTGAAATAGGCGTCAGCAATGTGGCCAGAAGGATGAGCCAAACGCTGACTCCATCGATGCCGGTGTGATAACGAATAGCGGGGGAATCAATCCAGCCGACGTTCGATTCAAAGCTCATCGCAGCAGGGGCTGCAAGCGTTGGGCCCAGCAATCCAAGCGAAACGACGAAAATGATGAGCGCCAAGCCGAGCGCTGCTTTTTTGGCGGCATCGCCTGAGAGGAAAAGCACAAGTGCGAAAGCAGCAAGCGGCAGGATAAGAGTGATATCGAGCAGGTTCATTGTTTGGAACCTCCGTAGACTGCAAAACCGCCCATGACGAGTAGGATTCCTATTAGCACCCAACTGGCGTAAGTGCGTAAGTTGCCGGATTGCATGCGCCTCAGCAAACCGCCCAGGGCCAGGGAGGAAGTCCCGGCACCGTTTACCAATGCGTCGAAAACTCCAACATCGGCACCCTTCCAAAGGATTTCCCGTGAGCCGTTGGCGATGGGCTTGACGATAGAAACATCGTAGAGTTCGTCAACATAATACTTGTCGTAGAGCGTCCGGTAAATAGGTGCGAAGGCGGAAGCAAGTGCGCCAGGGATGCTGGGGACAAACAGATAGCAGACTGCGGCTAGCAGGATTCCCGCGAACCCGGCAGCGGTGGCTATGGTGGCCAGAGTCTCATCATGATGTCCGCCGTGCATGGGCAAAACAGGTGAGAGAAATTCAGGAATATTGAAGAACATACCGCCGATGATGCTGAGCACTGCCAGCACTGCAAGAGGCACCCACATGACAGCCGGCGATTCGTGCGGTTGCGCTTTGCCACGATACTCGCCGAAGAAGGTAAGGAAGATGGAACGGAACACGTAGAATGCAGTCATACCAGCAGTAACCACGCCCACCCAGTACATCCAAGGAGCCCTTGCATGAGCGGCCAGTAAAATTGCATCTTTCGAGTAGTGACCTGATAGCGGCGGCACACCGGCGATGGCCATGGCGGCGATCACCAGCACAGTGAAGGTGATGGGGATCTTCTTCATCAGCCCGCCCATTTTTTGCATGTCCTGTTCACCGGCACAGGCGTGAATCACAGAGCCGGCGCCCAGGAAAAGCAGCGCCTTGAAAAAGGCGTGAGTGACCACGTGCCAAATTCCAGCGGAGAAGGCGCCAACGCCACAACCCAGAAACATGTAGCCGAGTTGCGAAACTGTGGAGTAGGCGTAGACTTTCTTGATATCGTTTTGCACCAGGCCGATGGTGGCGGCCATAACTGCAGTGGCCAAGCCGATATATGCCACCACGTCCATTGCAATGGGGGCGCGTTCAAACAAAGTAGCCGAACGGGCAATCATATAGACACCGGCAGTGACCATGGTTGCAGCGTGGATCAAAGCGGAAACTGGAGTAGGACCTTCCATAGCGTCGGGCAGCCAAACATACAAAGGAATTTGTGCCGATTTACCCATTGCGCCAACCAGCAGCAATAAGCAAATGGTTGTAATCGCGCCGCCTTGTAATTCTGGAGACATCGGGCCGGCTTTGGCGAACACCTTTTGAAAATCGAGCGTGCCGAATGAGATGACCATCAGGAACATGGCCAAGCTGAAACCAAAGTCGCCAATTCGATTGACGATGAATGCTTTCTTGCCGGCATCGGAAGCACTCTTCTTTAGGAAGTAGAATCCGATCAGCAAGTAACTGCACAAACCAACGCCTTCCCATCCGACGAACAGCAGGACGTAGTTGGCGGAAAGTACCAGCGTCAGCATGAAGAACATGAACAGATTCAGGTAGGCGAAGAAGCGGTAATAACCACCTTCATGCGCCATGTAGCCGGTGGCGTAAACGTGAATCAGCGAGCCAATACCGGTGACCACTAAGAGCATGACCATGGTGAGACGGTCAATTGCAAAATCGAACCCAATATCGAGCGTGCCGGAAGAGATCCAAGTGAAGTAGTGTTCCACGTAGGTTTCGTTCAGTGGAGCTAAAGCAGAAAGAGCCTTTAACACCCAAAGGAAGGAGAGCACTACGCTGCCGACGGCAACTGTATTGATGACGGTTTTCGAAAACCGGCGGCCCAGCATCCCATTAATAAGGAAGCCGAGCAGAGGAAAGATTGGAATTAGCCAGAGTGAGTGCATCGTTTAGTTCTTCATGCTGCTGACATCGTCGATGGTCAGGGTGGAGCGGTTCTTAAACACTGTCAAAATGATCGCCAAACCAACAGCGGCTTCGGCAGCTGCTACAACCATGACGAAGAAGCTGTAGATGTGGCCGTCCACCTGCCGGAACTGGTAGGAGAAGGTGACGAAAGTTAGATTCACTGCGTTCAGCATCAATTCGATGGACATGAACACGGTGATGATATTGCGGCGAATCACGAACCCTGCGGCACCGATCATGAACAGGATGGCGCTCAGTGTAAGGTAGTAATTCAATGGGACGGGCGGATTGGGCACTTAGTCAATCTCCTTGCGAGCAAGAACCATGGCACCGACTATGGCGATGAGGATTAGAACGCTGGTTACTTCAAAGGGCAAAAGGTACTTGGTGAAAATGGCCATGCCGACTTCCCTGGGGCCGCCACCGGTAAACTTTCCAAACGAAACTGCATCCATTTTGGGAAGCGTGTAATTAATTAGATAGATGAACATCCCCATGATGAAAATGGCAACAGGTCCGCCGATGTAAGCCACAGCTGGAGCTTTCCATGGGTTCGTTTCCTCGCCGGCGTTGAGGAGCATGATCACAAACAGGAACAGCACCATGATGGCACCGGCATAGACTACTAACTGCGCTGCGGCGATGAATTCAGCGCCTAGCAGTAAGTAAAGAATGGCCAGCGAAACCATAACGCCGATCAACGAAAGAGCGCTGTTGATGGGGTGAGTCTGCAGGATGAGGCCGAGCGCTGAAACGACAGCGAACAGTGCAAAGATGATAAAAAGTATCAGGTCCATTAGTTTCCCTTCAGCGCAACGAAAAAGGCAGTGACCAGCATGTTCAGCAATGCAGCGGGGAACATGAATAGCCAAGCGAATCGCATGAGTTGGTCATAGCGGAAACGCGGCAATGTGGCGCGGATCCAGATAAACACGAACAGCAGGATGAACGTTTTCATACCCCACCAGAACAGGCCATTGATTGCTGCTCCGAAGGCTGGCCAAACGAAAGCACCTGCCAGGAAAATTGAACCGATGCCGGCAATCACAACACCGAAGACCGGGAACGTAATTTTATCGAAAGGGCGGGCGGCGTGCATGGCGTGGAAGAACAGCATTCCAGCGGCTGAAAAGTGCACCAGGGCAGCAAAAATGCCTGAACCGACTTCGCTTGGAATCGGAGAATGCCAGCCGCCCAGGAACAGCAGCGTGGCGACGGAGCAGACGGTGATCATGTTGGCGTATTCGGCCATGAAGAATCCGGCGAATTTCATGGAGGAATATTCGACGTGGAAACCAGCCACCAGTTCGTTTTCCGCTTCCGGCAGATCGAACGGAATACGATTGGTTTCCGCAAACGCCGCAATCATGAACAGGAAGAAGCCGAAGATTTGTCCACCAGTGAAGATGTTCCAGTTCGGGATACCGTACCAGTTCCCTGCTTGGGTATTCACAATCTCGCGAAGGTTCAGGCTGTTCGATAAAATCAGCGGAGCAGCAACGGCAAGCGCCATGGGCAATTCGTAGCTAACCATTTGCGCTGCGCTGCGCAGGCCACCCATCAATGAGTATTTATTGTTGGAAGCCCACCCCGCTAAAGCGATGCCATAAACTCCCAGCGAACTGAGAGCAAGAATGATGAGGATCCCGATGTTCACATCAGCTAGGCCGAGATTGGTTTTGATGCCGAAGATTTCAATCTCAGGACCAAACGGAATTACTGCGATGCTGGTGAGTGCTAGAAAAACCGCTAGAAACGGGGCCATGACGTAGAAGAACGGATTGACATGATCGGGGATCAAATCCTCCTTAGTCATCAGCTTTACAACGTCCGCCAGTGGCTGCAGCAAACCGTGTGGACCCACTCGATAAGGGCCAACGCGCGCTTGCACGTGGGCAATTACTTTGCGCTCCACCCATTGCAGATAAGCCAAGGTGGTTAACAGTATGAAGGCCACCAAGGCGGTTTTAACTAAAACAATAATGAAAAATTCCATAACGTCTGTTCGTGCCTAGCCTTTGCGAACCGGTTGCCCGTAAAGCTTGCCCGGAGCCTCCATCACTGCGTTCAATGTTTTCGAATACCGGCCCAAAGTACCGGAGGTAAACAGGGTGTCTCCTGCGGATCGAATGGAATCAACTTCCACAAACACGGGAACACGGCCATTCACCGGCATGGTTTGTGCGGCGCCACCGGTCATCAAGACTGGCAGGGCCACGTCATAACCTCGAATGCTGGATCGGATTTCTTCAAATACGGCGTCTACGTTGCTTGCGCCGATGTTGGCACCCATGGCGCGTGCCAACAGGCCAAGGATCGCCAGGTCTGTTTTGGTACCCATCATTTCCACTGCCTTTTTCAAGCGCTGCACTTGGCCGGTGGTGTTGGTGATGGTTCCATTCTTTTCGTAACCGGAAGCGGAAGGCAGAATCACATCTGCGCGCTTGGCGGTTTCCGTAAGGAACATATCCTGCACTACAACAAACGCTTTGGACGACGCCAAGGCTGCGTGGGCTAGTGGGTTTTCACCGGTGACCCAAAGCATGTCAAGCGAAGCATCTGCCAGCATTTGCTTCATGTTTTTACCGGGCTTTTCGACGGGCTTGTAACCGGGAGCAAGATCAGGAGTAACACCCATATCCACTGCGCCGCGGGAATTGGAAGCGTCCATCAGGCAGATGTACTTCACCGGGATTCCCAAGGAATCGCCGAAAGCCACCAGCTTGCGAACTGCATCGCCTTTAATGGATGCACCGAAAAGGATGATCAGGTCGCCGGCAGCAGCCAGCATATCTTTCAAGCCTTCGATAGCGGCCATTTCCTGACCTTCGGCAGCGCGCACTGCGGCGGCGGCAGTGCCATCTTCGCGAACCGGCCCACGAGTAACCGTGAACACCTTGGCTTTGTGATGGCGAACGTTGGTACGAATTTGATTCGCCAACAGCGGATGCTGCTGCGATAAATCACTACCGGCAATCAGCACGCCCTTGGCGGTGTAGATATCTTCCACAGTTGCCAAAGCACTGGTCTTGCCACTTAGCGCATCCAGCAACGTGACAATGTCGCCACTGCGCGGATGATCAATATTATTGGTGCCCAGCACTTGCCGGGCAAACTTCTGGAGTAGGAAATTTTCTTCGTTGGAATTGCGAGTGGATCCAATTACACCAATAGATCCGCCAGCAGCTTTCACCGCTGTGAACTGGGCAGCAACGGCCTTCAGCGCATCGGTCCAGGAGACTGGCTGCAATTCGCCATTGACGCGAAGCATGGGCGATTGCAAGCGTTCGGCATGATGATTGAAATCGAAAGCATAGCGGCCCTTGACGCAAAGGAATTCTTCATTGATGCCGCTACGGTCGCGATTATTCGCGCGAACAATTTCATCGCCTCGGGTACCAAGGGTGGTCTTGCAACCGTCCCCGCAATGTGTGCAGATGGTGCCGGTGTGCTCCATTTCCCAAGGACGAGTTTTATAGCGGTACGCTCCGCTGGTGAGTGCACCTACGGGGCAAATGTCAATGCAGGCACCGCACTCATCGCATTCCAGATGATCGCCATGGCTGGGGGTGATTTCCGAAAGTACTCCGCGATTGGTTAGGCCAAGGGCACCAACGCCCATACCTTCATCGCAAACACGAATGCAGCGATAACAGAGAATGCAGCGGGGGCCATCGTAGAACACAACCGGGGACCATTGTTTTTCCGGCACATGCTCCTTCACTTCGGTGAAACGGCTTTCGCCCACACCGTAGCGGAACACCATATCCTGCAGTTCACATTCCCCGCCCTTGTCGCAAACTGGACAATCCAGCGGATGATTGGAGAGCAGGAATTCTAAAGTTGTTTTGCGAGCCTTGACAACAGCGTCGGACTCAGTTTGAACAACCATACCTTCGGCTACAGGCAGCGTGCAGGCTGTCTGCAATTTCGGAAACTTCTCTACTTCCACAAGGCACATGCGGCAAGCGGCCTGCAGTGACATTCCTTCGTAGTAGCAGAAGGCTGGAATTTCGTTACTCAACCGTTTGCAGGTTTCAATCAGCAGTTCCCCTGGAGGAGCCTGCACCTGTTTCCCGTTGATTGTTAGCGTTACCTGATCTGCCATGTATTATTAACCCACCGATACTAATTCGTTTTTCGCCAAGGGGTTCCTGGCCACGTAGGCCTCAAACTCACCGCGGAATTTTTCAACTATGGAAATGGTTGGCAATGCTGCGGCATCTCCCAGTGGGCAGAACGTGCGGCCCAACATATTTTTCGCCAAATCACCAATTAAATCAATGTCGCGAGTCATACCCTGGCCGTCAGTGACACGCTGCAACATTTTGCGCAGCCAAGTTGTACCTTCGCGGCACGGGATGCACCAACCACAACTTTCATGAGCGTAGAAACGCATGATGCGCAGAGCAACCTTCACCATGTCGGTTGTTTCGTCCATCACCACCATGCCGCCCGATCCAAGCATGGACTTCGCTTTCGCCAGCGAATCGTAATCCATATTCAGGTCGCATTCGTCAGCGTGCAGAATGGGACAGGAGGAACCGCCGGGGATCACTGCTTTCAACTTACGGCCATTGGGAATGCCCCCGGCAACTTCATTGATGAACTTCATCATGGGGAAGCCCAGAGGCACTTCATAAACACCGGGCTTGTTCACATGTCCGGCAATGCAAACCATGCGGGTGCCGCCAGCCTTGGGAATCCCCAGGTCGGCAAAAGCTTTACCTCCGTCACGGATAATTGCGGGAACTGCGCAGAAGGTTTCTACGTTATTAAGAACTGTGGGGCACTGGAAAGCACCGGAAACGGCAGGAAATGGTGGGCGGATGCGCGGAATACCGCGGTTGCCTTCCAGCGATTCCAGCAGTGCGGATTCTTCACCGCATTCGTAGGCACCGGCACCAGTCTGCGTATAAAGGTCGAACTTAAATTGCGAACCGGCAATGCTTTTACCCAAATACCCACGAGCGTAGGCTTCAGCCAAGGCCTTATCCATGATGTCGATCAGATATCGGTATTCGCCACGAATGTAGATCCAACCCTTTTCGGCACCAACCGCAAGAGCTGCAATCAGGATGCCTTCAATCAACTGATGCGGATCGAACTCAATCAACAAGCGGTCTTTACAAGTACCGGGTTCCGATTCATCGGCATTCACAACAATGTACTTCGGCTTGTCCATTTGGCGAGGCACAAAGCCCCACTTCATGCCGGTGGGAAAACCAGCGCCACCGCGGCCGCGCAAGGAAGAAGCTTTCACTTCGTCAATGATCTGATCCTGCGTCATGCCAATGGCTTTTTTCAAAGCCACATAGCCTTCGGTGGCCAAATAAGTATCAATGGAAGCGGAATTAGCAAGGCCGAAACGCTTGGTGACTATCTTCACTTCAAGAGGGCTGGGTTCGTTATAAAGCTTATTCATTACTTGCACTCCCCCAGAATGGTATCCAGCTTTTCAGGCGTAACGTGATGATGGAAAGTGTAATTCACCTGCACAGCAGGAGCCCAGGAACATGCACCTATGCATTCCACTTCTTCCAAAGAATATTGACCGCCGGGCTGGGTTTCCAAATGATTCAAATTGAGCTTTTTGCAGGCATGTTCGTAAAGTTCCGTACCACCCACAAGCATGCAGGCCACGTTGGTGCAAACCTGGATGTGAAACTTGCCCATCGGTTTGCGGTGAAGCATGGAATAATAACCCAACACTTCTTCCACTTCAATCACTTTGATGTTGAGTCGCTTCGCCACTTCAGCCATCAGTTCTGGCGAGACGGAACCTACTTCGTCCTGGCCATACATCAACATCGGAATCAGCGCCGCTTTTTGGCGGCCCTCGGGATAATGCGTCACCATGTCGGCGAAGCGCTTTTCAAGTTCCGGGGAAAACGTCATCGGTCGCAATCTCCCAACACAAAATCCAAACTGCCCATGATGGCGATGGAATCGGCAATCATACGGCCTTCTAACAAGTCAGGCAAGGCTTGAATATTTCCGAAACTGGGGGTGCGCATGTGGACGCGCAACGGTTTGGCTGAGCCATCGCTGGCAACAAAATAACCTAGCTCACCACGCGGCGATTCAATCCCCACGTAAGCTTCCCCTTCCGGCACAGCGAAACCTTCAGTGACAATTTTGAAATGATAAATTAACGCTTCCATCTGCGTTTTCATCTTTTCGCGATCAGGCAGAACAACTTTCGGCGCGTCGGCTTGTACTGCGCCGCCAGGCATTCCGTCCACTGTCTGCTGAATGATTTTCAGCGATTCCCGGAACTCAGCCATGCGAACTTGATACCGGCCCCACACGTCGTTATCAGTGTGGGTACAAACTTTGAAATCGAATTTATCGTAACCCGAGTAGGGTTCCATTTTGCGCAAATCGTGCGGTAAACCACAGGCACGGATCAGTGGTCCGGTTATGCCCACGTCTATCATGCGATTCACTTCCAATTGGCCAATGCCCTTGGTGCGGCCTGTCCAAATGGGGTTATTATTCAGCAGGTCTTCGTACTGCTCCACCCTGGAGGGGAAAGTTTCAAGGAACTTCTTGACGATTTTTTCCCAACCGCGCGGGGCATCCAAAGCCAGTCCACCAATGCGGATATAGGAAGTCATCAACCGCTGACCGCTGAAGTATTCAAAAATTTTCAGCAGTTCCTCACGTTCGCGGAAGCAATACATGAACATGGACATTGCGCCAATGTCCAAGGCATGCGTTCCCAGCCATACCAAATGGCTGCTGATGCGCGAAAGCTCGCACAACATTACACGGAAGTATTGAGCACGAGCAGGGATTTCCAGCTGCAGCAGCTTTTCAACAGACAGGCAGTAGGCCAGATTGTTGTTGAGATTGGAGAGATAATCGACGCGATCTGTGAGGGTGACTACCTGCTGCCAGGTAAGGGCCTCGCACTGCTTTTCAATGCCAGTATGAAGAAAACCAATGTCAGGAATGGCGTTTTGGATGGTTTCCCCTTCCATTTCCAATAGCACTCGCAGCACCCCATGGGTGGATGGATGCTGAGGGCCCATATTGAGCGTCATGCGGCGCGTACGGATTTCCGTAGCTTCGCTGGAGGTGTCGCTTAGGGCTGAGAGAACTGTTTCGCTCATCGAATTTCCTTACTCGTTCTGATAGCTGTACTTATTTCCGTGCGTTGGGAAATCCCGGCGCAACGGATGCCCCTGATACCCTTCGGGCATTAGCAGCCGCGAAAGGTTGGGGTGGTCCCGGAAAACAATCCCGAACAGGTCAAAAGTTTCGCGCTCATACCAATTGGCGCCTTTCCAAATTCCTGTTGCTGTATCAATAATTGGGTTCGTTCCGTCCAATTTCACCTTCAGCCGCAACCGAAGGTTCCGATCCATGGATTGGATCTGGTACACAACTTCAAACCGCGGTTCCGCTGGGTAGCGATCAATGGCGGTGATGGTACTTAGGCGGTTAAATTTTTCCTTGTCCCGCAAGTAAAGAAGGATCGCGGCAATGTTGGCCGGAGCTACTTCGATGGTTAAATCGCCATGCTGTTTGTGGCCGCCAGTAACAGAATCGGCCCGGAAGAATGCAATTGCTTGTGCTAGCGGTTCGTCCTTAATAGCCTCAGGCAGCATTAATTTTCTCCGGCACTGGTTTCACGGCAATCGGATCTTCAGGCATCAGGTCGTAGTGCATTTTGTGTTGAACAGGCTTCAGTTCTTCAGCGGTCCAATCGAGGGCGCCTTTCTTATAGATGTAGAAAAAGCCCACCAGAATTAAAACTACGAAGATCAACATTTCGATGAAGCCAAACATTTTCAGATCGCGAAAGACAACGGCCCAGGGGTAAAGGAAAATCGCTTCAATATCGAACAGGATGAAAAGCATGGCCACAAGGTAGAACTTAACGCTAAAGCGTTCCTTGGCAGTGCCATAGGGAGTCATCCCGCACTCATAAGCACTATTTTTGACGGCGTTCTTGACGCGCTTACCCAGAAGGGCAGAAGCACCAATCAATAGAGTCCCAATGGCAAGGGCAAGAAGGGCCTGCAAAACGACAGGGAAATATTGTTCCGGTAAAGTTGTTGGCATGAACTAAAGTTGGGAAGCAGGTTAGCGCCTGCACCTAGACTATAATAATAGCTGAAACGGGACAAAAAAGTGGGACGTCCTAGTATTCTTCCCCATGGAAATTATCCTCAACGGCGAAAAACATACACTTGCTGAAGCATCTAGTGTGTTGGATTTGCTGCATTCTTTGACCATAGATCCGCAAAAAGTGGCGGTGGAAATGGATCGGCAAATTATTAGACCACCACAGTGGGATAGCACAACCATTCGTCCTGGAGTGGTGATTGAAATCGTGCATTTCGTTGGCGGTGGATGAACTTATTACATGATCCCTTGGTTCCTGGCGACGCGGCGGTTCACGTTGGAAGATGGCGACGCGTGGAGCAAATACATTCACTTATCTGGCCTTACCCAACTTCGGGAAGTGGTTTCGCTGGATTCCTTACTCTGTCCAAAATTACTTACCGAAACAAAAGCTGAGCACTGGCGGTACGTTGTAAACGAAGATTTCCTGACGGACTTCTTCACGGACTTTGCTTACTTGATGAAGCAAGTCGCCCATATCGAAAACAAGAACGTTTTGTGTGTTTTTCGCAATCCATATGAAAAGCCAGTTGCCCCTGAGGTCGCACCTTTTGAATTTCTTGGTTACCGATTTGTTGGATGTTCAAGGGCGAGTAAGTGCGTTGACCAATTGCGGCGGGTTCCCTGATGCTTTTTCAAATAGTGAGCTTACACAATACGGTCTACTGGTTGAGTTGGATCGGGCGGTTGAGGTAGGGTCCACCCTGCGTTTGTTGCACCCGAAAGAACATCACACGCAATGCGGATGATTCAGGATTAAATCCAAACTGAATACGCTAGATTTTTAACCAGTCCACCGTAACATCAGCCAACTCCTCCACATGGCTCAAAAAAGCCGGGCTTACTTCCTTGCCGGGATGGTTCCATTGCAATGTATTCCCGGTGGCCGAAAAGAACGAATCAGCGTATAGTTCCGAACAAATCAGCTTTGAGCGCGACTTGGTTGTAGTTTTTTGAGGCAGGTGTAGACCCTTAATTGCCCGCGAATATATGGTCAACATGCTTCTAATCCCGTAGCTGGTCCCCAGTTGTATTGCTGCGGAAAGGGCGATTTTCCACCTTGAGTCGGCGTTCAGGGTGGGATCGCGACGGGCTCGGACCAGATGAGTTGGCAAAGAGTCCAGCAACGAATTTCGCCGTACACCCTTGATAGTCGCCTCGCATATGTCGAATTGCGACCCCAGGTAAACAGCGGCATGGGTCCACCGGGCATTGTCCGGGTGATATCCGCCCAGTTTCTGGGCTTTTTGGATCTGTTTTTGCAGGAAAGTTGGCTTTAAGGGAGAAATCAGAATCAAATCGCCCGGAAGGAGTTGGGTAAGGTCAGGAAGATGGCCAAGTTCCCGAACCGCAGGCGGCAGAGTTGCCGGGACGTGCAGACAATTTTGGCATCCGCGAGGAATGTCGCGCGGATCCAAGAATTTCTGGCTCATGTCAAAGATTAGTGGGCACTTGCAGCTTTCGCCGCTGGTTTCTTGGAAACCGAAATGACGCGACCATCGGAGGTTGCCTCGAACGCAAAAAAAGCCCCAGGCACTACACCCGATTCCTTAAAAGTTTCACCCTTGAAACCCTTCAGTTGATTGAGGAAAAAGCCGATAACTCTACCAGAAGAAAGTTCTTCAAGGTAGGCCAATCCCATTGTGGGTACTATTCTGACGACTTGGCCTTCATGATGCATAGTTGGGTTTCCCGAATAGGTAGCTCGCACGATCAATTTCGTTCAGTTCCATCATAAACGAAGGAAGGCGAATTTGCCGATCACCGACGGTACTAATTTATCACAAAAAAGCCTAAGCTGTTCCCCTCCCTAAACTTCCAGTACTTTCCGCCGATAATATAATCGCTATGCTAATGGTCCCACTTGCCCTTCCCCCACATAATGAGATTGACCTCAACAAATTTCAGGGAGATCTTATTCACTTGGCCAACAGCCTCAATCTTGAAGGAACGATATCAAGGATCGGAATGATTCCTGGGATCTTTTATGTCGTTGAAGAAAACGACAATCGCACTTATGGTATTGATCTGGGAAAAATTGAAGGCTATCGGGGAGAAACGTTCCAGGAACTTGGCATCAAAGTTGGCGCCAGGGTTCGCTTCCGAACCGAAGAAGATCCGCGTAAAGTTGCCGCCGCAGAAGTAATTCGCTCATCGAGATAAGGGGGGCGTCTCACAACTCCGCCCCTCCCACATCACCGGACATGCGGGTCGGCATCCGGCGGTTCGGCGAGTTAAATGTGGCAGGAAAAGTCATGGCACAACAATGGGCAATCGAAATCAACTTTAGGATGCCAGGTGTTTTAGTGTTTTCGTTAGGGGGTTTACGAAAGCCAATGGGTTATTTGATTTACCAGAAAAGAACTAACAAATGCGACAACTAACATGTAGCTGAACTGCACTATGGGCCATTTCCAGCCCCCTGTTTCACGCCGAACCACGGCAATGGTAGAAAAACATTGCAATGCGAACGCGAAGAATACTACAAGTGCCAGCGCTCCTCCTAAGTCCAGATCCTTTTGCAAAGCCGCCTGCAAGCTTGGATCCGTTTCCTTGGCGTTTTCAATACCGTAAATAGTTCCAAGGGTACCAACGATTACTTCCCTGGCGAAAAGCGAAGTAAGGAGTCCAATGCCTATCTTCCAGTTAAACCCAAGCGGCTTGATCACCGGCTCAATAAACCGGCCGATTTGGCCCACAACACTGTTTTCAATCTTGGGCGGGTTCCCGTTATCCAACGGAAGGTTTGAAAGAAACCAGATGCCCACAACCACCAAAAGAATCACAGTCCCGGCGCGATGAACAAAAACCCAAGACCGGTCCAATAAGCGCATACCCAATGATCTCCAGGAGGGCATTCGATAGGGTGGCATTTCCAAAATGAAGGGAGTTCGCTCGCTTTTCAGAATGGACGATTTCAAGACTCGTGCTGTCAGCATTGCGGCTGCAAACCCTAAGAAGTACAATCCCAGCATGGTGAGGGCTCTCAGCCCCAAAAAGTTCCCAAGAACGGGCCGGTCAGGAATGAATGCGGAAATAATCAGAATATATACCGGCAATCGCGCCGAACAGGTCATGAAAGGAGCAATCAAAATGGTCGCCAAACGGTCCCGCTTATTTTCAATAGTGCGAGCCGCCATAATGGCAGGTACAGCGCAGGCATACGCGCTTAGCAGTGGGATGAACGATTTGCCCTGCAGTCCAAAGTAGCGCATGGTTCTATCAGCAATCAATGCGGCACGCGCCAGATATCCAGAATCTTCAAGAATGCCAATAAATAAGAATAAGAACAGAATCTGAGGCAGAAACACCAGCACGCTGCCAACACCGGTCCAAATTCCATCGATCAACAATGACCGGACAAAGCCGGCAGGCATCAAGTTACCCATCCACTTGCCAGAGGCACTGATGAACTCGCTGAACGCATCCATGATAGGAGGTGCAACGAAGAACAGTGATTGAAAAACCGCCAGCACGACAAAGGCAAATAGGATGGGCCCCGCGATGGGATGCAAGGCGACCGAGTCAATGCGGCGCGTCCACAGCGGAGGGGCAGGCGCGCGGTATCCGGAAAGCGAACTCATGCGCCCAGCCCATTGACGACGTCCCGGAACGTCCTGCAGAATAGGCAGTTCTATCCGTGGTGCAAAGCTGGCTGGCCGCGCCGTTGCCCCAGATAGGAACTGGTTCACTTTTTCAATACCCAGTCCGGTGGCCGCGCTGACCAACGCCACTGGGCAATTTAGTTGACTGGCCAGCATCGCCGTCTCAAGCTCACCACCTCGGCGAATCAAATCATCAGCCATGTTCAGGACTACAAGCGTCGGCAGTCCCAGGCTAAGGATCGGCGAACCCAATACTAAGTGCCGGTTCAAATTGGTTGAATCAAGAATTAACAGGACCGCATCAGGCTTTCCAACGCTTGGATTCATTCCGTGAAGAATGTCATGGGTAACCAGTTCATCTTCCGAACGGGGTGCCAGACTATAAACTCCAGGCAGATCCACAATGCGAATCTCTTTATCGGAATCCACGATGGCCCGTCCAATGTGATGTTCCACCGTAACGCCCGGGAAATTGGCCACCTTTTGGCGGAGCCCTGTGAGCAGATTAAAAAGAGTAGTTTTGCCGGAATTTGGAGGACCCACCAAGGCAACGGTGTGGTGCCCAACTGCATCTGACTTGCGAGTAGGGGCAGTGCTGACGGCTGGCGAATTGGAATGGCAATCGCTCATAGCGCTTGGCTGTACTGCTAGTCGCGGCAGGCCAGTGCGGCTGCAGCCTGCGGAGTACCTTCAACCAAAATCAACTGTCCTGCAGTTTCCAGCCGTAACGCTATTTCAGCTCCATCCACCCTGAAAACCCGGGGATCACCGCCTGGCGCAGCTTTTGCAGCGGTAACTTCCATTCCCGGAAGAAATCCAAGTTCCATCAACCGGCACGACAAATCCGCTGGAAGATTCAACCTTTCAATAACACCAGTTTGGCCTTCCTTCAGATCAACCAACGAATAGCGATGGTGCTTGTTGACACTCAGTTGCATTACAAGTTCAGGATAAGCCGCCGCACCGGGCCTGTCAAGGTGAATGGCTGGACTGGTGCGGCAGCGAATCTGAAAGGGGAAAATTAGCCTTTAATCTTGTTGAGGAACTTTCCGTCCGGACCCTTTTCACGATAGGCTTCGTGACAGGTACGGCAGGTGCCGCCGACAGCCTTAAAGGAGGCGTCAGCTTTTGCAGAATCGGACTTCTTAAGGGCCTTCACAATGTTGCCGGCTTCAGTGGATGCCGTTTTTGACCAAGTTGCAGCATCCGCCTTGCCGTGTGTCTTCCAATACTTTTCCATTGCCTTGAAGTCGGCTTTCAACTTCGTTGCTTCAACAGTAATCTTTGCGTTGTCCTTATCGGTCATCGCCTTTCTTACACCATTGTTGGCGGCAACGGCAGCTTTCATGATTTCTGGAAACGGCCGTTCGGCGGCCAATGTGGTGGTGACGGCAAATACCGCTACCGATAAAATAATCACAAAACGATTCATAGCTCTCCTGGGAACTCTCCTTAAATAAGGATTTGAGTCTGTGAGGCTCCGTTGAGCGAAAACCTCTTTGAAACGATATCAGATTTAAGGGATGTAACGGGCGGCCGAAAGGTTACCATCAGGCCCCACTTTATGGTGTATCGTATCTAGTGTGCAAGAACCCAAGTTAACCCGACGAAACCTGCTAGCGGCCACAACTGCTGCCACTTCATTCGCTTTAAGCGCGCAAACCAAGTCATCAGCCGCTCGATATGTCCGTTTCCAAATGGGATCGAAAATCGCCTATGGAGTTTTGGATGGGGATACCGTCCATGAATTGCCCGGCAGCTATTTGAAATTCGATAAGCCCAAGGGCGCATCCCATCCGCTATCAAAAGTCACGCTGCTTGCACCGGTTGACCCTCCCAAAATCTTAGCCGTCGGCTTGAACTACAGGAGCCACTTAGGAGCCCGCAAGCCTCCTGAAAATCCGGAACTCTTCTTCAAGCCAATCACTTGCCTTCAGCATCCTGGCGCAGAAATTGTAATTCCCAAGGATTCTAAGAACACACATTACGAAGGCGAACTGGTGATTGTCATCGGTAAGAAGTTAAGCAATGGCACTCGCGAACAAGCTAAGGAAGCCATTTTCGGATTAACCTGCGGCAACGATGTGAGTGAGCGCGATTGGCAAAACGGAGCGAATAAAGATCTGCAATGGTGGCGCGCCAAAGGAGCCGATACGTTTGGGCCAGTCGGGCCGTGGGTGGTGCGGGGGCTGGATTATGGCAACCTGCTTCTGCAAACTCGCTTGAACGGGGAAGTAGTCCAAAAACAAAACACGTCGGATTTGTTGTTTGATTGTCCCACGATGGTGGAGTTTGCCAGCCGCTATGTTACGCTGACTCCCGGCGATCTCATATTTACAGGAACCCCTCAGACAACGCGCAAAATGAATCGAGGCGACACGGTTGAGGTAGACATTGAAGGCATTGGAGTACTTAAGAATAAAGTTGTCTGACTGAAACGAAAACGGGCGATGCTTCCTGATCTGGAAGCACCGCCCCTTTTCAATAGCACCAAAATTCAGAACTGAACTTTCATCACAATCTGCAGATTTGCGTTCGCTGTTCCAATGTCAGAAAACGATCCCCGCGTTCCGGTGATCTTGCCAAAGGCAGTACGGTTGTTGTTATCAAACGAAGCATTTGGGTTTGAGAATTGGGGCTGCTTGAAAGGGAAGTTGTTCCCGTCTAACCGAAGCTGAAAGCGTGCTCGCTCCCTGATGCTCCACCATTTGGCAATGGAAAACTGGGTCCAATGGATACCAGGTCCAATGAAAGTTGTACGACCCAAATTCCCCACAGTGAATGCCGCAGGATAGGCGAAGGAACCAATATTGAGGTAAGGATTCTGTGCCGAAGTGGGGAATCGCGTTGGACCAATTTCCCAGCCCTGCACTTGAGCCTCCTGTGTTGTAGTTAAGATATTCGGTCGCGATGCACCGGTTGGCAAGTACCGGTTCGGACTATTGGAATAGCCAACAGTAAATGGCACACCCGCTTGCATGGTCTCCGTTGCAGTCAATTCCCAACCACCAATGGCAAGGTCTGCCCAGCGGTTGCTATTCATAAAGCGGCGTCCCTTACCGAACGGCAGTTCATAGGAAAGGATAGTTACAAAGCGGTGCTTCAAATTGTAAGTTGCAATGCCTTTTTCAAGCCGCCGGTTGTAATAATCCACGCCACCAACACCGCCTTCACCTTCGTTGTCGGTCATCGTCTTTTGGAAGGTGTAGAAGCTATTCAAAATCAGACCAGCGGAATAGCGCTTCTCAACTCGCACAGTGCCTGCATGATAGGTATTGTGGCCGAAATTCGAGATCAGATTCACTGACCCAAATTGAGGATAGGGCTTGTAATTCTGCGATGCAGTGAAGATGGTGTTGAGCACTGCCGGATCCTTAGAAATATCCAACCGGATACGATTTGTATCCCAGGTATTAATTAACCCAACGCCCGCTTGCCCTTGGTACAAGCCCTCCACAACCCAGTTCTGCTTGAAGCTGTATTGCAGTCCACCAGACCAGCTCATCACGTACGGCATGCGCAAGTTCGGATCGAACCAGGTAGCCGCGCGCGTGGAATAGTTAGTTCCAATAAATGGAACCGAGCCATCGGACTGCCGATTGAAGTTGAAGCTTGGCGGACCCTGTGACAACCGGAATGCCGGGCGCGGGTCACCCACCGGGGATTGAAACGTTGCAGTGGCCAGGTATTCGTTGTAGTTGATGTTGTTCGACGTCGCGAAAATGTCCTGATGGATCATACCGAACGATGCGCGGAATACCATCTTAGGATGGAAATTGTAGGCCAGTCCAAGGCGCGGAGCAAAGTTATTCAAATCCTTTCTGGCAAGAGGACCCCTCGGGTGAATAATGGCACCCTGTAGCCCACTAATAGAATCTTTCGCATTTGGATCGAATTGCGATTGTTGCCCGTACTTGGTTTGAAACGGCGATTCGTATGACCAGCGTAGGCCCAGGTTCAAAGTAAGTTTCTTCACTGGCTTCCAATCGTCTTGGAAGTAAGCTTGATGCGACCACCACCGTGGAAGCCAGCTTGCGAATTCCTGCGTGTAAGTAGCACTATTCACAGTTCCGAGAAGGAAGGAAGCAAAACCGTTTCCAGTATTCGGGGCGAATGGTAGGTCCGTTCCACCAAAATTATAAGTGCCACCGGAAAGAGCACCCACAGTGCCGTTATAACGGGTACGGATAATTTCGTACCCAACCTTCAAAGTATGCTTACCGGCAACCTTGGTGATGTTGTCTTGAAAAGTCATATCTTCGCCGATGCTTTGATACACATTCAACCCAGACAAGCCAAACCCAATATTAAAGTGAGGGAAACTACCGCCACCAACATTTGGAATGCCGAATTTCTGCGCGTAATTCTGACCCTCAAACAGCGACCCGTTATGAACTTCGCGGCGATTGTAGCCAGCGCGGAACTCATTGCTTACGGTGGGTCCCAAAATGTAGGTATCGGAAATCACGCCATTGTAGTGTTCCACCGGTTGTGGCTGCGCATTTGGATCAATATCCAGCCATGCAAACTGCGCCTGATGATCGCCCTTCCATGCTCTGTGATGCGCTTGGGAGTAGCGGCCATTCATTTTGTGATTAGCGGAAAATTGTTGATCCAGCTTAATATCCCAACGAATTCGTCTGATCTGTTTCACTTGATTCGCAACAAGGTTTTCCGTAGGCTGCGTAGCATTTGCGATGCCCGGCTGATTTGGAGCAGTGAAAGGATTCAGCGCAAGAAACTTCTGCACCGCTGGGTCAAAGAGTGTCTTGGGAATAATATTCCCCGCGAACAAATCGCGAGTCCAAGTGTTGCCCACTAACCGCGTGGAGAATGGATCATAAATTGCCAAAGGGCGCGGTGAAGTTTGGCCACCAAAGGAGAAGTCTCCACCTAGCATCGCTGCGGTTGGCACCGCTGTACGGGCACTTGCAGTCCCAGCATTTTCGTAATGCTGTTCCCAACCCACTAGCCAGAAAGTTTTATCCCTACCTTTATAAAGTTTTGGCAGCATCACAGGACCGCTAAACAAAAAGGCGGAATCGTGAAAAGTAAATGGGTTAGTTCGCGGCAACTGCTCCAAATAGTTGCGATGGATCATGGTCTGGCCAATGTGCCGATTTTCAAAGGACCCATGAAATTGATTAGTGCCGCTGCGGAAGACAATGGAAATCAGCCCGCCAGCCGCGTGCCCAATTTCCGCAGGCGTCCCGGTGGTGTGAACCTTAACTTCTTCAAAAGCATCTTGTGTAGTGGAAATCTGTTCGTTGGTACCACCAATGTTGCCAATGCCAGGCTCTTTTCCATTAATGCCATCCACCGTGTATCCAATCGCACGAGCCCGTTGCCCCAACACGTGATAGCCGTCAACCGGCTGGGTGCCAGGGTAGTAGTAAGTCATGCGAATAGCTCGTTTTTGACTTACAGGAATTTTGAGTAACTGGTCACCATCAAGGACCTGCCCGGCAGCAGCCGTTTCAGTTTCCAGCAACAGGGCTGAGCCTTCTACTTTGATACTGTCAGTAACAGCACCAACCTCCATGGCCACATCAATGCGCGGAATTTCGCCAGTGCGAATCTGAATCCCTTCCCGCAAATACCGTTTAAAACCCGCTGTTTCAATGGTGAGCCTGTAAAAGCCAGGTGCCAGATAAGGCACGTAGTAGGAGCCTTCATTGGTTGTGACTGCAGTTGAAGTAAATGCGGTGTCAACACTAACAACCGTTACTTTCGCACCAACAAGGCTAGCCCCAGTGCTGTCGGTGACGTTACCAACCAAGGTACCCGTTCCCGTTGTTTGTGCAAATAATGAATTCCCCAAAGCGATTAGGCCAAAGACGAGGCCTTTCTTAAAACTGAATTGCAGCATTGCAATGTTCTCCTAGTCAATTTGGTTCACCTTAAAGGTGCAGCGGACAGCGGAATGGTAGTGAGCATATCACGAATCGTAGTCAAATCGCTAAGCTTACAAGATTCATCCAAGCTACGGCCAACGGGCTTTGAAATCTATTTCTACAATCGGCATTCTGCCCGATTAATCTCCTGCATCGTGCTTGCTTAAAGTTGTTGGGATATAATTCAAGCACCAGTATTTCCCGCTTTTCTTAACAGGTCTTTCATTCATGAAACGTGTATTCCTTGCCTTGTCGCTTGCGGCTCTGTTGCCTGCACAAAACACATCCGGTTCCTTGTCCGGAACCGTTCAGGATTCAGCCGGTGCCATGGTCGGCAATGCCAAGGTCACTCTGACCGGCGAGAATAATGGTTTCGTCCGAACCGTCTCAACGAACAAAGAGGGTTTCTACAATTACCCCGATTTGACACCGGCAACTTTCACCCTGAAAGTGGAACACTCCGGGTTCAAATCTTTTTCCCGAACCGGAATTGCCATTGGTGCTGCTGACCGGCGCACTGAGAACATCCAACTGACCATAGGACAACTCAGCGAATCGATCACAGTTACAGCCGAGGCCGTTACTGTCAACTTATCAAGCGGAGAACGTTCCGGAACGCTGACAGGAGAGCAGTTGGACCAGATTGCTCTTCGAGGCCGCGATATTTTCGACGCCATCAGTCTGATGGCTGGAGTTGTCGATACAACCGATGGACGCGACGCTCCCGGGCCAAACAGCATTGGCGGCATCTATATTATGGGTGGCCGAAACGATTCGAAAAACATGACAGTGAATGGCGCCACAAATTTGGATACCGGCTCCAACGGAAGCGTGCACAGCATGCCTTCGATGGATTCGGTGGCTGAAGTGAAAGTGCTGATCTCGGGCTATTCGGCTGAAAATGGGCGGAACCCTTCGTCGATTGCAATAACGACGAAAGGGGGAGGGAAGCAATTCCACGGTTCGGCTGGCTGGTATGTTCGCAACACTGCGTTTAACGCCAACGACTATTTCAACAACAGAGCAGGCCGCGACCGTACTCCTTACAAATACAATATTGGCGGGTATACGATTGGCGGCCCCGTAATCCTTCCCGGATTCAACCGTGATCGCAACAAACTATTTTTCTTTTTCAATCAGGAAGTACAAAGGAAAAACGTGCAGTATGGAACGCGAACAATTACAGTTCCCTCATTGTTGGAACGGGAAGGAGACTTTTCTCAATCCCGCAATGCCAGTGGATCCCAATTGGTGAACGTGAATGATCCGTTAAATAACAAAATCCTATTTCCTGGCCGTATCATTCCGCCATCTCGATTGACCGATATTGGCAAAAACATTCTGAACCTTTTTCCAAAACCGAATTACGTTGATGCGAATATTATCAACCGCTATCAATGGAATTACTTTACTTCAGAAGTTGGTGCATACCCTCGCCGGACAGACTCCGGCAGGATTGACTTTTCGCCGAAACAAAACTGGCAGCTTTTCGCAAGCGGTAGTTACAACACCGATAAGCAGAACACGCTCTACGGCATTTGGGTAGACGGCTCCTTGAATTTTCCCATCGGTACTCCGATAGTTTTCCAACAACCTGGCAAGAATGCGTCTTTGACCTCTACAAACACCATCAGCGCAACCATCTTCAATCAGGCAACGGTGGCCTATAGCCAGAACACGCTGACATACTTCCCGCTGGATCCTACAAAGCTGGACCGGACAAAACTTGGCATCAACATTGCGCAGCGCAATCCAGCGCTAAATCCCGACAATCTGATTCCTAACATGACCTTCGGCGGAATTCAGAATGCCGCTAATCCATCCTTGAGCGATGGCACCCCGTATTTCAATCAGAACACCATCATGACCTTCGTAGACAACGTCAGCAAAATATCGCGGACTCACACTTACAAGTTGGGATTCTATTTTGAACATACGCAGAAACTTCAGAGCGCAAATGCATCCACTAGAGGTTCATTAAATTTTGGCAACGACGCAAACAACCCGTTAGACGCCAATAACGCTTACGCCAATGCGCTTCTAGGCAATTACTCTACATATGCTGAAGCTACAGGAAGACCAAAAGGAAACTTCCTGTTTACGAATACGGAATTTTATCTGCAGGACACTTGGAGAGTGCGCAAAAATCTGGCGCTGGACTATGGCGTTCGTTTCTACCATGATCCTCCGCAGTATGATAACAACGGCCAGTTGGCATCCTTCAGTCCTGCTTCCTACAACCCCGCAAAAGCCCCAGTGCTGCTGCGGCCAGTAACTGTGAATGGTGTGAAGGTGGCGCAAGATCCCATTACTGGAAGGACTTATGGTCAGGGATTAATTGGAACTTTCGCGCCTGGCCAGGGTGACCCCACGAACGGCACAATAATCGGCGGGAAAAATGGTGTTCCTAATGGACTGTACACAACCATGCCCCTAGTCGCTGCCCCTCGATTCGGGTTTTCGTGGGATCCATTCAGCAATGGAAAAACAGCAATTCGCGGCGGCGGTGGAGTGTACTTCGATCGCATTCAGGGCAACCCGGTAATGGGCCAAATCGCCAATCCGCCTTCCGTGTTCTCACCAACGCAATACTACGGCACCTTCGCCGATATTCAAGCCACCGCCACAGCTGGGTTTCTTGCGCCTTCCGGTAGCGTGACATCCCTGGCAACAAAGGGTCATCAGCAATCGGTCTATAATTTTAACCTCAGTATTCAGCGGCAGATCACAAAAGTGACCATGCTTGAAGTCGGTTACGGCGGCTCCTTGGGACGACATCAATTGTGGCAGCGCAACATTAATCCTGTTCCGCTAGGCGCGAATTTCCTGAACTTGAATCCGCAAAATAGAGATCCAACTACTAACAATACACCGCTGCCTCCAAACTTCCTGCGCCCATATACGGGCTATGGCGATATTTTGCTTTACGAATTTGCGAATTCGTCCAACTACAATTCGCTCCAAGTTACTTTTCAACACCGCATGAATCGTAGCCTGAACGTTGCTGCTTCCTATACGTGGAGCAAGGCTTTGGATGCAAGTGATAGTTATAGCCAGGCAATCGATCCGTTCATCCCAACCCGGGCGCGCAATTACGGACCTGCCGGCTTCAACCGCGCTCACGTATTCAATACGAATTTCTACTACAATTTACCCAAGTCCAAATCCAGCCACAATGCCGTCCGCCTGGTTTCCAATGGCTGGACCTTGTCTGGTGTTGTTCGCATAAATACTGGTGCCCCTTTCACCCCTGGGTATGGAACTTTGAACGGTGTTACCAATACGGCCGGTTCAGGCTCGGCCAATATCAGGCTGCAAGTGGTAAACCCCACCGCACCTTTGGAATCGCGCTTTAGCCCTCCGCCACAGCCTGTTGGACAAGGAACTCCTGCGTGGTTAGGGACCACCACAGATCCTCAACTTGGAAACCTTGGTAAGAATACAGAGACTGGATTCGGGACTGCCAATTTTGATCTTTCTTTCTACAAGGAATTCAAACTGAACGAACGAGTGCGCTCCACACTTCGATTTGAAGGTTACAACGCCCTCAATCATACTCAATTCTCTGGAAGGGATAATACCTTGCGCTATGACAATGTAACGGGTGCCATGTACAACACGTTGTTTGGGCAGGCCACAAGTGCTCGCCCCCCTCGAGTCATCCAAATCGCGTTAAGGATGCAGTTCTAGACTGCAATTCGGATTCCGGCAGAGTCCACAACTCTGCCGAAACAAGGAAAGCCTCATGACCATCCTCACTCGATTGAAGCAATGGAGGAACTCCGGCACCATAACTTCGGAACAACAGACCTTCCTTGCAGGCCTTTCACGCGGAGAGCCTTTTTCTCTTTTTCTTGAGCTGAACATTCTCCTCTACCTTGGTATTTTTGCATTCATTTCAGGCCTCGGTTGGACAGTCACTACCTGGTCAAAAGAACTGGGTGACGTCCTGGTGCTGGCAATCCTATCTGCAATATTCACCGCCTGCTTTTGGTACTGCATCTCTCGCGCCCCCGCCTGGTGCCCCGCTGAAACTCCTGCGCCGAGTTTGATATTCGACTACGTACTCTACCTCGGTTGTCTTGTTTGGTCACTTGAACTCGCCTACATCGAAAATCGGTTTCAGTTGCTCTCAGGCAAATGGGATCTCTATTTGTTGGTCACCGCTTGCCTGTTCTTCTTTCTCACTTATCGCTTCGATAACCGCTTCGTGTTGTCGCTTGCATTAACCTCTCTTGCCGGCTGGTTCGGACTCAGCATCTCACGCTGGCCATCCCATCAGGACACAGCATATCGGCAATATGCGATTATCTACAGCCTGCTCGTCATCGTCGCCGGAACCATGCTTCAGCAACGTGGTCTGAAGCCGCATTTCTTTGGAACGTATTTGAATGTTGCGGCTAACGTTCTCTTCTGGGCCCTTCTCTCGGGGGTTTTCAATCGGGAACACCAATTTGTGTGGCTTCTATTTCTCCTTGCCGCTTGTGGCACTTCTCTTGCATGGGGCATCACACGCCGACATTTTGCCTTCGTCGCTTATGCCACCGTGTATGGCTACGTTGGCCTCAGCGCGATCCTTCTTCGCGAAGTGAATAGTTCCACCGCTCTTCTAAGCTATTTCGTTTTTACAGGCATCGCCATGCTCGTCATGTTGGTCCTGATCGCGCGCCAGTTCGGGAGGGAAAATTGAGAGCCTACAACGCAGCCGACGAAGAAATTTTACACGCCCGCGATCTGCTGAAAGATTGGGCCGGCGAAGGCTTCCTCACGCAAGCGCAGTACCAGCAAATAGAGCAGGAAACCGATTGCGATCTTCGCCGGACCAATATCTTTCTGCGGCTCGTCTTGTTCCTGTTCACCCTGATCATCGTTGGCGCTGCGGTCGCTCTGATCTTCGTGATCTGCCGGCCTCAGAACCGAACCATTGGAATTTTGCTTTTGATCTTTTCTGGTATCTCGTACGCGGCTACTGAACTGGCCGTTTCCCAAGCTCGGCTCTATCGCTACGGCATTGAGGAAGCCCTCGCCGTCTGCTCAGTAGGCTTTCTTTGTGCGGGATTGCAATCTGTTTTGTTCGACGGTCAACACTATCCGTCGCCGCTGACCGGGGCCGAATTTCTTGTTCCCGCGTCTGGCGCCATCGCTTCCCTTTGGCTCTGGCATCGTTTCGGACTCCACTATGCGTTTCTTGCCGCCATGATGATGGTCCTCTGGCTGACAACCGACTGGACCTCATCCCAAATGACGCGGCATCTAATCATTGGGATTCTCTATGCCATTGGCCTGTTCGTTGTGGTCAGGGCACGGGCACCCCATCGCTTTACGTATCGGAACGATGAGTATTCCATTGCTGAAGCACTCCTCTGGCTCGGCATCTATCTTGCAATCAATCTTCAGCTTTCGTCACTCAACCTGTTAGGACAATGGTGGGGTGTTCATCCAAACCCGACGGAGTTTTCCAGACTCTTCTACTGGTCTACCTGGGTGCTCACCTGGTGTTTGCCGCCTATGATACTCGCACGCGGCCTCACCAAAAAAGACCGCGCCGTTATCCTAGTTGGCTTTGCCACAGCCATCCTCACTTTCGTCTCGAATAAATCGTATCTCGGATGGAATCGGCACAGCTGGGATCCCATGCTCCTCGGTGCATTGTTAATCGGTGTCGCCATTTTCATCCGCCGCTGGCTTGCCAATGGGCCAAGCGGAATTCGTCGAGGTTTTACCGCCCAGCGTTTTTCAGGGAAGGACAAATCCTGGATGAACGTCGGGGCCGCAACCTTTGGGCTCGCATCACAGAACCCAATCAGTTCAAATACGCAGGGGAACGATGTCCACTTCGGCGGCGGAGATTCCGGTGGCGGTGGCGCTTCAAGAAATTTTTAAGGCCTCCGAAAACCTCAGTCCCATCACATCCAAAATAATTTCACGGCAATTAACTTGTTGCCTCTGAGTAGCTTCGGCCATCTCGTCGCTCTCACTCTGTCCGGCCCGCCCAAATCACCCTGGTATTTTTCTACCAGAAGCGAATGTCAGCAAATCATCATCAACCGCGAAAGCTCTCCCCCTTCGATAAGCTGATCCTCGCCTGCGATAGAGCCACTTTTTTCCTCACTCCAAACCATCAATCCTACGCACAATTCAATGGCACCGCCGCCCCGCTTTACTCAGAACAATTCCGCGGCTGGCTCCTAACCCGCATCGAAGCCCTCGGCCTCGACTGGCCCTCCGCATCCACATTAGGTCGCCTGCTCCGCCACCACGACAACATCCTCCACACTTACGAATCCCAAGTCAGCGAAGTCCACACCCGC
>JAYTTF010000044.1:0-9065 GCA_043745195.1 Bryobacterales bacterium | reverse complement strand
AATGGTTGGGCGCGCTTCCTGCTGGATGGCGACGTCTTCATGCATACTCGCCTGGGCCAGCACATGCTTGAAGCCGGCGCAGTTGCCACCACCGATCCGGCATCGTTCGCCATCCCCAACGGCTCCCCGTGGTACGCCTTCGAATGGTTGGCTGAAATTCTATTTGCAACCCTGGCAATGCACTTCGGCATGGGTGCCATCGCCTTGCTTTCAGGCACGCTGGTGGGCTTGGCAATCGCGCTGCTCTACTACGATACTCTTCGCCGTGGAGGGCATCCGTTACTCACAACTTTCCTGATTCTGATAGCCACCAACGCCCTGAACATGAACTTCCATGCACGTCCTGTGCTGTTCACCTATTTCTTTGTTGTGGTCAGCATGATCCTCCTGAATCGTGATCGAGAAACTCCCTCGTGGACCATTTGGCTGCTGCCACTTATGGTCATTCCATGGGTCAACCTGCACCCTGGGGTGGCTGTATTATTCCCGCTCATCGCCATTTTGGGTATTGGCTGCGGAACACGTCAGGGCTTCTTGCGCTACGCAACCGTGGGTGTTGCCTGCGCCGTTGCAACTCTGGTGAATCCTTACGGAATTGGGTTGCACAAACATTTGGCAGCTACGCTTTCTTCCGAGTGGATTCTTAACAATGCCCTGGAATATAAGTCGCCGGAATTTCGCGGCGAGTTCATGCTCTGCCTCGCCATTCTCTTCTTACTCGGGCTGGGGTCTGCAGGATTGTTTGCCGTCCAGAAGAAGTATCCCGAAGCATTGTGGATTTTCTTCCTGGGTTACAGCACCCTGGTATCACGCCGGCATGGTGCCATCTTTCTATTGGTTGTGACGCCGATGATTGCCATTCAACTAAGCGGTCTTTGGCGTCAGTACGTTTCTGGAAAGGATAAAAAATCAGCAGCCGGCATCCTCGATAGCCTGTGGCAAGGTGCTGCCTTCACGCCCACTATCTGGCTCCCAACCTTCGCGCTGCTCATCGTCATGTTCAACCCCATGCCCATTGATGGAAACCCATCGGCAGAGTTCTATCCGTCTGCTGTGGTTGCTCGCAATCGCGATCTTGTGGAGCAGTCCCGTACCTTCACAACCGAACAGTGGGCCGATTTCCTTTACTACATCAACTACCCCAAGCAGAAGATCTTCATGGACCCTCGTCACGATCTTTATGCTGCCCCCTTAGGCGACGCCTACCTGGAAATTCTGCAAGGCACACCCTCCTGGAAAAAGCTGACAGAACGCTACGGCATCAACCTGATGCTGGTTAAACCCGGCATGACGTTGGTTAGTCTGCTCAACGCCGATCCCGAATGGGAAAAAATAGACGCCGATAAAGTTGCCGTGCTCTATCGCAAGCGGCAGGCCAGTGCTATGATTCAGTCGAATGAAGATCGCACTCTTTCTGCTGGCAACAGCACTCGTTAGCGCCAAATCCTGGAAGGCCGGCCTTGGCTCAGCGGACATCTCTCCAACCGAACCCATCTATCTAAATGGATATGGAAATCGAACGCACCCTTCAACCTGTGTGAAGCAAAAGCTTTGGGCCAAAGCCGTCGCGCTGGAAGACGAAAAAGGGAATCGTGTAGTGATTGTCACCACCGACCTGCTTGGCCTTCCCGGCTCGGTATCCGACGTCATTGCTGCTCGTCTTGCCAAACAATATGGCATGAAGCGCAGCCAGTTACTCTTAAACTCCTCGCACACCCACGGCGCACCCATGGTGGAAGGCAACCTGGCCACTATGTTTCAATTGACCACCGCAGAACGCCTTGCAATCCACAACTATACTGAGCGTCTTAAAGATCAAATAGTTGCAGCAGTCCAGCAGGCCGTGGTTGATCTAAAGCCTGCACAACTTGCAATGGGTCACGGCAAAGCCGGTTTCGCTGTCAATCGCAGAGTGGCCTCTGGCGACGGGGCTTTTGCAATCGGTGTGAACCCTACCGGCCCCATCGATCACGATGTTCCAGTGCTCCGCATCAGTTCCCCCGACGGTAAACTCCGCGCCGCCTTGTTCGGCTACACCTGTCACAACACAACCATGGGTGGGGACATTTACGAAGTTCATGCCGACTACGCCGGTTATGCCCAACAGGCCTTTGAAAAGCAGCATCCCGGCACGCAAGCCATGTTCTATCTGCTCTGCGGTGGCGACCAAAACCCCAGCCCTCGCGGCAAGTTTGAGCTGGCCGAAAAGTATGGCAACGCCCTTGCCAGCAGTGCTTCCGAAGTAATCGCCGGCAAGATGCAACCACTTACAGGCCCCTTGCGGACATCCTTGCGCATGACTGACTTAACCTTCAAACTCCACACGCGGGAGCAGTACGAAGAGGAGTTGAAAGACAAGTTGCCCGCCAAAGTACGCCGCGCAGAATACATGCTGTCGCTCTATGATCAGCAACGCCCCATGCGCTCCGCAGCCTATCCAGTGCAAGCCATCCGCTTCGGCAAGCAGTGGACGCTAGTGGCCTTGGGCGGCGAAGTTGTCATTGATTACCAACTACGAATCAAGAAAGAATTCCCCGGCGAAGATACCACCGTGGCCGGATACTCAAATGACGTGATGTGCTACATCCCCTCTCTGCGAGTGCTGAAAGAAGGTGGCTATGAAGCCGATTCCAGCATGATCTATTACGGCAAACCTGGGCCATTTGCTGAATCGGTTGAGGATCAATTGATGGCTACGCTCTATAAAGTGATGAAGGATGTCGGCCGCAAGAAACAGTAAGCTTGCGATACTAAGACAATGAAGCTCTATCCCGTCGCACTTGTTGCGCTAACGCTAACCCTGCAAGCTCAATCCTCTTGGTTCTCTCAACAATTGTTGGAACAGCCAGCCATGCGCAAAGCATTCGAATTCGTCGAAGCGCGCCAAGCGCAACTTATCGCCGAATGGATTCGACTTACAGAAACAGCCGCACCCTCCACCAAAGAACAGACCCGGGCCACCTGGATTCGTTCCGAACTTACTAAGTTCAAACTCACTGAACTTCGTACTGACGAAATGGGCAATATTAGCGCCGTCCGCAAAGGTACTGGCGGCGGACGATCGGTTGTCTTCGCCGCACACATGGATACCGTATTCCCCGAAGTCACGCCGCTCAAAGTGCAACGCGAGGGGAACGTTCTGCGCGCCCCCGGCATTGGCGACTAGTTCCCGGTATAAAAATGCTGATCGCATTAAGCGTCTCCTCTGCCGGGTTGGCCCAATAACATTCACTGTCCCCGCCTCCCTTGTCGTATCCTCTGTTGATGAGGCTACTTTTCGCAACGCTACTTGCTGCTTCCTTCGGATGGACGCAGCCCAAACTTGATTTCTGGCCCGGCACCCAATACGATGCCGCCGTTCCGTCTTTTCAAAAAGTGCTTGGCTATGGACCCGGCGAACGCATTTCTTCCCATGCCAACCTCATGCGCTATCTGGAAGCGCTGGCACAAGCCGCGCCCACGCGCATGAAGATCTTCGAGTATGCGCGCACCTGGGAAGACCGCAAACTGATATACGCCGCCATCGGGAGTGAAGCCAATATCCGGCGCTTGGATGCTATCAAAGCAGCCATGCAAAAGCCCGGCGATCCTCGCAAAAACCTCAGCGGAATGCCCGCTGTTCTCTGGCTTGGCTATGGCGTCCACGGCAACGAAATTTCGTCTCCAGATGCCGCCCTGCTTACTGCCTATCACCTGCTTGCCGCACGGCGAGACAAAATTGTGGATGACATACTGGCCAACGTGGTCGTCCTGATTGACCCCACGCAGAACCCTGATGGCCGTGACCGTTTCGTCCATAACTTCGAGCAGTCCGAAGGTCTGGAACCAGATGCCAGCCCCGTTGCCGCTGAACACAATGAACCGTGGCCAGCTGGCCGAACCAATCACTACCACTTCGATTTGAATCGCGATTGGTTCGCAATTACGCAGCCGGAAACCCGCGGCCGTATCAAAGTGCTTCGCGAATGGTTGCCCCTTGTCTTTGTCGACCTGCACGAAATGGGTGCGGAATCCACTTACTACTTCGCCCCGGAAGCTGTGCCCTATAATCCCCACTTAGTCCCCGAACAGAAAACCAGTCTCGATCTATTCGGCAAGAATAATGCGAAGTGGTTCGATCATTACGGCTTCAGTTACTTCACTCGCGAAGTCTACGATGCCTTCTACCCTGGCTACGGTGCAAGCTGGCCTTCTTACTACGGCAGCGTGGCGATGACTTACGAAAACGCCTCGTCACGTGGTTTGCTGATGCGCCGCTCCGATGACACTACTTTTCATTTTCGCGACACGGTTCAGCGTCACTTTGTTGCGTCCATCTCCACCGCTGAAGCGACGGCTAAGAATCGCGACACTCTGCTCGATAACTTCGATCGCTACCGACGCACCGCCATTGAAGAAGGATCGAAGGAATCCATCCGCGAGTATGTGTTGCCTCGCCGTGGTGACGTCAGCTCTGTCGATAAATTAGCCCAATTGCTAGCCGATCAAGGAGTGCAAGTGAAGCGCTCCACCGCAGCGTTTGCCAGTTATCCCGCAGGCTCCTATGTTATTCCACTAGCTCAACCCGCTAAGCGTTTGATTCGCACTTTGCTGGATGCCGACGTTCCCATGGAACCGAAATTCCTCGAAGAACAGGAACGCCGCCGCAGGAAGAAACTGCCGGATGAGATTTACGACGTAACAGGATGGAGCCTTCCGCTGCTTTATAACGTGGAATGCATTGGTGTCCCGGCACCCTCACAAGGGCAATTTGAAGATTTCAAGGCCGCACCCAAACCTGCTGTATTCTCCAAGGCCGCTGTGGCATATCTTGTTCCTTGGAGTAGTAGGGGTGCGGCGCAACTGTTGACCGCCGCACTGCGCGCCGGGCTACGTGTGCACTCCACCGAGAAAGCCTTTGAACAAAATGGGCGGACATTTCCTTCGGGAACTCTAATCGTGAAGGTGAAGGAGAACGTCCCCACTCTGCATGAAACAATGTTGATGATTCAAGGCACCGCCGAGGTTGTGCCCACCGATACTGGTTGGGTGGAAAACGGAATCAACTTCGGAAGCCGGTATGTGAACGTCATCAAACGTCCGGCAGTGGCGATTGCCTGGGATCGTCCCGTTTCTGCCGGCTCAGCCGGCCATGCAAGGTTCGTGTTGGAACGGCAGTTCGGCTATCCAACTACTGTGCTTCGTTCTACACAATTCGCAACAGCTGATCTCAGCAAATTTCAGGTGATCATTCTGCCTGATGGTGCTTACACCGATGTATTCGGACCCCCCGTCCAGAAGCGTTTAAAAGACTGGGTGCAAGCTGGCGGAACCCTCATCGGCATTCAAGGAGCGCTGGCTTTTTTGAGCGATCCAAAGGTGGCACTCTTAGCCGTTTCGCAGGAAAGCTTGGCGAAGGAAAAAGAGCCCGAAACTCCGAAAAAGCCCGAGACCGATACAAGAGCCCCCGGCAAGGTACTCGCCGATGAGGCCTCCTATCTGAAGGCGATCCAAGCCGATTCCGAACTCCCTGATGCTGTCCAAGGCATCATCGGCCGTGCCCGGACCGACCCAGATCACTGGCTTACCGTAGGGCTTCCCGAAACAGTGAATGCTGTTGTGGAAGGCCGCAATGTCTATACACCCATCAAGCTGGACAAAGGGGTGAACGCCGCTGTATACCTGGAAGCTGAAAAGCTGTTGGCAAGCGGTTATATGTGGGCCGAAAACAAGAAACAACTCGCCTGGAAGCCACTTGCCGTCGTGCAAAATGAAGGCCGCGGATTTGTCATCGGCTTCACCGCTGATCCTAACTATAGGGCTTATCTGGATGGGCTTAATGTGCTGTTCATGAATGCCGTATTTCGAGGCCCAGCGCACTCTCGATAAGCAGGGGCTTTTGTCGATCCCCCTTGAAAACCGAACAGAAGTGTTCGATACTATGCAAGTGAAGGGTGCTGAGTTTCTTCGCAAGGTCAAGGCTCTGGCGAAGACAAAAAAGACAAGGTATCGGTGGGATCCAGTTAGGGGATCGGGCAGCCATGGCACGTTGTATTTTGGTAACCGGTTCACCGTTGTGAAGGACCTAACCAAGGAATTGGGGCCTGGCTTGTTAGCTGACATGTGCAAACAGCTTGGCCTTCAAAAGGAGGATCTCTAAATGTTTACTGCTACCTATCCAGCCAGGATCTTACCAGAAGAGAATGGCAAGGGGTATCACGTTAGGTTTCCCGATCTTCCAGAGGCACTCACTGGAGGGGACGATCTTGCGGATACATTGGCCCAGGCTGCTGATTGCTTGGCCGAGGCCTTGGCAGGGCGCATGGTTCGTGAAGACAGTATTCCCACCCCGTCCAAACCCAAGCGTGGCCAACGCCTCATTAACGTCCCCCTGTCGCTTGCTCCGAAATTGGCTCTCTATTTGGCAATGCGGGATCGTAACTTGCGGAAAGTGAATTTAGCCATGCGATTGGGCATTAGCGAAACAGTGGTTCGCCGGATGCTCAACCCGAGGCACGACACCAAACCCGAAAAAATCCAAGCCGCACTGGCGGCCCTTGGTAAGCAAATCCGAGTGACATTTGAAGATGCAGCTTAGAGAGGATGATTTCACTGTGAATGCAGCAAGAGAGGGATTATCCAAGCGCCGCGAATTCCTAAAAGTCCTGGCCGCAAGTGCCTCAGCCATTCCCTGCCAAGCGCAAACCAAACGGCCCAATTTTGTAATCATCGTCACTGACGATCAAGGCATCGGCGACCTTGGTTGCTACGGCCACCCCGAAGTCCGCACTCCGAACTTGGACAAACTCGCAGCATCTGGAATCCGCTTCACGCAATGGTATTCCAACGCACCAGTGTGCTCTGCGTCCCGAGCCGCCATCATGACCGGCAAGTATCCCGATCGCGCCGGGGTGAAAGGCGCACTCCCATCCCAACCCACTTACGATGTTCCAGGCCTTCGCAAGGGAGAAACTACTCTGCCCGGGCTGCTCAAAAATTTGGGCTACCGCACTGCGGCCATCGGGAAATGGCACTTAGGCAGCGTGCCGCACAGCCGCCCGCAAGCGCAAGGGTTCGACGAATTCTTTGGATGGTATTCAGGCTGGCTCGATGCTTATTCGCATCGCTACTACCAACTAGGTGCGCCTCCAGGGAAGATTTTTCATGACCTGTGGCGCAATGAAACCGAAGTGTTTGAAGAGCCTGCTTACATGACTGAACTGCTGGGGCGCGAAGCACAGGCGTTTCTTGCGCGTCAAAATAAGCAGCAGCCTTTTCTGCTGTATCTTGCCTTCGGCGCTCCGCATTATTCCATGATGGCCCCCAAGAAATACCTTGATCGTTTTCCAGCCACCATGGATCGCGATCGCCGCGCCCACCTGGCCATGGTTGCCGCAGTGGATGATGTGGTTGGCAATGTGCTCGATCAATTGAAGCGCATGGGCGTCGACAACGAAACGGTAGTCTTCTTCCAGGCCGATAACGGTGCCACGCGTGAGGAGCGTGCTTCGAGTTTGGCTAAGCCGGCAGACGGTGGAAACAACGGCCGCTACCGTGGCTATAAACTAGGTCTGTTCGATGGAGGCATGCACGTACCGGCAATGCTGCGCGCTCCGGGGATGAAACCTGGACAAGTGTTCGACCGGCCTATGATGTCCATGGATCTGTTGCCTACATTTCTCGCGATGGCCGACCCAACAGCGCAACCTCCACCCGGAATCGACGGCCAGGATTTTCGCCCTGTCCTGAACGGCACCAAGCCGCCGCATGAGTACATGTTTTGGAGCCACGGCAATCAGCGTGCAGTGCGCTTCGGCGATTGGAAATTGATCCTCCACCCACCCAGTTTTCCGGGCGAAGAAGTGCCCGATGCACCGTGGCTTTCTAACCTTGAAGCGGACCCATCGGAGAAGAAGAACCTGGCAGCATCGGAGCCGGAACGTGTGCGCCTGCTCACGGAAAAGATCAAAGCCTGGGAGCAAAAATAGCTGGCGTCGTGATTGAAAAGAACTTTTCTATATTGGGGCCCTCAATCACTTAGTGTCCGTGACGGTGAGGCCAAAGAGACGGCTCCTTCAATACCGCTCCGTTGGTCAGAAGTTTCTCATCGCTACACCGATGGAAGGCGGCCCAGAAGAATCGAAATTGGCGATTCTCACGGACTGGCGCGATGGGCTGAAGTTGAAGAAATAGGCACGCCTTGGCGCATAATAAAGAAGTGAGTTCCACTAGGCTTGGCGACCGAATGGGATGCCTATCGGAGGAAATGTATTCTCAGCGAATTGGAAACGTCCCTCAGGGAGAAGGGCATCCCGGCTATCGGGCATTCTCCAATTTTGCCTACAACAATATTGTCGGATCAGAATTACGGGGCACCTGGAAGCTCGAAATCAAAGAGCAGAGAAATCATACTGGCGGCATTAGCACAGCTAAGTGACGATGAACTACGAAAACTCCCTCTACCTGCTGGTTCTCTACTAGATTGTGCGGGGATCAAATAGTCTTGTCCATTTGCTATGGAGCAACATCTAAAGCATAGGCCCATAATTGTGGTTGTTCCTGAAGAATACGAGCAGTCTCTCCTAGATTCACTTAAAGTCGCCCTAGACCCTTGCATACCTCCCAAAAAAGAGTCGCTAGAGTATTGGTCCCCTATCCACTTTGTGGACAATGCTGCTCTCTTGAGTAAACCGGATAAGCTGCTGTGCGGTCGATTGAAGAGGTTGAGGGACGCGGGGGAATTGGAATCGCTAATTGTTTTTATTGCAGTTGTCGAATCTGCAAATAGTCACTTCAAACAGTGCAGCAACGAAAAATTTGGCGAATTAAGAAAAAGTTTGGGCTGCCGTTTGAAATTCTCCTTCAAGACCCACAAATTTGATCCTGACCCGCGAAACAGTATGTCAAAGAGTAACAGTTCAGCCCACTCTGGCTGATTTCTGGCGAGAAGGGACTCGACAATCGCCAAAACACTTGTCACAGTAAAAGTTTGGGACCAAAGAGCCACAAACCGGCGCGTGTTGTAAAGCCTGAAGAGACCGGGAAGCTGCGCGAGCTGGTGAGAAAGCTTGAACGCGAGCTGGAAC
>JAYTTF010000043.1:0-9081 GCA_043745195.1 Bryobacterales bacterium | reverse complement strand
CTGGGCCGATCAAAAACACGTCTGGGCGATGGAAATCCCCGGGCAACCCAAACCACAAATGGGATCGCTTTCCCATACAGCCGAGGCCGTCGATGCCTAAAAACGGCAGTTGAGTAGGTGACATTACAACGAAATGGCTTAAAACAATTGGACTTGCCGTCATAGGATCGGCGCAATAGAATCACCCAGATGGTGAGACTGAAGTGCGTAAAAAAGGTCGCCAAAGGGGACACGGTACCCAGGCCGCTACGCTTAGTGCTTTATGGGATTCTATTTAGAGTTCTGTTGCTTCAGGCCAGGGAACCATGTCCCCGTTTGGCTCGCGATACCCTGATCTTCGAGACAGTCAACTGCCGTTTCCAGGATCAATAGTTTCATGGGAAGTCCCGTAGCTCGTGCCAGCCATCCATGTCCCCACTGGCTTGCGGTATCCAGATTATATAACCGGACCTCACCCATACTCGAATCCGGCAATCGCATAGTACGAATGTAGATTAGTCGCCTGCGGTGATTCTCCTTCCTGTAGCGAAAGGCTCATGCGAACCAATTGCCGTGCAAATCGGAAATTGCGCGCTTCGGCCATCTCCCTTGCGGCCTGATTTTCTGAAAACAGATCCCAATACAAAGGCTTATCCGGATTCAGGGCACAGCACCAATCCAACATTCGTCGAGCATTGTCGTCAGACGTAGCAACACAGGGCCCAAAGTACGTTCCCAGCGCACCTGGACGACTGAAGGCGAAGCCGATGTCCGGGCTCCCCGTCCAGCTTTCTTCCCGCAGTAGATTGAACAGGTCCGTGCGTGCCAAACCAAACGTATTCCGATCCATTTGAAAAGCCGGGTATTTGGGTAATAGCGGGACGGCTGTTGGTACCACTTCAGGGGCCCGAACCCAGCGCTCCACCTTGCATTCTCCGGCGAAGCCCAACGATTCGTATAAAGGTAAGCCTTGGTCTGTTGCGTCCAATTTAACGATGGCCACACCTCTGGAACGAAGCCATTGAAGAGTGTACAACATCAACTGGCGAGCCAACCCCAGGCGGCGGAAATCAGGATGCGTCAGCACCATACCGATCCACGCCAGCCGACCCTCATAACGAACGGCCGTGGTGGTTGCAACCACCCGGCCGTCCTTTACAAAGCAGAAGCACCCATGCGGTTCCAGCAGCAGAATGCGCTGCCAATCGCGTGTAGTCTGATTCCAACCCGCAAGATTACTCAACTCAGCCGCCTGAGGCACGTCAAGAATCGAAAGGGTTCGGATCACAGATTATTCGGCTGGTTTTGGCTTCGACGGACCACGATAGATTTCTATCTGATTCATGGTGGCGGGAATCACAACGTCCACAAATCCCACCATCATTTCCTGCCAGCTCTGATCGCCCCATCTAACTTCTTTAGTAGGATCGGGGTTGTTCTTGTTGTTTGGCGAGTTGTCGAAAGTGGCATGAACGTCAATGCGAGTCCCTTTGGGCAAAGTAATCGGTTGATCCATGTAATAGAACAACTGCCAACTGAAATCGTAGTTAGGAACATTCAACAGAATCTGCGATTCCCCCGTTGGGTAGACTGCAGTGTATTGCATTGATTTTCCACGCAAGTGCATGTGCGGGGATAAAGCCAGTAGCTTCACATCCTGTTGAAAGGTAAACTTTGCATCTACCGGATGTTCCGCAGCTCCAGGAGGAATGGCGAAGCGGGAAGAAGTGATGTTCATTGAGTAAACACGCTCAGCAGGCGGAGTCTTGGCAAGAACCAGACCAATGCGGCTCTTATCTTTCGTAGCCTTGCCATTGGCGGTGTAATGCATTTGGAGGATAATGTCGCTGCCAGCTGGGATCAATTTTGCTTGTCCAGGTGCCAAGTGATGCGGAACAGCACCAGGAACATAGGTTTCAAATATCTCTTCCATCTGCGTCAGATTGCCTTGCCAGCTTCCTTTCGGAACGTAGGCTACACCTGGGACCGCATCCTTCAACCATTTCGATCCAGGAGGACGGACGAAAGCTACTCCATGGTGGGTAACGGCTCTATTGCTGGGGCGAACTTCCACTGCGGTGATCCAGGTGTCTTCCTTGAAGTTTGTAGGCAGGACGAAGTGTTGGTATTCAAGAGTGCCAGTTGCTGGGATTTCGAATTCCAGCGGCATCTCAAAAATTAGATCAGGCTTGCCGATGGTCCAACCTTGGGCAAATTCCATGGGCTTAGGAGCGTCTTTTGCATTTCCTTCTTTGGCACCTGTATTGGCCCACTGAGTGAGCGTCTCAATTGCCTTGGCGTCCAGACGACGATCATTGGCGAATTTTCCGTGAGCCGGATCGGCATACCATGGCGGCATTTTCTTTGAAGCCACAGCGTCACGAATCGCCTTGGCCCACGGTCGCGATTCCTTGTACGAAAGGAAAGACATGGGGCCAGCCTCGCCTGGGCGATGGCAAATTTGGCAGTTCTTTTGAAGGATTGGCAAAACGTCTTTATTAAAGGTAACGTCTGGTGCTTTGGCATTCGCGAACAAGGCTACTAAGGGTAATAGAAAAACTTGCTTAATCATAATATTCCTAATACGATTCTGACACGATTGCGTTCAGATTATTTTTCGACGCTAGAAAATGAAGTTCAGGCCACCGCGAACCGTCTTGGGAGCTTGCATTAACAGCAACGTCCGACCGTCTGAACCAGTAACTGGAATGTAGCCTTGGCCCAGCATATTTCGCAATTCACCCATGGCTTCCAATCGCCCATTCCAAATTCCGAAGGAAGGCAGCGGTTGCCGCAATTGAATGTTCAGGCCCGTTTCAGGCGAAAGGTTCCCTGTCAAGGTGCGATGCATGGGCATTAACACGGTGTAGTCGGCAAATTGGTAGCTTGCGGACATTCTTGTTCCAACAACAGGAAGAACAGCACTAGCGCGAGCGTAAGCCCACTGACTGCGACCGTGCCGGAAGGCACCGCGAAGATTGGAACTTGTCAATTCAATGGGTTCATTTTTCAAAGTCCCGTTGTTTCCGTAACCACCGGTGACAGAGAACTTTTCGTTGAACCGGTGTGTGTATGCGGCCATGTAGCCCTGACGGTCGTAATTGCCGATGTTGACGATGGAACTGCGGTTGAACATGTCTGGTAGAACATCGGAAGAATCCAGAATAGACAGATCGCCTAAGGCGCTAATTGCTCCATTGGAAACTCCCTCATGCCAGGCAACTGCTGTAAATTCGCCTTTCCCGAATTTCCGTTCAACGCCGAACTCAAGATTAGTGGAACGCTGAACCCGAATCCGGCCATTGCGGGAAGAAACCCGCGGGAACATGCTTAAGGCCGATACATCCGGCTGCATATCCTTATCAGCACCGGTGTCATTGTGACGAGTCGCTGCGGCTGTATATATCTCTTCGGGGGGCAAACCTGAACTGTATGCAGCACGAATGGAAGTATTTTTGCCGGCAGCAATGGATAGTCTAGCGTACGGACTTACATAATTGAGTCGCTCTAGGAAAGTAACTGATTCCATGGCGGCCCCGTAAAGCAGTTCAACACCGTCGAAAAAGGTGATTCGATCAATGAAGCTGCTGGACAGTGTCCGGAATATTGGAGTCTCGTGCCCAGTTCCAGGCAGACCAAATCCTACGCGAGACGGCGAGAAAACCTGCCGCATGGTCAACTGCACTTCAGGCGCGCTGCTGATACCACCGAAGTCCGTTTCCGACCTCTTATAACGAGTGCGGAATCCAGCCGCCGGCAAACCTGCGCGAGAAGCGTATCCAACATTGCCACTGAACTGCAATTGATTGGTGCCCAATAAAGATGTAGCGAAAGCAAACGCGGTACCCAGGTCTGGCTGACTTCCAAAATTGCCACCGCCGGAGTCATCACCAGCAGAAAGCTTCAACATTCCACGATTGCTACTAAACACAGATTTTGATTCTGCGGGCGCGTTGGTCCCAACATTCCAGCCTGGAAGATATCGCAATGCCGGACGTGTGGACATGCTGCTGCGCAACACCCATTTCCAGTCATCGTTCATCAAGCCCGAATTAGCTTGACCGTTATATACGAATTCGATGCTGCTGAGAACGCCGGCTAACTGAATCGCAAGGAACGTCCGGTTGCCCGCCTGCACTTCCACTCCTTGGCGGAAAGCCGGCATGAAGGAAGAAAGATTGACGCGAAGAGAATAACGATCGGGGATAAGGCCATCAAAACCGAAGGCACCCCTTTCGGTTGTGGACATTGTTTTAACTAAACGGTCGAAGCGGTTGTAGAGGGAAACAGTGGCGCCCATCTGCGCTATACCGTTAGTTGCCGAGACGATTCCGATGATCGCACCTGAGGGACGATCAAGCCCAGCCGCGTGGCACACAGGCAGTGTGAACACGCCCGACATCCAAATTGCGGCAACACCGAATGATGCGCGGTGCATAGTCATCTTGGGCTACTGCCCATATCTCCCGCTAAGCGGTTTATCCGCCCGGCAAAAACCCTAAGTAACCGTAAAGGTGGCCTGGGGGGTTAGAGTTTGGTTACGAAGTTTATCGGTAACCTTCATCTTTAGTTTATACTGTCCTGGCTCCAAAGTTTTCAAGGGTAGCAATTTCTCAATAGTAACTTCGGTCCCGGTGCTTCCTGTCAATTCTTCCGAAAACTCAAAAATCTTCTTGTCCGATCCGCTCTTGGTCACTTCATATTGAATGGATCCGCTGGGTTTGTTGGTTCTTTCATCGGCCTGGAAATTATATAACTTCATGTAGATTCCCATTTTTTCATCGCGGCTGAAAGTCTCCGACAAACGGGGGCGAACCTTCGTGCTACCGATTACAAACTGTCCGGCACCGATAGATCGGGTTGGAACCTTTTCAATCTGATCAGCAAGGATAACGCTGCTCATGGCCAGAATTTCATCCTCAAACCGGGGCACTTCCAAAACCATTTGATGGTTGTTGGTATTTCCGCCGTAAACATCTTTCACAACCAGATTCAACCGATACGTTCCTGGAGGCAGTGGAATGGACTTTTGATAAACCGATGCGCCGGTTGAACCCTTCTCCAGCATCTCGTTAGGGATTTCCACACTCACCACATCTTCAAACACATTGACAACACGTCGGGACATAGATGTGATGCGGGCATAAATGTTTACAGCTGCTTTCGCGATGCCATCCTTGTTTTGGAATTGCAGATCCTTCCGTTCCAATTGCAGCGTGACGTTGGTCTGAATGGACGATGATGTCATCTTCATGAAATCAGCCCGGACACGAATGGGAAGAATGTTGAACTTTACGGTTGAGCTAACCAGCGCTTCTAAATCCCGGAACTTCACAGCTGGCGCCTTCTGTAAATTGGCGAATTGCTGCAACCGTTCAAACTGGTTCATCTTCATGGAAGTTGGTTGCTGACCTGTTCCTAAGCGAGTGCCGTCGGTCCGGCTGAAACGATCAGTCTTGTTGGCCAATCCCATCTGCTCAATCAAAGTCAGACCAGCACCAGGAACCATCATCAAGGCATCCTTTTCGGAAGGATCCATGGTCATGCGATATTCACCGGTCATGGTGGGGTCTACAAATTCAATGATGATGTCCGAACCAATGCCTTCAATCCAACGATAGCGCCACTTCTCAAACGGATAGGTTGAGGTTGTGCCGCCGCCTTCTTCGTAGGGACGTTCATAGGTGCCGCCTGAAGGGTGTGATTCATTTTCGTCAGGAGGGCCAAAGGTAATGTAGATGCGGCCGCGGTCAGTTTTCCATCCAGGAATACCGGAGGCATAACGCTCGTTGGTATAAGCAATGCGGCGATAGTGTTCTTCTTTAAATTCGTTTTCAGCGGAGTCCGGAGTTGGATCGCGACGCAGCCAAAACTGTTCGATGAACTGTTCGCGTTCATCTTCCGTACTGAGGCGTTTGAATGCGGTCTTCTCTTCATCTGTGATGATGTAGAGCACATCCTCATTCAACCATTTACGGTAGGGGCCTTCCAATTCCTTACGAAGCTTATCCTCGCGGCGCTTCTTTTCTTTTTCAGTAAGAGGCTTCGCAACAGTCTCACGATTGGCGTCGATAACTTTCTTTTTGTCGGCTGCAAAAACCGTGGTGGTGATCAGCCCGCTCATCAACAAAGATGTGGTGGCCAATCCAGCGGTGACGAACATGCGTGGAAACTTCATCGGTACCCCCTAAAAGTGATCCCTCATCCTGTGCCGAAACTTCACGGTTTCAAATAGAAGAAATATACTATTAGCTATTTGATTCTACGGGTTTAACGCATCTGCGTCAAGGCTGGTTTAGTAAACTTAAAAGACCCCTATGAAACAAGGGCAAGACGGAATCGCTTCGGCGAATAAAGTTCCTTTGATTCTCAACTGCATTTCGCCGCGCCTAAGCGGCCTTTGGGCTTCTGAGAAACAAGCGCAAAACGGACTCGCTTCGGCGAATCAACTTCCTTTGTTTCTCAACCTAAAAACGGCAGTTGAGTTGGTCACAGTACAACAAAAGGTTGCAAGCAATTGGACTTACCGTCATAGGATCAGCGCAATATCATCACCCAAAGGGTTAGACTGAAGTGCGTAAAAAAGGTCGCCAAAGGGGACACGGTACCCAGGCCACTACGCTTAGAGCTCTTAAGGATTTCATTTAGAGTTCTGTTGCTTCAGGCCAGGGAACCATGTCCCCGTTTGGCTCGAGATTCCCCTATCTTCGAGACAATCAACTGCCGTCTCTAGGCTCAACTGCATTTCGCCGCGCCGAAGCGGCCTTTGCGCTTCTGGGAAACAAGCGCAAAACGGACTCGCTTCGGCGAATAGAGTTCCTTTGTTTCTCAACTGCATTTCGCCGCGCCGAAGCGGCCTTTGGGCTTCTGGGAAACAAGCGCAAAACGGACTCGCTTCGGCGAATAAAGTTCCTTTGTTTCTCAACAGCATTTCGCCGCGCCGAAGCGGCCTTTGGGCTTCTGAGAAACAAGCGCAAAACGGACTCGCTTCGGCGAATAAAGTTCCTTTGTTTCTCAACTGTATTTCGCCGCGCCGAAGCGGCCTTTGGGCTAAATAAACGCTACGGAGCCGTCCTCCCGAAAGCTGGGTGCGCGCCGCCAGGGCTTGGGCGGCATACTTTTGAACGCTTCCTCGTTCAGTTCCACTCCCCAGCCAGGCTTGGTTGGAACGTCCACATAACCCTGTTTAACCATTAACGGTTCGTTGACAATGTTCTTATAAGGCGCTGTGTCGGGGGCATGATATTCCAGTATTAGAAAGTTTGGGGTGGATGCTGCGAAATGAACATTCACCACAGTAGCCAATGGACTCATAGGGTTATGGGGGGCCACCATCATGTACTGGGCCTCGGCCATGGCGGCTATTTTCTTCAACTCTAATACACCTCCGCACAGGCAAATGTCCGGCTGCACAATATCCAGGGCTTGGGAGTTGATCAGATCCCGGAACTCAAACTTGGTGTAATTTGCCTCCCCGCTGGCAAGTGGAATGTTCACGTGGTCGGACAACTTCTTCATGGCGTCCACATTTTCACACTTAATGGGCTCTTCCAGCCAGAAGGGATAATATTCCTCAATTTCCCTGGCGACCCTCAAAGCGCGCTGCACCTCGAACATTCGGGCATGAATATCGACGGCGATGTCCACGTCGGGCCCAACCATTTCGCGGACGGCCTTTACTCGCTGGCCGGCGATGCGGGTGGCCATGTTGTATGCCATGGCTCCATCGCCACTCTGATGGGGGGACATTTTCACAGCCGTATAGCCATACTTTTCAATTAGGGCCTTTGCGGAATCGGCTGCGGCTTGCGGCGAGTTGCCGCCAATGCTTTGGTAGACCCGCACTTTGTTCCTTACCTTGCCACCAAGCAGAGCCCAAACGGGAAGCCCGGCGGCTTTGCCCGCAATATCCCACAAGGCATGTTCAATACCACTGATGGCCGCATTGACAATTAAGCCACCTGGGAAACGAGTGGTGTTGTACATCAGGTCCCACAGGTATTGAACGTTGCGCGGATCCTGTCCAATTAACCATAATTTGAAATCCTCAATCACCTTAACCGTGGCTTCGTCAGGACCACAGGAATAGGCTTCGCCAATTCCATGGATGCCTTGGTCGGTAAGAATTTTGATGTAGAGCCAGTTGCGCGATCCTGCACCTACCAGGAAAGTTTTGATGTCAGTGATCTTGATTGCCGGCTTAGTCCCCATCGGGGCGGCCGCCTGCATCATTGCTGCTGCGGGAACTGCGGGGGCTACTCCGGCCTGTTGGAGAAATTGGCGACGCTGGATGTTGGACCGTTCGTTGTTGGGCATGGTTGGGTCATCATACTACGGCTCGAGCTCAACCATGAAGTTCGATTAAGCGGCAGGCCGCGGTTCGTAACGTTCGACGTGAATTTTGTTTTCGCTCCGGAGTGCGACCGCGAGATCAAACGCCGCTTGCATCCTCACCCAGGTATCTGGGGTGCTGCCGAAGGCCTTAGATAGGCGGATGGCCATCTCCGGCGAGATCGCGGATTTTTCATTGACGACGTTATTCAGTGCCTGACGCGTGACGCCGAGGGCTTTGGCCGCATCCGTAACGCTGAGGCCGAGCGGTTCCAGACAGTCCTGCCGAACAATGCGGCCGGGGTGGACGGGGTTTTTCATGGGCATGGTTTTATCTCCTCCTAGTGGTAATCAATCAGCTCAACGTCTTCGGCGTCGCCATTTTCAAACTTGAAAATAATGCGCCAATTCGCCCGGACCGTCACGGCCCAGTAGCCCCGCATATCACCCTTGAGTGGGTGCAGATGAAAACGGGGAAGATCAAGGGCCTGGGGCGTCGTTGCAGAATCCATAAGCGTGAGAATATTTTCAACTGTATCCGCAAAATCTGGCCGGATGGCGCTGCGGTCCCCCTTCTCATAGAGCTTTTTTAAACCCTTATGATTGAACCTCTTGATCATTCGTCCACTTTACTCTGACAATTATCGCTTGTCAAGCATGATATACAACATCCAGCGATTCCGCAACCAAACGAAGCGCCATGTAATGATACTGGCAGGCATGCCTCGATTCCAATGATTCGTGCCGTTGTAGGGTGAAACAAGAGCTTCC
>JAYTTF010000042.1:0-9234 GCA_043745195.1 Bryobacterales bacterium | reverse complement strand
ATTCTTTTGCAAGTCTTCCGTAAGCAGAACATCTTCATTGAATTGCAGCCCCGTCCCGGATTTCGCAGCCCTCCGCACCTTAGTCCCACGCCTAGCCCTACGATTGAATTTATAATAGAAAGAACGCTCACCATTCAGGTGGCAGATAGTTTCCACGCAATTGTCGGTGGGTGCGGGAGTTGATCTATGGACGGTGCGTCAACTGCCGTTTCTAGGATCAAGCAAACAACGAACGGTTAACCTCGGAATCCCGAGCGAGTCGAAATAGGCATTAGGCAGCGCAATATGGATCCCAGGGGAATCTGCTAGTCGTCACGGGCCATAAGCGCTTCCTGCCGTTTGAGCGGCAAGATCGGCTCCCACCCCCGTTTCCAACTCTGCAAATCGTGTTGTACCCCTTTCCACTCCTTCCAGATCACCCACCGAAGTTCTGCGTCTGGTACACTGCTCAAGACCTTCCGGCACTTACAGCACCGAAGGCGCTTGACACTTTCCGAAATAGCCAAGCCAACCCTGTAAATACTGCGTCAGATCTTCGGCTATCCGCTCAACGCTCACGCTCCGCGTCCCTTTATGCTAGCCACCGCTGGGAAAAGTCGATATACTCGCTCCAAAGGGAAGGTTATGAGAATCCATTCATTGTCTGCATTGGTTTTCGCCACGCTTTTGGCGGGTATGTGTTCAGCTCAATCGATCACCGGATCTATCTCCGGAGTGGTAACTGATTCCAGCGGGGCCACCATTCCTGGAGCCTCTATTGCCGTAATGAATCTTGATACCAATATCAGGACAACGGTGGTGACTGAAGCCAGTGGAAGTTACACCGCCGCCAATCTCCCACGCGGCAACTATCGCATGGAAGTTTCAGCTGCGGGTTTCAAGCAATTTATTCGGAGTGGAATTGTGCTGCAGGTGCAACAATCGGCCCGCATCGATGTGCAGATGTCGATTGGTGAAGTGGCCGAATCTGTGGTGGTCACCGCTGATGCGGCTCGTCTGGAAACGGAGTCGGCAACACTTTCTAAAATTGTGGATAACCGTTCCATCATCAACCTTCCGCTGAATACTCGCAATGTTTATAACCTTGTATTTTTGACGCCAGGAGTTACCGGCTCGGTGGGCAACAGTTACGGTGATATGCGCTATTCGGTGAACGGAGCGCGGGCGCGGACTATGGATACGATGATCGATGGCGTATCGGCCGCGCATCCAACAGTGAATGGGTTTAACGGGATTTCAGTGTTTCCCTCCGTTGATGCGATTGAAGAGTTCAAACTTCTAAGCGCCGATTACCCTGCTGAATTCGGTCGCAGCCTGGGTAGCGTGTTGAATGTAGTTTTCAAGTCCGGGTCTAATCAATGGCATGGCACCGCCTTTGAGTTCCTTCGCAACTCGGCACTGGATGCCAACGATTTTTTCACCAACCGGCGCGGTGCTCCGCTGCTCAGCTTTAAGAGATCGCAATTCGGCGGTGTGCTGAATGGCCCAATTATTAAGAACAAGACGTTTTTCATGGTGTCTTACGAAAGCCTAATTGCCAAGTCTGCGGCTTCCACTCTTGCTTCGGTTCCCACCGCGCAGGAACGTAGCGGTGATTTTTCCGGGACGCGAAATGCAGCGGGCGGACTGATTACAATCTACGACCCGTTCACCACTCGATCCAATCCAAGCGGCGGATTCATCAGAACGGCTTTCGCCGGCAACCAAATTCCAAGTTCACGTTTTGATCCAGTGGCGGTACAAGCGATGAAATTCTACCCGGCGGCAAACACCCCGTCCACCGGACTTACCAATAATCAAAACAATTTTGCGGCAAGTGCATCCCGACCCCTTGAAACAACACAGTCGGACTACAAATTTGACCAAATCCTCACCCCAACCCAACGGATGTTCGGCCGCTACTCAACCAGGTTGAACAATGATAAGGCCGCAATATTTTTTCCGGATGACGTTGCCGTTGCCGAAGGCCGCATCAATCAGGAAGACCATGTCCACGGCGGCGTTGTCGATTACACAAACACGCTTTCTTCCAGCACCATTTTCAACGCCAGAATGGGATTTGCCAGGACGCTCTACATTTTCAACAACCAGAGTTTGGGATTTGCACCATCCAAATTGGGTTTCCCCGCAGCGATAGATTCGGGAGTGGATCGTTTCCTGTTCCCTGGCTTTTCCGTCAGTGATTACCGTGGGCTAGGCGGCGGGGATCATCGCGCCAACGCTTTTATGACCTATACAGCCGTGGCCAGTGTATCTAAAATCATGGGCAAACACTCGATGAAAATTGGAACGGATACGCGCCTGATGCGAGTGAATGTTTTCGAGGCACGCAGTTCAGGTGACTATTCGTTTGGCAGGGGTATGACACAGGGTCCGAATCCCAGCGCGGCCAGCACCAGTGCTGGAAATGGATTTGCCTCCCTGCTGCTAGGCACCGGCAGTGGCGGAACCTTGCAGGCGAACTACAAGAATGTGGCAACACAGAGTTTGTATGTGGCTGGGTATTTTCAGGACGATTGGCGAGTTACCAGGGCACTTACTTTGAGTATGGGCATGCGCTGGGATATTGATGTTCCCCGGACGGAACGCTTCAATCGCACTAACTATTTCGACCCAAAAATTGCCACCCCTGCATCACAAGTTATTCCAGGAATCACGGGTGGATTGGTTTTCGTAGGTGTCAACGGTATCCCTCGCCAGCAGTTCACTGCGGACATAAACAACTTTGCACCCAGGTTTGGCCTAAGCTGGCAGTTTGCCCCTAAAACGGTATTGCGCCTTGGCTACGCGCATATCTACGGACCATCGCAGCAGGCGGCTGCGGGAACAATCGGAACCATGGGTTTCCGGGTTGACAACACTTGGGTTGCAACAGTCGACGGAATCACGCCCAATGATTTGCTTCGGAATCCATATCCCCGTGGCATCGCACCTGTTGTGGGATCTGCCAAGGGAGTACTGACGCAATTCGGTGACCGTATTGAAGCCACCACACAGGACATCGTTTCTCCCTGGACACGTCAAATCAATCTCAACATTCAGCGCGAACTGCCGTTTGCTTCCTTGCTGGAAGTAGCTTATGTTCACACTCGCGGAGCAAACCTGCATCGAAACGACGAAGGCGGATTAAGTTTGAACCAACTCGACCCCAAGCATCTGGCTCTTGGCCCAAGGCTAACAGAACAGGTAGACAATCCGTTTTTCGGCAGGATCTCAGGTGGCGTATTAGCTCAGGCCAAAACCAGCCGGGCGCAGTTATTGCGGCCTTATCCACAGTTCACAGACATCATCCCTATCTATTCAGTGGGGGCTTCCTCGTTCTATCACTCCTTGCAGGTAAGCGTGAACAAGCGGTTCTCAAAAGGCATGCAGGGACAACTCGCCTACACATGGGGCAAGAGTTTGGACGACGGGTTGAGTCATCAGGATAGCTACAACATTCGGGCTGACCGTGCGTTGTCCGATATCGACGTGGCTCAAAGAATGACTATTGCCGTTGTTTACGAACTACCGTTTGGCCGAGGCCGCCGGTTCGGATCGGGAATGAACAAACTGACGGATCTGGCTCTAGGAGGCTGGCAGGCAAATGGTATCGCGACACTTTCCAGCGGCACACCGATTGGAATTTCGGCATCAAACAGCGCAGGGATCTTCAACCAGGCCATCCGCGCCAACAACAACGGTAAGAGCGGTGCGAAAAGCGGTCCGGTGCAGGATAGGTTGCTTGAGTTTTTTGATAAATCGGTATTTAGCCAACCCTTACCGTTCACATTCGGGAACATGGGCCCTCGCGTTTCCGATATTCGCAACGACGGCATTTTTAACTACGACCTTTCGGTGTTCAAGAACTTCCACGTAACTGAGCGGGTGAATATACAATTCCGGACCGAAGCACTGAATGCTTTGAATACACCACGATTTGGCGGGCCAAACACGGGTGTGACGTCCAGTAGTTTTGGAGCAATTACTTCACAAGCCAATGCGCCGCGGCAAATTCAATTTGGGTTGAAAGTGCTGTTCTAAGAAACTCAAGCGCTTCAAGTTCGCTCTTGCGTCTAAGCACCCTAAAGAGTCAGAATAAGTTGCGGCAAGCTGTTCCAATAAAAATGGTCCTCATCGCGCGAGGCCAACAGAGAGGGAAGCAATGCAACTTCGAGTATTGGCATTTGTACTGGCCGGCGGAAAAGGTACCCGCCTCTACCCATTAACCAAGGAGCGCGCAAAACCAGCGGTCCCTTTTGGTGGACGCTACCGGATCATCGACTTCGTACTTACCAACCTGGTGAATTCGGGAATCTATTCCACCTACGTCCTGATTCAATTCAAGAGCCAATCGCTGCTGCAGCATCTTCGTGATGGATGGGAATTTAGTGGCCTTCTGAAAAATCACTTCGTCATCCCGGTGCCTGCTCAAATGCGTTCCCAGGGTGAAACCTGGTACCGCGGCACAGCCGATGCCATCTACCAAAACATCAACCTGATTGAACAGGCCGACCCGCATGTGGTTGTGATCTTCGGTGCCGATCACATTTACCGAATGAACATTCGGGAAATGATTGAATTTCATGAACGCAAACGTGCCCAAATAACGGTGGCAGCAATTCCTGTGCCTAAAATAGAAGCCAAAGAATTTGGAGTGATTGAAGCATCGGCGGAAGGCCGTATTATGGGGTTTCATGAAAAGAATCCCGATGCCCCAACCATTCCCGGCGATCCTGAAAGTGTTTACGCATCCATGGGCAACTATGTGTTTTCTACCAGCCAGTTGCTGAAAGAACTGTACGCCGATGCTGAAGATGAAAACAGCACTCATGATTTTGGACGTGATATTCTTCCTCGCCTGGTTGGTCGCACGGAGATGTTCGCTTACGATTTCCGCACAAACCACATTCCGAACGATCCAGCCAGCGTTCGTCCATACTGGCGTGACGTGGGCACGATTGATGCCTTTTATGATGCCAACATGGATTTGAGAGCAGTATCGCCAGACCTCAATTTGTATAACCGCGAGTGGCCGTTACGCACTGCCGGTTATGACGATCCACCTGCCAAGTTCACCTTTGACGATGAGGGGCGTCGTGGGCAAGCAGTCGATTCAGTGGTCTGTGGCGGCTCTATTCTTTCCGGTGGCATGGTGAAGAATTCCGTCATTGGGCGGAACGTTAAAATTCACACCGGTTCGCAGGTGGACGATTCCATTTTGTTTGATGGTGTAGACGTGGGCCGCCATGCCAAAATCAAACGGGCCATTCTTGACAAGAACGTCAAGGTGCCCGCAGGTGCATTGATCGGCTACGACCTTGATAAGGATCGCCAGTTGTACCATGTCACCGAAACTGGCATCGTAGTGGTGGAAGGTCACCGATCTCACGTCGATATCGCGACGATCCAGATTTGAGAATAGGGGAAGAATGGCAAATTCCGAATTAGCCTCGCAGTTCCTGGCAAGGCACATTGAACGTCTGCGAAAGTTGCCCAAGCGTCGCATTGTTTTTCCTGAAGGAGATGATCGGCGGGTACAACAGGCTGCGGCCAGACTGGTGGACGAAAGGCTGGTTGAACCGGTTCTGATTGGTCAGGGAGGCACCGCCCCTGATGCCCGTTACGCCCGCCTGCTTCACGAACGTCGCAAGGCGAAGGGCATGACGGAAATGGAAGCACAGCAGTTGTCGCAAACGCCGCTGTACTTCGCGTCGCTGATGGTTTCAGCCGGCGATGCCCATGGCAGTGTGGGCGGAGCCACCAACACTACTGCCGAGACAGTGCGAGCAGCTATAATATCCATCGGCGTAGCGGCCAATGTGAAGACCGTCTCCAGTGTAATGTTCGTGGTTGTTCCGAATGCTTCGTTCGGCAACCATGGGGCTTTAGCGTTTGCCGATTGTGCCATTATTATCGATCCCTGCGCCGTGGAGTTAGCTGAAATCGCAATCGCAACGGCGGAAAGTACCCGGAAGATTTTGAACGTGGAACCTTCGGTTGCCATGCTCAGTTTTTCTACCAAAGGAAGCGGCAAGCATGCTTGGGTGGACAAAGTGGTGGAAGCAGTTCGGATTGCCCGGCAGCGGTCACCGCAACTGAATATTGATGGCGAATTGCAGGCCGACGCAGCGCTGGTGGCCAGTGTAGCGGCCAGCAAAGCCCCTGGATCCACCGTGGCCGGGCACGCCAATACCCTGATCTTTCCCGATCTGCATAGCGGCAACATCGGCTATAAGTTAGTGGAGCGGTTAGCCGGAGGCGTAGCCTTTGGTCCGTTCCTACAAGGTTTAGCCAAGCCGGCGAATGACCTGTCGCGCGGCTGTTCTGCCGACGATATCTATGGTGCGGCTATTATCACTGCGCTTCAGGCTTAAGCCATTTTGTCCCCTAAGTAGTTTTAAGCAGGGGGATTTTCCTTGGATTGCGACAAAATAGATGTAAATGGATGGGTTTGTGACAACTTCGGCGCAAGACGGGATTGGAAGCAACGCAACCGGGCAGCTGGCGGATCTTGATTTAGCGCGCGAAGTGCTTGCCGGCGACCGCAAGGCCGCGTCGGAATTTGTGCAGAACTTTTCCGACCCCGTGGCAAAGTACTTGCGCTCCCGCTTATATCCTCGAGTTGATCTGGTAGACGACTTGACGCAGGAAGTTTTCCTGGGTGCATGGCAAGGATTGGCGAAGTTTCAGGGTGGGTCGTCTTTAAAATCATGGATGTTGGGAATAGCAAGGCACAAGGTTGAGGATTACTATCGTAGGCAGTTGCGCGACGCATTGGTTGAATTGCCCGAGGATGGCGAACTGCTGGAACCAAGGCCCGGCCCGGATATTCAAATGGACCGCGAAAGGCAGTATTCTTGGACTTGGGCGATTCTGGCAGAGTTGCCGGAGCATTATGGGTTAGCATTGCGGTGGCGTTACTGGGAGCAGCGCAGCGCCAGTGAAATGGGTCAGTTGACAGGGTGCACGGAGAAAGCCGTGGAGCGTCTTTTGTATCGAGCGCGCGAGCAGTTTCGGTTGAAGTGGCGGGACAAAGAGGAGGGAAAATAATGGAAAACAAAAACGAATTTCCCGATGACCTTTGGGAGCAATGTTCTGAGGAGGAATTACCCGGCGCATCATCCCGTTTGAAATCGCAACTCTACTCCCGCCTGCTGGTCACCATGGAAAATTCTGGACCGTTGGTGCAACTTTCGGAAACCAAGGCGCACGGCCACGGTTTGTGCGTGTTTGAACAAATCATGGAAGCTCTTCCTTCAAAGGCTGCGCAACAATTTCACTATTGCAATATTTGCCATGCTCGTGTCCTAGGGGAACGGGTGGAGAACGCTCCGGTGTTTTGGCCAAACTGCCCTTACGCCGAGTTTCAGAGTTAGGGTTGCTTGTCATATAGTAAAGGGTATGAAATTTCCAAACGGGATCTTAGCGTTAGTAGTTGCCACTTGCAGTGTGGCCGCAGGACAGGACTTCGTCGGCCGGTGGGTGGGCGTTGCAGACACCATCGACGAAGCGGGTACGAAACGGCAGGAGCGCCATACAATTGAGATTAAGAACGAAGATGGCAAGCTCTCCGCCATGCGGATGGGCCGAAATGGAAAAGGCAGCACGGTTCAAGTGCAGACAGATGGCGCGAAACTCCAGTTAATTGAGTTCCTCCCCTTGGACGGCGGCGAACCACTTCGCTGGAAGTTGACTCTTACAGGTGATAGCCTGAAAGGCACCTACCTTGTGATGCACGATAATCCTAAGAAATGGATTTATGATCGTACCGGCCCAATTTCATTGATGAAAGAGAATGCCCCGCCCCCAGTGCCTGCGGTCAAATAAGCATGACGTTCACTGTTGCCACCGTTGCTTCTCTCCTCTTGACTATGTGCTCTGCGGCCACCTTCGTCTATGTAGGTAGTTCCGATTCAAACGAAATTCATGTGATGAGCCTCAACCGGTCCACTGGCGAATTGACCCTGGTTGAACGGACGGAAATTCCCGGAATTGTCAAAGCTGGCGGATCCACGCCGCTGGCCATCAGTCCAGACAAGCGTTTCCTATTCGCAGCCACGCGAGGCGAGCCGCAAGGGGTATCCACATATGCTGTAAATCAACAGACGGGTAAGTTGAAATACATTGGCCGTGGACCATTGGTAGATAGCATGCCGTCCATTTCCACTGATCGAACGGGGCAATTTCTTTTCGCCGCTTCCTACCCCGGACATAAACTGACTGTAAGCAGGATTCGAGCAAATGGTGTCATTGAACCGCCACACCAAGTTTTGGAGGGCCACACCAACGCGCATTCCATCATGGTCGATCCCAAGAACCGCTTCGTAGTGGCGGCCACGTTAGGAAATGACCTGTTGAATGTCTTTAAGTTCGACGCGAAAACGGGAATGATCGAACCGAACAAACCGCCATCACTATTCATTAAGGAAAAAACAGGACCGCGGCATTTCGTTTTTGATTCCAGTGGGAAGCGCATCTATCTGTTGGGGGAATTGGATGCGAATATTCACGTACTCGACTACGATGAGGCGAAGGGAAGCCTGAAGCTGAGGCAAAGTGTTTCGGCGCTCCCCGCAGGAACCAAGGGTCGCATAGCTGCTGCTGACATCCACATTACTGCTAATGGTAAGTTCGTTTACGCAACGGAACGGACTTCCAACACGCTAACAGGCTTCCAGGTAAATCCGGCTGATGGGACTTTGACGCTGATTGAATCCATTCCGGCAGAAGCGATGCCGCGCAGCTTTGCCATTGATTCCACCAGCCGCTACCTTTACGTGGTTGGGATGCGGTCGAATCATATGTCGGGCTATAGCATTGATGGCGCCAGCGGAAGGCTTACCAAATTGAAGGAGTATGAAATAGGCAAGACTCCGAATTGGGTTGAACTTGTCGATCTGCCTTAGCTGGAACCTGGAAAACTTCTTCGAGAAAAGCCTGGAGGATATCCGGGCTTTCCTTTCTACCTGAATCCGCAATATTTTCACTGCTGCGCACTTCACCCTAGAAACGGCAGTTGCAAGCCGTAACCGGCACCCTGTCTGCCCAGTTCGTGAAATCCCTCCGCACCTCAGTCCCAAGCCGCGCCCCACGATTGAATTTAGAATCGAAAAAGCGCTCACCATTCAGGTGACAGATGGTTTCCAAGCAACATGTGGATTCCGGTCGAATGTGAACACGCTTTCCAGTGGGAATGTGAACGTGGTTTCCGATTCGAAGATGAACGAAGATTCCAGCCTGAAGGTGAACGCC
>JAYTTF010000041.1:0-33036 GCA_043745195.1 Bryobacterales bacterium | reverse complement strand
CCATCCATCCACCGTCAACCGTTACTATTTCGCCCGACATGTAATTGGATGCCTGGGATGCAAGGAATACTGTGACGCCTTTGAAATCGTCTGGGGTTCCCCAGCGTGCTGCTGGAATGCGCGATAAGATTGCGGTGTTGCGCGTGGCATCCGCTTGCAGTGCTGCAGTGTTATCAGTGGCAATATATCCCGGTGCAACTGCATTTACCTGCACACCCTTCGATGCCCATTCATTGGCGAAGGCCTTGGTTAATGTGCCAATGCCGCCCTTGGCAGCGGCATATCCGGGGACGGTGATGCCACCTTGAAAGCTTAATAGCGACGCTGTGAAAATCACTTTGCCTGAACCGCGATCCACCATCTGCTTGCCGAATTCACGAGTGAGCACAAACTGCGCGCTGAGGTTGGTTTCAATCACCTTATCCCAAAATTCATCGGGATGCTCAGCCGCAGGCTTACGCAAAATGGTACCGGCGTTATTTACCAAAATATCTACTGGCGGCACTTCGCGGTTCACCTTTTCGACGAAAGCATAGAGCGCTTTTCGATCACTAAAATCACAGGAAAAGCCCCAGAACTTGCGTCCCAGACCAGTTACATACTTCCCGATTTCACTATCGGCGCCTTCCATCTGCGCACTCACGCCAACTATATCGGCACCAGCTTCAGCCAAGGCTTGGGCCATGGCAAAACCAATGCCACGGCGGCACCCTGTGACCAGCGCCACTTTGCCCTTTAGATTGAAAAGTTCCAGTACATTCATGTTCGTTTAGACCTCAGCACAATCCAGAAGGATCTTCATTACGTTCCCACCGGAAGCCATTTCTTCAAAGCCCTTTTTCAACTGACTGATGGGATACACGTCGGTGATGATCTTGGTGAATGGCACTTTCCCAGCAGCCAACAGGGCAATGGCTTCGTCGAAATCCTGCGGTTCGTAAACACGCGCGCCAATCAACTTTACTTCGCGCCAGAAGAAGCGGAAAAGATCAACCGATGTGGGTTGCGCAAAAATCGCTACCAGCACAATGCGGCCACGGACGCGAGGAAGCTTGGTCATCATTTCCGCGCCAGCGAGCGAACCGGAGACCTCAAACACAACGTCTGCCCCGGCGTCGCCGGTTTCGGCATTCACTTTCTCCACTAGATCAACAGTGCGCGGGTCAACTGCTTCCAAGCCTAGTTGCTTACACAACTCAATGCGAAACGGGTTGATCTCACTTACCAAGACACGCGCGCCTTTACTTTTTGCGACAAGCGCAACTAGCACGCCAATGGGTCCGCCGCCTAGCACCACGCAATATTCGCCAGGCTTCACTTCGCCCAGGCGGACGTCGTGACAGGCTACAGCAATGGGTTCAATCAGTGCCGAATGAGCCATGGAAATGCCGGCAGGCAAGCGATGCAATGTGTGCGCCGGCACTGTCCACAGAGCCTGCATGGCCCCTGGAGTATCAATGCCGATGAACTTCAATTTCTGACACACATGACCGTTGCCAGCCTTGCACGCCGGGCAGGAGTTGCAGGGATCGAGGGGACGCACGGTGACAGTGTCGCCTACCTTCCAAGCACTGACGCCTTGACCGAGCGCTTCAATGGTGCCCGACATTTCATGCCCCATGATCTGGGGCATTTTGACGCGCTTATCCATGTGGCCCAAGTAAATGTGGAGATCGGTTCCGCAGATGCCGCAGTGTGAGACGCGGATCTGAACTTCGCCAGCGGCTGGAGGCACAGGGATGCAAGGGCCGACAGAGATCGACTGGTTTCCTTCGTAAAAAGTAGCTTTCATTTCACTTTAAAGTGTATCGTGCGCATGGCGTTGAGTGTGAGCGAGAGTAAACTACAGGTATGCGGTCCCCACTTCTATTCCTTAGCGTGCTTACCGTAGCTGATCTAAATTCGCAGCAACCAAAGCCACAACCAGAGCAGCCTGTTTTTCGCACGACCACGCGATTAATTCAAGTGAATGTGGTGGCGCTGGATAAGAAGGGGAAGCCGGTAATTGATCTAAAGAAGGAAGACTTCCAGCTGTTTGATAAAGGGAAAGAGCAAACTATCAGCCTGTTTTCCTTGGAAACGAAATCGGAGCGCAAACCGCTGCCGAAACTGGCTCCAGGCTTTTTCACCAATTACACTGGTTTGAATTCCGCTCCAAATTTAACAGTGATCTTAATTGATTCGCTGAACACGCAGTGGGGCGACCAGGCGCAAGCGCGGCAGCAGATCATCAAATTTCTACAACAGATCAAACCTGAAGATCGAGTTTCCTTGATGGTGCTTGGGAGGCAGTTGAAAGTGCTGCATAGCTTTACGGACGATCGCGAAAGTTTGCTGAAAGCACTGAAGAACTGGAGAGGGCGCAATGAAATTGGCGGTGTGGAATCGGAAGCTGTTGAAACTGTGGATACGGGTCTGGAGGATATTTTTGGTGGTGCGAGCATGGCGGAGGCGGACTTTACTCAGACTCGGCGAATTGTGGATTCGCTGGCTTCCATGGAAGCAGTGGGAAACTACTTGGCGGGAACTCCGGGGCGTAAGAATTTAATTTGGGTCTCCAGTGGATTCCCTTTGCAAGTGGGCTTTCCGAGAATTTCCTCACCGCGGGTTATGACCTCAGCCAGCAGCCGTGGCGGACCACCATCCGGAACATCATTGCCACGTATGGGGCCCGGTGGTCCAGTTCGTGACCAGCGCACCTTCACGGACGAAGTGGATAAGGCGATGAAGGTTTTGAATAACGCTAATGTGGCCGTGTACCCGATTGATTCGCGAGGTTTGACTATTGACACGAACGCCCACGAAAACATTGGCACCATGCAGGAATTTGCCTCGCGCACTGGCGGCAAGGCGTTTTATAACCGAAACGATTTGGGTTCGGCCATCCGGCAGGTATTGGACGAAACTGAGGTTACTTACACCTTGGCTTTCTATCCGACTTCTGAAAAAGCGGATGGGCAGTTGCATGATTTGAAAGTGAAGGTACACAGGCCAGGCGTGTCGATTCGTAATCGAAAGGGTTATGTGGCATCCAGGCCGGAGGATAGTGAAAAATCGCGAGAACAACAGTTGGCCTATTCCGCGCACAGTCCGCTGGAAGCCACGGCACTGGGCATTTTGGCGAAAGTTGTAAAGGTTGATGGCAAACTGAAAATGGAATTATATGTGGACCCGGCCGGCATCTATTTGGATCAAGAAAAGGATAAGGAAGGTAAGGACCGGTGGAACGGCCGTCTTGATATTTTGTTACTCCAACGCGACAAAACCGGTACTGATTTTGAATCGACGAAAGATACATTAGATCTGACGCTGCTGCGGGAATCCTACATCAAAATGTTACGGGGCGGCTTGGTTTACCGCAAGGATATTACTGCCCATCCTAAAGCTGAATTCTTAAGGATTGTGGTGCGTGACTCCACTTCCACCTTGTCTGGATCAGTTACTGCAAAGTGGTGACCGTCAGTTCATCGCGATGGCTTTGAACTGCCTGATTTCGTCATCCTTGATCGCATACGTCAACTCAATGGGCCGGCAACAAACTTCACAATCTTCGACATAAGTCTGACGGGGTACAGAGGTATCGAGCACCATCGAAATCTGTTCCGCACAGTAGGGGCAAAGGAAATAGTGTTCCATAGATTCAGAAGTAGTTAATCCGCACCCTTCACGTACTTATCAAACCAATTGATCATCTCTGCCAACACATGCTCTATGGATTCTTTGGCCGCATAGCCGTGGGATTCATGGGGCAACATTACAAGCCGGGCAGTGCCACCATTGCCGCGAACTGCCTGATACATGCGTTCCGATTGAATAGGAAAGGTCCCCTGGTTATTGTCGGCTTCGCCATGAGTAAACAGGATTGGCGTCTTAATTTTGTCGGCTGACATGAATGGTGACATGCCCATATAAATTTCAGGAGCCTCCCACATAGTTCGCCTTTCTGATTGGAATCCGAATGGGGTGAGCGTGCGATTGTAGGCGCCACTGCGGGCAATGCCAGCTTTGAACAAGCTGGAATGTGCAAGCAGATTTGCGGTCATAAATGCCCCATAACTATGACCACCGACGCCGACTCGATTGGGATCAACCACACCCATTTCCGCTGCCTTGTCGATGGCTGCTTTCGCGGATGACACAATTTGCTGGAGGTAAGTATTGTTTACAGTTTCAGGATCACCGACAACCGGCATTGCAGCATTATCTAAAATTGCGTAGCCGCGAAGCAGGAAGAACAAGTGAGACATTCCGGTGATAGAAGTGAAGCGGTTGGTTGAACCGGTAACTTGACCAGCAGTATCGGCATCGTTAAATTCGCGCGGATAGGCCCAAACCACAGCAGGCAGCCTTGTGCCGGGTTTGTAATCCGGCGGCAGATAGAGGGTGAACGATAAAGGAACACCGTCGGGCCGCTTGTAAGTGACTAACTGACTCTTGATCTTACGAAGCTGCGGAGTGGGGTCTTGAAAATTTGTAACTGCCGTGAGTTGCCCTGTTTGTTCTCGGATGAAATAGTTGCGGGGCTGGGTGGGGCTTTCGCTGCTGATCAAAATTCGCGACCCATCGGTAGTAAGCAGCGCCACGAAATCTTCGTATTTGCCGGGCGCGGATTGAAACAGCCGCTCCGTTTTTAGGGTGCGGGTATCCATGCGGTCAAGAAATGGGCTGTCGCCCTGCGCGGTTCCGCCTTGGCCATGGAGGAACACAAAATTCCCACTGGTTTCAATGATTCGCTGTCCGGTTCCTGTGATTTTGGTAACGGCATTGCCAGGGTCCTTGTAGTGATCCTGCTGGTTCCTGGCAAACAGCTGATGAGCTTTGCCACCAGCCAATTCCATGGTTCGCACCCATTTTCGGGTTCGATCATAATCGGTTACCCACATGGCACCATTGCCGGCAAAGGCCACGCTCTGCAGACGGTGCTCCGTTTTTGCCAGTTCGGAAGGCGGTTCATCACTTCTATTCAGGCGATAGATCATCAACTTGTCGCGATTGGGAACATTCTCTTTTGGATTGCCCCCATCCAGAGCCTCCGTCCATACAATGCCGGCTTCTTCAGTGGGTAACCAGCGTGTATTCCTTGGACCGGTGGAGACTCCTTCAATCGGAACCCGATCGGCCAATGGAAGGTTCGCAACCGTGTAGACAGTTGCGCCATTACGATCCAAAACTTCAATGGAACGGGGAAATGAATTAGCGCCATATAGGTAGGAAAAAGGTTTGTGCAGACGGGTCACCAATACATAGCGACCGTCTGGCGAGGGGGCTACATTTAGGACGATGGATGATTTTCCGCTTACAGTCACCTTACCGGATATCGCGTCAACGTAAGTCAGTTGGGAAGTGGCGTAGTAACTAAACAGGTCCTCGTCGTATGGGTTGCGCAGCATATCCTGATTTGTGCGCACAGGTGCCGCTTTCCCGGAGCTTTCCTGAATGGCAGGTCCAGGAGGTTCGGAAGGTTCCGCCGGTGGATTGCCACGGCCTGCGGGAACCGCCTTCACCAGCAGAGTATGTTGGTCTGGCATCCAATCAAAAGGTGCTGATGCTACTGCAGCGATGCTTTCGGTGGCACCATTTACAGCAACTGGAAGCTTGCGCGCCTTACCCGTTGCGACATCAATCACCCATAGCTCAGTCGAGTTTGCTGTGGCGTTGGTGAACGCGATCATCTTGCCATCGGCGGACCAAACTGGTGTAGTTACTTTTGCATTGGCAGGCAAGGTGATCTTTGTTTCGCCGCCACTAAGGGGCTTCACAGACAAGGCTGAGATGTAAGTGGTTAGGTGCCGGCCATTGGTTGCCGGGTCAATACGGAATCCCGCCAGTCGTAACATGGGTTTGGCAATGTCCGCAATAGTAGGGTTGGCCACAACGGTTTGCAGCAGCAAGTGCCTGCGAGTGGGACTTATGGAAACGCTGGGTGTTCCTTTTGCAGTTAAGACGTCAAGAACTTCCTGAGGGGGGCGTAAATAGGAACTAGATGCAAGAAGAAAGGTTGGGAGACAAAAAACCAACATGATGCGAAACATGTTGTGAGGATAACACTGTGTACCGATCAATAACCTGCATTTGACAAGGACCATCCCACGGGTGCAGACTACAAGGCGATGCTGAAACCCGTATTTTCAACCTCCGCTCTGCTTACTCTTGCCTCTTGCTGTTTGCTAAGCGCAGCCCTATTTGCGCAAGAAGAAAACTATAACGTTCACCTTTGGGAGCCGGGCAAAGTTCCCCTCTCCGCTGGCGATGGTCCGCTGGATAACCCTTTCATCACGGTCTTTGCACCTCCTGTGAATAAGCGAAATGGTTCAGCAGTGGTGATTGCGCCTGGGGGTTCAAACATCATGTTGATGTATGGGCTGGAAGGTGTTGAAGTGGCCGAACGATTCAATGATTGGGGTACGGTGGCATTTGTGCTCACTTACAGACTATCTCCGCGCTATAGCGAAGCTGCCCGCGTGCTTGATGGCAATCGGGCTATACGCTTGATTCGGGCTCGTTCCAAGGAATGGAACATCGATCCGGATCGCATCACCTTTGCGGGATTTTCCGCTGGTTCAAGTATGGCGCGTGGCGTCGCCGCTGCTTCCGGTCCGGGCGATCCGAATGCAGCAGATCCTGTGGACCGCATGAACTCAAAACCACATTCGTTGATTATGGTCTACGGGCCTGGTCGGCCTACTGCCACTGAGAGCTTGAAGAATTTCCCACCTACCTACTTACTATCCGCCGCTGCTGATACTGGAGCGGCCAATGGCACTGCGCAGTTATTCCTGGATATCAACAAAGCAGGTGGCGTGGCAGAAATTCACATTTACCAACGCGGCCGTCATGGCTTTGGTGCGGCTACCACCAGCCCAGAATACGGGCCTTGGATGGATTCTCTAAAGCATTTCCTGGAAATGAATCAATTCTTTGAGGGGACTAAGTAAGCAATGCGATCTTGGATCTTTCTACTTACATCCTTGGCCCTAACTGCTGCGGATGCACCGAAAACTGTGAATGACGGATATGGTGATTTCGTTTATGTTCCGGCTGGAGCTTTTAAGATGGGCGATAACTTCGGCGATGGCGAATCGCGTGAAAAACCTGTGCACACAGTGGAGTTGGACGCGTTCTACATAGGCAAGTACGAAGTTACTAACGCTGACTGGAAGAAATTCCAGAACGACCCTGGTTATGACAATCCGAAATTCTGGCCTGGGGAAAGGCCTGTACCGAAGGATCAAAGCCCCTATTGGACGCAGCGCCAGAATCATGGAGGGGCAACGCCCGATAGTGACAACTTCCCTGTGTTGGGAGTGAACTGGGATGGTGCGGCGGCTTACTGCAATTGGCTTTCGGCAAAGACTGGAAAGAAGTATCGCCTACCTACTGAGGCTGAGTGGGAAAAGGCTGCGCGCGGGACGGATCAACGCCGCTTCCCTTGGGGCAACAAAATTGATTATGCTCATGCGAATTTCGCGGGAGCACAAAAGTTTGATACCGGGCAGTTAGTGGGCTATTACGATGGCAGCAAGCGCGGCGATTTTCAAACGCAAAGTGGAGCATCTCCATACGGCGCAATGGACATGGCCGGGAATGTAATGGAGTGGTGCCAGGATTGGTACAGCCGGACCTACTATTCTGTATCAGCGAAGAAGAATCCAAAAGGTCCAGAGAAGGGCGCGTATCGTGTTCTGAGGGGCGGATCGTTTTTCTTTGAGGGCCATGATTTGCGGACTTATGGGAGATCGGCCGCATGGCCTTCGTTCCAGGCATTCCGCATGGTTGGGTTTCGAGCCGCTCGCCAGCCTTAAAGTCACCTATACCGAACTTCGCCGTTCATATTTTCCACCGGAAGTTGAGCAGATTGCGAATGGAGAATCTCGGCAGACATCCCAGCAAAGTTGTTGGCCGTAAACGCGCGCTTGCCTGCCGCCAATCCGAATAGTAGTATTTCCAGTGCGAAGATGCCGGTGCGGCATCGCAGAAGCAGTTCCGTATCTTGAACCCAAGCTTCGGCAAGGAAAGCGGCTTGTTCTCTAGCCGAGTTCCGAAGCAGCTTGGGAGCCCCACAGCCGTTCACCATAGTTGCGCAATGCAGAACACCCGATGCCCGGAGTACTGCGTACCCATCCTTTTGTTTGAGTTTACCTCGTCCGAATAAAACTGTTTTTTCGCTGTTTTTTCTTGCAATCGAACAACACCTTTTCTATCAATAAGTAAGCGCGGTTTCAGAAGTACTAAGACTATAAGTACACCGTTTCGATTACTCCATTCAGGGGATTGGGTGAACCTCAATTCAATGTTAGTATTTAGTCGGAAAACCTCCGCCTACGTGTGCTAATTGTCGGTCGAACCTAACTAAGTGGGGGTTGGAAGAGCGGTTCATTTTTGATTGTGCGAGGGATTTTTATGCGTTTTGGAAACTCAGTAGCTGCGGCTCTATCGGCCATCTTGATTTTAGTTAACTCTTCTGTTTCGGCTCAAGAAGCAGCCTCCTCGCCAATTGTGAATTACAAGCTGGTTAGTGAACGCCCTGCCGGAACAACGCAGTGGTATGTCACCTATCGCGCCGAATTGAAAAATGATATTCAACCGAATTCATCCCTCGCAGCCACTGTCACCAGCACTGCACCATCGGTGAAGGTTCTTCCAGGCCAAGGCAAATTGCATTTTGGTAGATCACCGGCCGGCGCGCAGGCTAGCAGCAGAGACACATTCACCCTCCTGGTTGATCGGTCTGTCCCGTTTAGCTTTTCAAACTTGAGGTGGTCCTTCCAGGCTCCCTCCGCCAATGCCGGTAGAAACCAAACTGTTGCCGTTGGAGCAAAAGTTCGGCTCAACGGGAGCCAATCAAGCGATGCTTCAGATTCTGGATCCCTTTCCTATTCTTGGTCTTTCCTTTCGAAACCGGCTGGATCGAGCGCGGTTCTGTTGGATGAAAACAGCACATCGCCATCCTTTGCAGCCGATGCCCCGGGCGATTACGCAATTCAATTGAAGGTTGGCAATGGCATCAGTGAAGATGTATCCACTGTTTCAATCAGTACAAACAATTCCGCTCCAATGGCGATGGCGGGGCGCGATCAGACCGTTGCCCTTGGTTCCCGAGTCGCTTTAAATGGCAGCGGTTCTTTGGATGTTGATGGCGACCCTCTCGGTTACACATGGACAATGGTGAGCCAACCAGAAGGCAGTAACGCCATAGTGGAAAACCTGCAATCAGCCTTAGGTTTGTTTACGGCAGATAAGTCAGGGACTTATGTTTTGCAGTTAGTCGTCAACGACGGATTGAAGGATAGTACCCCATCCACAGTTACGATTTCCACCGCAAACTCAGCCCCCGTTGCAAGAGCCGGCGACTCCATAAGCGCCAATTTGGACAGTGTTGTTCGATTGAACGGCTCTACTTCAACCGACGTTGATGGCGACACGATCACTTATAAATGGCGGCTAATTACGGCTCCAACGGATAGCGAAGCTGAACTCAGCAGCTCCAACACAATCAATCCAGAACTTACACCAGACGTTCCAGGCACATATGTTGTGCAGTTGATTGTAGATGACGGGCAAATGGAAAGTGCTCCATCTACCGTCACAATTACAACTGAAAAATGGGCCAGACCATTCGCTGACCCTGGACCTAATCAGACTGTTTCCAAAGGTGCCTTGGTGCAGCTTCAGGGATCGGGCGAGCGAACTCGCGAAGTGCCTTTGAATTTCAACTGGTCTTTGCTCACCAAGCCAGCAGGAAGCCAGGCAGTATTAACAAATACCCGTAGTAAGAATGCATCTTTTCTTGCGGATCAGCCCGGAACATACATCGCGCAACTCATCACTCATGACGGTCTCGCAAACAGTGAACCAAAAACCATAGTAATCTCCACTGTCAACACCGTCCCGGTTGCCAACCCAGGAGCTTATCTAAAGACAGCTCTTCATTCAAACGTCTCCCTCAAAGCAGACCAATCTTCCGATGCCGATGGCGACTCCCTAACCTATTTTTGGGCTCTACTCAGCCGTCCCGCAGGGAGCCGAACCTTTCTGATTTCGCCGAATAGCAAGGATTCAGCATTCGTACCTGACGCTGAAGGGACCTATCTGGTGCAGCTGATGGTTAACGATGGCTTCACTAGCAGCGAACCTGTAACCACTGCAATCGTTGTTGGAGCTGAGGGATCAACGCCACGCGAAGCAAGTTCTGTGGACATTATTGTACAGTCCACGATGACAATTGCACCTGGTGACAGTGTTGTCTACCCACTTTCCTTAGCTAGTCCAGCGGTCAGTCCTGTCTTCGTTCAACTTACCAGCAGCGATGCAACAAAAGCAGTAATCGGAACCACCGGACTTACCATCAATGCCGGCCAAACAACACCAAGCCGTGGCGCGAATTTGATTGGCCTCGCAGCTGGAACCGCTACTATTTCGGCATCGGCAGTAGGAATGGCTCCGGCCTCAACCCTAGTAACAGTTGGTGTGAGCGCGTCACTTTCGCCGGCTAACGCGACATTGACTGCCGTCGGGTCAGAGGCTACTTTGCTGTTGACTCTTTCCGCTCCAGTTGCATTCAACACAACCTTTACATTGTCATCCTCGAACACCTCAGTCGCCATCGTTCCATCCTCGTTGTTGCTCAACGCTTCAACCCAAATCATCGGCTTTAGAGTAACTGCCACAGGCTTGGGTACAACAGTTATCCGTGCCAGCGCTCCAGGCTTTGCTGACGCCACATCCAACGTTACAGTCGGTGGCAACACACCCGCTTCCGTAACGGTAAGTTCAGGCAGCGGCCAAACTGCAACCATCAATAATCCCTTCACCAATCAACTGGTTGCTCTTGTCCGCGACGCCAGCACCAACCCTATCCCCAACGTAACGGTTACTTTCGCAAATGTAGCGAGCGGTGCAGGCATTGCATCCACAGTTACCGCTTTGACGAATGCTTCCGGCTTGGCTTCCGCCTCCGTCGCAGCCAACGCAACGGCAGGGGGTCCTTACATTGTGGCCGCAACTGTGGTGGGCGTGGCATCACCTGCTAACTTTTCGCTCACCAATATCGCCGTAGCTGGTGGCGGTACAATCGGTCTGCCTTCAGGCGTAGTTGTCGCACCAGCGCAGACTGTACCCTTTACAGTTACTCTTCCTACTGCCGCTCCTGTGGGCGGTGTAACTGTGTCGTTGTTGAGTGGTGATACCTCGAAGGTAAGCGTTTTCCCAGCTGCTGTTTCTATTGGTGCCGGTCTAACTCAACCCACCGTCCAACCCCAAGTTACTGGTGTCAACTTCGGATCGGCTTCTGTTAGCGCTTCCGCTTCCGGTTACACAACAGGTTCGCAGTCCGTCACTGTAACTGCCACTATCAGCTTATCCCCCGCAAACCTTTCCATAGCTGCTCCTGGTTCGCAGAATCTCTCGCTGAACCTCTCGGCCCCTGCACCTACCGGTGGACTAACCTTCACTTTGAGTTCTTCCAACCCGGCCAAAGCCACCGTACCTGCCTCCGTCACGATGACAGCAGGAGCAACCACTGTTACTGTCCCTGTAACAGCAGTCGCCGCTGGTTCCAGCGTGATCACAGCCAGTTTGGCCGGACTCACAAATGCCACCGCTAATGTTACGGTCACCTCCACCACATCAGGCGATATCGTCATGCCTGCCGCAATGACAATAGCTCCTAGCACCACCGTGGATTTTCCAATCGTTCTAGCTCGGCCTGCCGCTAATACTACTTACGTTGAACTCTTCAGCAGCGATCCTTCGAAGGCAACCATCACCGCCGGAGTAACATTCAATGTCGGACAGACGACTCCTTCCCGTACCGTTACATTAAATGGCGTTGGCTTGGGAACAACTACCATCACGGCAGTTGGGCCAGGCCTCGCCTCGGCCACCAGCTTAATCACTGTTGGACTTACTGCTTCCCTTGCACCATCTAACATAATTTTGGCCGGGTCAGGTTCCGACGCAACACTTACTTTGACGCTTTCCGGACCAGCGCAACCGAACACAAACTTTACACTTACTTCGTCCAATCCATCTGTGGCCATTGTGCCAAATCTGATCGCATTCAGTGCTTCAAGTCAAGTCATTGGTTTCAAAGTAACAGCAATAGGACAAGGAACCACTGTCATCCGAGCCAGTGCCCCAGGCTTTGCTGATGTCACTGCCAACGTCAGCGTTCAACCGCCGAATGCTATCAGCATGTCGGCTAGTACAACTTCCATCAAGCTTGCGCAAGCTCCAGCAACGGTTACGGTGACATTGTCTCAACCCGCCCCATTTGGCGGCACTACAGTAACTCTCGGCTTCGATAACAGGAAGATCAACTGTGTACCATCCACCATTGTCATTCCACGCGGTGCTACCAGTGGAACAACTTCTGTTTTCGGCGAAACAGTAGGTAACTTCCCACTTACTGCTTCTGCTTCCGGATATTCCTCTCCGGCCCCAATAACTATGCAGGTTGGTGCTGACATTGCTTGGGAGACTCCAAACGTTACCCTTAGCACTGTTGGGCAACAACTTCAGTTCAACTTACTCCTATTCGCTACTGTTCCAGGTAGTAATGCGTTCTCCATACTTGATGGCATCCCCATCAACATCTCTTCCTCGAACCCATCAGTTGCCACTGTGCAAACGCCAGTCAATTTTTTCTGGGACGGAAGCACTGTTCCTGCAACCCGCGTCACCATCGATACCGTCGGCTTCGGCACAACGCAGATCCATGCCAGCGGAGTCAATATTGCTGACGTTGTGATGAACCTCACAATCGGTAGTGGATCTCCTTTAAGTGTCACAACGAATTCACTCCCCACCGGTACAGTAAGCACTCCTTACTCTTTCAATATGGGCGCCGCTGGTGGCGTTGCTCCTTATCGCTGGACAGCTACGGGTCTGCCGGCAGGTTTGTCCATCAGCACCAGTGGAGCCATAACAGGCACTCCAACCTCGGCTGGCACAAGCGCTGCCACCTTCAATGTCACGGATTCCAGCGCAGTACCGCTAAGTGCTAGTAAGTTTTTGAATCTTATAGTAAGTGGAAACGGTCCCGCCTCAGTCACTGTTAGTACTGGTAGTGGTCAGAGTGCAACGGTTAACACACCGTTTACCAATTCACTGGTTGCTCTTGTGAAAGACTCCGGCAATAACCCTGTTCCCAATGTCACCGTTACCTTTGCTAATGTGGCTGGCGGTGCCGGCATTGCATCTACAGTAACAGCGATAACAAACCTCTCGGGTTTGGCCTCCGCCTTAGTTTCAGCCAACGCAACAGTAGGTGGTCCTTACACGGTTGCAGCTTCTGTTATAGGAGTTGCAGCGCCCGCTAACTTCTCGCTAACCAATACTGCTGCTGCCAGCGGCGGTATCATCGGTCTGCCTTCAGGTGTCGTTCTCACTCCCGGACAGTCTGCACCATTCCCAGTTACTCTTCCGTCAGCCGCTCCAGTAGGCGGCGTAACTGTGGCACTATCCAGTGGAGATACGTCTAAGGTCACCATATCCCCGTCGTCCGTCACCATCGGCGCTGGCTTGACGCAACCCGCAGTGCAGCCCCAAGTGACAGGTGTCAACTTCGGTACAGCATCCATTAGCGCTTCTGCATCTGGTTACACCACTGGCTCGCAGCCGGTGAATGTAACTGCCACGATCAGTTTCTCCCCCGCAACTCTTTCCATCGTTGCTCCCGGTTCGCAGAATCTTACGTTGAACCTCTCCGCTCCCGCTCCTGTGGGCGGTCTAACCTTCACGATAAGCTCATCCAACACGGCCGCTGCCACTGTACCGGTTTCTGTAAACATGAGTGCCGGTGCAACCGCCGCTACTGTTTCTGTTACTGGCGTCGCCGCTGGCTCTTCAATCATTCGCGCCAGTTTGGCCGGGCTTGCTGATGCCACTGCCAATGTGACCGTTACTGGCGGCGGTACTGTGGATTTCATCATCCCAGCAACTCTAACTGTCGGTCCCAACGCAACGATTGATTTCCCAATTACTCTTGCTCGTCCCGCAGCCACCACCATATCTGCTCAACTCATCAGCAGCGATCCGTCGAAGGCCACCGTCACTAGCAACGTCACTTTCAATGCTGGTCAAACCACACCTAGCCGCACTGTAATCCTCAATAGCACCGCACTGGGCGCAACAACCATCACCGCCACCGCTCCCGGTTTAACCACAGCTTCCACCCTGGTTACCGTAGGCTTGTCGGCTTCGCTTTCGCCCGCAAACGTAACCTTGCTTGGTGCAGGCTCCGACACAACCTTAACCCTGACTCTTTCCGGACCTGCACAATCGAACACCATTTTCACACTTACATCCAGTAACCCCTCGGTAGCTATTGTTGGGCCCTATGTAACGTTCAGCGCTTCATCGCAAGTTATCGGTTTCAGGCTAACAGCCATCAGTCAGGGAACAACTGTTATCCGGGCCAGTTCCCCAGGATTTGCTGATGTCACAACAAACGTTACCGTCGCCCCGCCCCCAACAATAACGCTAACGGCAAACACCACTTCCATTAACCTGGCTCAACCCCCGGCCACCATTACCGCCACCCTGTCTCAACCTGCTCCGTTCGGTGGAACCATAGTTACTCTGGGCTTTGACAACAGGAAGATCAATTGCATTCCTACCTCTATCTTGATTCCCCAAGGAGCTACCAGTGGCACAAGCTTAGTCTCCGGTGAAAATGTAGGTAACTATAGTCTTGGCGCATCGGCTCCCGGCTACTCTTCTGCCTCGCCGATCACAATGCAAGTAGGAGCCACCATCGGTTGGGAGACTCCAAACGTCACGCTCAATTCCATTGGGCAGCAGTTGCAGTTCAACCTGCTGTTGTTCGCAACAGTACCAGGTAGCAACGCGTTCTCCATACTCGACGGAATTCCGATCAACATTTCTTCTTCCAACACTTCCATCGCAACGGTTCAAACCCCAGTGAATTTCTTCTGGGACGGCAGCACCGTTCCGGCAACCCGAGTCACTGTGAACATCATTGGTGCAGGCACCACGCAGATTCACGCCAGTGGCATTAACATTGCCAATGTAGTCATGAATCTGACCGTTACCGGTCCAGTGAATGTCACAACATCTTCGCTACCCAGCGGAGGCGTCGGCATTCCATATTCGTTCACCATGTCAGCAGCCGGAGGTGTCGCACCATACAGCTGGACAGCGGTTGGTCTTCCTGCCGGTTTGTCCGTCAGCACAGCAGGCGTCATTACTGGAACCCCCACGGCGCCCGGTTCCAGCAGCGCAGTCTTAACCGTTCGCGATTCCAGCAGTTCTCCGCAGACAGCGAACGCAACATTGAACCTCAGTATTTCGGCTGCAGTTCCTGGATCCATTACTGCATCCGCCGGCAGCGGTCAAACCGCCGCAATCAACACTGCTTTCAGCAATCAATTGGTTGCCTTGGTGAAAGACGGCAGCAATAATCCACTCCCTGGCTTCACGGTAACCTTTACCGGTCCTGGAAGTGGTGCAGGCATTGCTGCCACAGTCACTGCTGTAACTAACGGGTCGGGTCTGGCCTCGGTCAATGTCAGCGCCAACGTAACAGCGGGCGGGCCATACACCGTGAATGCAACTGTCCCGGGTGTGTCAACACCTGCCACCTTCTCACTTACAAATACGAATGGTTCGGCTGGTTCCATCACGGTCAGTTCGGGCAGCGGCCAGAACGTAGCGGTCGGTACAGCGTTCGCACCAATAGTGGCTCTAGTCAAAGATGCAGGAAACAATCCTGTCCCCAATGCCACTGTAACCTTCGCTTCTCCGGGTAGCGGGGCGAGTGCAACTTTGTCCAGTTCAACAGCCATAACAAATGCCGCTGGTTTAGCAAGTGTCACGCCCACTGCCAACACAACAGCGGGTACATACGCTATAACCGCTTCTGTCGCCGGAGCCGCATCCCCAGCCAGCTTCTCTCTCACGAACAACGCCGGCGCACCTGCTTCCGTCACAATGAGTTCTGGTAGTCCGCAAAGCGCTTCCGTAAACACAGCATTCGGTTCTTCGTTAACTGCCCTTGTGCGTGATGCGTTCAACAACCCGGTCACCGGTGCAACTGTAACTTATGCTGCAGGAACCAGCGGAGCCGCCAGCGCAACACTTAGCAGCCTCACAGCAACCACTAACGCTTCAGGCCTTGCCAGTGTTACGGCCACCGCCAACGCATCTGTTGGTGGTCCATACACCGTCTCTGCCTCTGTTGTAGGAGTGGGTGCCACCGCACCGTTCTTACTTACGAACACGGCAGCAGCAAGTGGCGGTATTATCGGACTCCCATCAGGCGTGGTGCTTGCTCCGGCACAAACGGCTGCCTTCGCAGTCACATTACTGGCGCCAGCAGTAACCGACGTCACCATCTCACTTTCCAGCTCAGATACTGCAAAGGTAACCATATCCCCGTCATCGGTCTTGATTCTAGCTGGTCAGACCACACCGGCTTCGCAACCGCAAGTAACTGGTGTCAATTTCGGCACTGCGTCAATCAGCGCCTCCGCTTCCGGTTACACAACAGGAACGAAGACCGTTGCTGTTACTGCAACAATCAGCTTCACCCCCGCGACTCTGGCCATCAACACAGGAAGCACACAAAACCTAACCCTGAATATGTCTGCACCAGCACCAGTCGGCGGCCTTTCCTTCACTCTGTCTTCCAGCACCGCCTCCGCAACTGTGTCGTCCTCAGTTAACATGACCGCAGGTGCCACTACCGTTGCTGTACCCGTCACCGGAGCCTCCGTCGGCTCCGCCGTCATCAGCGCCAGTTTCTCTGGCCTCACCAATGCCAGTGCCAACGTTACCGTATCGGCATCCAATGTGCCTAGTTCAATTTCCGTGCAAAGCGGATCCCCACAAACTGCCTCCATCAACACTGTATTTGCCGGTCCTCTGAAAGCTCTGGTAAGAGATTCAGGGAATAACCCAGTACCAAATGTGACTGTAACATTCTCTGCCCCTGGTTCTGGAGCTTCCGGTACATTTGCAGGCGGAGTTACAACGGCACTTACTGATGCTGCGGGCGTCGCCACATCGGCCGCGTTCACAGCCAACGGAACCACAGGTAGTTACAATGTAGTGGCCAGCGCCGGTGCATTGTCAACCAACTTTGCACTAACTAATTCAGGCTCGTTCCCCTTCATCTTCACCATCGTTCGTGGATCCGGTCAGTCCACTTTGATCAACACTCCGTTTGGTGAGGATCTAGTGGTTAAGGTAATCGATGCTGTAACACTCCAGCCAGCCCCTCGCGGAACTTTTGTCGACTTTGCGGCTCCAGGTAGCGGTGCTTCTGCGAACTTTCCATCCCCAGGGTCACGGGCATTTACCGATGGCTTGGGTGAAGCTCATGCTGTCGCGGTCGCAAACGGAACACTTGGTACATACAACGTTACTGCTACGCTGGCCGGTCAGCCATCTTTAACCTTTGCGCTAACTAACAGCGCCTTCGCTGGCGGCAATGGAACCATTACCGTTGGCAACGTCACTATTGGTAAGGATCTCCAAGCTTCCGTTCTGATCACGTTTAGTCCCGTGGCTCCTGCTGGCGGTGTGCCAGTTACAATCGCCTCCAGTTCAGGATCACAAATTCTGCTGGGCGGTAGTTCTGCGGGCAGGCCAACACTTGTGGCAACACTGTCGGAAGGGCTCAACTCGCTTGGCACTTCCTTCCAAGCTCTTGCTGGTACAGGGACAGCAACGGTAACCATTACTGCACCTGGATACACTACGGCAACTTCGACGGTTACTATGACACCCTCAGGATTTGTCTTGGCTCCAAATGCCTCAACTGCCGGGACACCCTTCACAGTTTTCCAGGGTGCCACCACTCCACTTACTGTGTACGCTGTAAAACTGGATGCCGGAAACAATCCCATTGGAGTTCAACAGGTGCGCGGTGGCCTTTCTGTTATCGTGCCTTTGACGGTATCTTCTCCTGGTCTGGGAAGCACTAATCCTGCTCAAGTAACATTTAATGGTGGAGATGACAGCGCTACTGCGCAATTCGTTGCCAGTGGCTCAGGTACAGGAGCAACCAATATTACTGCTACTCCACCTTTTGGATTCAATACGCCTGCGACCGGTGGTTCTGTCACAGCAACTGTACTTGGCAGTGGTTTGATTCCTTTCACAGCAACGATCGGCAAGAACTTGCAGACGGTTCGCAGCGTAGGTATCAACGGCAGTGCCGTGGCAGGGGTTACCGCTACTATTACCAGTCTCAACCCTTCTAAACTGCTTTTCTCCAGTGCAGTCGGAAGTCCTGGGGTTGCTGGATCCTCGTCCATTGAAGTCATCATTCCACCAAACCAATCAAACAGCTCCTCATTCAATGTGCAAGGATTTGGAGACCCAGGTGTTGTCGGTTATACGGTCACTGCCCCGGGTTTCTTAACTATCAATGGCACAGTAACAATTGTCCCAGCTGCAATCCGAATCAATTCACCTGGTGGAGTTGGAGCAGGTAGCTTCATATCCCCAGTGGGTTTCGGTGGTGCAAATATCGCGGTTGAAACCGGCCGTGCCGACGGAGGCTTTGCGGAAAGCCAAGTAGTAGCCGGAGGGACATCGGTTCAAGTAATTCTAACCAGCAGCAATACCGGCATTGCAACCATCAGTAGTTCACCCATCACGATTGTTGGAGGCACTGGCAGCGCTACAACCTTATTGCAACCTCTGGGTTCTGCAGGATCCACCACTGTTACTGCAACAGCAAGCTTTGGATCAACCTCTGCTACAACACAGGTTGTTGCCAACTTTAGCATCGTACCGTTGTTCCTCACCGGAAACTTGCTCATCGGTAAGAGCCTTCAAGCGGTTGACAGCGTTTCCCTGCCACAGCCCGCAGGACCAGGAGGAGTTGTTGTCACCATAACCACGACTTCTCCCTCTATCAAATTTTCGTCCACTGCGAATGCTGCCGGAACCAGCACACTATTGTTGACGGTTCCACAAGGATCGCAAGGTGCGTCGTTTTTTGTGCAGTCGCTGACTGACACTGGCACGGCGGCTTACACGGCTGCCAGTCCAGGATTAGGTTCCTCCACTGCAACGGCTACCTTCGCGGCATCCGGAATTGTAATTCTTACTAACGATACTTTCTCGTCTTCCATCATTGGAACTGTGGGTCAAACAAGTAACTTAGTAAGTATCTTCACTGCACTGCTGGATGGAAGCAACACCCCAACTACACAGCAGGCCCTAGCAGGCGGAGCGGCGTTGAGTGTGAGTCTGACAAATGGTAATCCTGCCAAGATTACAATCCCTGCAAGTGTCGCTATTCAACCTGGCACTTCCAGCACCGCATTCCCCATAACGTTTGTGGCATCAACAGGACTGTCGTCGGTCAACATAAATGTTGTAAAACCAAGCGCTTTCGCGTTGCCTAATAAGTGGACAGCTATGGCCGTAACGGTAAATTAGTCAGCTCGAATAAGGGCAGGCATTTCGCTTGCCCACTTACTTAGCCGCCGGTCACCAGTGCATTACTTGGCCGCCATCCACATTGATGGTCTGTCCCGTTACTTGGCAGGCCCTTGCTGACGATAGGAACGCCACCATATCGGCCACATCTTCCGTCTGCTGCCACCGCCCAAGCGGCACTACTGAGCGCACCTTGGCTCCAGCCCAATCTTCATAAGTGAGTTGCCCCTCTGGAGTTTGTTGATCATTCCATGCCTGCCAAACTCTTTTGTTAAGCGGCGTTTGTACCATGCCCGGATTTACAATATTCACCCGGACATTGTGCGGCGCTAAATCCTTTGCCAGGCATTGTGCAAAGTTGATATTTGCCGCCTTGCTCGCACTATAGGGTGGATCGGTTTGCGATCCAATCTGCCCCGCCACCGAAGCGATGAAAACCATCGTTCCCTCTTTCCGCGCCATCATCCCCGGGGCAACAGCATGTGCTGCGTGAACCATGCCGAGAATATTGACGTTCAGAACCCGCGACCAATCTCCGGGCTTCAAATTGGTGAATGGAAATCCGAACTTGCCAGACCCGATCGCTGCTGAATGTACAAGATGACCAATGGGCCCCAACGCTCCAATTGTTTCTTTAACGGCTGCTTCAACCGCAGCAAAATCGCCAACATCCACAACCAATCCTATTGGGTCACCGCCGAAGTCATCGGCCAACGAGTGTGCCCTGTCCCGCACATCTGCAGTCAGGTCCCACAAAGCCACCCGGCATCCTTCACGCGCCAATCCGCGGGCACAGGCCAAACCAATACCACTAGCGCCGCCCGTAACTACAGCTACGTGCCCATCCAATTCCAAATCCATTTTGATGATTTTCCTTTTGATGAATAGCAGCGGAATTAGCGAATGATATCGGTCAGTACTCGCGCTAAATATTCATCAGTGATGCGTTCCTGCCGGCCTTCCCGCTCGAAAACCAATTTTCGATTATCCATCCCCAGCATATGCAGCACCGTGGCATGAAAATCATGCACGCTCACTTTGTTCTCTGCGGCTCGATACCCTATCTCATCGGTCGACCCGTAAGTGGTTCCGCCCTTGATGCCGCCACCCGCCATCCAAATACTAAATCCCGAAGGACCGTGGTCACGTCCTGCGTTCGGTCCCGGATCCTGCGCAATCGGTAACCGACCAAACTCTCCGCCCCACACCACCAGCGTTGAATCCAGCAATCCTCTTTGCTTCAGATCGCTTATCAAAGCCGCAGCCGGTTGATCGGTCTTTCCGCAAGCGTATTCCAGCCCTGGACGCAGCTTATTATGGTTGTCCCATATCTGCGATTCAATATAAATCTGCACCAACCGAACACCTCGCTCCACCAAGCGGCGAGCCATTAGGCAACGCTTGCCGTAGGACGAAGTTCGCTCCTCGTTCATGCCGTAGGCCTCTTTGGTGGCGTCGGTCTCTTTCTCCAAATCCAAAGCATCACTTGCTTCCATCTGCATGCGCGCAGCTAACTCATAATTAGCGATGCGGGCCTCTAGTTCTACGTTGCCCGGATGGTTGTTTCGATGCTCCCCATCCATGCGATGCAGCAAGCTACGACTGAGGTCCACAATCGTCCCGGGGTATTCCTGTTTGGCTTGCAAATTCAAAATCGGTGACCCTTCCGAACGCACACGAGTTCCCTGATAAACAGCAGGAAGCCATCCCGATTGCCAGTTACTTATGAAGTTAATCGGTGGACCCTTGGGATCATCCAGCACCACATAGGCCGGCAAGTTCTGATTCTCAGAACCAAGTCCATAAGTAATCCACGAACCCAACGACGGTCTTGTTGGAAGTATGCGTCCACCATGCATCAAAAACAAAGCTGCTTCATGCGCAATGTGTTCTGTATACATGGAACGGATAACGCAAATGTCGTCCACCACCTTGGCAAGATGTGGCAGCATTTCCGACAGCTCAATTCCAGACTGGCCATGTTTTGCGAACTTGTAGGGAGATGGCATCAGCCCTCCGGTCTCTCGCACGGCTCGAACTTCAGCAGCTAAATCTCGACTGGGCGCTTGGCCGGCATATTTTGTCAAAGCCGGTTTGTGGTCAAAAAGATCCACCTGGCTTGGGCCGCCATTCATGAATAGCTGAATGATCGATTTTGCTTTGGGCTTGTGATGAGGCTTTTTCGGGGAAAGGTCGTATAGCTCCTGTTTCGCTTGCAGGTCCTCGGCCAGCAAACCAGCCAACGCTGTACCCATGAGGCCATCTGAAATTCGAGAGAAAAAGTCGCGACGCGTTTTCATGGGTTTCCTTAGTCAATATATAAAAATTCAGCCGAGTTAATCAGGGTATGGCACAGCGTTGATAGCGCCATCCATCGAGCGCGGCTGCGAACAGGCTCGGCCGGCTTATCTTTTTCCAGCGGCTTTTCCCATTCAGTGGACAACTGAGCTAGCGCAGCCTGCGCTGCTCTTGATTCCTCCACCGTTGGCGCACGGGCAAAGGCGAGCAAGTAGGCACGTTCAACTTGCGCCTCCAGCGATTCGCCAACTACATCAATAATGCGGCCTGCCATAAAGCGGGAATTGTCGCGTACAAGATCACCATTCATTAAGTGCAAGGCTTGCGAGGAAACTACGGAGAGTCCTCGGCGTACGCAGTTCGGGTTCATGAAAGGTTGATCGAATGTTTCCAGCAACGATAAAGGCTGTGTGCGTCGATGAGAAACGAAAATACTGCGCCGGTTGCTGGTGGTAACCACTTCACCATCAGGCAAAGCTTTGAAAGCATCTGCGGGACCATAGGGTTTGTTTTCCAGCCGGCCTGCTATCTGCAGAATGGAATCGCGAATGTTTTCTGCATCAATTCGCCGCAGCGGAAAACCGGTCTCTCCGGATTGTTGGCGATAAGCGGAAGACATCATTATCAGGCGCTGTATTGCTTTCATATCCCAACCCGAACGGATGAATTCAGTAGCCAGGAAATCAAGAAGCTTTTGATTTGTAGGAGCTACTCCCATGCGCCCGAAATTGCCCGGCGACGCCACTAACCCAGTTCCGAAATGATGTTGCCACATCCGGTTCACCATTACGCGGGCAGTTAGTGGATGGTCGGGATGAGTAAGCCAGCGCGCCAACGCCAGCCTCCGTCCTGAGGAATGCGCCAGCGGCTCCACCCGATACTCCCGGTTGCTTGCACTCAGAATGGATGGGGCACCAGGTCCAACCAAAACCCCCGGTGTTGTAGCGTCTCCGCGCAACAGAATTCGAGTAGGAGGTGGGTCCGGTCCAAGGTCGAACAAAGCGCGGATCAAGGGAAGCGGCTTCAATTTTTCTTTCTCTTTCTTCAACTGTTCTTCAATGGCTGCTTTCTGCCGGCGGAAAGTTTCATAGGTTGCCTCAATTTCTGCCACCTTCGCTGTTTTGACGTTCTTCTCCGCCAAGTATCGTTCCCGATAAGGTTTCGTTGTGTCTTCGATTTGCTTCTGCATCTCTTTGACCCGTTGTTCAATCGGAGCATTGAATGCCTGCACTTCCTCCCATTCAGGAGTACCTTGCGTCAAGATATAACGGGAAGACTTTTCGTCACACTTTGCCCCCACACCCCCACAAGGGAACACCGGAGGCAACCAGTGATAAGGATCATACGCCGGCGTCAAAATGGCAACCAACCGGTAATAGTCACGTGTTGGAATTGGGTCGTACTTATGATCATGACAACGGGCACAACCGACTGAAAGCCCCATCACAGCCGAACCCAAAACTTCAATTTGCCCGGCGATCACATCCATCCGTTCCGGTATGAAATTTTGTTCCGTGCTGTAAGTTGCGTCGGGAGCCGTGCGCCAGAAACCTGTGGCGGCCAGTAGTTCTATCTGCCCAGCCGATAGTTGCTTCACTGCGCGGTAATCGAATAACTCATCGCCCGAAAGCTGCTCCATTAGGAAACGGTCATACGGTTTGTTTTCGTTGAATGCGCGAATGACGTAATCCCGATAGCGGTAAGCGTGCGGTCGATTCTGATCCCCACTGTTGCCCCCTTCGCTATCGACATAACCCACTGCATCCAACCAGTGACGACCCCATCGTTCCCCATACCGCGGCGATGCTAGCAATCGGTCCACAAGGTTTTCGTATCGCTTCGGGTCAGCATCCTTTTGAAAGGCCGTGATCTCTTCTGGTGTAGGAGGCAGGCCAATCAAATCGAAGTAAGCCCGCCTTAGAAGTGTAAGGTCTCTCGCTGGCGACAATATCGGTGTCCGCTCCGCGTAGAGGCTATCAATTGACTCCTCTGCCAATGAACGCCTAGGCTCACGGAAGGCCCAAAAATTGCGATCTTTCGGCTGAATCGCGGCATCGGTAGCAACGCTCACTTCGCTAACGCGCTCGGTTTCCGGTGGCGCACCATCGGTGATCCATTGGCGTATTTTCGTCAATTCCTCGTCTGTTAATCCACGAACAGAATATTGCTCTTGCAGTTTAGGAGGAGGCATTTCCTGCTTAGCAATCCGCTTCACCAAAAGGCTCTCTTCAGGCTTGGCACTGACAAAAGCTGGCCCGGATTTTCCACCACGCAACATGGAATCATGAGTTCGTAAATCGAGTCCACCCATTGTTTCGCGCCTGCCGTGGCACACCCAACATTTAGCGCTAAGGATCGCCGTAACATCGCGCTCCGCAACAGGTGCTCTCTGATCCTCCAGTTCAATCCAGCTTTTAATGCTTTCGATTTCTGTTTCAGAAAGCTTCGCGCCGTCAATCGGCATCTTCGCACTAGAGACCAAGGTAAGAATCAGGCTATCCACAGGCTTACCAGGTACAATCGCACTACCTGATTTTCCACCACGCAGAATCGCTTCGCGCGATTCCAAAGATAGTCCACCCTTGCGCACTTTTTCGCTATGGCACACAAGGCACTTTGCACGGAAAATCGGTAAGACATCGACGAAGGTATCGGCGCGTCCAACAAGAGTCATGCAAAGGCAAAAACTCCAGAAACGAAACTTACTGGCCATGCAAATAGTATATGCGTCGAGTGCATGGTCTGTTTGGTATAACGATATACATGAGCTGGGGATATCTTGAAGACGCGAGCGGTGCTAAGGGTCATGCCGAAAGGATCTGCATTCCGAAAGATGAATCCGAATTGCTCTCAATGTTGGCTGAAGCACGCAAGGAACGCGCACCCATCACCATTGCAGGCGGAGGCAGCGGACTTACCGGCGGACGCGTCCCCAATGGCGGCTGGCTCATTTCCATGGAAAAATTTCGCAGGCTGGAAATTGGTTCCGGCATTGCAACAGCGGGTGCAGGTGTCACACTGCACGAACTCCAGGCAGCGGCCAAACCCACCGGGCAATTTTACCCGCCTGATCCAACAGAGACGATGGCATTTGTGGGCGGAACCATTGCCTGCAATTCCAGCGGCTCGCGCAGCTTCATGTACGGAGCAACACGCCGCTGGGTGGAACGCGTTCGCTTTGTTCTTCCATCTGGCGAGGTTCTGAATGTCCGCCGTAGCGATGCCATCAACTTCGATGTTCCAACAATTCCGCTGCCACCTGCACGCAAACACTCATGCGGTTATCCTCTTCGTCCTGGTATGGATTGGATCGATCTGATTACCGGCGCCGAAGGCACTCTGGGAGTTGTTCTGGAAGCCGACTTACGATTGCTGCCCAATCCCAAATCACTTCTCAATGGCATCATTTTCTTTCCTTCCGATGATGCCGCGCTCGATGCCCTCGATGCTTGGCGCACCGTTACTGGTTTACGAATGCTTGAGTATGTCGATGACCAGGCACTGCGCATGATTGAGCAGCGTTATCCCGACGTGCCCGCAATGGCCAAAGCTGCTTTGATCATTGAGCAAATTATGGATTCCGATGCGGACATTGACTCCTGGTCGGTCCGCCTCGCTGAAACCGGCGCGTTTGAAGACAAGAGTTGGTTTGGATCCTCAGATGGCGACCGTGAAAAGTTTCGCAAGTTTCGGCACGCTTTACCGGAAATGTCGATCGCCATTACAGCGAAAAATGGGTTCCCCTCGCTTAGTACCGATTTCTCCGTTCCGATAGAGAAAAATCGCGAAATGCTGAAGTTTTATCGTCAACACATGGAACAAATCATGCCGGGCCACTATTGCATTTTCGGCCATGTCGGTGATGCCCATCCCCACGTAAACATGCTTCCGGCAACGCAAGCGGAATTCGATGCCGGGACAGCGGCACTAACCACGTTCGCCCGCAAGGCAGCGTCGCTTGGCGGTTCCGTTGCAGCAGAACATGGTCTTGGAAAGAAGAAGGCGAAATTTTTACCGATTCAATATTCTGCAGAACACATTGAGGCGATGAAAGCAGTAAAGCGCCTGCTCGATCCCGAAGGTTACTTTGGACGTGGTACTCTGTTTGAGCTCGTTGCAGGAAGTTAAAGAATGAACCTAGAAACCGCCGTTAGAAGAACTGGCCAACAAAATGTGGCCGCAGTTGCCAACGCCCAAACGGACTTACCGCGAAATTCTGGAATTCCGGTGTTTAAGTAGGGTTCGGGCCACCGAACTGGCGTTGTATCGTTCACTTCACTTGGCAAGCTACCCGAACCGGAACTTACCCACAGATGTTTTTGACGAGCCATAAAAAAGCCGCCCTTTGGATAGGGCGGCTTCCTTCGTGGTGTGGTGATTTTCCCTAAAAGCTATAACGCAAAGCAACTTGGATTTGCCGGGAATCAATGCGAGTTCCGCTGATTACCCCATAAGTTGCCGTGCGCAATGTGGACCCTGGCTGCCCGAACAATGGATGGTTTGGAAGATTAAAAAACTCTCCCCTAAGATCCATTTGCTGTTTGCCTTCTTTCCAACGGAAAGCTTTGTTGACGGATGCATCCAAACTTGTAATGCCGGGTCCGATAAGAGTATTTCGTCCAGATGTACCGAAGCGGAAATCGGTAATTGCCGCTGAATTTTGCCCCAGCCTATCCACATAAGCGGCCGTGTTGAAATATTGGGCAATTGTCTTTGGTCCATCATTACCCTTAGCTCCAGCAATGGCGTCAGGTGCGCACCAGCCGCCTGCGCCGTTTTGAATGTTACCTGGTCCACAAAATACTGAAAACGGGAACCCGCTTTGGAACGTAAGAATGCCGCCTAATTGCCATCCACCCAGCACTGCGTTAGCCACCCCGTTTGTGATCCCATAACGACGGCCTTTCCCAAAAGGTAATTCGATCAGAAAAGAACTAGTTAAACGATGGCGGAAATCAAATGCTGAAAGTCCGCGATCGCGCCACAGGGAGCGATCCGGATCCATTGGAGTAAGTGGATCGCCGTCAGTGGTGCGAACGCCCGAACCATTGTCGATTGACTTTGAGTAAGCATAGGACCCCAATAGAGTGAACCCGTGGGCAAAGCGATGTTGCAGGCGTGATTGCAGTGCATTGTAATTGGAATGGGCCGCTGCATACATGTTTTGAAATGCCCCGTTAAACTTAGGAAACGCACGGTTGTCGTTAGGATTCCCTGGTCGTGGTTGCGGCAGATTGTAATTTGAAAGGCGGCGTAACTTGATTCCTGCCGAACCCATGTAAGTAACCTCAAGCGACATATTCCTGGTGAGTTCCCGTTGTAGCGAAAACTGCCATTGAGCAACGTACGATGTTGGTTCTCCGTATTGATTGATCAACAAAAAGCTAGGCGCACCGGACTGAGTGAATAAGCGGTTCCAGGTTAAATTCGGAGTAATCGTATTTGCAGTTTCCGCCTGACGAATGGTGAATGGAATGTTCCTCACAATGTCGAACACGGCGTTGCCAATGTCCCGCACGTAGTAGATTCCGCCGCCAGTGCGCAAAACTGTTTTCGGATTCAATTGATAGGCAAGGCCCACACGTGGACCAAGATCATTGCGGTCTGGCTTGCCGGCACCGCGCCCAAACCGTCCATCCCGCACCAGCCTCCAAGTTGCCGGGGCAGGGAAAGCTGGGTTGCCTTCGTTCAGGCTGCCAGTGCCTGCGCGCACAAAGGTTGGTTCAACTGAGTTGTCCCACTTGAAATCTACGTTCACAATAGCGTCGTGCTTGTCGTAAAAAGGCGATTCGTATTCCCAACGCAAGCCCCAGTTCATTGTCAGTTTGGGTGTTATTTTCCAAGTGTCCTGCGCAAAAACTGCTAGATAGGTATTGCGAAAGTTGGCAATTGGAGCGCCTACTTGTCCTTCGGTCGCCGACATCAAACCCAATAACATGTCCGACATTGGCTCGCCGGAATATTGGCCATTCCAACTGAATCTGCCACGCGGAACCACCGCGCCGATTTGATTGTATCGAAGCCGTCGGTATTCACCGCCGAACTTGAAACTATGCTTTCCTTTGTTCCAGGAAAAATTGTCCGAAAGTTGGAAAGTGGTGTTCCAGTTTACGAATGGACAATCATTGCACTCTCCAACATTCCCGAAACCGGAAATCTGGAAAACTGGAATTCCCCAGAAAAGAGGATCCTGCGAAACACCCTGCAGTCCCAGTTCACCCACAACATTACGCGTGAAAGCCCGCTGCTGAATGTTACGTGAGTTGAAGTAGTTCATTCCAAACTTAAATTCGTTGACCTTGTTCGACCCAATCACCATGGTGTGGCCAAGCACCCCTTGCTGACCTAGAATCTGCACATTATTGCCTTGATTGGCGATCGCCGAGGGAATGTATTGTGGTTCTTGAGTTTGGCTGAAGCGGAAAAAATAAGTCTGATTTTGGACGCCAGTCCAGTCAGCTCGTGTGGTGAATTGGTTCCCATCAGTACGCCGGCCTTCATCGTTCAAATAATTGTTGGCAATGCCCAAGGCACCCCCGCCCGCCTGATTTGGTAGCGGAAAGAAATCGTTTAGCACCTTACGGGAAATTGGGCTGATGCGGCTTTCTGGGATGATCGCGTTGGGGAAAACCTGACCCGGATTGAGTGGATCACGAATGGCTTTATTTAAGAACCCAAGGTTCCCTGAACGATAGCGGCTATCAGGGAGCGTATTCGTTTGCGTCAGCGCACGGCGTTCGCGAAGTCCCTCGTAGTTGAACATGAAGAACAGCTTGTCTTTTCCGTTGAATAGTTTTGGAATCAACACAGGACCGGAGAAGGTCCCTCCAAATTGGTTCCGCTTGAAGGGAGGGTTCACTCTTGCAAAGAAGTTCTTCGCATCGAAATAGGAGTTCCGCAAGAATTCAAAGGCCACGCCATGAAACTGATTTGTACCAGATTTTGTCGACACGTTAATCTGCGCAATACCTCGTCCGTACTCGGCGCCGAATACTCCCGATTCCACTTTGAATTCCTGCAAAGCATCAATGGAGGGAAGGAATAGATAGGTGTTGAAATTCGGGTCAGTATTTTCCATACCATCTAACGAATAGTGGTTGAAGTGCACTCGTTGCCCCGCAATATTTAACGCAAAGCTATTGCGAGCCCCTCCCATGCGCTGCTGCCCTTGTGAGGAAGCAGGTCCGTTGGTGGTTGCCCCTGGGATCAGCGAAGCCAACTGCAAATAGTTGCGGCCGTTCAGTGGCAATTCAACAATGCGCTTATTTTCGATGACGGTGCCAACCGATGTTGTCTCAGTGTCCAGCACCGGAGCGCCGCCCGTTACTTCCACAACCTCGCTTACGTTGCCCACTTGAAGACTAATTTCAAGGTTCACTATCTGGCCCACCTGCAATTCCAGATTGTTGCGGGCTTGACTGCTGAATCCCTTGGCTTCCACCTTGACGTTGTATTTTCCTGGCGGCAGGGCCGGCGCGTTGAACAGACCGCTGGCATTCGAAGTTACCGTTCGTTGTAGGTTCGTTTCAGGATTTACGATTGATATGGTGGCTCCGGAAATGATCGCCTTGGTAGGATCGGTAACGGTGCCCGTAATTTCGCTGGTTCCTTGTGCATAAATCGCCACAAGTGCGCTTGTCAATAACAAAAGTTGGGTGAAGAATCGTTTCACATAGACTCCCTATAGGCAAACAGTATCAAAGCGTTGCGAGTGAAGTCAAGGCTATGAATAGGCAGTGAAATCACCAGTTCTCATCTAGGAATGCGGGATGCCCGGGAATTTTCAATTTCAAGACATTGCAGTTGCGGCTTTATGAATTACCGGTTGGCAACTCCTGTTAAAGCGCTCCCCTATCTCTGCGGCGACTTGAAGTATATACTTGCTACTTACCTGAAAAGGTAAATGAAAAGTCCTGACTGTGAAGGCGTCGCGCATGGATGCCAGCGCGCCTCAATGAGGTTCCTATGAAACTTTGTGAAGTTGCTCTCTGTTCCGTCCTGCTAACACCTGGGTTGTGGGCCGGACAAATTTTTGGAACAATTCGTCAAAACAACCAGCCATTTGCAAATAAGGACATTGTGATCCAATGCGTTGCGGGCGGCCAGTTCTCGGCCAAAACCGACGCTGCTGGCTCTTACCGGGTCAATATTACCGCCGAAGGCCAGTGTGACTTTTCAATTAATCCTTACAAGGTGAAGATCGTTTCCTATCAAACCCCTACCAGATATGATTTCGACGTGGTCCCGCCCAAGGATCTTGTGAGAAAGTAGCCATGCCCAATAACCCTGAATCCGGTTCCTCAACCCCCACCGGCAATCCTGCTGAGCCAAGCAAGGCGCAACTTTCCTGGTGGCAGGATAGGGAATTTCTATTCAAGGCGATCATGGTCCCGCTTCTCACTGCCACCGTCACTTTTGTGTACGGTGCCTGGCAGAACCAAACAGCATCCTTGGAATCCAGGAATCGCATCTACGCTGAACTGATCACCAAGCGCGAACAGGCTGATAGTGACCTGCGCAAGGACATGTTCTCGAAAATTATTGAATCGTTTGTTGATCCCAAAGCGGCCACACCTTCGCAACAGGTACTGCACCTGGAGCTGTTGTCGCACAACTTCCACGAGTCTCTGGATTTGGGGCCTCTGTTCAAACATACCAAGCGGAATTTGAAGCAGGACTCCAAGCTTCCTGCCGAAGACAAAAAGGAACTGAGCAAACGCCTGGCAAGGATGGCTAATGAAGTGGTGCTGCGGCAGAACCGAGTGCTTGAAGAGGCCGGTTCCAGCAAGGAATGGGACTTTGATATCACAAAGCTGGCGGACGAGGACGCCAAACCCGTCGAGTTGACCATCGGCAACTTCACCCGGGTCTTTAAAGTCGAAATGCTCTCCTATGATGATGCAGCGGAAGAATTTCTGGTTCGGTTGAAAGTCAGCAAACCGAACTCCAAGGATGAGGTGGAGCACGACAGTTGGTTTCGGGTTGGTTGGTTCGACTTCCCGATGATCGACAACATTCGGCTCTCCAAAGGACAACGGGTCGCTGTTGTCTTGTGCGAGATCCAAGGAGGGTTCGCTAAGGCGAAGCTCGTCTTTTTCCCCGGTTCCCGAGCCAGTTTGAAGGAGAAACAATATTATGACGAGATTATTCAAGATCTTCTTGCGCAACCTGGTTCTGGGAAGCACTAGCGTGAGACAAATCGTATTCCTCAGTGTCACGGCCAGCCTTGGCGCTTTTTCTCAAAATCAGGACACCACGCCTGCGCCTAAGCCACAAATCCAGCAGGAAGCTCCTCCGCCGGAAGCCCCCAAACCGGCACCTCACAAGCCGGATGCCGAACCGCCGAAGCCTCAAAAAAGATCTTTGCAAATTAAGGTTACTGGAAATGGAGAACCGGTTCGTGCCGCGCAAATCACAATTGAAAATGAGGGAGACTCCTTCACCGACCAAAATGGAAAATGCGAGTTGAAGTTGTACTTCAGGAAGTTGACCATAGTCGTCCTGAAAGAAGGGTGGGCTACCTGGAAAGACACGGTGGACTTCAAGCAGGATGAGCAAATGGTTATTGCGGCCCTCAAAAAGTAGAATTTGCAAGGGGTGAGTAGAGCGGGCGACGTCAAAGAATTTCTTGGCGCAAAACAGGTCACCTTGTATTTTCCTGTCCTTAAGGCAAACACTTCTCAAAGCGCAGCGAGTGAAGTCAACCAATGCGCCTTGCTGTTCTCATGCTCACTACCTTCTTTTTCATCATCGATTCAAAAGAAACCTTGGGCACCGCAATTTGCCTTTGAAAATTGCTGTCGCGCAGTTCCTTTCGAGTAGCACTGGGAAGGTAAACCATGCATTGTTCAAAGGTCCGGCCAGCGGTAGCTTGAAATCCTGCAATGGCCCTGAAATAGCCTTGTTGCCCGGCAATCTTGCGGCAGCCGCGGATCATTTCCTCCAGCACCTCTGCGCGCTCAGCCAACTGTAAGCAAGGGTGCGTTGCAAGCACTCCACCCCAATCATCAAGGAATGGCCCAAGCGGCAGCAGTAAGTCAGCGGATCGCCGCAATGCCTTCACATGACGCAAAGGATAGTGCCGATGCCCTTCGGCCGACATGGCATCGCGGTACAGTGCCGCCGCCAATTGAAATTGTCCGTCGTAAGGTTTAGTATTCTCGTGCGCCAGCCGGTGGAAGCGAACACGCGATTGTGCGGTCATGTCTTCGGTAGTCCAGAAGCTGATCGCCTGATCCACATCACCCAAATTATGAGTCAAACTTGCAGCAAGCCGAAGCGTATCCAACTCAAGCCCGGTGGTCTTTAGCGCTTTCGCAAAAACGGTAGTTTCCCGCAGCAATTCAGCGTCAATGGCGGCCCCGGTCTTTTCAGCATACTCATCTTCTCCCAACTTCAAACACCGGCCATGTGCGGCGCAAATCACCGAAAGCCACTCCCCGTTATGACCGCTGACAGGCCCTGAAACGCCATGCGTTGTCGCACGCGTGGATATGCCTTCCAAAGACCAATCTCCCATTGTTAATGCCAGGTCCACCATGGGACGCAACAGTTCATGCGCTCGCACTTTGCGCCAAATCAATCCACGAATTTTGGTGTCCACATCGGTCGGGACGAAGGTTGCCACAGTGGCGTGATGAGATGCTAAACAGATGGCAAGGTAATTTAAAATGTCTTCTTCGAAGTTGCCTTCGCCTCGAAGCGCAACAGGGGCGGCAGCCAGAATCCGCAAAAATCCTTGCGGCCCTTCTCCCAACTCCCACAATGGCTTTGCTTCCACCGGCAATTGCGGCAGAAATGGGGCGGTGTTCCGAACAAGTTCTAAGATCGCTTCAGGTGCGATCCAATCATCCCAAGCGTGACTCACGTATCATCTACTGTGGCAGATTTATGGGGCATTTGCACCTGAAATCGAGAAATCGTCTATATGGATTGCCATTTCCAGGGGCACATCAATGGTAGCGTCCGCGCTTTGGGCCGGCCTACTCTCTGCGCAACCGGTTGGAATGTTTGATGACCATTCAGACGTCGGCAAAGTTCTTCATGCAGGCTCGGTGGAATTCCATAAGGAAAACTCTACGGGCTGCGCTTTCAAAACTAGTGAGACTCTTTATTCAGGAAGACAAATTGCTGGCCAGCAACTTCCCAAAACATTGAGTGCTCGCGGCGATTTACTCCTCTGGCGTTCTAGCCCGCATGTCTCACGAGATTTTTGCCATCAGTGCTTAAAAGACCATTAATGCTGCGGTTTTTGTGCAGTTGGTTTCGTGATGGCGCAGACCCCCTGGTCTGCGGGAGGCCCCCCGGCCGACCTTTACCGTC
>JAYTTF010000040.1:0-33328 GCA_043745195.1 Bryobacterales bacterium | reverse complement strand
CGCAGACCAGGAAGAATCATCCGCCGAGCTTGAAGGCGAGGGTGGCGATCGAGGCCATCATGGGACACAAGACGACGGCGCAGATTGCGCAGCCCTATGCCGTGCATCCGACGCAGATCGGGTTTTGGAAACGCCAGGCCATGGCGGGCTTGCCGGATGTTTTTGGCAACGGGCGCGAGCAGATGCGCCAGCAGGCCGACACGGAGAAGGCCGAGCTGTATCAGCAGATCGAACAGCTGAAAGTGGAGCTGGACTTTTCTAAAACAAAGAGCCGGATTGCTCGGTTGAGGAGCGGCGGCCATGGATCGACCCGAAACATATTCTGCCTATCGCGTTGCAATGCGAACTGCTGGGCTTGCCGCGATCGAGCTACGACTTCCAGCCGCGGGGCGAGAGCGCGGAGAACCTGGGGCTGATGCGAAAGCTGGACGAGTTGTACATGCTGCGGCCGTTTTTCGGCAGCCGGAAAATGGCCGTCGAGCTCGACGTGAACCGCAAGCGGATGCAGCGGTTGATGCGCGTCATGGGCATCGAAGCGCACTATGCCAAGCCGCGTTTGAGACAGCCGGTGCCGGGCCACCAGGTCTATCCATACCTGTTGCGCGGCGTGGCCATCGAAGAGCCCAACCACGTTTGGAGTACCGATATTACTTATGTTCCAATGCAGGGCGGCTTTTTGTATCTGGCGGCGGTGATGCATGGGTTCAGCCGTTATGTGCTGGCTTGGGAACTGTCGTCGACGATGGAAACCGGCTTCTGCGTGGCCGCGCTCGAGGGCGCGTTTCGTTTTGGGCAACCGCGCATCTTCAACACCGATCAAGGCGCGCAGTTCACCTCCGCCGAGTTCCTCGCGCCGCTCCAACAACGTCAGATCGCCATCAGCATGGTTGGCCGTGGACGCGCGCTCGACAACGTCTTCATCGAGCGGCTGTGGCGTTCAGTGAAGTACGAATTGATCTATCCCGGCGACTTCGCGGACGGCGCGGCGCTCATCAAAGCGTTGAACGAGTACTTCCATTTCTACAACCACCCGCGACCACATCAGGCGCTTGGATACAAAACGCCGGCGGACTTGTTTCCGCTTCACAAGCTGCAAAGGAAAGGAGCGTTTTGAATGGGGGACGCTGTCCCCCAAACCCCCGGGGATTTACCGCTTTCCACCGGTGTGGATACTTTTGCTTGCCTTTTTCAGGGCAGGCGTACAATGAGAATCGCTTGTGCGGAGGATAAGGCAACGCAGGGATGCGACCCGCGCGCCGACGCAAGCCCGGTGTGGATGGCGGCCTAAAGCCGCCCGCACTTCAACCGCTCCTCCATCTAAGGACGCTCGTTTTTTTGTCCAGCCGATGGGGTCCACCTCAGTCCCAGTTGATCTGTTTCGAGGACTCATCAGTGGTTCACTTGCGTTCGTCTCTCTAACCAACACGCGACGCAATCTACGTTGCGCCTTTTCCGTAACGTTCACCACCACCGTCATGGGACAGCAGCAGCTTACGGGCGTTTGCCGCCTGCTCCTGGAAGCCGGCTACGAAGGGCTTCGCTATCCTTTCCTGTAGGGCTCTTTCATCCCCTACCACATGCCGGTTTATCCCGGCGCACTGCCACCAACCATGTCCCCACTTGCTTGCGGTATCGAGATTATGTGATCGGCGCGCGACTCACAAAGTCGAGCTGCGCCGGAACCGGACTCGCTTCGGCGAATAAACTTCCTTTGTTTCTTGTCTGCATTTCGCCGCGCCGAAGCGGCCTTTGCGCTATTAAGTCATAGGCGAAGGTGGCTCAGATTCGGTGCCTTCGGCAGGCAGCGGATTGGGAACATAGGATGGGTCGCGGTGCCGCGCTTTCCTATCCAACGGCGTTGGCGATCCGGCTGCGCCAATGCACGTTAAGGCAAATCTGCCTTATTTCTTCTGGTCCTTAGCCGGCGCATCATACGGCGCACCAGTCCCTGAAGAACCTAGGAAAAACTTCTGGCCGTCAGGCAAGGTAATATCACGCCCGTTGGCCCGGGTGGAACGGTCCTTCGATTGATACCCATCCACCACCACAGCCTGCCCAATTTTCAGCGTGTCGCGCTTCAAGCCGCGGCGTAGAAGGCTATTCGGAGTCCCGCCCTCCACCATCCAAACTTCCTTCACGCCATCTTTCTTCGTCACTTCAACGTGAATCCATGTATGCGGATTTATCCATTCAATCCGCACGACTGGCCCTTTGAGCAACACCGGCAAATTAGGATCAAACTCCGCGCCAAAAGCATGGTGGGCGTACAACCGCAGGGCACCTACGGAGAGGGCCGTCGCGGCGGCGGCAATCCCAAGGGTAGACCTTAAATTCAATTTCATGAGCACCCTCCTCCTTAATATTACTTCTTAGGGGCGGTCTTGGCGGTGGCTTCAGCCTCTAAACGCCGGGCGCCGCGCAAAATACCAGCAAAGGAATAGTTGCCTTCATGACAGGCGTACTCGTAAATACGGGCGTCAGTGGCGGGCCAAACCATTTCGCCAGTCCAAGACTTCGTCCAAACCGTTGGATCTTCCACCGTGAACTTGTAGCGCAGGGTTTTAGCGTCCACACGGGTGAATCGCTCTATGACATGCATATTGCGGCTGGCGCTCAGCGCTGGTTGGTCGTTGAAGTTCGTTGTGTCCACAACCAGCGTTTCGCCTTCCCAGTGCCCAATCGAATCACCTAGCCAGCGGCGGATTTCCGGCGGCTCGTGCTTCGAATTCAAACGAATCACTCGCACGTCGTGAACCATTTCGTTGAGGATCATCACCTGGTCTTTGGTCTGCACGATCTGCTTCAGGTTGTTGTACATCACCGGCAGTGCAGGAGGTCCGGCGCTTACGCCGAAACCAAGCAAGCAACGTTCAGCCGTGGGCCGTACTTCAGGATCATCGTAGGGGCCGAGAGACGAGCTATCGGCCATCCACCAAGCGTCACCACGATTCGGGCGATTCATCTTTCCTCGCGCCGCCGCAGTTTTTAGCGCCGCCGGTGTCATGGGCGGAAGGCGTCCGTTCGCCGGATCAATAACAATCGACGTGCGCCACTGTCCATCGATCTTGAATGCGCCAGTACCGCTATCAACCCACAAAGTGTTGTAGCCGCCAACATTTCCAGCGGGGCCCTCGCTGCCATCTCCGCCAGCGGGTGGAGGCGGACGATTGGGGTCGCTCGGTTCATTCAATTTCGCGGTCTTGGCTGCCGTGCTTTCCGCCAACGCTTTGGCTTCAGCATCTGTGAGCGACATGCGTTCGCCAAGAAATCCCGGACGCGTCAGCGGTGTCAGTGTGGCGATGTCGTACATCCCCGATAGATCGGGATGCCCATCGGCCGTCCTCGGTCCACTTTTCTGAGCTACTGCCGTTGCGCCAAGAAACGCGGCGGCGATCCACAAACGAGTACGCATAAATCCTCCCTACTATTTCCTCTCAAGCGGCTTGCGGCGGAACTCGCCGAATATCAGCTCTTCCACAAACTCAACGCACTTAAAATCCATCAACCGGGCATCGGCTTCAATGCGCCGGTAAAGCGGCAGCTTGATCTTCCAAGGTTTAGTAAATACCTCTGAGTCTTCAATGGTAGCTTCATATTGGATGTGGTTGGGCGAAGTGAGCGTATAGCGCTCCACCACATGAAGCTGATTGGTGTGGTGCGTTCCCGTGCGATCAAACCAAGTCTGATCGTTTTGTCCGGTCACATCCACGACCAGTGTGTCCCCTTCCCAACGACCTACCGATTGGCCCATCCAAGAATCGGTTTCGGCCGGGCCTGGATTTTTGAAATAAATGTCACGAAAGGCTCCCGCGAATTCATAGGTGATGAAAAACTGATTGGGATTCTGCAGAATCTGGAACGGAAATGGCATGTAGGTTGCCCTGGGCACCCCTGGCATGTAACAGCGAACTTCTGGGTCGCGGTCCAACCAATTGGCGCGATTCTCTTCGCGCTTCTTCTGCGCCTCGGGCTGGTAGGGAATTACGCCGCCTTCCACTACACCCATGCCGCCGGGAACGGCACCAACCGCGCCTAACTTCAGCAGAGGGACGGCCGGCAATGGGCCGTGCGGCCCTTGCCGTAGCATCATTGAAGGCTTGGCCATATGGACTTCAATGTCGTAATTGGCTGGTCCTAAAGCCTGCCAGATTCCATTAAAATCGGGCTTTCCATTGGCGAGCCTGGGCAGGGAAGTTCGAGGCTGACTCCAAACTGCTGAAGTAGCCAGCAGTAGAGTCAATAGCAGCGGTCTGTTAATCACATTGCTCATCGTATCACTCGTGAATCAAAAACGGCTAGTCAATAAAACGCAATCCATCGGCCGGCGAAGGAGACCCCAAACCACAAGGTAATCGAAACAGCGGCGGTGAGCCGCACCAACCCCTGCGCAATCCGCCCGGGCTCCGCGCTTGCAACGCGCCGCCGCACCGTGAAAGTGTAGATGGTAGCAATCACCAACACTGAAATCTTAAAGAAAAACGGCGGGCTGAAGTAACACTTAATCGCTTCGGAAAGAAACATCGGAATGCCGGTTCCGATGATGGTAATCAAAGCGCCTATCAGCCACGGCTCCATCCGGCGCGCCAGACTGGCCACAGGCTGGGCAGTTAACCCGAACCCCAACAGCCGCAGATCCAAAACCAGCACGGCGCCGCCCAGCAATGCCAGCGCTAGCAGGTGGACACATTCAATCACCGGAAAAAGCCACAACGATTCCCGCACGATTGTGCCGATGTTGGTTGCCTCGAACCATTGAAAGAGCGGTTGCCAGCTTGTTGCAAGAAGCATCAGCATCATTTGAACCAGTTATACGCTTGCATCCGGCCGCATATCACGACACCGGACCAAAGAATCAAAGAGAGCAAGCCTGCCAGTTTGGCTCTGGCTGGTGGCGAGGCGTCCTGGTCCCAGGAAGCAACCCGGCGGTAGATGGTGAAGTGAAACAGCAGCGCGTTCAAGCCGGTAAGCGCGATTAGCATCATCTTCACGCGAAAGAAAATATTTTGAAAGGCCTTCAATGGACCCGAGTAAAACAGAAGAAGTCCGCTAATTGCCATCAGCGCGAAGCCGGCAAAGGCCAGTGGCAAAAGCCGGCCAGCTACTTCGGAAACCGGAACGCCGCGCAGCCCGACGCCAACCAAACGCAAATCGAGCATGGCGATCAGTCCCAGAAAAAGGCACAAAGAGAGCACATGCGTCGATTCTACCAGCGGATAAACGAGCGTGGATTCACGAATGAACAAGCTACCCGGCGTGCCTTCGAGCCATTGAATAAATGGAAGAATGTCCATGAATTTATTCCGGATCAGATTGCGCCGAGCCAGCATAAAGAGTATACAAGAAGGAGTAACCACGCGGGAATAGAAACCATGTCGACTAAATCAATTAGAATTGGCCAGCTTTGTGTAACGTCGTTGCTGGCGTTGCTGAGCAGTTGTGCGAAGCCTCCGGCACAGGCGAGCGCAGGTCCGCCAATCAAAGCGGTGGCGACCCTCGAAGAGGTGATGCACGGCATGGTTATTCCCAGTGCGGAAACCGTTTGGGGAGCGTCGGGAACTATTTATAGCGCCAAGGGCGTCGAAGAACGCATGCCAAAATCAGAGGACGAATGGCTTCTGGTGGAAGCTAGCGCTGTCACGCTAACCGAAGCCGGAAATCTATTAATGTTGGAAGGCCGCGCTAAGGACACTGGCCGCTGGATGGATCGCGCACGGGCGTTGCGTGAGGCAGGGGCCGAAGTACACAAGGCCGCCAAAGCCAAGAACGTCGCAGCGCTCTTTGAAAAGGGTGGCGATCTGTTCGATGCTTGCCAAGGTTGTCATTTTGACTACCGCTACGAAAAGGATCCCAAAGTCATTCGTTCCCACTGAACTCCCAGCGGGACTATTTAGCTCTTGGCTGCACGGCTAACGTAATCGTGTTGTCCTCGCTTCCATCGGAAAGGGAACAACCACAGTACCTCGTCGCCGAAGCCGACGCCTTCAGGTACTTGAATGTTGATTTGGTATAGGCCAGGAAAACCCGGAGCCAGACCAGAGTATGAGACCGCGTCAGTCACCAATCACGTCCCTAATCCGCAGGCCAGGGGGCCTGCCCCCCCATACTTCCGTTTCTGCTGTTCAAAAAACCACAAAAAGAATTAGAAAACAACTTTCAGCCCAAACTGCACCTGTCTTCCTGTGGCCGACGAACTGGTGAGTTTGCCAAAGTTGGCATTCCCAATCGTCAATGCTGTGCTGTTGGCGCTGGGCAGGAAAAATGTTGGCGTATTGGATAGATTGAACGCTTCCGCCCGCAATTGCACGTTCAGCCGCTCCACTATGTGAAAGTTCTTGAACAAAGAGAAGTCTAAATTGGTGGCTCTGGGTCCGCGTCCGATTCTTCGTTGGGCGGTCCCAAACTTAGTGATCGGAACGCCAGTGGAACTGGTCACCGTTCCCGGCAAAGAGAATGCCGCAGGATTGAACCATTGATCCACTCCGGCGTTGGCGGCGAAAATCGACTGGCCCAAAACGGTGTCCGGCACGTTGATTGTTGCAAACAGCTGGTTCGCCGCCGGAATGCGCGACGTTCGAATGTCGGTAACGAACCCGCTGCGGCGTGTGAAAATTCCATTGATCTGCCAGCCGCCAAAAATATAATTCAAAGGACTCTTGCCGCTGAGCATCCGCTTGCCTTGCCCAAACGGCAATTCATAACCAAAGCTGCTGACAAACACGTGCGGCACGTCCAGCGTACCCACGCCCTTTTCGTTCTTCAAGTTCCAGGAATCCACAGGAAAGGTAGTGCCGCCGTTCTGCCCAAACGCACTGGATCCGCCGGTTCCGTTGATCTCCAGATTCTTCGACCAAGTGTAGTTCGCCAGCAGGTTCAACCCATTGCTCAACCTCTTCTCCAAGCGCACCAGCAGGGAATTGTAGATGGATCTGCCCATTGCCGAGTCCAGTCCCACGGCGTTGTTGACGTTCGGGTATTTGCGATTGAATTGTTGATTCAATCCCCTTACCGCCGCGTCAAAAGGTATCTGGTTCAGGTTCGTGCGGCTCACCAGACGATCACCCTTCAGCCCGGTATAAGCCAACTCCAGCACGGTGTTCCTTTTCAACTCATACTGCAGGCTCATATTCCATTGGAAGGAATAAGGGTTCGAGCTGTTCTCAAAGTCGGCTGTGCGGATTAGTGTTGCCAGGGGCCGCGCAGCGGTGAAGCTGGCAAACGTGGGATCGCTAGGCAGTGCTACCAGAGGCGTGGTGATATTCACGGGCGGAGTTATGGTTCCGGTGGCGCTTACCGGTGGGAAGACCAGGTTGGGAGTGTTGGGAACATTGCCGCCGAACTGCGTCACTTCCTGGTTCATTTCACGCCTTGAAAAAAAGATTCCCGCGCCGGTACGGATGGTTAACTTCGGAGTAACGGTATATGCCAAGCCGAAGCGAGGTGCGAAATTGTTGTGGTCGCCGTTGACAATGGCTCGCGAAAAACCATCCTTGCCGGGCAACGCCATCTGTCCGGTGCGAATGTTGAATAGCCCGCCGCGGTTCCGCGCGTCAATTGGCTGGGTGTACAATTCGTAACGCATTCCGAAATTCAAGGTGAGCGATTGCGACAGTTTCCAATCGTCCTGGAAGTAGCTGCCAACGTACGTATCCCGCTGGCGAGACCAATCGAGCAACTGTGTTCCCTGTGAACTGGATGGAAAGCCAAACAGGAAATCTGCCAGAGGCGCGCCTGATCCAGGGGCATCGCTGGACGAACTGTATATTGAACCAAAAATATATTGGCCGCCGCCACGGATTACATCATATAAGTATCGGCGTGCGTCGATGCCCACCTTAAAAGTGTGTCTGCCGCGCATGATGGAAAGGTTGTCGGAAAGTTGATAGGTGTTCTCGATGTTGACGTTCGGATCGCCGCCGCCCAGGCCGCTGAATTGGCTTTGGGTGTTAATCAGGCCTGAAAAATTGAATGCAAGGGAGGGGAAGCTTTGCACTGGGAAGGGGAACAGCGCAATGTTATTCTTCTTTGCGAAGTCTACTCCCAAAGGACCGAAGCCCGCAAAGCTGCCGTTCTGCCGCGTGTAGCCTGCACGCGCTTCATTCACCACGTTGGGCGTGAAAATGTGAGTGTGATTAAGAACTGAATTTATAGCGTTTCGAATGTTCGAGCCGCCTCCGCCAAGAAATCCGTCGAAGTTGCCGGGGTTGGGATCGTCCGCCTTGCTTCGCGAAAGCCGGCCAAATATTGTGTCTTTGTTACCAAACCGTTGATCGATTTTGATGTCGTACTGATTATTTGAAAAGGGGTTGGATGCAATTCGCAGGAAGTTGCGAGAGTCTGCGCCAGCGGCTCCAAAATTGGTTTTTGGCAGTTGGGCAAGAACAGCGGCAGTGCCGGGGTTGATCAGCGAAGAAGGGATGGTGTTATTTGCGAGCGGGGTAGAAATCACTTGCCCAGTGGGGCCAATGCGCCGCGCGCGTGGATCATAGATCAGCGGGCGATAGCGGGAGAAATTACCAACGCGGTAATCATCCGGTGGAATGTCCAGAATGTTGGAACTGGCGGTAGTTCTGCGGCGCAGCGCTTCGTAATCAAAAAAGAAGAATGTCTGATTCTTGCCGTTGTATATTTTGGGAATAATCACGGGACCGCTAAACAAAAACCCATACTGATTCTGCTTGAAGGGTTGGCGGGCAACTCTTCCGGCATTCGAGAAAAAATTATTGGCATCCAACTTTTCGTTGCGAAGAAAATCCCACGCGCTGCCATGAAAATCATTGCCGCCGCTCTTCACGGTGGCCGAAATAATGGCACCAGCGGACCGGCCAAACTCAGCGCTGTAATTGTTCGTCTTCACTTTGAACTCCTGCACGGCGTCCACACTGGGAGTGTAGTTAATGCCGTTGCGGCCAATGGCGTTGGAGTTCACTGAGGTGTTGTTGTCAATACCATCCAGCATCACATCGTTCGTGGAAAACCGGCCGCCGCCGGCTACAAAGGGGAGGTTCGTGCCCATGCCGCTCATGGGAATTGTATTGCCTGCAAGTAATCCCAGGGCGAAAGCGTTTCGTCCGTTCAGGGGGAGTTCTACAATTTTCTTATTCTCAATCACCTGGCCCACTGACGAGGTGACGCTGTCGAGCAACGGCGTGGATGCGTCCACTTGAATGGTTTCGGTCATCGAGCCAATTTCCAGACTAAGAGACAAATTCACTGTTTGATCCACGCGAACAGTTAGCGGGGAAATAGTCTTCGTCTTGAAGCCTGGCGCCGTCACCGTCAATGAATAATCACCTAGGCGCAGGAAAGCGGCGCTAAAATCACCTCGTTCACTGCTGCTCAAATTCCTTTGCTCGCCGGTGGCTGCATGACGAAGTACGATCTTGGCTCCAACAACAACCGCACCGGCTGGATCGACCGTAATCCCGGAAATGGTTCCCGAAGATACTTGCGCCATCAGCTGTGAGCCTGCTGCGAGTGAAATCAAAATACGAACTATTGTTAACATACTGGAACTCCCTTGGGACGTGGTATGAATATCATATCAACGAAAAAGAATGATAAAACTACTTGCCGTTACTTTAGTATTAGCAACTGCCGTTCTGGTCGATCAAGAAATATCCGCGCTGATTCTTGACCCTGCTGTTACGCAGTAGGCTTTTGCCGCCAATGAAAATATCGCAGCGGCGGGGGTTTCTCACTTTTCTTTGGCGCAACAAGCAAAGTGCACTGCTTGTGTCGAGATCATTGTGGGGGCCGGAATGGGAACGCCACAATCATAATCATGTAGGACCGCCCAAACCAGCAAGCAGGTCGCCACGTAATTTCCGCACATCGCCAAGTGCGGCAATCCAATTCAATATTCCATAGGACGTCCGCGCGCCAAGCTATTCCGATAATGCCGATGCGGCCCGGGCGAACATTCCCGAAATGTGGTCGGTCGATTTTGGCGCGAATTCAGTGACGAAATGGCCCGTCAACGTTACAACACGTTATCGCTGTGGAACCTGCATCCTTTTCCTTGCATGGTGAAAGTTTCAGAGTTTGCCGATGGGGCATTGCAGGTACAAGCGGACGCGTGTGAAGATGGACGAATCGATTCTGGGAGACATAGAAGCCATGTCGTTGCCGGCGCATTATTACTAATTGAAGATCGGTGCCGCAATGTCGTTGGCCATGTACAACCGGACGTCTGGTGCTGCGGACAAGACAGGACGATGTCCGGATCGCGCAAAATTGGCAAGTCGGCAGCATGCCGAAGGATACGCCAAGGGCGGTCGCGACGATCAACCGCTTGCGCGCTAATTTTGGAAACTAAGGCGCGGCACGGAACGTCACCGTTACTATATTTGCCAACTCTTCGCCCTGACGGATGACGATTTCTTTCTGGCCCAAACCAACTCTCAAAGGCAAGGGACCCAGGTTTATCTGATCCAAGCCTTGATACTGGCCTTGGGCTACCGGACCAGCAACGGGAACACTGATCCCACCAACCGTAGCTGTGGCCGGGCCTCCGCGGAGACCTGTTCCATAAAGAAGTAAGTAGATTTGATCGCCAGCCGCAGCGGGTACGCCTAAGTCAGTAAGTAATCCCTCGCTACGCACTCCTCTTGAAGTGAGGCGGATGTAAGTTGCGGCAGCGACGCCTTTGCCATTCTGACTTGCGCTGTAGATTCCAGGAGCAGTTACTGCCACTTGAACGGTTGTGCGTTGCGATCCTATGGTGATTTGTGCCGGGCCTGCCGCAGTTTCTGCAGGGATGAGATACAGCAACTGTGTCGGTGAAACGTAGTAAAGCGGAGCAGCGCGGGTGATGCTGCGGGAATCGGTGACCATCACTTGGAGCCCTCCCAGTGTGGTGGGCCAGGGGTTGGCGGTGGCCGTAGCAATGCCAGCGGTTAGGTTGGTGCCGAAGGTGGCCACGATGGAATCGGGAGCCACCTCTCCAGCGAAGTTGTAACTTGCGCTGGATGCGGTGGCGATGCTGGGGGGCGTGGGACCTGTTGCAGCCTTGGCGCTGCAAGTGGAATCGATGACGGGTACCTCAGGTGTTAATGGCGGCTTAGGTACAAAGAGGTTGGATGGAGAAGCTCCAGTCATCCAGTTCCAAAGTAAGTCGTAGTAACTGTAAGTGGTAGAACCCGGTGCGGTACGGTATTTTTTGCCGAAGAATCCATCTTCCTCGCTCCAAGTAACATGAACACCGCAGTTTCGTGCAACAACACTGGGAGCTTGTGTGATGGCAGCACGTTCCATGGCGGTACTGCGGATGTTGGTGAGCGCTATAAGTTGTTCATGCAAGCCTCCGGCAATCGCTGCAACACTTGCTTGAAGGCCAGCCTCTTCCAGATTTTCCAGCATCCCGGGATCTTGGACGTCCTGCATTTGGAAGAAGGGGGTTGTGATGTGGTTTAACTCCACATAGCCATTTTCCCCGCAAAGATACTGGGCCTGAGGTTGAGCGGCAATGCAAGAATCGTCCTGGATTGAGTTGAGCAAGGCGACATCGATTCGATTGAATTTTTCTGTCCTATTGGCAAAGACTGGATCGCGAGGATCGCCTGCTGGGAAACCTTGCTTGCCATTTAAATCAGGATAGAACGTTGCTTCCATTTGTCCGCGTACTCGGGCGTTTGGACTTATGGTTTTCATACGGGCAGCGATGCGGTCAAGGTGTGTGCGAACGGCACTGGCCCCTGCGGAATCACCGCTAATGAGCAGGTCGGTGGCATCGGTAAGTTTTGGCATCCCGGTGACGCCGCGCTCTAACGCGGCGAAGGCGGCCTGGGTGATTGTGGCTCCTTGAAAATGGACGCTGTAACCTTTGGTGGGATCGTCGACACTACGCAGAGCAACGTCGGACTTCCGTCCTGACCAACTATCGGAGCTGCAGTAATTCAGCATCACCAGATTGCGGTCAGCCAAGCGATTGGTTCCATTGCGATTCAACAAGCCGTTTCTGGAAATGAAATTCTCTTCAAAGGTGGAACTCATTTGGTGAGCTGTATAAAAGCCTAAACCGCACCAACGCACGCCGCATTCTTCAAACGTGGTGCAACTGCCGCCGCCTTCAAAGTGAATCAGCCAACGATTGGCAGACGGACCGTCAGGCTCGGTGGCACTAACGCGAGCAGGCCGTACATACATGATGGCTGGCGTGCCATCGTTACATACTGCGCCGGGAGCATTGAGAACGATCTTCTGCAGGTCACCCGATGTTTTTGTGGGAAGAGGAAGACGCGGACGGCCGTCCGGGGTGTTTGGACAAGAGGTAGTGTCCTTGATGTTAGGTAGAATTTGGGCCATGCCGAAAGAGGCGATGAAGAGAAAGAAAAATAGTAATTTCATTTGAGGTTCTAATTTCTACTACGGATCTGGAGACCGTTTTGGAAGACTCCCTGCGATATATTCGAATGGTGTCCTTGGAGTCTTCCAAAACCGTCATGTCATCCGTAGATATAAAGGAAGGGCTATGTCCCGGTGGGTTGAGTAGGGAGGAATTCCAGGAAGTATATGAGCGCAATGTTGCTGAAATCATGCGTTTCGCGATTCGTTGCACGGGACGGCGTGAGATTGCAGAGGAACTAACCAGCGAAGCTTTCCTGAAGATGTATCAACACCTTGACACGATCGATCCACATCGAGCAGCTGCCTGGCTGACGGCGGCGGTGAAGAACCTTGCAATTGATTATTGGAGGCGGTTAGAAACGGAACGGAAGCATTTGGCTGTTCGCAGTGAGGCAATGGAACTTCCTGCAGAAGGGAGCTGGGAGGAGATGCTGGCGCATCCTTCGTTGAAATCGGAACATCGTGCTTGTCTGACTCTGCAATATGTTCATGGGATGGAGCGCAAAGAGATCAGTTCGCACACAGGACTGACAGACAATCAAGTGAAGAGTTGTTTGCAATATGGGCTGAAACTGTTGCGAAGCGCTTTTGGAGCAAAGGAGTGAAAGTGAATACAACGTGCCCTCGCCCTGACATGTTAGTGGTAGTTGACGAAGATGTTCTATCAGATGCCAGGGCCGCAGAAATTCGCGAACATATTAGTGGATGCGCGGTATGTAAGCAACTGCAGCAGGATTTGCGGGCCTCACCTTTAGCGGAACCTACGCTTGAGGAACTTACTCGCGTGCGTAAGCGGGTTCTTGTCCGAGCACAGCCTGCATCAACAATTTTCCGATATGTTGCGGTGGCGGCGGCAGCACTTTTGACGGTTGGCGGGGTGTATTTGGTAAGACATTCCGAACCACCAGCGCCAGCCGTGGTGGCCGTATCACAACCCGCACCAGCGTACCGTTTGAAACTGGCTGCAGCCCCGTTACGACTTCCTTTCACCGCTGCGTTGCTACTTCGAGGGAAAGGAGAAAGCGGGAACCAGAAGTACCTGGCCGAACTTGGCGACGCCCTGAAGCCATATCGCGAGGCCCATTATAAGGAAGCTTCTAAATCTTTAGCGGAGTTGGGTGAGCGCTATCCCAAAGCTGTGGAGCCGTTGTTTTATAGGGGTGTTTCGCATCTGCTGTTGGATGATGCTGCGGTTGCCCTTGGGCTGCTGGAACAAGCCCGTAAGATTGGCGGTGAGGCTTTGAACGATGACATCCTTTGGTACCTGGCGGTGGCGCGGGATCGCACCGGAAATTGGAGCGAAACCGCAGCATTGCTGAAAGTTCTATGCAGCAATGAAGGTGCTTACCGTGCGGATGCCTGCAGTGGGCTCAATCCAAAATGAAACCCCCGTTTGCAGCGGTATTGTTGCTTGCCATCTTAGGCGGCAATTCTGCTGAAGCGGAATATCCATTGCCGTTCACCTTTGACCGTCTGAAGGCTTTGGCCGAGGTTACTCAACGACGAACTCCGGAAGCGATTCGAGTGGAATTGCAGCAAACTGCGGCGCAGGCGCGCGCCACGGGTGATCTGCTTTCAGAAGCCCACACACAAGTTGGGCTGGCTCTGTTAGACGATTCCCAAGGTCATCATGCCAATGCTGAAACGTTCTTACGACAAGCGGGAAAATTGGCTGCAACAACTGGAGACACTGCGTTCACGGGCCGGATGGCCTTGTGGTTGGCAAAGGAAAAGATCGCCGCTTCCACTTCCTCCGGCAGAACCATCTTTTGGGGCCGGTTGGCTGAAAGTGAATTTCGGGCTTCAGGGGATGCCCGGAGTCTAGCCACTACATTGGATGTACTTGCCACTGCGACGGCTAGCGGACCTGCTCGCCGCAAATTAATTGATGAAGCTCTGTTGGCCGCTACGAAATCTGGCGATGCTGTTCTTATCGCAAAAATCCAAGCCAGCAAGGGGCAGGCATTGGGTTGGGCTGGCGATGTCCGTGGGTCGATTGAGAATTTACGAACTGCCAGTCAGCAGTTAGAAGATTTCGGCGAACTGGGTGAGGCTGGACTTGCCTACTTGGCTTTGGCCCGGTCCTACTTAATACACGGACAAGAGGCGGAGGCGATGTTTGCTTTGCAACGCGGCGAAGCACTACTGAAGAAAATCGGCGATACCGTAAGCATGATTGCGGCAATGCAACAAACCGGAACGTTTCTTGCTGGTATGGGGCAGCGAGCCAAAGCCATTGAAGTTTTGGAAAGAGTGAGCAAGTATGCAGAGGATCCGCAAGCTCCAAGACCCATCCGCATGCGGATGGCCGGAGTTGCCTTGGGTTACGCCAACATGGGCGACTATCAAAAGGCGGCAGCGATTGCTCAGAAACTATTACATGACTATCCCAGCCGGGCACCTTTGGCAACTTATTGGATTCTTAGTTCTGCGTATTTCCATCTAAAACACTATCCAGAATCTATCGACGTTGCAACACGCGGGATTAGCCGATCTGAAGATCCGCAATCCATCACCAACCTGTTGGCGCATCGATGGCGAGCGCGTTCGTTGGATCAACTTGGCAGATTCGATGAAGCCGCCAGCGACATTCTGGAAGCGGTACGACTGCAGGATGCAGTTCGAGCTAAGCTAATGCCCGACGATGAATCGAAGCGGGCGTTTGGCGACGCATTGGAACATTTTACCGATGATGCCATTGCAATTTTGTGGCACGCGGGCCGGCAAGCGGAGGCGTTAACAGTTGCAGAACAATCGCGCGGCAGAGCCTTTCTCGACTTGATTGCCAGCCGCGACTCGCAACATAATTCCGCACGCACTCTGACCAATTCAAGGCTTGCCAGTAGCGCGTTCGCCACTGCTCCTACTGCGGACCAACTGAAAGCTTTGGCGATTAGAAGGAAAGAGTCAATTCTGGCGTACTGGGTGCATCCTCAAGCCACATACATTTGGCTGATAAGTCCTGGAGGAAAAATTCATGGAGCTCGCGCAAGAATTACGGATATACAATTGCGGCGACTGGTGGACCGGGCCCGTTCTTTTTCCTATAAGCCCGATCTTCTGGCATTGCGGGAATTGCACCGGCTTATTATTCAACCTGTTCAGCAATGGCTTCCGAAAAGTTCAGGATCGTTGCTGAGCGTTCTGCCACACGATAGCCTGTTACAGCTTCCATTTGCGGCTTTGCTGGATGCCACAGGCCATTACTTGGTTGAGCAGCATACATTGAGGACGGTCTTCGCAGCCGGATTTCTTGCTGAGGTGGAAGCGAACCGCAAGACGCTTGGGCCAATGGTCTTAATCGGAGCTCCAACAAATATGCCTTCCGGTGTTTCCGGCAAACCGCTACAGCAGTTACCTGGAGCGAAGATAGAACTGGACGCGATAGCCGCGTTATCCCCCGGCAAAACTATGATCATCGCTGGTGGAGAGGCAGTGGAAAAGCGCTTTTTGGCAGAAGCTCCGGCGGCCAGAGCCATCCATTTTGCAACGCATGCTATTGTCAACGAAGACAAACCATTTGAGTCCTTCCTGGCTTTGAGCGAGCGCGGAAAGCTGATGGCTTCTGAAATTTATGATCTGCATCTAACTGCTGATTTAGTGGTTTTAAGTTCATGTCGTAGTGGTTCCGGGCAAGTCTCCGCCGATGGTCTGCTGGGTTTTACCCGGGCATTTCTTTACGCTGGTGCCGCGACGGTAGTTGCTCCGCTGCTAGACATACCGGATGAACCAACCGTGAGGCTTGTTGAGGAATTCTATCGCCAGTATAATTCCGGGGCCACCAAGAGTCGCTCTCTGCGTGCAGCGCAGCTTAAGCTATTGCATGATTTACGAAGTGGACGTGTTGTTGCATCTACTCCAGCGGGTCCAATGCTTTTGCCGGAACATCCCGCGCTGTGGGCTGGCTTTGTATTGCAGGGTGCAGAATAAATTCTTCCATCTAAAGGGTGCTTCCCGTAGAAGGTATGAGGCTTTCAAAATGAACTTAACAAGACGAGGTTTTCTATTTGCTGCTTTAACCCCAGGTGTTGTTTCGGCGCAAAGACGCAGGAAAGTAGTTGTTACAAGGACTCGTGTGGTGGTGCACCCCGGACACCCGATTCTGCGAGCGGCCAATCGTAACGTGCTTGTGCGAACACCAGGCAGGACGGTGGTTATTGGGGCACGTCCGGTATTTCTTCCTGTCATCGTATTCGCAGCTGCTGCGGTTGCAGTTACACTGCCTGCGAAAGATCGCTTATTGTGGCAGGATTCGGAAACCATCCATCGCGATGAGGAATGGGTGGAATCCAATTTCGGCGTTGACGAACGTGGTGATGCATTGTACCTAGATATCAACGGCCGCGCGGAGCTGGATTTCGCTGACGTCATTTTTGAAAACGGTGAGGTTCAAGTAGTGGATTTCAACGAGCGAAGCTACAGGAATGGAATTCACCGGCTTCTTGATTTTTCTGGCCGGCGAAATGTGAAGACAGTCAGGCTGGTGGCCCGATCGAAGAGCGAGCACACTACGTTTCGAGTGTACTTGAGCAAGTGATTGCTAAAATTCGAACTTAAGGGCGACTTGCATTACGCGGGGCCCACCGCGACCGCGGTCGACAACTCCGGTGATTAGGCCGCCGCCCAGGGAGTTGAACTGTTTTTCCGGGAGTTGAAAATTCGGATGATTCAATATGTTGAACAACTCGTAGCGTAGTTGAAAGTTACGCCGCTCGCCGAAGCGGAAATTCTTCAGCATGGCAAGATTGATGAACTGCTGGCTGGGGCCATCGAGGATATTTCGGCCCGAGTTTCCGAATGTGAAAGGCTTGAAGCCGTTAGTGCTCACCTCGCAAACTGTGCGCGAAGTACAGCGCGGCACGGCTTCGAAATCTGTGAGGCGATACCAAGGATAATCAAGGCCGCGGCGCCCGACGCCGTTTTCCGGTATCCCAGTGCCTATACGGTTGGGGCGCGAGGATTCACCGAGACTGGTATCCACATTGGCGGAAGTGATTGTTAGTGCCTGTCCGCTATAGTAAGTGGCGCTACCAGACATTTGCCATCCTCCCACGATTCCGTTGCGCCAGCCACTGGCCTGTGGCAGGAATCGGCGGCCACGGCCAAATGGTAGAGGGGTTGAAAATACAGCTGTGATCACCTGACGGCGGTCGAAATCCGACCGTGCACGCTCCGACTTCAAGTCCCGTGAATTTTGTGCCCCAGCAAATCCGCCTGTTGAGTTACCGCTTATTTGCGAGGAATCGTCAATTGACTTACTAAATGAATAGTTGAATCGAACGAAGGAACCTCTCATTTGTCGTCGTAGAGAGAGCTGTCCAGCGTTGTAACTCGAGTTAGCGCCAAAAGAATAGTAGTTGATCGTGTTAATTCCAGCAATGGGGCGAGGAAAGGGAATATTTGCCTGATACGACTGCAATGTCCGAAGAGGTTGATTTATGTCGTACTGGCGGCCAAGGTGGCTACCCTTCGATCCGACAAATCCGACTTCCATGGCCCAACCCAAACTAAGTTCCCGCTCGATAGTCAGGTTGTAACTCTGCAGGTCCCCTAACCTCGCAAACGGATCGTAGCCATTCGAGTTAGTGGAATTTCCCTCGGTGGCGCGGCTGTCGGGAAAAGGATTGGATAGTGTTACAAGAGTTGTGTCTGTGGAAAGCCGGTTGAAAGTCTGGTTCACGGAGAAAGGAAAGCCCGTCATTAATGACGTGCGAATTGGATTGAGTAAGTGACCTGTAAAAAAGATGCCATAGCCGCCGCGGACCACCGTCATACGACGTTGATGAGGTACACGCCATGCGAAACCAAAGCGGGGTGCAAAATTCACCTTATCGGTAAAAACCAGCGAACGTGGGCGACCCACATCGCGGGCCAGCACCACCATATTTTGTAAGTTAAAACGGGCTACCCGCTCGGCCAATTGGGGCAGGTTTTTATCGTCGGCTATGATGATCTTGCCCAAACCTGCGTCGAAATTGGAGGCTCGGTCGTATCGATCCACCGGGGGCATGTCCAGCTCATAGCGTAAGCCAATATTGAGAGTCAACGAACGGGTCACCTTATAATCGTCGCTAATATAGCTACCCAAACTAAAGGAGCGCAGATAGTTGCGCGTGGTCTCAGCATTCCGGGTAGTGGATTGCAATAGGCCTAAAAGCGTGTCACCTATTGAGTGGTTCGTCCAATTACGCTGAAACGTGAATGTACCGCGAGCGTTGTCGTAGTATGGCTGATTGAATCGGACACGTTCCACATCCCAACCCCACTTAAGCGCATGCTTTGATTTAATCCATGTGAACTTGTTACTGGCTAGCAGAACTGTGACCGCGTAGTGTGCAGGCTGTCCAGATGCTGAGCCAATGGGCAGATAATCCTGCACGGCGAAACGCGGAAACCCTCGCAATAGAGGGTCGTTCGTGGTGCCGGTAATGCCGAGTTGACTGGCAATGTCCTGGCCTTGAAATTTGGTGCTTTCCCTGGTCGCATTGCGGTTGAAGCCACCGCGTACTTCCATGATAAGTGACGGGCCGAACATATGAGTCCAATCCACCCCCATCAAGTGGCGCGGGTCGTCGGAATAGTTGGGCCATTTACCCAATCCGCTGCCTGCAAACGGGGATGTATTCTTGGCGATGCGGTATTGATGGCGAAAGGAGGTGGAATCCTGCGAGTTAAATCGATGATCCAACTTCACCATATAACTGTTGAACCGGTCGTCATCCTTAGCAGTTGTTATGAAGTTATTGAATGGATCGGAACGGTTGGGTGGCGGATAGTAATCCATTAGCTTCAACGCAATCGGACTAAAACGGCTGGCTGGAATGCGGTTATTGGGAAAGCATGCTGCGGTTGAAGTAGCGTTGCAGGTGCCGGTGGCCTGGGGATCTTTCAAGAAAAGCTTGGCCCCGGTGACGGGCACGACAGATTGCGAAAAATCGCCTTGCTGTTGGAGGGCGGTGGGCACACTGCCAATGCTGCTTTGAGTGAGGATTTCCCGATACCCTTCCCAACTGAACATGAAAAATGTCCGGTCTCGGCGGATTGGCCCATGCAGCGTTGCACCATACTGATTCCGTCTTAGAGGCAGTTTCTGTTGGTCAAAGAAAGCGCGAGCATCGAAAATGTCATTGCGGATGAACTCAAAAACCTCGCCATGGAAACGGTTGGTGCCTGAGCGAATCACCATGTTCATGACGCCACCGGCCATGCGGCCGCTTTCTGCGGAGAAGCCAGAGACCTCCATTTTGAATTCCTGCATGGCACTCATGTTCGGCCGGACTTGCGATCCAGCACCGCGTGGATTGCGGCTGTTGAAACCGTCCACCGAATAATTCGTTGAGTCTGAACGAGCACCGTTCACGTTCAAGCCTGACCCCTGACCGCCTTGTGCCATGGGAATAACGCCAGGAACCATCAGTGCAAGGTCGACGAAATCCCGGCCGTCGAGGGGGATCTCATTGATCTGCTGATTGGTGATCACGTCACCTTTGATCGCGCCGGATTCGGTGTTAATGAGTGGCGGATCAGCCGTTACGCTGATCGATTCGGTTACCGAGCCAACTTGCATGCTGACGTCCAGCCGTTGTACTTCGCCAAGTTCCAGCACCATGTCAGTGGCTTTATGAGTGCGGAAGCCTTGCCTTTCAACGGTAAGTTCGTAGTTGCCGGGGGCTAGATTTGTGATTGTGTATGAGCCGTCTTCGCTAGTCTCAATTTGCCTCGTGTTATTGGTATCCACATTGCGAATGCGGACGCCTGCCTGAGGGATTGACGCACCTTTTGAATCGGCGATGGTGCCCGTAAGGGTTGCCGTGCCTTGGCCGAAGAGGCTGGCCACCAGCAAATTAAGAGATACGCAACTTAGGACAACGAATCTCACGAATACACCCCGCAGTTGTATTCTCGATTATTGATCCAACGGGATGAAGAGTGCAACTAATTTTCATATTCCCAGCGACGACAGAACCCGTTGAAAGCCGAAAAGTGGCGGTTCGATTCTTGAATAGGAATGGGATTCAGGCAGTTACGGAATCAGTTCGGTAGAGCGTGCAGTTGATATACTTTCATGCCGCGTCGCAATTCTATTCCTGTTGCTGGTCACCGTAGCAGCAATCGAGGCCCAATCTACGGTGAATCAACAGATTGCCGGACAAGTCATTGATGTAAGTGGGGCCGTGCTGCCGGATGCGGTTGTCACAGTAACTAACCAGGACACTGCACCTACTCGCAGTACCAAAACAAACGCCGCCGGGAACTACATGTTTCCGGAGCTAAGTCCTGGGAAATATCGAATTACAGCGGAGGCTCCTGGATTCACCAAACAAAGCGTTGACAGAAGCAGAACGGCTGGTCTGGTTTGCGCGAAGAGAGCATGGCCGCAAAGTCATAGAACATTGCACCGGCTGGATTCTCGACCTTTCCGTTACGACGGAACGTTACGGGTCCCCAGCCCTTTTCTGAGTAACCAGTAAGATACCCGGCGTTAGAGAGTAAGTCAGGGTAGATGGTAAGGTCCTGTGGCAAATTCCCATACAGGCTTGCGGCTGTTCCCAGGCGATGCGTTTCCTGCCACTGAGTAAGGCTGACCGCAATGGAGAGCAAGATGGATTTGGGGCAAAAGCGTTCGTGAAGAGCGTACCTTGTTTGGCTAGTTCATCGAAGACTGGCGTCTTAACCGAAGCGTCTCCATAGACGCTTGCATGTGGGAACGCCCCAGTTATCTGCTAAAAGAAGTAGGATGTTGGGTGGTGTCCAGGCAGGGGCGGCAAAGGCCGCTAAGGATTATAGGAATGCTCGGCGGGACTGCAATAGGGCCATCGGAATGAAGTTTATCATTTAAGGAAAGCTTATGAGCCAAATCTGGAAAGACGACAACGAATTATTTGCCATTGCGCGGCGCGAGTTGTTTCCCGCAGTGGTGGGCGACTGCATGGACAAAATGAAGTTATTGCACCAATTTCTGCCGCCAAGAATTCAGCCATTGTCCAGAGACACGGTGGTGGTGGGTCGCGCGATGACAGTGCTTTCTGAAGATTTGCCTGAAGAATCTGGAACCATAGAGCGTCCCTTTGGCTTGATGTTGGAAGCGCTGGATGGATTGCAGCCTGGCGAGGTTTATGTCTCGGCAGGCGGCTCCCCAAACTATGCGCTATGGGGCGAGTTGATGAGCATTCGTGCAATGCGATGTGGCGCGGCCGGTGCGGTGATGGATGGTTATGTGCGGGACACGCATGGCATTTTGGAGCTGGGATTTCCGATCTTCTCACTTGGCTCCTATGCACAGGACCAAGGGCCGCGAGGCCATGTGGTAGACATGCGGATTCCAATTCGGCTGGGTAGTGTCTTGATTGAACCTGGGGACATTGTCTTTGGTGATGTGGATGGAGTCTGTGTTATTCCACGAGCAGTGGAAGCAGAGGTGTTCAACGCCGCCATTGAGAAGGCGCGAGGCGAGAAGGCAGTACGGAAAGCGCTGGAAGACGGGATGACAGCAAGTGCCGCCTTTGAGCATTTTGGAATTTTGTGATCAACGGATTGCTTATCATGGTTACTCATGTCGGCCTCGCCCAAACTGACGACTACGGAAAAAGACCAGATCGGCTATCTCGATTTCTCCCGTGAGGAGTGGGCCAAGCTGCGTGCCTTTACGCCTTTGCCGCTGACGGAAAGCGATCTGGCGACGCTGCGTGGCATCAATGAACAGATCTCGCTGGAAGAAGTGGCGGACATCTACCTGCCTTTGTCGCGATTGCTGAACTTATACGTGAGTGCGGTGCAGGCGATGAACAAAGCTACAGACACGTTTCTGGGTCACCTTCCCGCGCGGATTCCATACGTCATCGGAATTGCCGGCTCTGTGGCTGTTGGGAAGAGCACAATTGCCCGTGTGCTGCAGGCTTTGCTTTCGCGATGGCCGGATCATCCGAAAGTGGATTTAATCACCACCGATGGCTTCCTGCTTCCTACAAAGGTTCTGCAAAAGCGTGGATTGATGAAGCGTAAGGGCTTCCCTGAAAGTTACGAAAGGATGGCGTTACTGCGGTTCCTGGCGCAGATCAAGCGTGGGCAGGCAGAAGTGGCTTCCCCTGTTTATTCGCATTTGATCTACGACATTTTAGAAGGCGAAGTGCAGATTGTAAATCAGCCGGATATTTTGATTGTGGAAGGTTTGAACGTATTGCAGACGGGTACGCCGAGTCGGTCCAGCAAGCATCCGCTGATGTTCGTTAGTGATTTCTTTGATTTTTCTATCTACATAGATGCGGAAGAGGAGTTGATTGAAAGCTGGTATGTTTCCCGCTTTCTTAAGCTGCGGGAGACGGTGTTCACCAATCCTGATTCCTACTTCAATCGCTATGCAGCGTTGAGCCAGGAAGAAGCAACTGTCCAGGCAAAGTCGATTTGGCGGGAGATCAACGGGCCGAATTTGCGGGAAAACATTATGCCAACGCGGGAACGGGCGCGACTTGTGTTGCGCAAAGGGCCCGATCATCGGGTGGAAGAAATTCGATTGCGAAGCATGTAGGCCGCTACTCTGCCGCGTAGTAACCTTTTCGAGCGCGCAACTGCGCTTTAGGATACTTCCGCTCTCCAAGCGGAGACAACGATACCCTGATGTGATGATAGGCTCCTGGCTTGCCATCTGACGGGGCGGAATATTCAAGCGCGTAACGTCTGCGGATTTTCTCGAAAATTGATCCCAATGCCGCATCCACGCTTTCTGGCCGAAAGGCTTCGCCGCCTGTTTCGTCGGAGAGTAAAAACACGTTGGAAGGACTGAAGTCCGGATTGGTGTACCGGGCCTTTGTATCCGCTTCCGGGCGCTTGGCTCGGCCCGTAACAATGGCATTCATTACAGCGTTTGCAGAGTGGAGTTTTTTTAGCACCTGCTCATCGTTCAATTCATAGTTCAGGCCAAGGTTGTCAGTAACGATCAGAATTGCACGACGCCCAACGGGTGCTGTGTCCTCGAAGTGCTTGGCAGAGGCTACTATCGCGTGGTTCAGCAGTGTCGCTGAGCCCAAAGTTTTGTCCCCTACAGCAGAGCCAATTTGACGGGAGACCGCTTCAAAATCAGTAGTGAAATCCTGAGTCACCTTTGAAGAGCGGGCAAATAGCATGACCGCCACTTTATCGCCTGGCCTCAGGTTTGCCAAAGCTTGCCTTGATGCGCGTGAAACGGCGTCGATCGATTTGGTCATACTGCCGCTAATGTCTAACAGCAAGATCAAAGATAAAGGTTCAATGTCATGCGCGAAGTGGGTTATTGTCTGCTGCCGGTTTTCATCGAAGATGATAAAGTCGCTGCCCGACAACCCTCTGAGGATCTGGCCATTTTCTTCAACCTGAACATCAACTCGAACTATGTTTGCCCCGGCTTTAAACAGCGGTTGATCTTCCTGTGCGCAAAGCACAGCCGCTACGAAAATGGGGAGGATTGCTCGCACCCTTTGATTGTCTCTGAAAATCGACAAAGCCGTGATTAAGGATTTTAATCTGCTGGAGCTGGATTTTTACTGGAGCAGCACCAGCCAAGACGTGTGCCGAATCACAGGAAGAGCTCCTTCAAAGGAATGTCGTATTGCATTTGACGGGACTGATTTCAAGAGTAGAGCGTGAACACACAGCCACCTGCTACAACTAAGAGGAAGTTAGTTTCCAAATGCAATCCATCATCGCCGGTACGGCCGGACACATCGACCACGGTAAAACCGCCCTGGTGCGCGCACTAACAGGGATTGATACCGACAGGCTGGTTGAAGAAAAGAAGCGCGGCATCTCCATTGAGTTGGGTTTTGCTCATATGGACATTGGCGAAACCCGCATTGGTTTTGTAGACGTGCCGGGTCATGAGCGCTTCGTAAAAACGATGCTTGCCGGGGCATCGGGCATCGATCTGCTGCTGTTCGTTGTGGCTGCAGATGAATCAATTAAACCCCAAACGCGCGAGCACTTTGACATTTGCCGTCTGCTGGCCATAGCACAGGGCATTGTGGTGGTGACCAAGAAAGACGCTGTGGATGCCGACATTGTGGAATTGGTAAAGCTTGAAATTGAGGATTTCGTGGCCGGCAGTTTTCTGGAATCTGCTCCTGTAATTGCTGTTTCTGCAAAGACCGGCGACGGGATTGAAGAACTGCGTAGCTTGATTTCAGCGGCTGCAGCACAGGCAAGAGCAAAGGAAGCCAAGCGGTATTTCAGGTTGCCGATTGATCGCGTATTTACCATGAAAGGCTTTGGCACAGTAGTAACAGGCACCGCAACGGCAGGCGTGGTTTCATTGGAGCAGGAAGTGGAGTTGCAACCCAGTGGGGCACGGTTGCGAGTCAGAGGCGTTGAGGTCCACGGGGCTGCCGCAAAAAAGGCGCGCGCTGGGCAACGCACCGCTTTGAATTTGGCCGGAGAAGCGGAGATTCTCCGTGGGCAAGTGGTCACGGAACCGGGCCGTTTTGAAGCTACACGTCTGGTAGACTGCTTCTTTCAATTGCTGCCGGGGGCGAAACCGTTGAAGGATAGGGCTCCGCTGCATTTTCACGCGGGGACCGCCCAAACTACCGCGAAAGTGCGATTGTTTGATGTAGCTTCCATGGAACCTGGTGCATCGGGAGTAGTTCGATTGCAACTGCGGGATGCCATGCTGCTGCTGCCAGGCGACCGCTTCATTGTGCGTATGATCTCCCCGGTTGTGACCATTGGTGGCGGTCAGATTATTGACATTGATGGACCGAAGAAGCCTTTGCCGGAACGCTGGGATATTTTTCAAAAAGGGACGCTAGGGGAGCGGCTGAACCAGCTGGTGAAGGAGTCGGCCACCGGAATGGGTCTGGCTGATCTAGTTCGGCGAACTGGAGCGACGGTGGCTGAAATTGAGTCTGCCATCGCGTTCGAAGGAGTTGTAAAGATCGCATCTGTACCGCCTTGGTTTGTGAATAGCGAATGGTTCGCAGCGGCGCGTACCCGAATCGAAAAACGTCTGGCGGCATTCCACAAAGAGCACCCGCTGGCAGCCGGAATGCCTCGGGAAGAAATGCGGTCACGCGAATTGGGTTCAGTGCCAGTAGCGGTTCTGGATACCATTTTGAGCACCACCAAAACAGTGGTGAGTGAAGGCGAGAACCTGCGCTTGGCCGGGCACAAATTGCATTTGCAGCAGGACGAATCGCAAGCGTTGGCGAAGATTGAAGCGGCGTTTGGGAGTGCTGGCCTAGCCGTGCCATCGATCAACGAAGTGTTAGCTTCCAGTGGAGTGGACGTGGCCAAAGCTCGTACCTTGCTGCAGATGTTACTGCGGCAACAAAAGCTGGTGAAGATTGGGGATGAACTGGTTTTCCATCATACGGCTCTGGAGCAATTGAAAGAAATTCTGGCGCAGCACAAAGGGGAGCGTTTTCCTGTTGGGTCGTTCAAAGATTGGACAGGTGTGTCGCGTAAATATGCCATTCCCCTTCTTGAGTATCTGGACAAAATGCGATTGACCCGGCGTGATGGAGAGGCTCGAGTAGTGTTGTAACCCCTAAATTTCGCACATAATGTTCCGCTTCTCAAGTTGGTTGTAGGATACGAAAAACGCCAATCACCACCGCTGGCGGCGTTGGATCGGGGTCATCGATCTTCACCTAACCCACAGAAAGCGTGGCACCCACTTTTTGGTTAATTGCCGTCAGGTAATTGTCCAAACCTTTCACTCTCATCATCTCCAGACTCCCACCCATAGTCGCCAATTCTCCCGGCTTGGTTGGCTTTTTCAACGGTAGGAATCGAATAGAATCCGGAAACATCTCCCTGGTCTTCAGTTTCGTAAATGATCCCAGTGTTTGGATCCACCGCTGCAGCTTCGTGAGCCATGCGCCCCATTTGTATAATCGGAATCTCCAGCGCCGGGTTGCCCGGAAGAGTGTTTACCGGTACCTCGAAGACATATCCGTGATTCTTTTCGGCGCCCGTAGCGGCCACAGGTTCAAAGGTCTCCTCGCAGCTTAACCAACTACCCCAAGGCGTTTCTCCGCCAGCACAATTCCGGAGTCGTACGCGAAAGATCACGGACCGTAGTGTGTATCCAAAATGCTATTCAGAATTCCAGCACTTGTGGAAGTGCTGTTTGCCGGGCCGGGGACGCAGGCGCGATGGCGTATCGGAATCTTCGTGATTCCGGATCAGCATAACGTTCCCGTTCGATAATGGAAAAGCACCCATACCATCCATCGCTTTAGGAACCGGATAGCCATCGGCTATCAGGTCACCCTCAAAGCTAACCACGGAATATTGAAAATCAGGCGGTAAAGCCAATTCGTTCCCGGCAGGTTTCAATTCCCCGTAGCCTCGAATCCTGGCCTCACGGCTACGCTCGTTCGCAGCACGGGCCACAAATCCATCAAAGAGCCCTGGGAGGGCAGCCGCTCCTGCTGCAACTTTAGCAGCACGATTCACAAAGCTTCGGCGACTTGACTTGGAGCTTATATTTTCCATATTGAGCATTTGTTAAATGTGTAAACTCCTTGGGACCTAAATCATATATCAATATTGGTCTGGCGGACAGCCGTTAAAGTCCTGGTTTGTCAGAGCGTTACAGACTATTTCGATTTCCACAAGTTGTCCACAAACAGGGGTGCTACAATTTTGTCGTGGCAAGCTCCATATCGTCACAAAGCTGGACCCGCGCACAGGTCTTAAGCCTAGTGAACATCACCGAACGCCGCCTGCGCGCTTGGGAGCACCAACACATGGTGGAACCCAGGAAAACCTATGCGTTTCGCGATCTGGTCACACTGCGAACTTTGGAATCCTTGCGTGCCAGGAAAGTTTCCCCCAAAACCATCCACCGCATCATTGAAGTGCTCCACGGCAAACTCCGGCGTGTAAAGGACCCACTCTCCGCCGCCAAAATTTTTCATCAAGGCAAAAAGCTACATGCTGAATTTGAGGGCCAGACCATTGATGCCCTGTCCGGTCAAATCCTGTTCAACTTCGATACGTCTGAAGTGAAAAGGTTAGTTGCCTTCCCCAAAGAAGATAGCAAAGTCGCCAGGCACAAACAGCAAGCCCAGATGGCCGAATCCGAATTCTGGTTCCAAAAAGGTTTGGAAGTGGAGCAGCGTGCAGGACCGGTTAGCGAGGCTATGGCGGCCTATGAAAAGGCAATTGAACTAAACCCCGCCGCAGTAGCGTCCATGGTGAATTTGGGGACCATTCTATTTCACCAACGTAAATGGCAGAAGGCCGAAGCACAGTATAAGAAGGCCGTGGAAGTGGATCCGCAATATGCCTTGGCGCAATTCAATTTGGCGAATCTATACGATGAGCGCGGCGACCGCAAGCAAGCCGAGGAGCACTACCTAATCGCCCTGAAAATCAACCCTCAGTACGGAGATGCGCATTACAACTTAGCGCTGCTCTATCAAGGCGAAGGCGCCACACTTAAAGCCATATCGCACTGGAAGACGTACTTAAAGCTTGACCCGCAAAGCGATTGGTCGAAAGTAGCCCGCCGCGAATTAGATAAATTGAAGCGTACCATGGCCGATCAGGGTGCCCGATTCAAGGTGCACTATGCCGGTGGCCGAGAGTAGAAAACCATGACTCACAACCATTAGCCATTCTGGCTCACAACCAGTTGAGTCCGGAAGTGTAGCTCTCGGCGGTTTCGAGTTTCTCCCTGGCCTTCAATCGATCCACATCAACCTCCGTTCCGGATGCGCCAGCAGTATCCAACGCTTCCAACCCAATATGAATAGATACGGCCGGTTGCAGATCACATTTATGCCCAGGCATGCACCTGAACTGGAATGCTCGACCGAAGACAGGGCAAGTTTAACAGCGCTGGCGAGAAGTGGTAAAGCGGAGGCGCGCGTAGTTGATCGTGCGCGCTTCATCCTATCTTGCCTCGAGGGCAAGGAGATTCAGTGGCGCGGGAACTGAAGGTGTCGGTCCCCTCCGTTTTTCAAATGGCGCCAGCGCTTCTGCAACGCAAGGCTCTCAGCGGAGGAAGCTTCAAGAGCAAAAACTGCGTGAGGCCATCGAAGCTTTCTTCAGGAGACATTACGAGCGCGCCAAGCCGTTCCGCTGGCGAAAGCGCGAGGTCAAAGAGGCCCTGACACTGGCCATTTGGGGACCGTGGGGCAACGGGCTTTTGTAGAACAAGTTATGCCAGCACTAGAGATTTGATTGCTGCAAGACTGGTATCAAGGCTCCCGAAAACCGGCACTTGGAGTTCGTCGCGTAATTCCGGGGCAAGATGGGCCATGGAAACTTGAGCTACAGCGCTGTAGCAAGGTATTCGGAAGTGACCGAACTATTGGTTTGATTGGCGCTAGACTAATTGTCTGATGCTTCGATTTTTTCTGGCAACGCTAACAATGGTTGGTGCCTGGCAAACAGTGCCACTTCCATTCACTCTGTTTAGTGGCGAAACCGCCAGAAAATATTTGCCGGCCACCACGCCTGGCGGCATTGCCGTTTTTGATTACGATGGCGATGGCCGCCTTGACCTCTTTTTCCCCAACGGTGCAGACCTTCCCTCTGCTCGAAAAACTAAACCGGCTCATAACAATCGTCTCCTGCGAAATATGGGGAATCTTCGGTTTGAGGATCGTACGGCAGAAGCGGGTCTGGCTGGAACTGGTTACGACATCGCGGCTGCCGTTAGCGACTATGACGGCGATGGCCGGATTGATCTACTGGTCTGCGGAGTGCGCGGTGTGACACTCTACCGCAACCGGCCACTCGGCGGGTTTGCTGATGTGACAGCCCAAAGTGGCATAGATAACAAAGGTCGTTGGGCCGTGGGGGCGGCGTGGGTTGACATAGATAATGACGGGGATCTGGATCTGTTCATCGTCAACTACGTACGCTGGGATCCTGCCACGGAGCACGAATGTTTGGTTGAGGGGAAAGCTGATTTTTGCCACCCGCGCTACTACGAGGCGCAACCCAATGCATTGTTTCGCAATAACGGGGATGGAACCTTCACCGACATTTCTGCTTCTTCCGGCATTGATGCACACAAGGGCAAGGGTATGGCCGTCGGCATAGCCGATTTCGATCAGGATGGATTGGCCGATATCTTTGTCACCAATGATCGGACATTTAATTTTCTGTTTCGCAATCTTGGCGGCGGACGATTTGCTGAGGTGGCGTTTGATCGAGGAGTGGCGGCACCGTTGAATGGGGATCCACCATCTTCAATGGGCGTGGATGCTCAGGATTTCGATAATGACGGAATACCGGATCTGATCTATTCCGCGCTGCGCGACGAAACGTTTCCGCTGTATCGGAATCAAGGCCGTGAGTTCGAAGAAGTAACCAGCAGCAGTAAATTGGATTTGCTGACTCGCCCCATGGCGGGGTGGGGCATAGCTTTCGCGGATCTGGACAACGACGGATGGAAGGACATAGCGGTGGCCAGAAGCGGCGTGCTTTCTGTTACCGGTTCACGAGGCGCCACGCAGGCCGAACCGGTCTCCTGGTTACGTAATCTGGTTGGCAAATCCTTTTTGTCAACTGCACCGCTACCGGCTTCTGCTGCGATGAATCGCGGATTAGTGCCGGCAGATCTGAACGGTGATGGCTGCCTGGACTTAGTTGTCACTGCACTAAATGCACCGGCTAAAATCCTGCGAAATCCCTGCACCGGCAACTGGCTGGCGGTAAAAGTGAGTGGAGCCGCAGCCCGAGTCCGCGTGGGCTCGCAGTGGCGGCATGTTACTTCAACTGTTGGCTATGCCTCCTCGTGTGTGTGTCCGCTGCACTTCGGACTGGGATCGCAAGCGGAAGTGGAAGTTGAAGTATTTTGGCCCGATGGCCGCAAGAAGACAATGTTAGGTGTGAAAGCCAATCAGACTTTGAAGGTTGCAGCCCCTTGATGACGTTACTTCTTGTATTGGCGATGTTTCAAGACGTAGCTTCCTTATCGCAAGCTGGGGCTCAGGCAATGCGGGAATCGCGCTTTGCAGAAGCGGGCAAGGTTTATCGGCAATTAGCGGAAAAGGAACCGGCCAATCCGATGTGGCGAATGAACTTAGGGCTGGCACGATATCAGGCAGGTAACTTTCAAGATGCGATTGTGGAGTTCCAGAAGTACTTAAAAGCCAATCCCCAGCCAGGAGCCATTCATTGGATGACTGGCTTGGCGCGATTGAAGTTGAAGCAACCCTGCGATGCCATAGCACCGCTGGAGCAGGCGAAGTTATGGGATGCCACTAAAAGTTCGCTGGATTTAGGAGACGCCCTCTTCGACTGTGGGCGTTATGAAAAAGCAGCGCGAACCTATGAAGGGGCCACGATATTTCGTTTGAATGATACAAGGCTTCAGCGACAGGTGGCGCACAGCTACTGGCGTGCCCGCCTGTATTCGGAAGCAAAGAAATTCTACGCACCACTGGCAGGGCTGTTTGCCGATGAACCAGAATTCCAATTTGAGTACGGAGATACATTGGCACGGTTGGAAGGGCCAGAGGCTGGGTTGCCATTTCTGTTGAGAGCAGCACAGGCAGCACCCGAACTTACAGGGCTTCGAGGCGAATTAGGAAAAGCGCTGTTGGCAGTTGGTAGGCAGACGGAAGCAATCCCGCACTTGGAATCGGCCTCGGCAAAAGATGCAACCCTGCTTCTGGCCCTCTCCAGAGCTTACCGAAGTATCGGACGAATTGAAGAGGCCGAGCGAGCGCAAGCCGAGTATCGGACCAAAGTGGGCAAGAAATGAAGCCGCCCCTGCCTTTCCGGCGCTAGAACTGAATTCGTAGCCCTAACTGAATATTGCGCGGGCCGACATTGGTGGTACCCGTGACGCGGCCAAAGTCCGTGCTGCCTAAAGTAGTATTCGCCCGACCGAACTGCGGTGTATTGGTTGTGTTAAACATCTCTGTCCGGAACTGCGCTTTTATCCTTTCGCGGAATCGGAAATTCTTCAGAATGGCTAAGTCCGCATGGTTAGTGGGGCCGAAACGAATGGTGGGAACCCAACGAGTGGCGTTACCGACTTCATAAGTGCCAGGAGCGGTGAACGCTGAGGTATTGAACCAACGATCCGGCACAGGGTTGTCCACTTTCGCTGCCTGCAAGTCCGCAACGTTCGGTCGCTGAATCTGGAAGCCATAGTTGGCCAGGGAGTTGGGTGCTGAGAAGCCGAGGGGGAGGCCGCTGCCGAAGCGAATTATCGAAGAGACCTGCCATCCACCAAGAACGGCGTTGGTGACAGCATTGGCACCAGAGAGAAGTTTCTTACCTTTGCCAACCGGCAACTCATAGACCAGAGCGGTGACGAAGCTTTGGGGAAGATCGTGTGCGCTGATTGAGCGATCGGCCTTCAGGTTGTAATAATCGCGCGGCGTGTCGCTGACTTCCCAGCCTTGCCATTCGCTGGCATTGTCGATGGCTTTCGACCACTGATAGGTGGTTAAAAGATTGAGTCCCGAACCAATTTGCCAGTTGTAGCGAACCACCAGCGCGTTGAAGCCGGAACTTGCGCCAGGAGCGTCAGCGGAAAGGTTGACTCCATTGAATTGCGGATGGGGGCGCAACAGGCGATTGCGCGGCACAGTGGCGCCGGCGAGCACGCCGGTCCTGAGTATGCCAAAGAAGGGATTTGGCACCTGCGCATCAAGTCCCGCGCCGAGACTCAGGAGTTTGGGGTCTAACTGATTTGCCTGTTGACCGGTGCCAAAGAGCAGTTTGCGGCCCTGTGAACCGGTATAGCCAAGTTCCAAGACCATGCCTTTTTTTAGCTCATATTGAAAGTCCACCGAGAAGTTTTGTACATAGCTGAGCGGATGCAATCGCGAGAAGGCATTGACGCTTTCCCCAGCCAGCGTGGCAAGGCCTTGTGTATTCCCGACTGGTTGTACCAATCCGGTGGGGAACGGATTGCTTAACAATGCGCCCCTATTCGGGTTGATACCGTCGCCGCCGACCGTGGAGACCCACGACGTGGTTGTGGAGAAGCCCTGGTTAGCGCCTCCGCCGGTTTGCGGATAGAAGATGCCGTAGCCGCCGCGGAATACTAACTTATCGGTGAGCTTGTAGGCCATGCCGAAACGGGGAGCGAGGTTCAACTTGTCGGTATCCCAGGCACCGCGGTTTTCGGGGGTGACGAAGACGAGTCCGCCCTTGAGGGGAAGCCCGGTCGCGGCGGCGAGCGGGCTGGTGGCGTTGAAGTCAAAGTTATTGAAGCGGTTGTAGCGTTCGGTGCGGGCTTGTTGCACCTCCCAGCGCATGCCGAGGTGTAGAGTCAAGCGGCGGTTGACGCGCCACGAATCCTGAAGATAGAGGCCATGGTACATGGCGGTGATGGCGGTGGCGGCGTTGATGGGGGCCGATCCACTGGCGCCGACGCCGAGCAAGAGCGAGGCGATGCCGTCGCCGCTAGTGGCGCTGGTTTGAGCGGCGACGGGCCCGGACGTGAGGCCGCGACTGAAGTTAAATGTAGGCGTCTGGAAGCTCGTCGCGTTCAGCCGGGCAAGTTCGCCCAACCAGCCAAACTTTAGGCTGTGCTTGCCAAGTTCCTTGGTGATGTTGGCTTGGAGATTGTGGGTCTCGCGTGGGCCATTAAAGAAGTTGTTGTTGGCGAAAGAATTGTAGCCCTGGGTGTTGATGGCCGGATAGGTAAGGGTTTGGAATTGCGAGACCAGAGCGGCGGGGTAACCGAGTGTGGTGGGGTTTAAGCCCTTGGACGGTGAGTTCTGATTCTCGCGCCAACGGCCGGAACCGAGCAGGACGTTCACCACCCAGGTAGGAGACGGGGTCCAGGTGCTGCCGATAACAACGTGGCTGCGGGGGTTGACGTCGGAGAAATTGGTATCGGCACCGTTGCCGAAGTACTGGGGGGCGACGTTCTCTTGAATGGCCTTGGTGAAGCGGCCGAACATGCTCCATTTTTCGCTCTTAGCCCAATCGATGAATCCCTTCCGCTCGTTTGTAGGAGCAGGCGAACAAAGTTGCCAATGCTCCTGCTGCCCTATCCAACAGGCTTCGACGGTTAGCTGTCGAAAGA
>JAYTTF010000039.1:0-9328 GCA_043745195.1 Bryobacterales bacterium | reverse complement strand
GTGTCTTTACTACTATCCAAACAACAAAAAAACAAAACAACAAAGGAGCCCGGCCTAAAGGCCGATCTCCAGGCTCATCCTTCGATGAGAATATGCTGACCTTTAATGGGCATGAAATGGCCGGGAGTCCTTGGGTTTAGTTGCGATTAGAAATAAAGCTTCAATCCCAACTGCAACGTCCGAGATGCTTGGGCACTAAGCACCTTACCGAAGTTAATGTTTGCCAGATCCGCAGTTGGCGCGCCATAGGTCACCACGTTCAACACGTTATAAGCCTCCGCCCTGAACTCCGCATAAATCTGCTCGCGAATCGGAAACCTTCGAAAGGCAGATAAATCCATTCGCTTCGGTGCATCGGTCCGCAAGATATTACGGCCGGCATTGCCGAAGGTAAATGCCGAGGGAGCCCGGAAGGCGGTCGTATCAAACCACTTCGCAGGAGTCTGCTTATCCAAATGCCAATCTCCAACCACGTTGGGACGCATGTAGTTAACATTGCCGGTGTTCGCTATATCGCCGGTGATGGTCACATTCACGGGATTGCCGGAACGCAAATCAGCAATGCCGTTTACTTGCCAGTTGCCCAGTACATAATCGGCCACTTTGTTGCCGGTATGCAACAGCTTGCCATTGCCAATGGGCAGATCGTAAACCCAACTGATCACCAGATTGTGAGGCACATCGTAGCTTGAGACACTGCGGTCGGGCCTGGTGTTGTAGGGATTCTGAATGGAATTTCCTTCCACTCCGAAGAAGCCGGAAGAGCCCGGATCAATCGACTTGCTCCAAGTATAGGAAGCGGTCATAGCAAGGCCACCGGCAAAGCGGCGGTCAATCGAACTCTGCAAAGAATGGTAGTTGGCATTGCCCCAGCTACGATCCCAGGAAGCTGGAATAGCCATGTAGGGAAACTGCATGCGTTCCTTAAAATTGCCGGGGCCAGGAGTCAAAGCTACACCGTAGCGGCCGCCCACATCGGTTCGATGACTGCCCGATCCCACATAATTCACGTTCAGGACCGTGTTGTTGGTCACCTGACGTTGTACACCAAAATTCCACTGGATCGAGTAGGCATTCTTCCAATTCGGATCCAGAAAAAATGCCGTCTGAGCGAAGGGATCAGCCAGCGGAAACACAGCCGAAGGAAGCGGATTCGCTGCGAATACGGATGGAAGCACTTGTGCGCTGGTTGGCAGATTCATGTTCGATGCCGAGGTGAATCCCAGGCTGGGCCAAGTGCCAATCGGATTGCGGGCAATCTGGGTGATGCCCGAATAGTTGTCGAAGAACATGCCTGCTGAAGCTCGAATCGCTGTCTTGGGGCCAAGCCGGTAGGCCACGCCAAGCCTCGGCTGAAAGTTCTTCGTCGTATCTTTTAGAATCTTGCCCGTCGGCGAGACCACCACGTTTGGCGGCAAGTATCCGGCCGGAGCGCCTACCGGAGTGGGAATACAAGGGAACTTGCCGGCCACAGCACATGATGGCGCCGAAGCCTGCAGAATATAGATGCCCCTTTGATAGTCCATATTACCAATCTTGTTGTTGTTGTCGGCCTCCGTGCCGGCGGACGGTGTAAAGGTCCGGTCATAGCGCAGCCCCATGTTGACCGTTAGGTTTGTTGACACCTTCCACGAATCTTGAAAGTAGAAACCCATTACCCCAGCCGTGCCGGGAATGGTTTCAATTACATCTCGCCTTGTAGCGTTATCAGGGACTGCTAACAGAAATGACGCAAGCGAAGAGCCTGTTGTCGCCACCCTGGTAGGATCGGCCGTTTGTGCGTCAGCGAAGCCAATCGAAGTGTTGTCAATCACCGCACCATAGCCGACACGATTAAATTCGCCACCCATCTTCAACATGTGCCGGCCTTTCAAAACTGAAAAGCCCACCTTGCCCGTATAGTTATTCGCATTCGTCGATTGCGAATAGTTCTCAGCCGAATTGAAAAAATTAGCCACGTTCAAACCAGGAATCAGGTTCACCCCACTCGAATAGGGAGTGAGCGAGTTGGCGGAAAAACCCACCTTGCTTGTGAAATCGGTTGCCAAGGACCGGTAGTGGTTGTAAGTAGTGGTCGACTGTCGAACTCGTCCAAACTGAGCTTGCAGGACGGCGCTTGGGCCGAACGTATGCACCCAGCTTGCATTTATGTTGAGGGCGCGGGCGTTGGTTTCACTCACCATCGCCGGAATGTTCACGGCCCCGGTAGCAGGGCTGAACGTCCCGGTGTAACGCCCGGTGACGGTATCTTTGTCGCTGAACTTGTGATCGCCGCGAATGTTGAGCCACTGCGTCCGTGCCGTGTTCGGGGTGCGGTTCACTGCATTGCGGTCAGCCACCGGGGTTGGCTCAGTAGGCGGCAATACGGTCTTTGCGAAGTAGGCCATCCCAGGGTTGATCATGCTTGCCGGAATCTGATTGCCCGGAAAAGGATCGCGCACGAAGCTGCCTGCTTGCGCCGGATTGGCCCGCGTCGTGTAGGGATTGAAAATCTGCTTTGGCCAATCGCTCAAATCGCCATTGAGGTTCGCAGCGGTGGGCACCCGGATGTAGCTCAGCGAAGGAGAATGCGCCCTGTTCTGCTGATAGCCGAAGAAGAAAAACGTCCGGTTCCTGCCGTTGTAAAGCTTCGGCAACCAAACAGGTGCCCCTACCACTCCGCCGAAAGTGTGTCCCTTGAAGGGGTTTACTATGGGGTTAAATGTGTTCCGCGCATTGAAGGCGTCGTTTTGTGCAATCTCCCAAATCTGCCCTTTCAATTCATTGGTGCCGGATTTTGTGGTGGTGTTGATCGTCCCGCCCATCACACCGCCAAACTCCGCCGAGTCGTTATGCGATTGTACTTTGAATTCTTCAATGGTCTCCATAATAGGGTTCAACGCAAGGTTGCTAAAAAAAGTGGCTTGATTGGGTGTGCCGTCCAACATGTACATGCTGCTGCGGTTCACCTGCCCATTGACCGAGGGGATACTGGATTGCCCAGTGGCCACCGGCGTCACGCCCGGCGTCATGCGCATCAGGTTCTGAATATTACGTCCGCTCGGCAGATCCACCACTTGCTGGCGGGTCAATACGCTTCCCAGTTCGGCGGAGGCGCTCTGTATCTGGCTGCCAACGGCTTCAACTGTGACAGAATCCTGTACCCTGCCTACTGGCAATACAAAATCAAACACCGAGGACTGATTCACCACCAAACTAAATGTATCTATTCGGCTAGTGGCGAAGCCGGTCCGGGACGCTTCCATTGTGTAGCTGCCAGGAAGAATATTGAGGAGGATGAACACGCCGCTTTCATTGGTGGCCGTGCGCGTTTCAACATTGGTTGCACTATTGCGCAATAGAACAGAAGCATCTGGCACAACAGAACCGCTTGAATCGCGAACCGTTCCGCTGATCTGTGCTCGGGAGACCTGCGCAAGGGCGGCTGGATTTCCTAAGGCGGCTACGGAGAGAATCAGTAGCAAATTGGCAAAGGGTGTCTTCATTATGGACATTCGTTTCCTCAAACGGACGGATTTTTGGCGGCGCACTGGGAAAGTGTATCAGATAATCTTCAGGTATCGTCAAGGTGAGTAGATATGGAACATAGGATTAAGCTCAGCACCTAAGGTACGGCTATTCCGCTGAAGCGCTGCTATTAATAGGACAACACACGAGCTTTCTATTTCCAGAAAACGGGGACCCTATCTACTATTTTGCGTATATTTTTCCTCTAACTTGTTAAATGTAAACACTTTGGCCAAATAAGCAATTCCCGGTTCGAACCCTATTAAAACCCGATATAATTACATAATCTCGTTTCGCTTGCGGTTTACGACCGCCTGCTGTTCTATTCATCCCTAGTTCGGAGAGTCATGCAAACACGCAAATTTTATTCCCGGTTTTCCCTTGTTAGTATATTTTCAAGCAAGCTCACTGCCTTCGCCCTGATGCTGCTGGCATCCATTGCAACCATCCAGCCCGTTGCAGCCCAACAAACCACTGGTACCTTACTTGGAACCATTTCGGATTCCACCGGAGCCTCCATGGCCGGGGTCACGATTCGCGTCACCAATTTGGCCACTAACATTCAACGCCACGTTCAAACGGATGCCAGCGGCAGCTATAGAATCCCTTCCCTGCCGGCCGGTAATTACCGTTTACGGGTTTCCAAAGAAGGATTTCAACTTCAGCAAATTGAGAGCTTGGCCCTACAAGTGGAACAAGCAGCCCGTTTTGACTTTGCACTGAAAATCGGCAACATCACCGAAACTGTTGATGTGGTCGCTTCCGCCACACTGCTGCAAACCGAAAATGCAAGCGTCGGCACTGTGATTGACGCCAGCAAAATTGTTGACCTACCACTGAATGGACGCAACTTCATCCAGCTAGCTCAGTTGGTTCCCGGCGTTCAGGCTGGAACACCCGGCTCCATTACGGTTCGTCGTGGTCGCGGCTCAGTCGGCCAAACTGATTCAGCCTATGGCTCCACGGCTGCCTCGGCCAACGGTTCGCGCGATACAGCCAATCGCTTCTACTTAGATGGGATTGAAATGATGGACTATGACGCCATGACATACGCCTTCTCGCCATCTGTCGATTCCCTGGCTGAATTCAAAGTGCAGACCAGCACTTACTCTGGTGAGTTTGGCGGCGCACCTGGCGGCCAGATCAATATGATCACTAAAGGCGGCTCCAACCTGTTGCACGGAACGCTGTGGGAGTTCAACCGCAACGATCAGTTAACGCAAAGCTACGACGCGATTGCAGGGAAAAGCGTCACATCGCCGCGATTGAATCGGAATCAGTTTGGTGCAAACGTCAGCGGCCCGGTTCTGTTGCCTAAGCTCTACAACGGCAAGAATAAGACGTTTTTCTTCTTCAATTGGGAGTCCGGTTATGCGGCGCAAGGGTCCAATCCGCAGTTCCTGATTGTCCCAACCCAGGCCCAACGCGGCGGGGATTTCAGCGGCCTGAAAGATTCAAAGGGAGTTCCCCTCACCTTAAAGGATCCGCTTGGCGTAGGCATCATCGGCAATGTGATTCCGAAGAATTTGCTGAGCCCACAAACACAAGCGTTCTTGAACTTTGAACCGTTGCCCAACACCAGCAATGGCGTATTCAACTATCTCACCAAAGCCGCTAGTGCTGTTTCCCGCCAGAAAAACTTTACTACCCGCATCGATCATAATCTTTCAAACAAGGATTCCATTTCTGGCCGGTACGTCTATAACGATACTTACGAAGCCGGAACGCCGGTGTGGGGTCATGATGAGCGGAATAATCTTGGGCAGACACAAGGTGTTGCACTTTCCTGGACTAGAACAATCAGTCCTCGCATCGTGAATGAAATGCGTGGTGGTTGGCATCGCTTCAAAGAAGCCGAAGTCTTTGGCACTACAAACGACCCAGCCTTTGACGTGGTCGGCAAAATGGGTTTACCTTTGGTTTCCCGTTTGCCCGAAGAATATGGTCCTCCAACCATCAACGTCAGCGGCCCTGATGGGGTTTACAACATGTACAACCTGCAAAGGCAAATTGGTCCACGGGTCCGATCCAATTCCATTGCACCATTTACAGATACTCTCTCCTGGCAGAAAGGAGCTCACTTTCTGAAGATCGGCGGCGAACTGGATCGCCGTGGCGTTACATTCGGCCAAGCTCGCGCCCCTCGCGGTTCGTTCACTTTCGACGGAACTTACACCGGTTCCGCTGCTGCCGATTTTATTCTGGGTTACATTCGAAGCGATAGCATTAACCCAACCCGCACTAACACCGATCTCTACAATTATTGGACCGGCGTATTTGTGAACGATGACTGGAAAGTAACTTCGCGCCTGAATGTTACTTTAGGATTGCGCTATGACTACTTCCAGCGCTACAAACAGAAGGACGACCGATTCGTTAACGTACAGCAGAATGGCTTCGTAATTGCCAATACTGTCACTACGAAGACATCCCCCTATGGTCGCCAATTGATGGCTCCTGATTCCAATAACTATGGACCTCGCATTGGCTTTGCATGGCGCCCTTCCATGATTCCTGGTGAAACGGTTATCCGCGGCGGGTACGGAGTCTACTTCACACCGCAAATCTCCAACGCAATCTTCGCCATGGCTGAAGGTGCCCAGGCAACCGCTGGCGCAACCATCATTGGCAACATTGTTGGTGCACCCAACGTGTTCTTCAGCAATCCTTTCCCTGCTGCAACAACAGCAGCAGGGTTGCCTTTCGCTGTTAGTAACGATCAAAACATGCGCGATAGCTACATTCAACAATGGAACTTCAACATCCAACGTAAGTTGCCAGGTGCTGTGGTTGTAGACGCAGGCTATGTGGGATCGAAGGGCACTCGTTTGATTGTCACTTTCGGCGATCTGAACCGACCTATTGCTGTAGTTGATCCCCGGACGCCGGGTCTTGCATCACTGAATGCCCGCCGTCCAAATCAGGATTTTCCGCGCGCTGTCACGGGTGACAAATCCATCGGTAACTCCATCTACCATTCGCTCCAAGTAAAGGCTGAACGAAGATTCGCTCTGGGGCTAACTTTCCTTACCGCATATACTTACTCGAAAGCGATTTCGGGTCCTTCCGATATTGGCGGACAGGTTGGTGGTGGTAACTTCATCGGATCTCCTCAGGACTATAACTACCTGCAAGGAGAGCGATCCGTTTCGGGCTTCGATTTGCGGCATCGGTTTGTGAATACGGTTCTCTATGACATTCCCTTTGCTCGCCGCATGCACGGTGTTACCAAGTTGGTGTTGGATGGCTGGCAGGCTTCCACGATCATGACCTTCCAGGGCGGCTTCCCAGCTCCAATCGGGTTTGGCGTGGATACAACAGGTACTGGCATCGGTTCACGGCCTGACCTGGTCGCTGGACAGAAGGGCAACCTTCCTGGTTCTGAACGCACCTGGAAGCGTTGGTTCAATACTGCGGCTTTTGCTCAAACACCCTTCGGGCGTTTCGGCACAGCGCCCAGAACCAATGCGATTCGCCTCCCGGGAATCACCAATGTGGATTTTGCGTTGCATAAGGCGGTTAGGTTTAAGGAGACCCGTGCGTTTGAAATGCGTGCGGAAATCTTTAACTTGTTCAAGAACTTTAACCCGGATCCAGCAACAGTTGATCTCAACATCCGTTCGGCAACATTCGGATCAGTTGGTGGCGGAGTGCAAGGTATAACCACTCGCGTTATTCAACTGGGTGCTAAGTTTAACTTCTAGCTATTCTTCGCAGTAAGTGATTTGTTAAACGATAGCCTCCTTCGGGAGGCTATCATATTTTAAAAACTCGGCTCGTCTAAAATAGCTAAGTGGCCAAACTCTTTGCCGGAACATCAGGCTTTGCCTACCCTACGTGGAAACCAGATTTTTATCCCGAAAAGCTGGCTCAAAAAAAGTTTCTAAACTACTATGCAACCAGGCTGAATGCGGTGGAGATCAATTACACCTTCCGCCGCCTCCCTTCTGCGTCTACCCTGGAAGGGTGGCTTGCCGAAACGCCTCCAGGCTTCATCTTCGTAACCAAAGCCCACCAACGCATAACCCACTTCGACCGGCTTGAGGTTACCGAATTTTCACAAGTGTTCTTCAAGGCAATCGACATTCTTCGAATCCAAAAACGCTTGGGACCCGTGCTGTTTCAACTGCCACCCAACCTTGCTATTGATCTGCCCCGCCTTCAGTCTTTCCTGGCCTCAATTCCACAGGACATTCCCTGCGCCTTTGAATTCCGCAATAAGTCATGGCTAGTGCACGATGTGTTTGAGCTACTCGAAAAGCATCGCGTTGCCCTGTGCCTTGCCGAATCGGAAAAGCTGGTAGTTCCCCAACGAGTCACTGCTGATTTTGTCTATTTTAGGCTTCGTAAAGAAGAATACTCAGAACAAGAGCTTGCCGAAATCTCAGAAAAAGTGAAAGCACTATTGACTGATAAGGACGTTTACGTATTCTTCAAGCATGAGGAGTCTCCCGCCGGTGCCCGCTATGCCGAACAGTTGCTCGCCTCTTGCCTTTTTGGAATAGAATAGAGAACAACAATAATGCACACATCCAAGTTGACTTGTTTCCTTTTGATTCTCGCCTCAGCCAATCTGCCTTTACTCTCGCAGACCCCAGCGCCCGCACCTGTCCGTGCACCGCAAGGTCCACAATTCGTTTCAGCAGAAGTAAAAACCGATCGCACCATTACATTCCGCTTGCTGGCTCCCCAAGCTGAAGCCGTCAAGGTGATGGGTGGTGATATTCCAGGCAATCAAGGCACACCCATGACCAAAGGGGAACAGGGTGTCTGGGAAGCAACGCTGGGGCCTGTCCCTGCAGGCGCCTACCGCTACACATTTAACGTAGGTGGACTTACTGTGGTCGATCCACGTAACCCGTCTACTAGTGAATCGAATACCAATACCTGGAGCCTTGTCAGTGTGCCCGGTTCCGATTTCATGGACACTCGCGATGTACCTCATGGTGCCGTTGCCGCCGTCACTTACTATTCGGCAACGCTGAAACGGTTCCGCCGAATGACCATTTACACTCCTCCAGGTTATGAAACGGGGAAGGATAAACTTCCTGTATTTTACCTTCTGCATGGAGCCAGCGATTCCGATGCATCCTGGTCGTCCGTCGGTCGTGCTGGTTTCATTATGGACAATCTCATCGCCAGCAAAAAAGCTAAGCCAATGATTGTGGTGATGCCCGCTGGCCATACCAGTGCGATCCGCGTGCCAGGACCAGATGCCTTCCATCAGGAATTCACTGACGACATTATGCCCTATGTGGATGCCCACTATCGCGCAGCAACGGACCGTTCCCACCGCGCAATTGCCGGGCTTTCCATGGGCGGAAATCAGACACTGAACATTGCTATTCCGAACCTAACCAAGTTTGCATATGTTGGAGTCTTCAGTTCCGGATTGCTGAACGTCTTTGGCGGCGGCAGGACAGGCGCAGTAGCCCCGGCTGCTATTGGCCCAAGCTGGTTGGACCAGCATATGGCCGAGTTGGATAACCCTGCTTCCAAAAAGGGTTTGAAGTTAATATGGTTGGCCACCGGCAAAGACGATTTCCTGCTTGAAACAACCCACAAAACTGTTGACTTACTAAAGAAGCACGGATTCAACCCTGTCTATAACGAAACAGCGGGTGGTCATACATGGCTCAATTGGCGCGATTACCTGAACGAGTTCGCCCCAAAATTGTTCCAATAAACTTCGCTCGCCTTTAGTTTGCCTAGTACTAAAACGTCCACCGTAATCTTGTAGTTTTCTTCGCTTGTTGTATATTTAAGATGAATATAAATCTTATGCGAAGAAAATACACGCTTTTATTTCTTTTTTTAGTTC
>JAYTTF010000038.1:0-9392 GCA_043745195.1 Bryobacterales bacterium | reverse complement strand
AAAACTGCGTCGGACGCTGAATTTCTACGCTCTTCTACTTCAAACTGCGGCGCACCGTTCAGCCAAGTGACTTAATACAAACCCCGTACAGTGTGGTTTCTCAGAAGGGCGAAACTGGAATAGGCGAACTGCGTCCGAATGCAATTACAAACGCAGAGGGCGGTTCAAGCGAATCTACACCTCGACGAACGTAACGTTGCTGGTGGAAATGGATCGGGTTCACGAGAGGCTCAGCGGGCCAGCGACGCAATGCATTCTCAAGCGGGAATTTTACAAGTTTGGCAAACCGGAGTTTGCACGGCTGGCGGTGATCTCCAATGGCCATCTGTACAATCTTCGCAACAGCGTGGAGTATCGAAAGCAGGCAACTGTGTTCGAGCCAACCAAGTCGAGCCCCTGTGTCAATCGGCGGGCGGCGCCGGCCAGACCCACAAGGACGCCCAGGCTACTTACGTGTGGACACCAGCCACGACCTGTTCCCTCTTTTCGAACCTAAAAACGAAGACCACACCTGCAAAACCGCCTGCGGCGCAAGGTCGAACAACTCAAACGCTTACAACAAAAGGAGACATTCCAGCCCTCTTCGCCTCCCGCCTTTTCAGGCTCATTGTATTGGAATCACTTTTCGGTTTCAGGATCATTCTTCAATTGGAAAATGCTCATTTCGATGCCAAGTCCTTGGACTCGGCGCGAAGGAAGCTGGTCCCCAACGCCAAGAGCCAAGCGAAACTGGCCAGCCTGCCGCTTGCGCACAAACTTGTTTGACAAGTTGGCAGAATGCGCCGTACAAACAGTTGTGCGCAACCGTTGTCGGGCCGGATCAAGAAATGCCCGACCTGTGAGATGGAGCAGCACGCCAATGCTGAGTACTCAGCCTCGCACTGAGGTCGCTACTCCAAGGGACATCATTGAACAGCCTGACGGCCAAGGAACTGGCAAAGCTGCTTGCTGTGAGTCCCAACACTCTATACAACCGTGTCATTCCGGTTCATTCCGGTAAGCGTGCGTGACTGCAGTTCCCAATAGCTGATAAGTTGTGTCGAAGGCAGGAGGCCTTACCTACTTAGCTCTATCTAGCAGTCGCACCTTTAATTTTCTGTTTCGGAATCTTGGTGGAGAGCGCTTTTCTGAGGTTGGTTTGGAGCGAGGATGGCGGCTCCGTTGAATGGTGATCCTCCTTCTTCGATGGGCGTAGACGCGCAGGACTTCGATAACGACGCCAAGCCGGACCTTATTTATTCCACGCTGCGAGATGAAACGTTTCCTGTGTATCGGAATAAAGCCCAGAGTTTGAGGAAGTAACGAGCGGACGCAAACACGCCTCTCCTTGCGATTGCGAACCATCATTATCCAAGTCCGCAAAAGCAAGCATTCGCGCTTGGGACAGGTCTGCCAAGTGCTTGCAGCGATGCATCGTAGATGAATTGCCGCCGATTTGAATGGAGATGGATGCCTTGATCTGGTGGTTACGGCTTTGAATGCGCCGGCAAAAATTCTGCGGAACCCATGCACTGGAAATTGGATTGCAGTAAATTTGAATGACGCCGGAGCGCAAGTCCGTGTGGGCCCCCAGTAGCGGCATGTTGGTTTGAGGTGGGGTACGCATCCTCATGTGCTTGCCCCTTGCGTTTTGGATTGGGAAAACAAAGTTTCTTTCTTTCTTACGGCACCCGCGTTCAGAGCAGTCCGCCGCACATCTCCGAATGCTGCCTCGCGAATGCTGGTGGGCTGGCGTGATTTCTGAGTCGCACCTGATGCCATTCAGAACCCAATATAAAAATGAACTCCAGGACAGCGTAGGTCTCCACTACGAGTTCCTACAAGCATGAAATACCATTACCTGGGGCGCCGCAGCTACGAGGATAGGGCTCGTCAAGAAATAACGTTACCATCTTGTGAAACCGCCAGCTTTATGCGCGCGGCGCGGAAGGCTACTGGTTAGCTCACTGCACCACAAACTTCACCAAATCCGCAGCCATCCCGACGCTCAGCTGCAGCGTGAGAGAACCTTTTGGAGCGTCCGTGGGCACCCGGAAGTTCACTTGATAACCTCCCACTGTTCCCGGCAGTCCAACCGCCCCGAGCACTTCCGCCGACTTTCCGTTCACCCTCACTTCCAGTTCTGAGGCCACCGTGCTAACGGACGAGGGAGGAAATGGCTGGCCAGGGGCGACAGACGGACGCGTGGGGCCAAGGCCGGACGCGAACAGAGACAATATCTCGCCGGGTGCTGCCGGACTAAATGCGTTCACCAAACGGAACGTGGAAGAATGAGTAACAGCCAGCGTCCCTTGCGCCAAGGCGATGCGAGGCGCGAACGACAGGCATTCGGGAAGCATTCCGGTCAATAGAAACCCATGGTAAAATCCGTCAGCGTTATAGTAGCGGCCAACGATGTCGCCCCGCTCGTTAATCGCGCCTGCACCGACGAATGCTGCTCCTGGAATTTTGATCGAGGTGAATATCCCCTGCCGCAGAGCATAGCCATACGACACGCCGCCGACCAAATAACGCCCCACCACGTCCCCCCGAGAGGAGTTACCGACTGCATTGGTAAAGGTCGACCCCGGGAAGTTGATCAGAGTGTATTCGCCATCACTGAGGACGAATGCTTGCGAAATGCCCCCGATGGTAGTCGCGCCGGAGATTTCGCCCTGAGAATTAATCCCCATTGGGAATGTTAAGGTGGAACCAGGCGGATCAAACGTAACATATTGAGTTCCGCTCAGCTTAAACCCATGGAACACGCCGCCGAGAGTGTAATTCCCCACCACCTCGCCTGTCGGCCCGATACCCCAAGCGACCGTTGCCGATGCGCCAGGGTAGTCAATAGTCTGGAACTGATCTCCGATCAATGTAAATCCGTGAAAGACGCCATCAGCCTTCCGGTAGCGGCCCGCGATCTCCCCACGATTGTTGATCCCGTAAGCTTCGGTGCTGACAGCTCCGGGATAATCGAAAGTAGTGTAACGGTCCGCGGCCAGTTTGAAACCGTGGTAGTTTGTGGCCCCCACGGGAAGCGCGTTTTCGGTCGAATAAATACCGACAATATCTCCGGCCTTATTCATTGACCAGACGAAAGTATTGTATCCGCCAGGGACGTCAATCGCGCGGAAGGTTCCGGATTGCCCAAGCGCCATTCCCAGTGCAAAAGTAATCATTAGTGTTGTTTGTTTCATCTTGATTCTCATATCAATCTCCCTTGTTTGATCAAATTAAGGAGGGGTCATATTAATCGCCTATATCCCCTCCCCCTGGTACAGGCGCAATCCACCGGCGAAACCGACCACGAGTGCAATGGTTATTTTGTCGACGCGTGAAAGCTTGCACCGGCGGAAGCCGTTAGTTGCTTCTCACGTCACCCACTGGAAATTGCCTTCGTCCCACGCCTGTGAACGTGCCAATGCTGCTCTGGTTGGGGTTTACTTCGATGAATTGAAAGCCATTCCCTCCGTCATCGATCACGAAGAAAATATTATTAGTGATCCCCATTGGGGCAACCAGCAACGTGAATGTACCAGTGCAATCATCATTTACTTTATATGTGCCCGTTATGGTTAATTTGGTTATGTTGCCGTTTCGGCTTGCAATTGCAGTGGCGGTAGTGCCGCCCCTGCCATCGAAGGTTTGCGTGCCAACCTCGGCGAACGGCCCCGCTACGGCGGGGACCAGAAGTAATCCGCTTAATGTGTATACGAAAGTGCCCCTTAGCATGGCGTTATTGCATCCCGTCGCTTGAGCGTTCGCCGACGACGACATACCCAGAGCGAGCGCGGCCATTGCCGCGATTCTGAAAGTGTTTGTAATCTTGTTCTGAATCATGTTTATCTCCTTTTGAAGGGAAGCTGTTATTAGCTCCTTCACTTAAAATAGGCGCCAACGGCGGTCCAGAACTTGCATCTATGGTGGAATTAAATTGAAGGCATTGGAAATAGGTATAATTCGGAGAACAACCATGCAGGGCGATGCAGATCATAACAACGAAGCCCCGGTTGGTGAGGTGAGCCTGCTTCTACGCGCTTGGACCGACGGTGACCAAAACGCGCTTGAAAAGCTGACCCCCATTGTTTATGCGGAACTCCACCGCCTGGCTCAGCGTTACATGATGCACGAGCGGCCCGGCCATAGCCTAGAAGCCACATCATTAGTGAATGAGGCCTACATGCGGTTGGTCGATTACAAGCGCATGCAATGGCAAAACCGTTCGCACTTTTTCGCTGTTTCAGCACAATTGATGCGCCGAATTCTTGTGGAACGGGCGCGCCGTCACAATCTGAAACGGGGAGCCGGCCTGCAACAGGTCTCTCTGGAAGAGGCGGCAATTATCGGCGGTGGTCGGCCAACTGATCTGGTTGCTCTGGATGACGCCATGAACGCGCTGGCGCAGTTCGACGCACGCAAAGCACAAGTGGTGGAAATGCGCTTTTTCGGCGGACTCAGCGTGGAAGAAATGGCCGAGGTATTGAAGGTCTCCAGCGCCACTGTAATTCGGGATTGGAACATGGCCAAGACATGGCTCCATCGCGAATTAACGGGAGGCGCACCTAATGGATTCCACTAGGTGGAAACAAATTGAGAGTCTCGTCCAGTCGGCGCTACGTTTCCCCGCCGAACAGTGCGATGAGTTTGTGCGGCAGGCCTGCGCCGGAGACGAACTGCTGGAAAGGGAAGTTCGATCCTTACTCAAATCTCAAAAGGAAGCTGGCAGTTTTCTCGAGGTACCAGCAATGGAGATGGCTGCCAAGGAAAATCCATTTCAGGATTTAATCGCAACCCAAGTGGCAGCAAAAACCCAGTTGGGCTTGGCCGGCCAGACAATCTCCCACTACAAGATCCTGGAAATGCTCGGCGCAGGTGGCATGGGGGTTGTCTATAAAGCCTTCGATACGAAGCTCAATCGGACAGTCGCGCTAAAATTCCTGTCTCCGCACTTACGCCACCAAGAGGAGTTGAAGCAGCGCCTAACAGAGGAAGCTCGCTCGGCGTCGGCGCTTGATCATCCCAACATCGTCGTGATTCACGAAATCGGCGAATCTCCGGACGGGGATCTGTTCATCGCAATGGCCTACCAGGAAGGCGCCACGCTGCGGGAAAGAATCGATGCGGGGCTGGAACTCCCCGACGCCCTGCAAATTGCGCGGCAGATTGCATCGGGTTTGGCCAAGGCTCACGAACACGGAATCTTCCATCGCGACATTAAGCCCAGCAACATAATTGTGGCGAAGGATGGCACGGCTAGAATCATCGACTTTGGCCTTGCCAAATCAATCGATGCAACGGTGACAACGGATGGCTCCACCAAAGGCACTCCACTCTATATGTCGCCCGAGCAGGCATCCGGAAAAGGAACCGATTTTCGCACGGACCTGTGGAGTCTCGGTGTGGTTCTTTATGAAATGCTGGATGGTACACCGCCATTCTGCGGCGACTCGCAATTGTCTGTGATGCGGGCCATTGTTCAGGATAAGCCGGCTAAGCTTCGCGATACCCATCCCGGCTTACCCGCAGAAGTCGAAGCCATCGTTTCGCGCGCGCTGGAGAAGGACCCGGCGAAGAGGTATCAATCGGCATCGGACATGGCCGGAGATTTGTCGGCGGTGCTCACGGCGAGCGGTCCCTTGCCATCAGCACGGCTTACACCCTTAAACGGAATTACAAAGAAGTGGAAGGTGATTGTTCCCGCCGTGGCGGCGCTGGTAGCGTCCTTCGGTGCAGGCTACGTCTATCTTCATCGCGCTCCGGCAAGACTGACTGACAAAGATACCATCGTCCTTGCAGATTTCGTTAACAACACCGGCGATCCCGTCTTCGACGGCACGCTACGCCAGGGATTGGCCGTCCAAATGGAGCAATCGCCCTTCCTCAAAATAATGGATGACCAGCACGTGCAGCGCATTCTTCGCCTGATGAGTCTTAAGCCGGGAGCCCGGATTACCAATCCAATCGCGCACGAAATTTGCGTCCGCGTAGGGGCCACTGCCACTATCGACGGCGCCATTACCAACCTTGGGAAAAGCTACGTCGTCACGCTTCAGGCCATCGCCTGTCAGGATGGTGCAACCCTCGCCCGGGAACAGATCCAAGCCGAAGATAAAGAGCACGTATTGAACGCAGTGGGAACTGCCTCGACGGCCATTCGCGGCAAGCTGGGAGAATCGCTTAACTCGATTCAGAAGCTAAATATCCCGCTGGAACAGGCCACCACTTCTTCGCTGGAAGCGCTTCAGAGCTTCAGCGCAGGCTATTTGACGATGCTTCATGGGGATTATTTAGCCGCCTTTCAGCAGTTTGAGCGGGCTATCGCAATCGATCCGAACTTCGCGGCAGCTTATTTCTGGCTCGCCGTCGGTTACGAGCAAGCGGGGGACAACTTGCGTAGCCGGAAATATGCGGAACAGGCTTTCGGTTTGGTCGACCGGGTGTCCGAGTGGGAGCGCGTCAAAATCACGGGATACTACTACTTGGCCATTGGCGATCTGGACAAGGCGATTGACGCCGAACAATTGGGCAGTCGCAATTATCCACGATCGGGAGGATTCCATAATGCCTTGGGCATGATCTATGTGGACATGGGCCGCTATGAAGAGGGGTTGAAAGAAGGTTTGGAAGGGTCCCGGTTGGATCCGGAAGTTGAATTTTCCTACCGGCGTCAACTGGACGCCTACATTTGCCTGGATCGGCTTCCCGAGGCTAGAGCGTTAGCAAATAAACTGCGGGTGAAGGGGCTCGGCGGAGCGAGGATTCATCTCCGCTTCCTTGAACTCGCATACGTCGATGGCGATCAAGCGGCCATCGACCGCGAGATTCAATGGTTCGCAGGCAAGCCGGACGAGTACTTCAGCTTTGGCTTGCAGGCGGCCAACTTGAATGTTCATGGCAAGCTTCGTGAGTCGCACAAAATGTACCAAAGAGCGGCCCAGACGGCGCTACGCCGCGGACTCCCGAACGCCGCCGCTGAATTCGAGGAAGCCGATGCGCGCGTCGACGCGCTGTCCGGCAATTGTCAAACCGCGCGCCGATTGGGGCGTCCAGCCTTGGCTTTGGCGCTTTGTGGAGATGCGGCCAAGGCGGAGAAACTCGCCGCCGAGACCTCAAAGATCTTTCCAAACGGAACCCTGTGGAATGCGGTGCAACTTCCCGAGATTCGCGCGGCCATCGCGCTCACTCGCGATCAACCGGCTAAGAGCGTGGAACTGCTGGCATCCGCGGCACCATACGAGCGCGCCTACCTTGATGCAATTTACTTGCGTGGCTTGGTTTACCTGCGTCTGAACAAGGGCCAGGAGGCGGTGGCCGAGTTCTGGAAAATCGTGGATCACAAAGGCGCTAACTGGGCCAGTGACTGGCATCATCCGTATCAGGGACAGTTCTATTCGCTCTCTTATCTGGGCATGGCGCGGGGCTACGTTCTCGCGGGCGACACTGCCAACGCCAGAAAGGCGTTCCAGGACTTTTTCGAACTGTGGAAGGACGCCGACTCAGACATCCCCATTCTTCAGCAAGCCAAAGGGGAATACGCCAAGCTGCGTTGAGAGACGGATGAAGAATTCGGCAGTACCTTGGATATCCTGATTGCTTATCGAAAAAGCGCGTAAGTGCCCAGGAAGTGCCAAGCTAAAGATGAGCATGCGCCCGCAATGGTGTGCCGTGCAAGTGAGAGAAACCAGTGACTACGGCTAAGGAAATCCTGGCACAGGAATTAAAGCACATCTCCGAGGAGGCTCGGGACGTTCTGGAATTGGTTAGGGCGAAGAAGTCGTCCACCGTTATGAAGGAACGGCAAGTTCTGACGCGGGAAGAGCTAATTAGGCGAGCGGCACGCCACCCGGAATTTCCTAATCCGAACGCGCCGCCATTCGAACAAATCGTACCCATTGAGACTCGTGGAGTCCCCGCCTCTGAATTGCTGATCGCCGAATCGCCGTTAATGCTCTATTACCTCGATGCAAGCGCCTGGGTGAAGCGGTACTTCGACGAAATTGGCAGCAGCTTCGTTCGAGATCTGTTCGCAGGGCGATGGGATTTTTGTTGCTCACCACTTGGGTTCATTGAAGTCGGCTCCACCATCGCTCGTAAGCGCAAGGCTGGGGAGGTCACGCTCCAGGAATCCGAAATGAAGCGAGCTTCGCTGTTGAATGATTGGCGGAGCTTTCTTCAAGTGGAAATGACACCTGCTGCCGTGCAACGCCTTAGATGTTACCAGCGCACATGGCCTCCGAGGCGATGACAGTTTGCACCTGGCTTCCTGCCTGCCAAGGCAGGTTCTACGACTCGATTCCCCCACCAATTAATTGCTCCGACAGCTGGCAAAGCCGCCGTATCGATGAACCATTCAACGGGATCGTTCGGAACACGGCTTCCGTCTTCGAGCGGCGGGGCGGACTAAGCAGATGACCTTCCTTCAATCAGCTGCCCAAATGCCCACTCAACGTTAGCGGAGAGCGCGGCCTTCAGCCGCACCCTGAAAAGATATCCACGCCCCCACTGCGAGCAGCCTCCCGTGTTTTGCCGCTCGCAGTGAGTTATTTTTTCAAACTTGGTTGCCCACTCTGGCTGTTATCAAGTTTTCCTAAATCTGCTTCATAAAAGGCGATTTAGAATTGATAGCGCAGACCGAACTGAATCTGCCGCGCTGAGGTTGCCGACGTCACCTTACCGAAGGCGGAGGAGGCGAAGTTACCTTGCGGATTTCCGAAGTTGACGTGGTTACCTATGTTGAAGATCTCCGCGCGGAATTGCAGGGAATGCCGCTCCTGGACGAAGCGAAATACCTTTTGCATAGACACGTCCCACGTTTGACGGCCATCGGCCTGTGTGACAAAGGAGGCTGCGTTGCCATAAGTGAAGGCAGGCTGAAGTTGGAACGCCGATGTGTCAAACCACGGGATGTCGACGTTACGATTGCCTCCATTGTTCGGATTGCGGACTAGGTTCGGGCGCTGTACAGATCGGCCGACGTTCGCGCGATCCTGACCGACCGTGACGTTGAACGGCGCTCCCGTCTGGAGCCGGGTGATTCCCTCAAACGCCCATCCGCCGAAGACGGTTTCGCCAAGCTTGGACATGCCAGAACCATACGCCTTCCCTTTACCGAACGGCAGTTCGTACACATACGACGCCTGGAAGATGTGCCGGAGGTCGATCGAGGAACGGCCCCAATCGGCGCGGCGATCATACTGGTTCTGCGCACGGCTTTCTGCGAGCGAAGATTGATTATCCAGAGCCTTGCCCCAGGTATAGCTGCCCTGGAACTGTAGGCCCTTGCTGAACCGTTTTACGGCGCTGGTCCGCAAGGAGTGGTAGGCCGAAGCGAACTGATTTGAACCGCCGTCAAGGTCGCCAAATTGCGGCATTAGGCGGCGGGGATCCACCGGACCGGGGCCAGGAATGGG
>JAYTTF010000037.1:0-33564 GCA_043745195.1 Bryobacterales bacterium | reverse complement strand
AGGATACTTTCGTCTTTGAAATGGCCAGCACCCTTTGGCGTCTCCGCCGTCAAGCCCCAGCCGAATCAGCCTTGATCGGTATCCAAATTCAGCGCATGTCCCGAGAAATCATTAGAGATTTCGCAACTGCAAGTCCCAGCGCCATTTATGCCCTCGCCGTCGTTGCCCTCCAAGAGCATGGCGACGCCCTAAACCAAATCTCGCGCCAAGGTCGCCGTTTGCTTTCTCAATATGAAAAGCTCACTCAGCAACTCCTCAATATGCGCCAACTGTTCCCACCCGTTGCGCCTGAAGCACCTGACGCCGAACCGCAGAACGAACCTGTTGAAACGAACCTAACCGAGGACGAACAACCCAGCAACCTATCCACCGAAAGTGGCTCGGACCCTGTCGAAACTGACCCTGTTGAAACGAAGCTAATCGACTCGGTCACGCTCCACCTTCCACTCCCTCGCGAAACCCGAGTTCACAACCCACACAGCATCTTATACGCTGCGCTACCCCCCATCTCGCGGCCCAACCAACCCACGGAGACTGAAGCACCCACAAAAGTGCAAAGCGCCGGTTCCATGTGACAAGGCTTTCACCACTGGACGATCTGGTTCGACGACCGCATAAGTCTGAGTAATTAATCTCACAAACTGGTACTCTATAGCTTATTTATGGTACTTAGCGGACAAATTCACTCTGAATACTTCAACCATTGTTCGAATCCCCCCTCATAATATGAGAGCGAACTAAAAAACCATGCTAGTACTCTTCGACATCACTTGCGTCGCCTTCCTGCTTTCCCTTTTGATCACGCCATGGGTTCGCAATGCAGCCAATCGCCTGGGCTTGTTCGATGTCCCTGATGCAAAGCGCAAGCTGCACGCCGGTTTCATCCCTCGCGTCGGCGGCATCGCCGTTGCTTTGGCTTACATTCTCTCTCTCGTCTTCGTCGTTGTGGCGCCCTATCAGAATCTGACCTTCAACGTTCCCCTCGGAATTGCCGCCGCGCTAAAGCTCGCCCCGGCCACTTTCATCATCCTCGCAGTCGGTCTGTATGACGATATTCGCGGTCTGAAGCCCTGGCAAAAACTAATATTGGAGTCTATAGCCGCAATTCTTGCTTACTATGCGGGATTCGGCGTGTTTGTCCTTCGTGGACAGCCTATCTCCGATTGGATTTCCCTTCCACTCACTGTACTATGGCTTGTCGGATGCGCCAATGCTCTTAACTTGATCGATGGCATGGACGGCCTGGCGGCGGGCGTGGGCGTCTTCGCAACCCTCACATCGTTTGTCGCCGCACTTGTTCATGGCAACATTGAACTCGCCATCGTCACCGCTCCCTTGATAGGTGCCCTCATGGGCTTCCTCCGATACAATTTCAATCCAGCATCTATTTTTCTCGGCGATTCAGGCAGTCTTACTCTCGGCTTTCTGCTTGGCTGCTTCGGGGCAATGTGGGGGCAAAAGTCGGCGACCCTCGTCGGCATGACCGCTCCCCTCATCGCCTTGGCCATGCCTCTCCTCGATACCGGTTTGGCCATCGCTCGCCGCATTCTTCGTAATCAACCGATTTTCACCGGCGATCGATCCCACATTCACCACCGCCTGCTCGATCAAGGCCTCACCACACGACGAGCGGCTCTTATCCTCTACGGCGTCTCCGGAGTGGCCGCCGCGCTTTCCTTAATGGCGGATGTGGGGCAAAACCGCTTCAGTGGCTTGATTATTGTCCTATTCTGCATTAGCGCCTGGATGGGGATTCAAAACCTGGGCTATGCCGAATTTGGGATTGCCGGCCGCCTTTTCCTGCGCAGTTCCTTGAGCGGTTCAGTGAACGTGCAACTCAGATTGCAACAGTTCGACCGAACGCTTTCCACCGCCTCAAACATTCACGAAGGTTGGCCGATTATCGTAAATGGAGCTCAGGAATTCGGCCTGTCCCGCGTCCAACTTCGCGTCTGCGGCCAGTTCCTTGATTCCGCCGCTGGGCAAACCCCCGTTGGCTCCTGGCAATTGCGAGTGCCGCTTGCAGACGATCAGTTCTTGAATATAACGCATGAACCCCAGAAGGAATTGCATCCCTTGATCCTGTCCACTTTTCCAAAGCTGGTCTGCAATTTCCTCGATTCCCGTATCTTCTCTTCCCATGGTTCGCTGAGCGTCTCCGAACCTCTACCGGACGACATGTTGCCGCCTAAATCCGTTTTCTCCGACGGCGTCGGCCCCAAAGACCATCCGTCGGAAATTGCGCTAGATGCCGCACCAAAAAATTCCTAAACGTCAAAAGGCGAAAATGTTTCATTCCGGCCTTGAGGACTCTATAATATGAGAAGCCGTCCATGAACTTGGATGAACAGACAGTCAAGATGCCAATGTTTGATGCTCAAATCCCAGATCAGGGGAGGGAACGATCGAAAGTAAGCAAGTAAGTGGCAAAACATTCGGCAGGGTACTATTGGCGCCCTCAGACCCCGCCGTGCCCGCGCCCGCAGCAAACCGTCCACGCTGGCAATCATTCGCTCATTCGTTGTCCCTTCACTTCCTGGCTGTTTGTGGGCTTCTATGGCGCAATTCCCAACCTCATTCACAGGAGATCTCCCTCAAAGACTTTAAAGTTGAGTTACTTCCCAAGCACGAACTTCCCGATATTAGAGTTGTCCAGCGTGACTTGCGCCGCATGACGCCCGATATTGTCCCTGCCCGAACATTCGGTCGAAGCAAGACGCCTAAAGGCCAATTAGACCCCAGCCAGACACTTGTTGCGCGATCCAAAAGACCAAACTCATCGAAGCAATTCATCTTAAGACCCAAGAAGCCCAAACCGATACTGGCCGATACGCCCGCTCCAAACCTGGTCGCCGTGCAACCAACCGCCGGGCCCCCCGTAAAGCTCCAGCCCAAGTCTCTTGTGCTGCCTTCTCCGCAGGTTAAGCCTAAAACGGAAGCCCCAGCCATGGCCGAAACCGCACCCTTAATCGAAACTCGCGAATTGGCCAAGCAAACCGCCCTGGCGTTGCCCAAACTGCCGCTATGGCGGGTTGTAGCGCCACCCTCCCGCGCTAGTAAGAAAGGCGATGCTCAACCCTTGCCGGAACCGCCTTCTCTTGCCGATGAGGGTAGCGCCAGCCCCGGGCTTCAAGCTGTCGTCGTAAGCCTCAATCCAGCGATTGGAAAAATTCCGGAAGGTTCACGCCCCGCCCAGTTTGCTGTCGCGCCGACCAAAGGCCGGGCCGCCAGTGGCTCCAATGACAGGGAAGGCGCCGTGGTGGTACCTGGGTTGGCTGCCCGCGGTGGTTCGGCCGGCACCTCCTCAGTTCCCGCCACACCGCCAACTCCAAGCAAAGTATCGCAGGGCCGCCTAGTCAAAGAGTTCGTCCCGCCATCCATTAACAGAACCATGTCGGCTCCGCTCCGCCCGTCCTCCAGGGTCATCCCTGCCATCGTCGAATCAAAGTTTTCAAACCGTGATGTCTACACACTTGTGATTCCTGGCCCTGAGTTACCCGGATATGCGGGCGATTGGGTTCTGTGGTTCTCCGAATTAACCCCGGTTGAAGGAATCCGTCAACGCATCTCATCCCCTGTACCTGCTCGAAAGTACACAGTACAAGGCGAAACAACAGCCTCTGATTCGGCTGGCAAGGGCTCGATTCAAATTTCGGCCGCCATCAACCGGCAAGGCCATGTTTCATCTCCAAGAGTGATGCGCGGCGGAGCAACATCTGAAGCGTTCCGCCAAAGAGCAATAGAGGAATTGCGAACTTGGGAATTCCAACCAGCCCTTCGTAACGGCGAACCCATTGAAGTGGACATCGTGCTGGAAATCCCATTCCAATTCCAAACAGTGCATTAAATAAAAACGGGCTACTTGCCTCGCAACCCCATTCGCTGTCGTTCGGCCGCCGCCACGTTGCCCAATTCCGGAGCCGTGAGCATCGATAAATCGCATTTAGAATAAACACCGTTCTGGCAGTTTTCCAAATTCCGCCGTTGCCGCGCAGTCCTCACTGATGCGGCCTCCCCCGCCTCAAGCTCCGTTGGGTCACAATTTGCGGTACCGTTCAAACATCTTTCTAAATTGCGCTGATGAAATATCCTGTTCAGCTTCGCAGCATCTCCTGGCCCCAGATTAACCGGATCGCAGTTGCTAGCTGCATTCAAGCACGATTCGAGGTTCAAACGGCCCACCTCCACCGCTACTTTTGCCGCCTCCTGGGCCGACAACAGCAGAGGATTACACTTGGAAGATCGCTTCAAGCAAAACTCAAAGTTGCGCTGCTGCCCGGTCTTCGTCACCCCCTGAGCCTCTTGCGCGGTCAGCAAAGTCGGGTCGCACTGTACGCTACCCTCCAGGCACTTATCCAGATTGCGCTTCTTTCGTTCAACCATCAACCGCTTACTATCGCTTTCCCCCAAAGCCGCAGGGTTGCAACTGGCCAAGGCCGAAGTGCAGCGTTCCAGGTTCCGCCTCTTGTTGGCGGCCCCAACACTTGGCAATTCCTCTTTCGATAGGGCGGTTGGATCGCACGCGGCAAAACCAGACAGACACAGTTGCAGGTTCTTCCGCTTGCGGGCCTCCGCAATCTTTGCGATCTCCTCTGGCTGCAACCGGCTCACTTGGCAACTCGGCAAGCCTTCCAGACACCGGGTCAAATTGCTATCCACCGCGACAGCCGCGCCAGGCTGAGATGTCGGTTTTTGTTGAGCGAATATACAAATATTGAGTAGTATTTGTACTGCTAACCCTTGTTGAACTCGCAATCGCCTGAGCATTATCTCCATCCGTAATATATTATAAAATGAACGACGTTGCATCATAACCTGTGGATTCCTCAAACCAGTTCGCGGCGCAAGAGATAAGCTGAAATGCCTTTCAATCGCTCATCCAAGCAGATGACCCTTGTTGGTCTGGCTATCCTTTTGGTGGCCAGTTACTACCCTATGCTTTTGATGACAGGGCGTACGCTGATTTCAAGCGAAGAAATGGCCCACGGTTTCTTCGCCCCTATCGTCGCAGGCTACCTTGTCTGGTGCAAGCGGGATGTTATTCTAAATCCAACCAGCCGCCCCAGTGCTTGGTCTCTTCCTATACTTGCGGTTGCGGCATGCGTTGGCATCGCCTCCACTCTAGCCATGTCCTCTACATTCTCCAGATTCGGTTTCCTGATTTCGCTGGCTGGCTGCCTGCTTCTTTTGGGTGGATGGACGGCCCTGAAAAGTTTCGTCTTTCCCTTGGCCCTGTTACTCTATACCTTTCCCATTCCAGACGTCCTCTATGGGGAAATTACTCAGCCGTTGCAATTAATGGCCACGCGGCTCTCTGAATTCTTCCTCGAGTTTCTGGGCTATAGCGTAATTCGCGATGGAAATATTTTAAGGCTAAGTTACATGACGCTATCGGTGGTGGAAGCTTGCAGCGGACTACGCTCTCTTATCACCTTGTCCTTCTTTTGCCTGGTTTACGCCTACCTTTTTGAAGACAGGTTATGGATCCGCGTGCTGGTAACTCTGCTTGCCATTCCCGCCGCTATTTTTGTTAATGTGCTGCGTATTTCCTCTACCGCCATACTCGGAAAATACAACCAGGAATGGACTAGAGGGACTTACCATGAAGTCGTCGGTTGGTCCGGCTTCTTCGTCGGCTTCCTGTTGGTATTCCTTCTGCACCTGTTTATTCACCGGCTTTCCCGTTCTTCAATTAGCGAATCAATCCCGGTGAGCCAATGACACGGCGCAGCCGCATTTTGACTGCATGCGCAATGGCCATCCTGGCAGCGCAAGCCCTTGGATCCTACACTTTTACCCGCGAGCCATTCTTGCCCGCCCCTCCGCCTCTTTTTACCTTTCCCGGGCGACTTGATAGCTGGCAACAATTGAAGGACATCGCCCTTGAACCCGAAGTTCAACAAGCCCTCGGTCCAGACGACTCGCTTATAAGGGACTACCAGGTTGCCGGTGATAAACGCGACGCCAGTCTCTTTGTGGCATACTACAAGAGTCAACTCCGTTCCCGAAATGCGCACGATCCCAAGGTTTGCCTTCCAGGAGCCGGATGGAATCCGCAGGAGTCCCACCTTGTGAACATCCCGATTCCTAATTCCTCCAAATCCCTTTCCGTCAACTATTACCGCATCGCAAAAAGTGGCCAAGAAGCGGTGGTTTTGTATTGGTTTCAAACACATAGTGGCGTCTATGCGTTTGAGCAGCAACTGAAATTCCGGCGCATGATTGACGCGGTTGTCGATCGCCGTACAGACATGGCTCTGGTGCGAATCATTGTTCCTGTTGGCGCCGCAGGCGTTGCGGGGGCCGACGCCGATGCTAATCAATTAGCCCAATTGATTTACAAACAAATGCTTCCCTATTTTCCGTCCAAGGAGAAAGTCGGCTCATGATGAACCTCGGGGTGGCCCGTCCACTCTCTTGCTTACTTGCTTTTCTTATCTCTGTTCCAGTGGGCTTCGGTCAGGAGCCCCAGACCGCCCCAAAGGCCAATCCGCCTGCGGCAGAACGCATTCCTTCCCGCTTGACTATTTTCGTGCTCGAAGGAGCCAAAGCCACTAACTCCATGCCGCTGATGCGCTCGGTTACGCCAATTGTGGAAGTAAGGGATGAAAACGAATTTCCAGTGGAAGGCGCAACCGTGGTATTCACCTTGCCCGAAAAAGGTCCCGGTGGCCGCTTCCCAGGCAACAGCGTTTCCTTCACCACACGCGCCGATGCCCGTGGCCAAGCCGCCGCCCCTTTCACCGTCAATAACGACGCCGGCAAATTTCAGATCACGGTGAATGCAACCTCGGGCAACCGCAAAGGCGAAGTGTCCATTACCCAGACAAATACCACAGGCAGTTTCGTAGGCGTCGCCGACAAGGCTCGCCCGTGGTACACCAAAAAGAAAAACCTCATCATCATGGGAGTTGTGGGCGCTGGGGCCATCGGCGCAGCGATTGCACTCACTCGCGGCTCATCTTCCGGCGGAACCATCATCTTCTCCCCGGGTGGCCCTACAATCGGTGGCCCCCGCTAGAAAACTATGTCTTATTCTCCAAGCTTCGTCTCCTTGATTGCCCTGCTTATTGGTGCCCCCTCGTTGTTTGGACAATCCCCCACTTGGCAGCCACCCGCCAATGGCTTTCTGCACGATTCCGTAACTCGCTCCATTCGCTCCGTTATCGGAATCCCAGGTTCTTCTTACGGTGGGCCCACGGTTGAAAAAGATGTGGATTGGGCTTGCCTTGCTGCCAACGGCCATTCGGGGCTGATCCTGCGGGGTGGACAGGTTCTCTTGTTCCAGGATTTTGCCGATACCAGCCGCAACGCCATTGCGCTTGAATTTGGAGAAAAACCATCTGGTTGCCTCTGGTCGGCCGATTCCACCCGTGCAATTCTACTCCTTCCTCAAGCCAGTTCACTTATTTGGATCTCTGGTCTTGATGTCGCGCCTACTACCAACTTACGCCGGGATCTATCCTCACTCGACGCCACTGGGTGGTCACTGCTGGCCGCCGATATGAAAGCAGACGCAATAGTGCTCTCGGCCAAAAATGGAAGCGATCCCACCATCTATATGGCCTCCTCTACCTCCAGCCCCATTTCCCTTGGCACAGTTCAGCGTCCCGTAGCGGCGGCTTTTGCCAACCGTTCGGGAGCCATTTACCTGGCCGATGCCGACGCTCATATTATTTACGGAATCCAACCGCAAGCCAATCCCGTGCTGCAACCCTTGTTTACCGCCGACGACGGCATCGGCGAACCGGCGGGACTCCTTGTAACCAATCAGGACCAACAACTGGTCATCTCCGATGCTGCGGCACAAAGCATCCGCATCTTCGATCTCAACTCACACTCCTCTGTGTTGAACCTGGAGCTATATGACGCTCCAGGCCCCATCGTGCCTCTTGCCCCCAGCCGGTTTCTGGTGAACCGCCGCGAGCGCTCCGACCAACCTTTTCGCTTCCTAGATACTTCCGGTGTCTTCAAAATCGTGTTCATTCCCGTTGTTGGGGACTCGTTATGAGAACCGCCCAAGCCTTGCGAGCAACATCGCTAGCGGCCCTGCTGTGGTTCGGAATCGCCCCAACCCTGCGGGCGCAAAATTCCATTGTCAGCGTCACATTTCAGCAAGGCGGGCGCGCTAGCTCCGCCAGTAGCGGCTCCACCGCCACGATCATCGCTCCGGGCCTCAACAAGTCCACCACGGCGACGATCTCCCTCACTTACATAGGGACTACGCAATTGAGGTTTCCGCAGGATCCCCAACTGCTGGGATCGGGAGATTTCACCTTTCAAACACCGACGCTCACCCCTTTGGCGCCTCTGCAAACCGTTACTTTCACTGTGGCTTATAAACCCACTTCAAGCCTGCCGTCTTCCGCGTTGCTGGCCATCAGCTTTCAAGACACCACAACCAACGGATTCTTCACCTTAAACCTTAACGGGACAGTCCCGGTAGTGAGCGTGAATTACGTGCCCCAATCCACCGGAAGCGCAGTACCTTTGGCCAACGGAGATATCATTCCATACGGCCAAAGCGCCGTGTTTTCAACAACCGATATCGCTATCCAATTCATCAACCGCGGCAGTGCCGCCAGTCTGGTGAACTCTATTAAGGTTTCAGGAGATGCTTACGTCATTCTTGGCCTTCCCGCGCTGCCACTCTCACTTCCTGCCGGAAGCCAATTGCAGTTCAACCTTCGCTTCCAGCCCAAAATACCAGGCGATGCGCCCGGAACCCTTCAAATCGCCTATGACGACGTCAATTTAACCGCCTCGCTGACAGGAACCGCCCTACTTTCGGTATTCAACTACACGTTAGTGAATGGCTCCACTACCTCCGCTCTTACGCGCGGACAAAGCATCGATTTAGGAGACGTCAAGATCAACGGAGACGGCGCCACCGTCCTGGTGCGCTTCCGCAACATTTTAACGGTCCCTGCCACTGTGAATCTCGTGGGCGCTTCGGGATCCGGTTTGAGTATCACGGAAGGTCCTATTCTCCCCGCTACCCTGCAACCCCAAGAGGAGGCTTCGGTTCGCTTGAAGTACGCACCCACAACACCTGGCCCTCTCTCTGGACGCCTTGCCATCGGAACCGACAGCTTTTCCATTACCGCCAACGCCACCGGCCCACTCCTTCAGCTTTCCTATAAAGTGGGCGCAATTACCGATCAGTTGTCGCCAGGCAACACGGCATCTTTCCCGCCCAGCGCCATAGGCGTGCCGAATACCGCAGTTTTCAGTATTTTCAATAAGGGTACTGGGCCTGCATCCATGTTCAGTATTGGGTTGACCGATCCTTCCGGTTCCTTCGTCATCTCCGGCGTTCCCGCCCTGCCCAAAGAATTGGCGGCCGGCGACACCTTAACGTTCACCGTGACCTTCACTCCCCGCATCACCGCGAGGGTTTCCGGATCGATTGAGTTGAATGGCGTTTCCATCATTGGACTCGCAGGCGCGGGCTCGTCTGATTCCACCTCTGCCCCTTTGCAGTATTCCTACACCCAGTCCGGCGTCACGGCTTCGGTGGATCCCGGCGGCATCGTCGCATTTCCGTCGACGCTTGTGACGCAGACCTCCACCGCCCGCTTCACCCTGACCAATAACGCCACCGACGCGGCGCGCGTGGTCAACATCGGAATCGTGGAAAACCAGAGTCTGTTTCAAGTGAGCGGTCTTCCCGCGTTGCCCTTCCAGATCGCCCCCAAACAGAGCATCGCGTTCACCATCACTTACCTTCCGCAATCTCCCGGTGCGGCCATTGCTACCTTAGCAATTGACGGGACCCGCTTCCAACTGACCGGCTCTGCTCCCACACCCCCCGGATTGCCGTCCTTCCAGTTCACCGGCGCATCTGGCCAACAGCAGCCATTCGCGCAACCAGCAGTGGGTTTATCGCTTGCTACCGCTTATCCACTGGATGTTCAAGGCGTCTTAGCCATCTCCACCGTCAGTGACACCTTTGCCCAAGACCCAGCCGTGCGCTTCTCTTCCGGTGGGCAATCCGTGCCCTTCACCATACCTGCTAACACCCTACAGGCCAAATTCCCCGGAGGAGCAACGCAGATCCAACTGCAAACCGGCACCGTGTCCGGCTCCATCCTGATCACGCCATCGTTTACCGTGAATGCCACGGACTTGACGCCGCGCAACCCGGCCCAACTGAAACTGGATGTCCCCAAGACCGCCCCCGTGCTGCTCAGCGGCAGCGTCGGGTCGCAGACGAATACAAGCTTCGTTGTCACCGTGTCCGGCTATGTAACGACGCGCTCCCTGCAATCCATGAGCTTTACATTCACCGGTGATAGCGGTCAAACCTTGGGACAATCGTCAATCGATCTGACCGGCACATCCCGCATCTGGTTCCAAAGCACGGCATCGAACGGTTTTGGCGGCCAGTTTTCGATTCAACTGCCGTTCACTCTCCGCTCGGACTCCTCGACCACCAATTTGGCCACGCTAGTTCGTGGAATTACGGTTGTGGCTGTGAATGAGCAGGGGACCTCAACAGGGTTTAAGATCTCAGTGCCTTAGTGAACTCTTTGTGGTGGATGCTCCCCCCCCTATTTGCGGGTAGGTCCACCAAGTCGCACAGTACTCTCATTTTGTTACACATTAGTACTTAATCCTTGACCCCTCTCCGGTAATAATCCTACAATAGCGCTACTGTCCTAAGAATTGGCAGACCATCAGCGATGAAAAGCAACCGTAAACAAAGCATGAGATCATTGAGAAACGTGGTTATATGTTGCCTTTTCGGTGCGGCATTCGCTGCTTCGGCATATGCAAGCACCAAAAGCACCAACTATAGCGCTGTGGGCGACTTCTCCCTTTCAAACTCGAACACTGCACCAATTAGCGCTAGTACTTCAGTTGCTAACATAAATCATCGTGAGGCTGCAATCACAATGTCACTGCAACGGTTGCTGGCTGGCACAAGCTTCAATGTCACCAATCTAATTCTCAGCGTCACTCCCAGGACGCTGCCTTTCTGGTGTGCTTTTGTCCCAACATCAACGGCTTGTTTCCGCTCCTAGCCGCTCGGGGTGTAAATAGCTTTCGGCAATATAATTCAATTCTGGGGAATAACGGCTCATTTGTGTTTTTCGTTCTCATTTTTAGGGGTATTGCGTACCCTACATTTGAGGGTACTAGTACTTTTTATAAGTAATTTCCAACATTTAGTCTTGACCAACAGGTGAATACCGTATATCGTTAGGAATACTTTATAGTATCAACGGAGCCTATATGTTTTCCAAATTAAGAATTAACTTGCTCAGATTGCCAATCGTCTTGTCCTCAGCAATAATGTTGCTTGGACCATTGACGCTAGCCAATTCCGTGTTCACTGAGAATTTTAATTCCCTAGCGCCGGGCTTGGCCTTTCCTTTTTTCTCGAACAACGAAAAATATTCGCAAAGGGGACTCGGCGATTACTATTTTCTGGGTGGGGGGCAACCCGCAGGTTGGACGAACGTCAATAATGCCGACGTCTATGCTTGGTCCGCAACAGCATCTCCCACCAACTACGGCATCCTCTTGAACGAACCTGCCGGAAAACTTTCCAGAACTATTACAGGCTTGGTTGCAAACACAACCTATGATCTGATTTTCAAGTACTGGGGCGATAACAGAGCGACGCAATATGGCTTCGACGTCACTATAAATGGTGCAACTACTGCATTTACGGGGACGGGTGCCACATATGCGACCGTTCAAGCCGGTACCTTCTTCTTCAATACGGCAACAATTTCTTTTCTTTACACGGGCCTCAGCGGCGCGAATACATTGACATTCGATGAGACCAGCGGAACGGAAGCCTCGCCGATAATTGACGATGTAAGCATTAGCGCTACACCCGAACCCGGCTTTTATGGTGTGCTTTGCCTCGGCGTCAGCGGCTTGTTTTTCATTCGTCGCCGCACTGTGAAAACCTAAACTGAACCAGTTTGGAAGTTGTGAGATAGTAAGAGATTTACTTGAGGAGTTATCAGTGATGATGAAAAACATATTGACGCTGGCTGTTGTTGGCTCCACCATTGGCATTAGTGGATTTGCCAACACGACCGGTTCACCATTAATACAGCGGCAACTGAGTGATACTTGCGTGGGCTGTGTCTTCGCCTACATTCCTATCACCGATATCGGCGAAACGCTTATCTCCTGGCGGTTCTATGCTGACCAGATAATAAGACCAAACAGTCTGATTACACCGCTTCTTTTTGAGAATACAGGCGGCAGCAACTTCAAGGTGGTTGGAGTTGGTCAGACACAATCAGTTATTAACAATGGCATTAATGCGTTCACGTTCGGTTTGCAATCCGGCGGCACTGCCTTGATTGGCTCAAATTATTGGTTTGGGTGGCGTGATGGTGGAACCACAGGCTCTGGGAATGAAGGGAACATATCGCTAACGCAAAATCCAGGACCGGGACCGGGTATCTTTTACTTTCAGGATGGAAATTACACGTACACGGGCACCACTAATGTAAATCAATCCTTTGCTATGATCAATACGTTTACTGAATCAAGAACTTACTCGGTCGAAGCAACCACCACGCCCGAACCTGGTTTTTATGCCGCCTTGGCCATAGGCCTTAGCGGCTTAGCGTTCGCTCGTCGCCGCAGTGTTAAGAGTTAACCTGTGGGCATTTCAATTTAAGTAAAAAAGGGGGAGCTTCGGCTCCTCCTTTTCTATTTTGTAGGGTACAATTCCCTACGTTTGCGGGGAGATTTCCCAGTACTCTCAATTTAAGGTTTCCATCATAATATTTCTTGACTAGTGCCGCGATTATTGGTTATTATCTACCATATTCCATATGGAATAATGTGTCATTTTAGGAGTACGCGTCAATGTTTTTCCAATCTCGTGCAATGGCCCAAGCGCTGATCCTCGCCACCATATCTGCTGAATGTGTTTTAGCTAACATTAACATTGCGGTGGTCAATCCATCTTTTGAAATCTTGCCCCAGGGCGGATTGAATTTTTCGGACTGCGCCGTGACGACTTTAAATTGCTCTTATAGCAACGGTCTAACAATCCCGGGCTGGATGACTACCGGTACCGCCGCTTATATCGGACAATTTCAGCCGGGCACACTTGGCTCTACTCACTATTTCACTACACTTTCAGACGGCCTCACCAGCGCGTATTCAACAGCCGGTGGGCAAATTGCCCAAACGGTTACCGCGACTGCCCAGGCCGGTATTACCTACTCTTTGTTTGTCGATCTGGGCCGCAGAAATGATGCGGACTTTCTCGGCACAGCTTCCCTTGTGATTGGCTCAAATACAATTTTAGCCACTGGGCTGGCACCAACTCCAGGTAATTGGTCTACGTTTGTCGCGAGTTACACGGCTTCATTGGCGGACAATGGCGCCCCAATTCAAATACTCCTCAATTCTTCTGGTCAACAGGGCAATTATGACAATGTCGTTCTCAGCGCGACCCCTGAACCCGGCTTCTACGCCGTCCTCGCCATTGGCCTTAGCGGGCTGGCCTTTGCTCGCAGGCGTGTGGTCAAGAACTAAATTAAAACACAACTAACACGTGCCGGTCGTTTCTAAGGAAAAAGGGGAGCTTTCAGCTCCCTTTTTACGTGTTGTATTGGCGGACTTGTTCCGTACATTGGTCGCCAATATTATTCCAGTACTTAACCCTTGACGCTTTCCTCCCGTTCGCAAAACTGATCAGCTGGCTTTCATCCCAAAAACGGCAGTTGACGCACCGTCCATAGATCAATTCCCGTACCCACCGACAGTTGCGTCTTTCGATTTTAAATTCAATCGTGGGGCTCGGCGTGGGACTAAGGTGCGGAGGGCTGCGAAATCCGGGACGGGGCTGCAATTCGATGAAGATGTTCTGCTTACGGAAGACTTGCAAAAGAATTGCACCCCCGTCCCGGATTTCACGAATTGGACAAACAGTGTGCCGGTTACGGCTTGCAACTGCCGTTTTTAGGATAATGGTGTCATTTTTTCCTGCAAAGGTGCGAGTGAATAACGCGCCCTGATTGGATGGCGAAAAAAAGCCAGCCCACTGAGGGCTGGCAAGTTTCTCGGAGGTTACTACTTTGAAAAACCTATCTTGCGGCTAACAACGCACGCAAATGCCTTGCACGTTCCGGGGAGCGCAACTGACGCAATGCCTTGGCTTCAATCTGCCTGATGCGTTCGCGTGTAACATCGAACTCCTGGCCGATTTCTTCCAGCGTATGCTCCCGCTCGCAACCGATACCGAAGCGTAGACGAATCACTTTTTCTTCTTTGGGTGAAAGCGTCTTCAGAATATTAGCAGTCTCGTCGCGGACATTGGATTCGATAACCGCGTCCACTGGCGAACCCACCCAACGATCTTCAATCAAATCGCCGAGCGCCGATTCTCCATCGCGGCCCACAGGGGTTTCCAAGGAAACTGGATCGCGGGAAATCGTCTTCAGCTTCTGAACCTTCTCCACAGGAATGTCCATACGTCGGCTGATTTCTTCGTTAGTTGGTGCACGGCCCAACTCTTTTTCCAACTCGCGGGTGGCGCGCAGGAACTTATTCATACTCTCGTTCATATGAACAGGAATGCGAATGGTGCGCGATTGATCAGCAATGGCACGGGTAATGGCCTGCCGAATCCACCAAGTTGCGTATGTTGAGAACTTATAGCCGCGGCGATATTCAAACTTGTCAGCCGCACGCATTAAACCAATGTTGCCTTCCTGGATCAAATCGAGCAGGTGCAGGCCGCGGTTAACGTATTTCTTGGCCACGGAAACAACTAAGCGAAGATTGGCTTCCACCAGATCTTTCTTGGCACGTTCGGCTTCAGTCTCACCATGACGGATAACGGTTATAGTGTGGCGAAGGTCGCTGAGCGAAGCACCTGCGATTAGTTCGCGGCGCTTAATTTCCTTCTTCAAATCCCGGATTCGAGCCTGATTCTGAGCCCCACCGCGTTCTTCCAGACGATGAGCTTCCTGATCCAAGTGGGTGATTTCTTCCACGCCGCGATCAATTTCTTTGCCGAACTGCTTCCACTTACTGTTGAGAAACGGCATGGCCCGGATGGCCCGGCTAACTTCGACCACGGAACGGGAGTACTTTGCAACTGCCCTACGACGTGATTTGCGTCCGGCGGGAGTTTTTGCAGCAGGGCCTTTTAAGGCTAAGGCCAACTGCATTTTTTCGTAAAGTTGATGCTGCTTTTTGTGAACAGTGGTGATGTCCATGAACTGCAGCATAACTTCCTTGCGATGCTTGGCATCAGCGGCGCTGCCTTCCTCGGTTTCCCCTAAGTCCACAAACGTTTCCAACTCTTCCTCGCCCTTGCGAACTGTTTCGGCGAAACCGACGACAAGATTTTGGATGAGAGCAGAACGGCTGATAGCTTTTTGCATGCGGAATTTGCCGCGTTCCATGCGACGCGCCAACTCCACTTCGCCTTCGCGGGTTAGAAGAGGGACCGAGCCCATTTCACGAAGGTATACGCGAACCGGATCGTCGGTGTAAATTGACTCTTCAACGTGTTGTGTTGCCTGGAACTCTTCGCCTTCGTGAACTTCTTCCGGGTGAAAGAAATTAGCTTCCTCGTCAAAAGGAAGTCCGAGAGGCTCGGCGGCATCGGTTAGAAACTGATCTTCAAAATGATCCATCGATAATTTTATCCCGCAGTAACTCTAGGAAAACATGGAGTATAAGACTTGGGGGGCGATAAGGAGACCGTTTGTCCTATCGGTATCCAAATTGGACACGTCTTAAGTACCCTGTCGAGTATAACACTGACTTCGACTTTTGTTAATACCTGATTTCAAGGGTGGAAACCTTTTTCAGGATTTCTTTAGGGCGGGTCCTCCTATATATATTCGATGCAGCAGAACCACTTTAGTTACGAATTGTATAAAAGAAGCACAACACAACGGTGGTGCTGCTGTTTCTCAATTGTAATCATAATGTTACGATGATTGACTAGTAAAGAAGTGCGTTTTTGGACAACTATTTCTCAGGTCGTTTTGCACGAATTAACTCTTTCAACTCTGATAAGAATGCCTCTTCATCATCAAAATTCCTGTAAACGGAGGCGAAACGAACATAGGCAATCTTATCGAGAATGCGAAGTTCTTCCATAAGCATTTCTCCTACCTCTGTTGTTGGGAGCTCACGCTCAGCATTGTCGGATAGTCTCGATTCCACTTTATCAACAATGGCTGCGAGACGGCTCATTGGAATGGGCCGTTTCTCGGCTGCCTTGATCAGGCCATTGAGAATCTTCTGCCGGTCAAATTTCTCCCTGCGTCCATCCTTCTTAATGATCATGTATGGAATTTCGTCGATTTTTTCGTAGGTGGTAAATCGGCGGTCACAGGAAAGGCACTGGCGGCGGCGGCGGATGGAATCGCCTTCCTTAGACTCCCGGGAATCGATTACCTTGTCTTCACGATATGCACAAAACGGGCAGGTCACGGATTGGAAGTCTCCTTTGATTCTTCTTTAGCATCAATTGTATTGATGTGTTTGAGTGATCGCCACTCCAGTCCTTCTTTCATTGCGAGTAGCAGTCCGAAGGGCACGATGGTAACCCAAGTGGTGGCCCAAATGGAAATAGCAACGGCTGAAGCTTGTTCCAGAGGGAGTTCAAAAAGCTCTTTTAGAACAGCAGTTGCCACGACTTGCATACCTCCGCCGATGCCTGGGACCTGGATGATACTACCAAATGCGACAAAACCCAGGAAAACGAAGACGTCCAGCATAGCGAAATGGGCGGTAAAAGGAAAGGAGCGAAACAGGCAAATATAGCAGCCGATGATGATAGCCCATTCGAACATCGTGTAAAAGAAGAGCTTTCCCAGGGCGGTGAGGCTTCGACAAGATTCCATTCCGGCAAAAAAGGAATGCAACAAATCGAGAATTCTGGCATGGGCCAAGTGGGGTAGCGGAAGTTTGCCTGCTATATTTTCCACTCGCTGCGGATTGATCCAGCGAGCTGCCATCAGGAATCCCAGACACCCAACACCAAGAGCAAAAACCAACTTTCCACCAGTATGGAAGACCCATTGCATACCTTTGCTAAGAACGGTTTCAGGAGGCTCAAAATAGGCCAGTGCAAATCCGAATATAATCAGAACAATCAGCAGGTCGAAGACCCGTTCCAGAAACCAGGCTGCCAATTGAGAAGAAAAGGAGACCTTTTCCTTCTTGGCAATCAGGTAAGGGCGGACAATTTCACCAGGCCTTCCAAATAGCACAATGGCGGTAAATCCAATGGCAGTGGCTACGAAGATGCCCCAAAAACTGGACCTATGTCGCTGAGGAGCCAACATCACCTGCCAGCGCAAAACGCGACCGACGTACGTGGACAGAGCCAAAATCCAACTGGCCACCATCCAATTCCAGTTGACACTGGAAAAAGTGGCGCGGAACATGGTCCAATCGAAAGTGCTAAGCCGCCTGGCAAAAATAGGCAGAAAAAAGGCTGCGGCGATAGCCAAAGCAAGCCAGATCAGTGCTTTGCGGGAAATCAATCGTGGAATAGTCTCTCCCAAAGGGGGCTCAATAGGGCTAGAATAGTGTGTTCCCAGCGCTCCAGGGCGATTAAATTCCCAATTTATGGCGCGAACTTATTATGCCAGATCCTCGTAACAACTTGTGTACGCCGAACGGGATGAAAAATCCTGAGGGGTACCAGAGTGAGGAGTTCAATGACTTTGGTCACAACAATTCGGGATTTCCAAAGCGTGGAACTCCTGGGCGCAATGCCGCAAGTTGGCTGGGGTGCACGATTGGATACTAGCTTCGACGCCGTTTCACATTCGCGTGATGCAGGTTTGGTGGAACGCTGTTTGTCCGGCGAGGATACTGCCTGGGATGATCTGGTGAAGGTCCATTCCCGGCGTGTGTATGGAATTTGTTATCGATTCACCGGGAAGGAAAGCGAATCGCAGGATTTGACGCAGGAAGTCTTTCTCAGAATTTTCAAAACTTTAAAGTCGTTTCGCGCAGGAGAGGGTTCATTCACAGTGTGGATGTCGCGATTGACGCGCAACCTGTTGATTGACCATTACCGGCGAACGAAAATGGATCGGGTGTCCGATTCCATTGAAGGTCAACTGATGACCTTTGAACAAAAGCCCACTGCATTCAACCGAACGGATGGTTTGGTGGCTGGCCGGGAAGCTTCGGAGATGCTGCAAGGCGCTTTAGCTAAGCTATCGCCGGAATTACGGGAAACGGTGATTCTGCGGGATCTGGAAGAATTGGAGTATCGGGAGATTGCGATTATTCTGGAAGTTCCGGAAGGAACGGTAAAATCGCGATTGAACCGGGGAAGAGCGGAATTGGCAAGAGTGTTGCGGAAACAAAACGTGACGATTTAAGCAAGTAAAGGATATGATGACGCTGTTGGAATGTAACGAATTCGAGATTCTGCTTTGCGACTACGTGGACAACACGTTGCACGCCGAGGGACGGGAACGGGTGGAAGCACATGCTGCAGCCTGCCCTGCCTGCCAGGCGATGATGGCCGACGTGTGTGCCGCAACAGGATTTATAGAACGCGTTACCCCAGTGGAAATTCCTGGCCAACTAGTCACAAAGATTTTGTTTGATCGGCCGCCAATGGCTAAACGCAGCGGCTTGATGGGTTGGATTCGCGGACTGCTGGAACCGGTGTTGCAACCGAAGTTTGCAATGGGTATGGCAATGACCATTCTTTCGTTTTCCATGTTGGGAAGAATTACCGGCATAAACACGCAACTGAAACCGGCGGATTTGGATCCGGTGAAGGTATACCACGCCCTGGATGATAATGTGCATCGCGGCTGGGAACGTGCTTTGAAATATTACGAAAATCTTAAGGTTGTCTACGAGATTCAGACTCGCTTGCGGGAATGGAATGAGCAGGACGAAGAAGAGCGCCGCGTCCAGCAGCAGAAATTAGATCAGGCGGGCGGAGCCACTTCAGAAAGCGGTGTTCCTGACGGCAGCAAGAAGTAATTTCGCGGGGGGAGAACTACATTGGAAAATACAATACCAAATGCGATTTCGTATTGCCGGTCCTGCGGCAAGCAGTTGGCGCCGGACGAGCAAAAATTAGTGCAGGGCGTGGTTTACTGTGCAGAACATGTTCCGGCAACAAGCGCCGCTGATTCCCCTTGGACTGCTGCCCCCCCAGCCGCAGCTATGGGTTCGTCGGCTTCACCGGGCTTGGCGTTTATACTGGGCCTAATTCCAGGGGTGGGCGCAATTTACAACGGACAGTATGCCAAGGGGTTGCTGCACGTTGTTATTTTTGGGACTTTGCTCAGCATCGCCAGTTCGCATGAGACACGAGACATGACTCCGATTTTCGTGATTCTGAGTATCGCCTGGGTACCTTATATGGCGTTTGAGGCTTATCACACCGCTCAGCGAAAACTGACTGGTGGTGCGGTAGATGAATTTTCCAGCTTGTTCCCCATCAAAAATAATTCCGGTTTGCCTGTTGGACCAGTGCTTCTGATGGTGTTTGGTGTTTTGTTTCTTCTGAATAACTTTGACATTTTTCACTTCTATCAACTTGCTAAGTTTTGGCCAGTGGCCCTAATTGCCATGGGTGCTTACATGCTTTTTGAAAGATCCCAGGGAGGCGCGCAATGAGTACAACAATGCCCCCAGTACCACCACAGATGCCGCAGCAGCGCCAAGCTTATTCTCCTTTTATTCCGCCATCCGGGACTTTGTTCCAGGCAGTGCGCGGGCCAATCATGATGATCGTCATGGGCATCCTTTTGACCATTGATTCGATGGGCGGGTTTTCCATCAACCACACGTGGCCGGTGATGTTGATTATTTACGGAATCTTGCGGCTGGTGGATCGAATGGACGGAACTCCTGTGGTAGGGAATCCGTAACCAAGGGCAGGGAGAACAAGAAAATGAGACAACGTTCATTTGCCGGACCGATTTTACTGATTGGCATTGGTGCTTTTTTTCTACTGAACAATCTTAGGCCCGATCTTCCCATCCTCAGTTTGCTGAGCACCTATTGGCCTTTTGTGCTGATAGGTTGGGGACTGTTCCGCTTGGCTGAAATTCTGAACTGGCATACCCAGGGCCGGCCATTACCTCGCTTTGGTATTTCCGGTGGGGAATGGACGTTGGCCATTGTCTTGACCATTCTTGGAACCAGTGTACTTTATGGCGGGCGCATGAACCACAATTGGCCACGAGGATTCAGAATGCGTGGGCTTGAAATGCTGGGTGAACCATTTGATTACCCTGTTTCCGGTTCAAAGATGGCGAAGACGACCACGCCTCGTGTAATCATTGAATCCTTTCGCGGCAATGTGCGGATTGTCGGCACGGATTCAAACGAAGTGAAAGTTTCCGGCAGCAAACAGATTCGATCTTTTAATCGCAGTGAGGCTGACCGAAGCGACAAAGTGACGCCATTTGAAATGGTGGATCAGGGCAATGTGATCATCATCCGCATGAATCACGACCGCGTTGCGGACTCAGCCCAAGTGAAGATAGATTTTGACCTGAAAGTGCCTAGGGGCACATCGATTGAAGGGCGCGGGCGATATGGAGATTTTGATGTGAACGATATCCAGGGCGGGGTGGATATCAATTCCGACAATGCAGGAGTTCGATTGGCAAATATTGGCGGTCCCGTACGTCTGGACTTGCGCCGCAGTGATTCTATTCGTGTATCTAATGCCAGGAATTCTGTGGAAGTGAAGAGCGGACGGGGGAACGACCTGGAGTTCGAGAACATTGAAGGGACCCTTACGGTGAATGGAAATTATACTGGCGACATGCAGTTTCGCAGTATCCAAAAGACATTCCGTTTTGAAAGCGCCCGCACGACTTTCCGGATTGAAAAGATTCCTGGGACGGTAAGGATCAGTTCAGGGAATATCAGCGGATCGAACCTTACAGGGCCAATTCAATTGACATCCAACTCGAAAGATGTGGAACTGAGCGACTTCACTAACTCGCTGGAAGTTTCGGTGGATCGTGGAGACCTTGAAATCAGACCTGGCCGTTTGCCGATGGGCAAGATTGATGCGACAACCAGATCGGGCCGGGTAGATATTTCGCTTCCTCCAGCAGCGCGGTTTGAGTTGAGCGCGACTACAGATAAAGGCGAAGTAGAGAACGAATGGGGCGATCCGTTGAAAGCTGAAGAGCAGGGCCGAAGGGCTAAGCTGACGGGATCGACCGGGCAAGGTCCGGTGATCACAGCGCATACCAATCGCGGGAATGTGACGATTCGTAAGGCAGCAGCAGAAAGCAAGGCTCCGGTGCCTCCAGTAACTCCGGCACCCCCAGCGGCACCAAAACCTGCTGGCGAGACGCAGTTATAAGCAATTCATAAAAGGAGATCCGGGACGGGGGTGCAATTACCCTGCACGTCTTCAGTTTCAGTAATTTAGGTATCATTCAAGGAATTACGCCCCCGTCCCGGATCTCCTGCCCGGATCTCTTCTCGGATTTCGGATTGTAACGCCCAGCTAACCTTCGCCGTCTTGTAAACTAGTGACGATGAAAAACTGTCTTCCACTTACATGCCTCGGTCTAATGCTGACTGCCCTAGTTTTTGCGCAGGACAAACCTCAGTTGCCCGATGCTCCAGGGAAAACCGTAACTCAAAAACTGTGCAACGGTTGTCATGGCGCGGAAATCGTTTTGGGAAAACCTCATTCCGAAGATGGCTGGGGTGCCATTGTTGCCGATATGGTGCAGCGCGGGGCTAAAGGATCGGAAGAGGATTTCTATGACGTGGTGCAATACCTGACAGCGAACATTAAGGCTCTGCCAAAAGTTAAGGTGAACTCAGCAACCGCGAAGGAGCTGGAGACTGCGTTGGCGCTTTCTGCGCAGGAAGCTGAATTGATTGTTCAAGCCCGTGAAAAAGCTAAATTCAAGAATCTTGCGGAATTGAAAAGTGTGCCTGGCATTGAAGCGAAAAAAATCGATGCGCAGAAGCATCGGCTGGAGTTCTAGCTCAGTTTCCAAGCCATCCACATCCAGGCAGCGATGAACGCCACGCCACCCAATGGCGTAATGGCCCCCAGGATTGTGACGCCGCTAATGGCCAAGCAGTACAGTGAACCAGAAAATAGTAGTATTCCTAACGCGAACAGGCTGCAAATTTGAGCCCTGGATTGCTGGGACAAATTGGCAGTGGTAGCGGCGAACAGCATTCCTAAGCCGTGGATGAAATGGTAGAACACCGCTTTTTCATAAACGCCCATTTGGTAGGCATCCAGGCGGCTCTTTAATCCATGCGTGCCGAAAGCTCCCAGGATTACGGCCAAGCTAAGAAGGCATGCGGCGATGCGGCTCCAATTCATGATTCCAGTTTAGCGTCAGAACTTCCAATCCAAACCAATCAGGGGAAACAAACCGAGTTGGCGTTTGAAACGAACCTGATTCAATTTTCGGTCCCACGTTGCTTGGGCAATGTTCCGACGATTGCTGACATTCTGAATCCCGACGAAGATCAGTACCGGCTTGCCGCGTACTTTGAATGTCCGGTCTGCCCGTACATCGAGGCGTAAATAGTCTGGAGCGCGCACCCCGTTAACGCGAGTAAGATCGAAAATCCGGCGATTCTGCTGGCGGGAAAGAATCTCGTTGAAAGGCGTGTAGGGTTTGCCCGACAGGTAAACGAATCGTCCGGAAAGATCCCATTTTTTAGTTAGTTGATATCCGCCAACGGCGTTGAGGATTACAGGATAATCGTAAGTACCCGGGCGAAGGATTCCATCGAGTCCGGCGTGCCTGGTTCTTGAGTAAGACACGTTTGTTTGCCCATACCAACGATCCCGAAATTTCTTTTCGATGAAAAACTCAACTCCCCGAACGCGCCCGCGGCCAGCGCTCGAGTAGGGCAATAGCAGATCGCTAACAGCGAAGGTATCGCCGGAGTTTGCTAATGAAAAACTGGGGAATTGCGTGGAGACTGGATAATTGCTGTAGTCCTTTTGATAAACCTCAGCCGTCATACGAAGAGTGGGGCTGAACAGGTAGGACATGCCGCCGACATTGTGCGTGGCGCGAATCGGATTCAGTCCTCGATTTTGCGGGAACACCACTACGAATAGTGCCTGGGGCTGCTGATAGTAAGTTCCGAAACTGGTACGAAGGCTGAGTCGATCACTAAGACGGTAGCTGAGCCCTAACCGCGGACTGAAGCGATTTTCCTGAAGGAGTTGGTAGTTATCGAAACGGCCTCCCCACGTAAGGTTTAACCGCGAAGTGAGGTTTCGGGTGGATTGCAGGTACGCAGCGGTTTGGGAAGTGGTTAAGGTTTTATCCAATAGGAACGGGTTCTGGTTGGGGACTGCAGAGTATGGGTTGTCTCTTCCAAAAGGCTGTTGGGTGTAATAGCGAAATCGAAAGGATTTGAAGCTGATGCCGGTCTGAATTTTATTAAGCAAGGGCAGGTAGGTTGTGAGATCGTACTTCACAGTGGTCTCCGATTCTCCGCTATCTTCGCGAAACAGGAATGGCGTCTTTTCAATGAGTGCCGGAACGGATGGTGCGGACAGCCCGAACTTTAAAAGGTCTTTGGTGCTTTGCGTGACATTTGCTTGTGAGTGGCTTACGCCCAACAACCCGACTCCGCGATCTCCCAGCAGGCGCTGCCAGTTCAATCCGGTGGCCGACCGCCAGCCTTGGTAGCGGATATCCAACAGATCCAGTTCCGAGTCTCCATCTGTGCTCTTACGAGGCGTATCGGTGGCCCCTAAGCGGATTTTGTCGATGCCGGTGAAGTTCACCAACCAGATGCGATCGCGAGAAGTTAGATCGTACAATGCCTTGGTGTTGAAATTGTAATTTACAGGCACACCACCAAATCCGATGTCCTTAGTAAATGCATCCAGGAAGCTTCGCTTTCCAGAAAACACCCAGGAGCCCCGGTCTTTCCGGATAGGGCCTTCGAGGATAGCTCCAAGGCCGGCAGAGCCCAAGGAGACTCGCCCGCCTAATGCTTCCCGGCTGCCTTCGCGTTGGGCGATTTGCAATACACTGGACGTCCGATTGATGAATGGGGCTGGATAACCGCCGGTGAGAAACGTGACGTCGCGAATGAGATCGGCATCCAGAATACTGGTTGTGCCTCCTGCTGAAGCGAAGTTGGCAAAGTTGTTGATGTTGGGGATTTCGACGTTGTCGACGACGAACAGGTTTTCAAGCGGGCTGCCTCCGCGGACAATTAAATCGTTGCGAAAATCATTGGTTCCAATGCCGACGCCGGGAAGAGTTTGCACGTAGCGCGAAACATCCTGTTGGGCTCCGGCGGCTTTGAAGATTTCGTATCGCTGAACCAGGAAGCCGGAAGTTTTCACTTCTTCGGAAGGCACGAAGACGGATTCAGATACTGTGATGCTTTGAAATGTGGACTCGAGCTTAGGCAAGTTGATTTCGATGGTGCCATCCAAGCCGGCTCTTACAACCAAGGTGGCGCTAGTAATTTTCGGTAGTTCCGGCGATGTGACTTCCAATTGGTAGGAACCTGCGCGAATTTCTGTGAGGCGGAAAAGACCCTGATCATCAGTGGTAGCGCAGCGAGCGGTAGTTAGCACGCAAACTCGGATGCTTGGGGCGGGCAGTCCGCTGGAGTTGAGAACCGCACCGGATATGGAGCCAACACCGGCTGTGTCTTGAGCGGGGGAGAGGAAAGCAGTAGAAAAAATCAGGGTGAATACAATAGGAGAGCGCACACTAGGTGGGATGCCCAAGTGAATCGAACTGTCGCAAAACTTTTGAAGCTTAAGCGCCCATGTGCGCTGGCATAGAGGTTAAGTTGCGGCGGATGGCGAACTTCACCAGACCGGCCACATCGTGGATATCCAGCTTTCGCATCAGGCTAGCGCGGTAAGTATCTATTGTTTTCGGACTCACGTCCAGACGCCCGGCAATTTCCTTGGCTCTCATACCCTCTACCAACATGCTGAACACCTGATGCTCTCTGGCGCTAAGAGTTTGAATGGGATCCTGCTGCTCGCTGCCACCTTTCGGCGTGACAAACATCTTTTCCAGTTCCAACTGAGGGGCAACGTAAATGCCACCAGCGATGATCTGTTCAAAGCCGTCGAACAGGTTTTTGGAACAACCCGCCTTTAGAAAAAAGCCGTGAGCGCCACAGCGTAAGGCTTCAATAACAGTTTTCCGGTCACCTTGATTGCTTAGGATTCCGATTCGGGTAGGAAGATTGAGGTGCCGCATTTTGCGCACAACCTCAAGGGTATAGAGCTTCCCCAAATGCATCTCGAGCAGGGCGATTTGCGGTTTCTTTTCAATTGCCTCGCGAAGTACCGCTTCGCCATCTTCGCACTGTGAAATAACGCGGTACGGTCCCTTTTCGATGAGGGCAGCAATGCTCTCACGAATGAAGGGTTGGGGGTCGGCAACCAATACAGTGGTCCGAACTTTTGCTACGTCAATCGCCATATCCGCAATCCCCCAAGAAGGAGCGGTTTCAAGTGCCACCCCCCCTAGTCAATTAAGGTAGTGCGTTTTATGGGGTTATTTTCTCAAAATTAATAAATATTAATTTCAGGAAAAGCTTCGGATGGCTTTTGCCTCGTCGTCATGGACTTCAAAAACGGTATAGAGCTTGGTGATTTGCAGCAGGTCCTGAACGCGCTTGGTGAGGCTAAGAAGTTTCAGTTGGCCATCCAAATTGGACACAGTGGTGAAAGCGGCAACCAACTCGCCAATACCAGAGCTATCGATGTAGTTCACTTCGCCCAGATTTACCAGAATTTTCTTGTGGCCGCCAGCCAGCAGTTCTTTTGTGGAATCCCGAAAAACAGAGGATCCTTCTCCGAGAGTGATTTTTCCAACGGCATCCATCACGGTGACGTCGCCTACTTGCCGGGTGGTTAACTTCAAACTCATTTTAGGTTTTCTCCTGAATATTTACAACTGGATTCTGGTCATGCCAGGTACTTCACCATGATAACTTCAGTACCGCCGTTAGGGGCTCTTTTTACAGTAAGCTCATCGACGTAGGTTTGCATCATGAGCAAACCGCGACCTGAGGTCCTCATGAGATTGTCGTTATTGAGCGGATCGGGAACTGCTTTAAGCTCAAACCCGTTTCCTTGATCAAGGATGGTGACGCGCAGACTATCGATGGAATTTTGAATATCGAGGCGGACTTTTTTTTCGGCGCTATATTGATTACCGTGAACAACGGCATTCACCATAGCTTCCCGGACGGCGAGACCGAGATCTAAACGGGCATCCTCATCAAAGCCGATGGACTCAGCGCGGGACATAACAAACTCTTCCGCCTGGTCAACGGAACTCAATTCCGAAGCCAGGAGTTCATGGATGGGCTGGAGATCTCCGCCTGATTTTGGCATACGCAGTTTGATGGGGAGTCACAATACAACTCCACGTTACGACAACTCCTTGTCACCATGAAGTTAATCCACAAGCAAGGGCGAAGTCAACCGGAAGATTGTTAACCGTGAATTCGCTAATCGAGAAGATGACCCATTTTTTCTTTTTTAGTGCGCAAATAAAGGCCCGTGTGCTTTTGCGGCTCAATTAAACAGGGGACCCGTTCGGTGACGTGAATGCCGGCTTTAGTGATAGCGTCAATTTTCTCAGGGTTATTGGAAAGAAGCTTCAAGCGCTGGACGCCTAGCGCCAGCAGAATTGAAGTTGGCAATTGGTAATTGCGAAGATCGGCATCAAAGCCAAGCATTTGATTGGCCTCCACAGTATCGGCACCGTCATCCTGCAACTGGTAAGCCTTGAGTTTGTTCATTAACCCGATGCCGCGACCTTCCTGGTGTTCGTAAATCAGAAGGCCCTGCCCTTCACTGGCGATCATTTCCAGCGCCATTTCCAATTGGGCGCGGCAATCACAGCGCAAGCTGTGAAACACATCACCGGTGAGGCATTGGGAATGGATGCGGACTAAGGGCGGCGCGGCGGAATTGGGATCACCCATGCGAAGCACCACAGACTCTTCAATTCTGCCAGGAAAATGCCCTACGAAGCCGAAGATTCGAAATTGCCCGTACTCAGTGGGGAAATCGGCTTCCGCCACTTTTTCCAGTCGAAAAGCTCCATTTTTTGTCATGAAATATTAAGGATGAGGATACGCCTATAAATATTATAATGTCTAAAGCGGCAGATGTAGATGAAGATCACTGGATGAACGCTATTCTTAAACGACGCGATGCTTGAACAACACTTGGTCACCCTGCTGTTGAAGCTTGCTGTTTCGGCGTCGCTGGCAAGCATTCTCCTGCGATCCGGCCCATTTTGCAGGATGTTGCTGCGAGACCAACGAACAGCGAAACAGCGCATGATGATGGCGCTGGGGTTCGCCACCATTTTCGGTGCGGGCGCAGCAGCCCGGATTCTGACAAACAACAATTACCAGGCTGCGGACCTGAGTCTGGAGGGCAGCTTATTGGCTGGCGCTTTGGGCGGTTATGTGACAGGACTTACTGGTGGCGTTTTGCTTTCCCTGCCGGCAATGTTCAATGGCGAGTACTTTTCCGTTGTCTTGCTGGCAGGAGTGGGTGTGTTGGGGGGGTTGATGCGCGACGTGGCCCCCAATGCCGATGAAATTTGGCGCTTTTCACCGTTTTTTGACGTCACCATTTACCGGCTGGTTCGGCGAAAAGCGGAAAGCGGAAGTACGCTATTTCAACTCTTCATGGCATTGACCATCCTGTTTGCCGAATTTCTTCGCGGAACCTTGGATCTTGTGGTTGACGATAAACTTTTGTTTAGTATTCAAGGCAACTGGCAAAACATGGATTGGCTTTCCACCGTGGCTGTTTATGTAACTACGGTTTTCTGCGTGGGGGTTCCATTAAAGATCTGGAACAACACTCGCAACGAAATGAACCTTGAGGCACAGAGCCGGCTGCTGAACGAATCGAGGCTACGAGCTTTGACCAGCCAGATTAATCCACATTTTCTGTTCAACACTCTGAATTCTATTTCGTCTTTAGTGCGAACCAATCCGGAGCAGGCACGTACTACGATATTAAAATTATCAAATATTTTGAGAAAGTTGTTACGGAAAGATGACAATCTGACGCCTTTGCGCGATGAACTGGCTTTCATAGATGACTACCTTTCCATTGAAATGGTAAGATTTGGCGAGAAATTAAAATTTATCAAAGAGGTTGAGCCTCAGACTCTGGACCGGCTAGTACCAAGTATGTTGCTGCAACCGATAGTTGAAAATTCCATAAAACACGGTCTTTCTAAAAAATTGAATGGCGGAACCATTCGCTTACGAAGTAGGCTAGTTGAGAGCAATCTAGAAATTGTGATTGAAGATGACGGCGTTGGCATTGACGAATCGAAGCTGGAAAACCTGTTTAAACAAGGGATCGGCGTGAGCAATGTGAACGAGCGGTTGAAGGTTTTGTTTGACGGAGAGTACCGGATGTACATCGACAGCAAGCCGGGAGAAGGTACCCGGACGCAGTTGGATATTCCGGACTTGTCCCAAAGTTGGGCCGTAAGGTCGTACACTGTTTAATTGACTTGAAGGAGCTCGCGTTTGAATCGAGTTGATTTTCCAACATTGGCTTTGAGATCAGAGCTATTGCCCAAGACGATTGCGGATCGTACCCGCAAGGTTTATGACCGTGTGTCGTTTATTTATCCGGCGTCCACGTTTTTCTTTCATTCGAAGGCGCATAAATGCGTGATTGATGATGCGGGAATCGCCGATGGATCGCGGGTGCTTGAAGTCGCCACAGGTTCCGGAGAAATGTTCCGGAGACTGGTGGAGAAGAATCGTCGCGGCCAAACCATTGGCGTGGACATTTCTCCGAACATGGCGGCCAAGACACAACGGCAGGTGCGTCGAGAATTCCCAGGTAGCGGCGCCCATTGTCAGGCAGTGGATGCGCGCCAGCTTCCTTTCCGCGATGGCTATTTTGATTCGGTAGTTTGTTGCTACCTTTTGGAATTGCTGGGGCATGAAGATGTGGTACCTGTGCTGGAAGAGCTCCATCGAGTACTTCGGCATAAGGGGCGGCTGGCGCTGGTTCTGATTGGGCAGAACAAAGAACTATTCAACCGCGCTTACAGGGTTGCTGGATCCATAGCTCCGGCATTTTGGGGAAGGCAAGTTGAGCAGACCGTTCCGGGGTTGATCAAGGATCTGGATTTCCGGATTCAAAGCGACCGCATCATACGGCAGGGGTTTTACCCATCGCGCGTTTTGGTTGCACAGAAATAGACGAAAAGGCTTCGGCGCTTAAGAATGAAAGGACCTCGCAAGCGAGGTCCTTTTCATTTTGTAATTTCTACTGACAGACCCGAACAGTTCGTGATGCCGATACGCCGCTGCGATTGGTGATTTGCACTGTAAGAGTATCCACCTTGAATGAGTCTACAATCGTCACTGGAGCTGCGATTGAGAACGAACCACCGGTCCTGATGGACAGCGGACTGAGGAAATAGTCACCGGCAAATCCCGCCAAAGCAATATTTGGCAGCTTCGTACCGTTAAGCGTAAGGCTGGCGGAGGTAAGGTCCCTGCTGGTGCTGTAGCCAGTCAATTCCAGTTGCAGGCCAGGGGCGGCTATGCGATAGCAGGCATCTGTCAATACTGGAGCAAGCTGCCTTACATAGAATATGCCAGCAGGTGGAAGCAATGGCAAATCAGAACCTGCAACCCGGAGCTTGATGACAGCGATAGAGGTTTGCGAAGCCACCGTGCCGCTGGACATGACCGGAATTGCCATTCTCTTGATACCCGCCGGAATAGTTAAAGACTGCGTTGGTTGACCGCCTGCGAACCGAATGGATGGATCGGACTGGTTGGCATCCCCGTTTGCGGTACCGGTTTCGGCAGTAGTCTTTAGTCCAACAACCACTTCGACGGGAAGTGGGTAGGCTTCCGCCAAGTCGAGCGCGAAGGGAAGCTGGCTAGTTGCCGGTGCTACCGGCCCACTAGGCCCAGTCACACTGATTTGAGGCAGGCCAGGGAGTTTTGTGGCGACAGTGCAGATAGAGCTGGTTTCTCGTGACCTGGAATCTCGCACAACAGTTTCAAACGTGAAGGCACCGAGTTGAGTGGCTGAACCACTGATGGATCCGTTGAGGTTCATTCTCAAGCCGGGAGGGGGCGTCCCGTTCATGGACCAGCGATAGGGGGCGATGCCTCCGGAGACCACTGGTTGGAAAGTAAAACTACTTCCAATTGCTGGTGTGTTTGCCGGGCAACCGGTTGTGAGTTGCAGCGGAGATGGCTCAATGGCTAGTTGGCATTCTTGCGCTGCTGTAAGCCCGTTGCCATCTTTAACTCCCACTTGGAAGACGAAATCCCCAGCTTCGGAAGGCACGCCGCTTAGTAGACCTTGGCTGGAAACGAAGAGTCCAGAAGGCAATCGGCCTGTGGAAGTCCAAATAAGCGGTTCCATGCCACCAACGACAGACAAAGGCTGGCGATAAGCTGCGGAAAAATTGCCGGGCGGCAATGGACAGGAGTTGATGCTTAGCACGGCTCGTTGCACAATAAGGCTGCACGCAACAGAGGCTTTGTTGCCGCTAGCGTCTTCGGCCTGCAAGCGGAATTGGTATGCCCCACCGTCATTCGGACGGCCATCGATAGAGCCGTCAGCAGAAATGGTCAGACCTCTTGGGAAATTCCCCAATGTGGACCAAGTGTAAGGAGCAACCCCGCCGTTGATAGACAGTTTTTGGGAATAAGGGGTTCCCGTGATACCGCCGGCAAGCGGGCAAGCCGTGGCAATGTTGATCACTGATTTTGCAATAGTCATGGAACAATTTTTTGTAGACGACTTCCCGTTTTGGTCCACAATGCCCAGGATAAAATTGAAGGCTCCTTGAGTTTCAGCAATACCGGATAGCGATCCAGTGGAGGTGACAGCCAGTCCTGTTGGAAGGGTGCCGCTTACTGACCACTGATAGGGGCCATTACCGCCACCTGCACGCAACGGCTCGGAAATGGGAACTCCGAGAGTACCTGTAGTTGCTGGACAGGAAGCAATGGTGGGCTCAGGGAAAGCGGCTTGTACCGTTAAGCTACATTGACGGCTACCCGGATCTGCTGCGCCGGCGCGGGAACTGGCAACTCGTAAGTTGAAAGCATAATTCCCGGCACGAGCAGGTGTTCCTGCAATAACCCCGGCTTCGGTTAGAGTCAAACCCGGAATGGTAGTATCACCCCAAGTCCAAACATATGGTGCTGCGCCTCCTGTGGCGGCCAAACGGGCCGTGTAAGGAACTCCGGCAGTTGCAACTACCAATGGACAGCTCCGTTCGGAAATCGAAAGCGTGGGTGGGACGACTGTGATGGTAACCCGTTGTACGTCGGTCAGGTCTGCATCTTCCACTTTGCTAGCTACTGTGGCTGTGAAGTCATAGACTCCTGGGGTGGGTGGCGTCCCGCTGAGGATGCCCGCAGCACTGAGGTTAAGCCAGGGAATGGTTTGACCCGGGTCGGTTTGAATGGTCCAGCGATAGGTAGTACCACCTACTGCAATCAAAGGTGTGGCGAAGGGCTCGCCGGAGGTAATGGGTCCGATGATACTTGAACCAACAATAGCCAATCCGGGGAGCAGGAAGCCGTTGCGTGCGCGGAAACTGTATCTGCCCGCAGGTATTCCAACAGAACTGGTGTACTGTTTTCGATTCACCAGGGAGCGCGGACCATTATCTAGAAACGAGCCAGGAATAAGTGATCCTGGAAGCATGAAGGAAGTTCCGGGCAATGCTGTTCCGTTGGACCAGCCAACAGCTGCCGAGACTCCACCTAATCCGCCAACACCTCCGCTGGCTTCTCCGGTTTCCCACTTAATTTTGTCGTAATTGAATTCCAGATCGAAGTTACCAGAACCAAGATCGTTGCGGTCAATAAGAATCAATTGGAATGAGTTCAGCTTGTCGTCATGAGTGCTGAAATAGCCGACGTTTACATAGTTAATGCCAAAGGCACTGCGTCCGTTAATCGTATCGTTTCCATAAGTGACCAGATTGGAGCCACGCGCACGAGTATCCACATCGCCAAAAAAGGCGGCAATGATCTCGCGGCGTGTCCCATCGAGCCCGAACGGCGTGAACGAAGCAAGTGCGCTGTCAAACGTAATATTGCCGTTGTTATTGACGTACCCGGAACTACGAATCTGTCCAAAGAAATTAATGGTGAAACCTAAATTCACAAGCGGACCGGAGCCGTCGTCGTTGGCGGGAATTTTGTTCGTCGTGAAGCCTGCATTGCTTCTGACGGTCTGCGCCCGAACGGTGGATGGCGTCAACGCCAAAAATATAGGAACAACAAGAAACCACTTATTCATTGACCACCTCTTGACCAGGAACAGCTACCAGACGAGCTTCAGCAGAGTCTGCATCGAGCAGATATATAGTGCCTTTGGAAGAAGTACTGAGTTGAAAAACTGCGTTCCCCAGTGCACGGTACAATCCGATTGGACGGGCGTCCAAATCAAGAACCGTCATGTTTTGACCTGCAAGATTTGAAACTCGAACACGTCCCGCACTCTCAGTGGATGCGGCGAATGCCAGAAGTTGATTGTCGCCGCTGAAACCTGCACCTACCAGCTTTTCGCCGGCAACAACGTCCCAACTGAGTTCAGCAGATGCCTGCGCCAGCACATCTTCAAAGAACAGTGCTTTGCCGCTGCTTTCCTCGCCGAATAGGAAGGCGTGGGAATTGTGGGCGAAATTCATCGCCCCAAAAGCAGATTTTCCGGCAACGGTGGAAATTCGTCCCGAAGATTGAAAAACTTGGATGCCATCTGGCACAACTGCGGCGATTAGTGCCCCATCATCGGACACAGCCAAAGCAGAAAGGCCGTCAGGGGCATCAGCCGTCCAAAGAAGCTGGAGGGTACCAGCGCCAATTTGCCAGGATTCGATTTTTCCGGAAAGAGCGCGCGTGAAAGCCTTGGCGGAAGGAGAAATGGCTGCAAGGTCGGCCAGACCCGTTAGAGATTCAGCCCGCGTAAATACTAAGGTTTGGACATTCCAATCCGCTACTGCAAGGCCGGGGGTATCGCCGGAAACCCGCACCAGGGCACGCTTTGCATTCGGCGAGAACCAAGCCTGCAAAATAGGCGCTCCAGCATCGGACACCGAACCCATCAGGTTAGCTGCTCCGGGCACTCCTTCAATAATCCGCAACTGCCGTGCCTGCTCGTCCAGGACGCCCCCAAGTTGAGGATTGCGAATGGCCAAGCTGGTTTCCGCAGCTTGGCAAACCATTGTCAGGGCGACTACAGCTATTTCAGCCCAATTGGCTAAGTACCTCATTTTGAAAAGACCTCCTGAGGGTATCGATAAAAATATGGCCGATTGCGGTTTTACTATTCCCACGCTTGGCAATCGGAGGAGATGCGCTAAAACTTTACCCTTGCATTCAGCGGGGATGGTGACAGGTCGCTTATCGTCTTCGTTTTAAGGGACTTCTTAAAACCACAGTTTTCGAGCCCGCAGACGTGAAATTGTCAAGAAATAAAGTTGTTGTAGCATATTCTCATCGAAGGATGAGCCTGGAGATCGGCCTTTAGGCCGGGCTCCTTTGTTGTTTTGTTTTTTTGTTGTTTGGATAGTAGTAAAGACA
>JAYTTF010000036.1:0-9424 GCA_043745195.1 Bryobacterales bacterium | reverse complement strand
CCATTCCATTGCCTGCACAATTACCTTCGCCTGATCAGGTGCGGTTGAGCGCCGATGAGTAGTTAATTCGGAGGGACTTCGGCACTTGGCAAAAGCGGTGGCTGGGTTCTTAGTTTGTTGTAGGAAAACGTCGCGCGTATGGCAGTGAACAGCAGAAGCAGCAGAGCCATCCGCAGAACGCCACCCGAACCTTGTCCCGAACTGATCGCCACAGCTAGCTCAAATACGTAAAGAGCGAAGCCGAAGATGGCGGCTGCCCGATACATTTTTCCAATGCCAACGCCAGCAAGAAAAAAGAGCAGCGCGTCGATGAGTGATTCCGCCGGAACATACCGAAACATGGCGGCAAGCGATGTTACTGCAGAAATAAAGAAAGTTCCGTACATGGCGTTCTTGGCCGCCTGTTTGGCCGAAATCTCATCAGAAACATCAGGCCACAACCAAGTTTTCCAGATCGGCTCTACCTTAGTCGTGTTCGGTGAAAGGCCAAGTGTTTGCATTGGAGTTCGAGTTTACTACATTATTTGCTGCCGCGTTCAGGCCGACATGGTTCTTTCTTTTTCTCCAACTAACTGCAGCCCTGCGGACTTCCGCTGCGGCAATCCCATCATTTTTTCCAGCAAATTTCGCAAGCTATCCCCCAGGCGCGGCCGCTGCTTTAGATAATATGCCGCCTCCTCCATGCTGGAACCTAGAATCAATCCACCGTAAACCAAATCATCGCCTTCCCGCAGAATCAACTCTTCTTCCAAACCATGTTCCAGCAGATCCAGTTCCGCCGAAAACCCTTCGCCAAATGCCAGCGTCAGGTTCAGTTCTTTCGAGCCCGGAGCGAGACGGTTTTTCACGATTTTCATCCGCATCTTCTGCCCCGTCGCTTTATTCTTGCGATGCAATACTTCTGTGGTTCTCATGTCCGCACGAATCGAAGCGTACAGCTTCACTGACCAGCCTCCGGTGGTTGTCTCCTCTGGCCCAAGGCCCATTTCCACCACACGGGAACGAAGCTGATTCACAATCATAAGGCAACAACGGCTGCGTGCCAATTGAACCGACAGACGCCGTAGAAAGTTGGCGCACATGCCGCTATGGACAAACGGATCATTGCTGTCATTCGATAGCGCTGAAAGGGAATCGATCACAGCCAAATCGATGGTGCCCGATTGCACCAACCGCAACAGAACGCGAAAGGCCTGTTCGCCGCTATCTGGCCTGATGAATAGTAGAGAACTCAAATCGATGCCAAGCCGTGCGGCATAGGAGGCGTCAAACGCGCCTTCGGCGTCCACATACACGGCCTGGCATCCGGCATGCTGCGCGGCAGCAATCGCTTGTAGCGCGATTGTTGATTTCCCCACGGATTCTGGCCCAAAGACTTCCACCATGTGTCCGCGAGGTAAACCTCCGATTTGCAGCGCAGCGTCCAAACCTAAAAAGCCGGAAGGTATCGTTTCCGGCTTGCGCGACGCCTCGGCATTCCACAACGTCATCTGTATTTCTTGCCGTCTTTGCGGCTCTGGATCGAAAAGCATTTCCACCCCAAGCAATCGTTAAGGAACTTTCTGAATTCCTAGTCTTGCTTACTTCTAAGGTGTTTTACTTATAGGAATAGTCTTGGGCCAAACCGGGACGGTCCAGTATCAATGTAGGTTAAATACCCGCACCTGAGCGATTAACTAACCATCAACTCTCTTGGATGGGTTCCAGGTCTTTCATAAACAAGTGAACTAACAGAAGAGCCGTCAAATGAAAAACTCCGTAGGTAAGGAACACAGGGGTGTAGCCGAAATTCTTGATCACAATGCCTGGAATCAAGGTTGCAAGCAGGAACGATCCGATGCCGCCCGCCGCCCCGCCAATTCCGATGACTGAGGCCACCGCCTTCTTGGGAAACACATCGGAAGCAGTGGTGTAGAGATTGGCTGACCAGCCTTGATGAGCGGCCGTGGCTAAACTCATCAACATGATTGCGGTGATGGGATTTTCCACCAATACGGCAGTCACCGCAAGCGGCATGAATGCCGCACAAATCCCCATGGCCATCTTGCGGGATTTCCCAATTGGCCAGCCTCTGCGAATGAAATATCCGGAGAGCCAGCCTCCGCCAACGCTGCCGAAATCGGCCATCAGATAGATGACGGGAAGCACCCAGCCGACCTGCTTCATATCGAACTTGCGCACGTCATAAAGATAGAGTGGCAACCAGTAGCTGTAGAAGCGCCATACAGGGTCTGTGAGAAGCTTTCCAAAGGCGAATCCCCAGGCCTGCTTGTATTTCAATACAGCCATCCATCCCATTGGCGCGGCGGTTTCCTCTACATCGCCTTTGATGTAGGCAAGTTCTGCTGCGTTCACCCCTGGGTGCACTTCCGGTGATTTGTAGAGCCACCACCACAAGATCAGCCACACGATTCCCAATGAACCAGTAATCCAAAAACAGGCGCGCCAATCGAAGTACAGTACCATCCATGCAAATACTGGAGGCCCAATCATAGAAGCTACATTTGTGCCCGCGTTGAAGATGCCTGTGGCGAAGGCCCGATCCTTTTTGGGGAACCATTCGGCGACGCCTTTAATAGCCGCTGGGAAGTTGCCGGCCTCGCCCAATCCTAAAAGGAAACGCCCAATCCCCAGATCCATCGGCACTCTTGCGAACGCATGAAAAACAGATGCCAGGGACCACCATAGTGTCGCCACCGCATAGCCAAGTTTGGTGCCATAGCGATCAATGAACTTTCCCATTGCCAGGAAGCCGATGGTATACGCCAACTCGAACGAAGCGGTTAGACGCCCGTACATTTCATCGTCAATGGCCATGCTCTCGCGGATCTTCGGCATTAAAACGCCGAACATGATGCGGTCTACATAATTTATGGTTGTGGCCAGGAAGATGAGCGAGAGGATCACCCAGCGGACCCGCGTGGGGTTCAAAGAAGGCATTTCTATATCATACGGGACTCGTCAAGTACTACCCCCTTTTGCGCAAATTATCCCCGCATCAAATATGGCTGCCCCCTCCGGTTTGGGGGGATGTGGTGTTTGCTACTTTGAGGGTAGAGTCTAAAGGGGGCAGTCCCTACAAAAGGCTGCTTCAAGGTGGGTGGATGGTTTCGCGCGGCCCGGTTTGGGTCAAACACGCATGGCCGGCCACCCTTCATTTAGGAATAATCCTAATCGTTCAGAACGAACGTGACTTTCAAATTGACGCGGTACTCAACAATTTTGCCCTTGTTGATTGTGACGTTTTGATCCTGCACCCAGGCACTGCTGACATTCTTTAAGGTCTTGCATGCTCGCTTGATGCCGACATTGATGGCATCTTCAAAACTCTTTTCTGAGGACGCGATGATTTCGGTTACTTTGGCTACTGACATAAGGATGACCCTCCAAGGGATAGAAATATGGTCGAAGGCCGCAAAGCCAAGGACTGAAACTATTCTATCTCCACGCGGCGGCCTTCAATGCGCCATTGGCCGGACAGCACCAATTGGATGGCCTCGGAATAAATGCGGTGCTCTTCTATAAGGATGCGAGCAGTCAGTGATTCCGCTGTGTCTGTCTCAAGGACCGGCACAGTGGCTTGCAGAATAATCGGGCCGGAATCCAACTGTTCATCCACAAAATGCGCTGTGCATCCGGCAACTTTCACCCCATAATCGAAAGCCTGATGTTGCGCATCCAGTCCGGGAAATGCGGGCAGCAGTGACGGGTGAATGTTTACAATCCGTTGACGGTAACGGCGCACGAACTCACCACTAAGCAGCCGCATATATCCGGCAAGCACCACCAAATCCACCTGATGCTCATCGAGGATTGCTGAAACCTGGCGGTCGAATTCCTCGCGCTCAATCCCTTTCGAGGCGATGCCTACCGCCTTAATCCCGAACCCCTTCGCGATCCCAAGACCTGGAGCCTCTGGGCGATTGGAAATCACAACGGCAATTTCCGCCTTCAACTTTCCTGCTGCTATGTTCTTTGCAATTGCCTCGAAGTTCGATCCGCGCCCGGAGAGCAAGACGCCTAGCCGATTCATTCGTAGATAACCCTATGAGCCGCCCCGCGCTTGGCCTTCACAACTTCGCCGATCACAAAATGAGGTTCGCGAGCCTTCTTCAAAATGGCCATTGCCTTGTCGGCATTCTTCTTCCCAATAGTCAGAATCATACCCACACCCAGGTTGAATGTACGACGGTAATCATCATGGGGAACGGTGCCCAACTTGCGCATCATTTCGAACACGGGAGGAATCTGCCAACTGTTCAGATTAATTTTTGCCGCCAGATTCTTGGGTAACATTCGCGGAGTATTGTCGGAAATGCCGCCACCAGTAATGTGCGCCGCACCTTTCAATAACTTCGCACTGGTCAGGGCGCGAATTGCTTTCAAATAGCTGCGATGCACTTTCAACAGTTCATCGGCCACGGTGAGTCCAAGCTCGGGAACATGGGTGTTGGGCTTGTATCCCCCCACCTCAAAGAATAGTTTGCGGGCCAGCGAATAGCCGTTGGTATGCAATCCATTGGAGGGCAGGGCAATCAGCACGTCGCCTTCAACGGCTTCCTTTCCGGAAAGCATTTCCTTGCTTTCCACTGCACCAACAATGAAGCCTGCCAAGTCATATTCGCCGTCTTTATAAAGGCCGGGCATCTCCGCAGTCTCGCCACCAATCAAGGCGCAGCCGTTTGCTTTGCAGCCGCGGGCAATGCCTTCCACCACTGCACCAGCCACATCGGCGTTCAATTTGCCGACGGCAAAATAGTCCAGAAAGAACAGCGGTGTTGCGCCTTGCACGGCAATATCGTTGACACAGTGATTCACAAGATCTTCTCCCACCGTGTTGTGACGGCCGGTTTCAAAAGCAACCTTGATCTTGGTTCCAACGCCATCTGCGGAACTGATCAGGATTGGTTTCTTCCAGCCAGCGAGTGAAAATCCAGCACCAAAGCTGCCTATATCTGTCATCACCGCTTTGGTGAATGTCTTGCGGGCGTGTCCACGAATGAAGCCGACGGCGCGGTCCGCTTCATCAATATTTACACCGGCATCCTTGTATTGAATCGGTTTTGAGGAACTCATCAGAGAACTACCAGTGTAAACCACGCGATAATCGAATTGAATGCCTTTTGACAACGAGATGGAAGAACCCCAAGCTGCCGTTGCGCACTACCAGGAAGAACTTCTTCAATACAACAAAGAAGAATTTCCTGAACAATGGGCCACCGTACAATTTAATCTGGGTGCTGCTTACTTGGATTGGAACCCCAATGAATCCACTGAACATACCCTGAAAGCCATTGAATGCTTTCAGGATGCACTGACGGTCTTTAATCCGGAAGACTCACCAGAAGAATACGGGCTTACCACCCAAACTTTGGGCGGAGCTTACTTTGAAATGGCCCATGAGGATGCGCTCACTTACCTGCCTTCTGCTCAGCAGGCCTATGAACTGGCGCTGGAAGTGCGGACGCAAGAAGCGCATCCATTTGATTGGGCTGAAATTCAGAATCAGCTTGCCATCATCCACACGAACTTGGCTACTTCGGAACCGGAAGTCCATCTGAAGCAAGCCATAGCGTGTTGTGAGGCAGCGTTGGAAGTGCGTACCAAAGAGGAAGTGCCCGATGCCTGGGCGCAGACGCAAAAGAACATGGGTGCCGCCTGGGCTGCATTTCCCGACGACGGCACGCATGCCCACTTACACAGTGCCATTGCCTGTTATCAGGAAGCACTTTCCGTACATACAGAGGAAGAGTTTCCCTTTGACTGGGCATTGCTGCAAAGCGGTGTTGGGGATGTCTATATGCAATTGGGAGAAATGGAAACAGCCGCCACTTACTATGAATTTGCACTGGAAGAGATGAATCGCCAGCAAGCAGATGACTATATTTCCGATTTAGAGAGAAAGTTGAAAATTGCTCAAGGTGAGGTTTAGTCCAGGACCAAGTATAATGGTGTATGGGGTTAACTGCGCACACTTTTAGCGCACGCTTTTGGTCTTTAATTGGTGCAACATTCCTGGGATTTCTTGGTATGGGTGCTGTGCTGCCAGGGCTTGCGCCTCACATCCGTCATGACTTAGGTGGCTCAGACCAAACCGTTGGCTTTGTAATTGGGTCCTTCTCCTTTGTTGCATTATTTAGTCGTTTCTTTTCCGGTCCTCTTGCCGATCGCCGTGGCCGGAAAGTTGCGTTCCTGGCAGGGTTAGTTAGTTGTGCTGCAGCCGGGTTGGCTTACTTACTTCCTTTGGGAATTGGCGGAGCTTACCTTGGCCGCATCCTGCAAGGATTTGGCGAAGCCTGTCTCTATACTGGTGCTGCCGCGTGGGTAGTGGAAGTTGGTGGGATTGAACGCAGCGGACAAGCACTTGGTTATTTAAGCAGTGGAATTTGGGGAGGCATCTCTGCCGGTCCTGTGGTGGGCCACTGGTTAGGTACGTTTGAACGGGCCGCCATGCTTCAAACAGTTACCGCTCTGGCTGCTTGCGCCATTCTCTATTTCGTTCAGGAGGATTACACTCCACACGATAAGCGCGGTGGACGGCTGATCCCATCCGCACTCATTTTCCCTGGCATTGCAGTGGGCTTTGTAAATGTACATTACCCTGTGATTGCCGGATTCCTGATACTGCATTTGTCCAACTACGGTAACTCTGGCCCCGCTGCATTTTCAGCTTACGCCTGCGTGATTCTATTCTCCCGGTTCTTCTTCGGTGGACTTCCGGACAGGATTGCCCCTTATTACACTTACTATGGTGGATTGCTTGCCATGGCAATTGGATTAGTTGTGATCGCTCAAGGCCCTGGCCCATTGGTAGCAATTGTTGGCACAGGAATTCTTGGACTGGGATTCAGCTTTCCCTGGTCTGCTGTGGCGTCTAAAGTGCTGCGGGAGACTCCGGCGAATCAGCGCGGCTCGGTTGTAAGTGTGTTGAGCGCTTTTTACGATTTATTTGTGGGAGTAAGTTCTTTTGCCGCTGGCACGGTGGCCAATCACTTTGGGTATGCGGCAGCTTTCTGGATGGCTGTAGGATCCATTGGCGCGGCTGCAATTGCGGGCCGGTGGGTGTTCTTTCAGCAGGAAACACAGGTGTCTGAAGTTGAGACCGAGCAGTTAGTCACTCCAGTGGCTCAGTAACAACAGGGTGAAAAAAGCGGGAAGAGTCTTGCTTGTCGGAAGTCACTTCAATACCACCAGACCTTGGCGCACTCGCCAAAGTGCTTAGCAACTTTGCCCGCTGCTGATGCTAGGCGGGCAATCGGGTTTCCGGCATTCACTGTCATGGTGCCATTAAGCGCAAGTATTGTTTGTCCAGCGTTCTGAGTTTTCAATCGAGGCGCTGGGAAATCGCAGTACGTTGCTTCCGCATGGAAAGACCAGTCAGTTATCCGAATGAAGCAATGGAGTTATCTTTCAACAAAAGAAAACTCCCGAGTGCTGTTGAGTCAACGGCATCTATGCCAAAGCATCACAACATTTCGGGAGTTGATTAACCAAAGAAATCTACCAAACTTTCTAGAACTTCTTCATGAATCCTTTCAGGACATCAGATCGGTAACTAAACCTGTCCCCGGATCCTTGAGCCGTAGCATTCGTGCTAAGTAGGAAGAGAGACGAATGTGATCCGTCAGCAAAGACCCCCTCATATTGCACTGCATAAGGGCCAACTTGCACTGAAAGCGTTGCACCCGCGCACCCGATTCCTCCAGAGGGGCCGTAAACCTGATATCTACCGCTGGTGTCCATCAATCGGTACACTGCATTTGTGACTCCAAGACCACCGGCGCTTGTAGTTAGATTTCCAGTTAGGGCACCTAAGCCTGACCTGCCAATTGAATTGAAGGATAAATCAAGATAACCACTTGAAGCGGTTCCGTTTACCACTGCATACATGGCAGATTCTGTGTGGAAAGACCAACCATTCGGTGACGAGGTTGCGTTATCCAGAACCAGCATGGGGTTCGCATTGCATGCCTGTTGACCATCAATGCGAACTGCGGACCCTTGTAGGACGCGAGATAATCCTGCGTTATCTATATAAAATTCATTCACCATATACATTTCGTTCCATGCAGTACTAGAAAAAGTGAACTGCCAGAGTGTGCCTTGGTTCCCGTCAGAAAACTGCAAGGTTCCGCCGCGAAGCAGTCCATTAGCACCGCATTGATATTGAACTCTACCTTCGGTGGAAGCCAGTCGGGAAATTCGGCCGAAAGCATTAACTGTAGTAGTTCCTTTCAACGCCAAGGTTGGGCCTCCCCGTGCAAAGGGATCTGTGGCGATGGAGAAAGTCCCAATGGCAGCGGTACCAGCAGGATGATAATCTGAAGATTCCCAATGAAAGGCCCAATTCGTATTGTTGAGGGGATTCGGTGTGCCAGGGGGACAGGTGGCTAGGGGTTCGGCGAACGCAAGCGAGGCGAATAAGATCGGCGACGCAAAAAGAATGATCGTAGAATTCATTTTCATTTTGTTTATACTCCGTTAGGCGTTTATAATTTCTTGTTATGCACAAGAGCAGAATTTCATGATTCGGGTCGATAGTACCATAACTTTTGAGGGTGTTCAATGGAAAAATGAGGGTAAGGTACAGTACGTAGTAAACTTTTAGTAACTTCAATAAATGAGCAACCAGTTTACTCAAGATGTTAGACGGAAGAGTAACTTGGCGTAATGGGCATACGAGTACCAGAACTCCTGCAGATTGTTAGTCGTACTAAATACCTTCGCCTGAATTAAAGGACAATTCACTTGGCAAAAAGCCGGTTTGCTCCAGGCGCGACAGAATCATGTTCGCAGCACTGTTGTCGTTGGTCGAAAGTTCGGACGGATCAATCGCTACAAAACGATCGATGGATGCAGCAGCACGTTCCCTCTCTGAATCGTCATCAGAAGCAATTGAGCAAATGGCAATTACTCCCGCATGATTCAAAACAGCAGCGAATTCCGGTAGTAAGTTGGTTTCATGATCGTCGGCCAGAACATGCACCTGACATCCGCGGTCAAACAAGCGGCGCTCGAGCACGTAAGCCAGATCCTTGCGGGCCGTCAACCAGATTGTAACCGGGTAGTGACCATTGCGCTTGTAGCGTTCGGCGGGTGTAAGCACTCCCTCTTCCAACTGCAGTGAGGCTGATTTTCGGCGGTCGCGACCCGCCCAAGCGGCCTCGGTGATCATGCCGGCGCCTGCTGTGGCGTTTGTTTCCGGATCGATCAGAACGAAACAACCGGTGGATCGATTGTCACGATACACGTCGTAAAATAGGGGTCGCTTGGCTTCAATTTGCACCAAGCCGATTTCATTCAACCCTAACTCGGCGGCTGGCAGTTTTGCCATATCGTTGATGTCAATCCGATGGCGGATTTCGGTTATATTCGCGGTCACGGTTTGCGAGGTGTGCTTCAGTAAGTAAGCATTCCCCGCAAT
>JAYTTF010000035.1:0-85118 GCA_043745195.1 Bryobacterales bacterium | reverse complement strand
CTTCGGAAAAGGCAACTCTCGGTGCCCGGAAATTTGCGCAGGAATTTCTCTGCGAATTCGTATCAACCAATGACGGAATGTTCAACCAGGAGTGGTTCGAAGATGTTTTTTGCGATGATGTCCAACCCTTGGTGATGAAATGGTGACTGCGGGGCAAACTCCTTGTACACACCCGCCGCTGAACCTCAAAATGCGATAGCATAAGGACGTCAAATACAGTTTCGTGAACCTTCTGGAGGCTCCATGTTTAGATTGGATGCGGATCGTCCCGTAGAATTTTGTGATGGAACCCGACGGCGCGATTTTTTACATGCTGGGACCCTTTCCACCCTAGGACTCGGATTGACTCAGATGTTCGATCTGAAGGCCGCTGGTGCCACAGATACCGCGAAAACTGACGTAAATTGCATCCTGTTAATGCTTGTTGGCGGTCCCTCACAATTGGACACCTGGGATATGAAGCCCAACGCCCCCATTGAAATTCGCGGTCCTTACAAACCAATCAAGACCAATGTTCCCGGCATTGAAATTTCAGAAAACTTTCCTCGCATGGCTAAGCATGCCGACAAGTTCTCTTTGATCCGGTCCGTTTATCACACAGCCGCAGCAGTTCATGATACTGGCCATCAGATGATGCAAACCGGTCGACTTTTTACCGGTGGAATTGAACATCCTCACTATGGCTGCGTTCTTTCCAAGCTAAAAGGTCCAAAGGGCGATGTGCCGGCGCATATGCTGCTGCCTCGTCCCATCGGTGCTACGGGCGGCAACATGCCACATGGCCAGAACGCTGGATACCTGGGTAAGAGTTTCGATCCGTTTGTGTTGAATGCCGATCCGTCCGATCCGAATTTTCGTGTCCCCGATATGTTGCCGCCTGACTATTTGGCTTCGTTCCGCACGGACCGCCGCCGCGATTGGCGCTCCATGGTGGATAAGGCCGTCAACCGCTTCGAAACATCTCAGGACGCACGGCTGCTTGATTCCACTTTTCAGCAAGCCTACACATTGATGTCTTCCGAGAAAGCCCGGGCTGCTTTTGAACTTCATCGCGAGCCCGAAAAGATCCGCGAAAAGTATGGTCTGAACCGATTTGGACAAAGCTGCTTGCTGGCGCGAAGAATGATTGAAGCTGGTGTGCGGTTCGTAACAATCAACATGTTTGAAACCGTGTTCGATGAAATCACTTGGGACATTCATGGATCGAAGCCATTTAGCCCCATCAGTTGTTATCGCGACCTGGTTGGGCCCATGTTCGACATGGCATACAGTTCACTGTTGGAAGACTTGAAGGACCGTGGCCTCCTTTCAAACACAATGGTCGTTGGCTTTGGGGAATTCGGCAGGACGCCAAAAGTGAATCCAGCCGGCGGACGCGACCATTGGCCTCAATGCTGGACCGTGCTAATGGGTGGTGGACCACTCAAAGGCGGCACCATTGTGGGTGCTTCCGATGAAATCGCCGCCATGCCGAAGGATCGTCCTGTAACCCCGGGAGAGATTGCAGCAACTGTCTATAAGGGCCTGGGCATTGATCCCCATACCGAATTGCCAGGCGCCCAAGGACGCCCCATTCCCCTGGTTGATCGCGGCATTGAACCAATTCAAGAGTTGTTTGTTTAACCGAAAAGCATTATGAAGACTTTGATTTTCTTTATTATTCCGGCCCTCGCAATCGCAGCACCGGGCAATCGTAAGATGAGCATACTGCCATCCTCCGTGGAACTGGCTACAGTGGAATCGCGGCAGCAATTGTTGGCCGAAGTTGAAACTGGATCTGTTCTGGAAGATTGGACACGATCGGTGACTTGGTCAAGTTCCGCAGCAAACGTTGCGACGGTGGATGCCAGTGGCCGCGTCACTCCCGTCAGTGATGGCCAAGCGATTGTCAAGGCTGTTAAAGATGGACTAACTTCTTCGGTAAAAATCACCGTCAAGAACAACAAGGTCCCGTTTCCATGGAGTTTCCGCAATCACGTCATTCCCGTGATGACCAAAACCGGCTGCAATCAAGGGGCCTGCCATGGCGCGTTGTCTGGCAAGAATGGTTTCAAGCTTTCGCTGCGAGGGTATGATCCGGACTTTGATTGGGAGTCGTTGACCCGGCAGAGCGTTGGCCGCAGAGTAAGCACAGCCGATCCCAGCCACTCTTTAATGCTGCTCAAGCCCACTTTTGCTATTCCGCACATGGGCGGCTTGCGATTCAAAACTGATTCGCTGGAATATCGGGTTTTATCGGAATGGATTGCCGGCGGCGCTCCTGCGCCTAAGCAGAATGAGGTGGAAGTAACTGGACTTGAAGTGTACCCTGCCACCGCAATCCTGGTACCCGGCAGCGAGCAGCAATTGGTTGTCCGCGCCAAGTATTCGGATGGCCGCATTGAAGATGTCACCAATTGGGTGAAGTACAACTCCAACAACGAAGGTGTTGCCTCTGTAGATGATTTCGGCCGAGTGAAAATGAATGGGCGTGGAGAGTCCGCTATCACGCTCTACTATCAGAGCAAAGTCTTGTATGCCCGGGTTATGGTTCCCTTTGAAACCGAAGTACGCGCGACGGATTTCAATAACTTTCAACGCAAGAACTTCATTGACGATTTTGCGGTGACGAAATGGAAGAGCTTGAACCTTCTTCCTTCAGCCAAAGCCACGGAAGAGGTTTTCCTGCGCCGGGCATTTCTTGACGCTGCGGGGATTCTGCCAACCGCCGAAGAAGTGGAAAACTTCCTGGCCGATACCTCCGCTGACAAGCGCGAGAAGGCCATTGACCGGCTTCTTGAGCGCGATGAGTTTGTTGACTATTGGGCCTACAAGTGGTCCGATCTGTTTCTTATTTCCAGCCGCAAACTGCCAACCAAAACCATGTGGTCCTTCTACAATTGGATCCACGATTCGGTCAAAGTGAACAAGTCCTGGGATCAGGTTGCACGCGATATTTTCACCTCTACTGGAAGCAACCGAGCTAACGGGGCCCTGAACTATTTCGTAATTCATAAAGACCCTATTGAACTCAGTGAAAACGTAACGCAAGCTTTCCTGGGGCAGCGGTTGACCTGCGCACGGTGTCACAATCATCCACTCGAAAAATGGACGCAAAAGCAGTACTACCAACTGGCCAACGTTTTTTCCCGCATCGGGATTAAAAACGGCAATCAAGCCGGTGAGCAAATTGTCTTTGTGAAAAGTTCAGGAGACATTAATCACCCAAGGTTGCAGCGTCCGTTGGACCCCGCGCCACTGGATGGCGATGCAATGTCGCTGGATTCCACGGTCGATAGGCGAATCGGATTCGTCAATTGGTTAACAGATCCGAAGAATCCATTCTTCGCACGCTCCCTGGTGAATCGCGTCTGGGGTAATTTCATGGGACGCGGATTGGTTCATCCTGTGGACGATGTGAGAGCTACAAATCCTGCATCCAATGAGGAGCTGTTGAGCGCCGTGACTGCCGACTTTGTGAAGAATAAGTTCGATGTCAAAAAGCTGGTTCGCACCATTATGACGTCAGGAATCTATCAGCTTTCAAGCGACGCCAACGCCACCAATCAGAGTGATAATACCTACTATTCGAAGTACATAATCAAACGTCTTCCCGCTGAGGTGCTGCTGGATTCCATGAGTCAAGTAACTGGAGTGCCCACTATATTCGGCGGCTTTGCGGCCGGAACGCGGGCGATACAACTTCCTGATGTACGCGTGCAAAATCAATTTTTGACAAGCTTTGGCCGCCCCGAGCGTGTTATTTGCGATGCCGCAGAACGTTCCAGTGACCCTAGCATTGCTCAGGCACTGCATGTGATCAATGGCGACACCTTAAACAAAAAATTGAGTGCTCCCGAAGGGTACGTCACCTTGTTCTTGAAGCTTGGTTTAAGCGATCGAAAGATTTTGGATCACATGTTTCTTTCGGCTTATTCCCGCTATCCAAAGGCCGAAGAAGCGGCGCAAATCACAGGAATGTTAAGCAAGGCTCGTGAAGGCAAGCTGACGCGTGAGGTACAAAACGACCGTCGGCAACAGGCTTTGGAAGACATGATGTGGTCTTTGCTTACCAGCAAGGAGTTTCTGTTCAACTACTAATGCGCCGAATATTTTCCATTTCGATTTTGTCCGCTGCTATCTTATTTGCAGCCGAAACTGTTCCATCCTTCACTCAAGATGTTGCGCCAATTCTGCGTGAAAATTGCAATGGCTGCCATTCTAAAAGCGTTTCCATGGGCAGTCTCGATTTGGGCACTTTCGAGGGCGTGATGAAGGGCGGTAAGAACGGGCCAAGCATAGTTTCAGGAAAAAGTGCAGAGAGCCGTTTGTATTTGATGACCACCGGAAAATTGCAACCCGCTATGCCCATGGGCGGCAAAACGCTTGCAGCAGGTGACCTGGAAACGATTCGCAAATGGATTGATGCAGGTGCAACTGCACCAGGATTGGGTGAAGCGGTTGCCGCGAAGAGTTCCAATGCAATTCCCAATATTGCACCCAAAGTTGCTGTAAAACCGGCGGTCTACGCGTTGGCTTGGCGTGGCGACGGACAAATGCTCGCCATTGGCGGTTACAAGGAAATTCGTCTATTAGATGCGCAAGGAAAAGTAACCGGAAAGCTGGCAGGCTTCCAGGAAGCAGTGCGCGCCGTAGCATTTTCTAAAGACGGCAAACTTCTAATTGGTGCCGGTGGGCTCCCCGCACAGAAAGGCGAATTGAAGATATGGGATGTTGCTTCAGGTAAGGAAATAGCAACTGCTTTTGGTCACGCAGACGCGATTTACGCAGCAGCCTTTTCGCCGGACGGAAAGTGGATTGCAACCGCGAGCTACGACAAGTTAATCAAAATTTGGGACACCGCTGGCGCAAAAGAAGTGAAGACCTTGAAGGACCATATCGACACCATTTATTCGTTGGTATTCACTCCAGATGGTTCTCGGCTAATCAGCGGTGCTGCGGATAGAACTGTCAAGGTTTGGGATATTGCCACAGGGACCCGTTTGTTCACCATGAGCGAACCAACCGATGGCATTAACTCTGTTGCGATTGATCCCCAGGGGAAAATGATTGCCGCAGCTGGGCAGGATAAATCCATCCGGCTTTGGAGTTTGAGCGATCGCGCAGGCACACTGGTGAATTCCCTGATTGCCCACGAAGATGCCATCTTGCGCATCGCCTGGTCGCATGATGGTAAGTACCTGCTTTCAACGAGTGCCGATAAGGTTGTGAAATTGTTCTTGGCGGAAGGGTTAAAGGAAATTGCCTCCTACCCGGGGCAATCAGACTGGGTGAATGGCTTGGCTTTTTCATCCGATGACGCCCGATTTGTTGCAGCAAGATTCGACGGTAGCATTCAGTTTTATCCGGTAACGAGGTAAGAGATGACAAAACAGTTTTTCGTATTTGCGGTTGGCTTAAGTGCTACATTTGGCCAAACGCCTTCTGGCAGTGGAACCCGCATGACGCCGCCAACGATTCGCGATGTTTCTCCTCGAGGCATTGCTCGCGGAACCTCAGTTGAGCTTTCCGTAGAGGGGTTTAATTTATCCAAGGCAAGTAAGATCTTTTTTAACCAACCCGGCGTGACGGGAAAGATTCTGCGCGTCAAGGAATTGCCTGATCTTTCTGACGTCCGCCTTGGGTCCAATGGCACGGTGTCCACAATCGATTTGGGTCCCCTTCCGCAGCGCAACCAAGTAACAGTGGAATTGGAAATATCCCCCGATGCGGAAATTGGCGAGGTTGCATTTCGCCTGCAAACACCGCAGGGTACTTCTCCTGAAGGGACCATTTTAGTGGAGCCCTACTACGGCGAAAGCCCGGATAAGGAGCCCAACGATACGCTGGAAGGAGCATTTGAAGTTTTTCTGCCAAGCATTCTGGCAGGCGCAATTTCCAAACCCGGTGACGTGGATCATTTCAAATTGAAAGTGAAAGCCGGTCAGACTTTGGTGTTCGAGAACAGTGCAATGCGCGTTGGTTCCACGCTTCAGCCAGTAATTGCAATTCTTGATATGGACGGTAAGGCAATCGGTGAATATGGATACGATGGCGGTCGCACTGCCACTCAATTTGCCCACACGTTCAAACAAGATGGAACCTACTACGTGCGCATTAGCGACTATGAACGAAGCGGCAGAGCAGGAAATACATATCGTTTCAAAGTCGGTGAGTTCGGTTTGGCTACAAGTACCTTTCCTCTTGGTCTTCGCCGGGGTGCAACTGCGGATATCGCAATTGCTGGACATCATTTGAATGGGAAGCTTCAGAATGTAAAGGGCGAACCTACTGTTCGCGGTGAAGATACCGTAAATCTGAGACCTGTTTCTGACGACGGCCATGCCTTTAACGAAGTGAAGTTGGCGTTGGGTGATGATCCAGAGGTTCTTGCTTCTGAGAAGAATATAAGTGCCGCCACATCTCAAAAAGTGGATTGGCCCGCTACTGTAAATGGTGTGATTCGCACCAACGGTATTCCAGGACACTTTTACCGCTTCACCGCTAAGAAGGGTCAGCAATTCGTAATTGACGTTAACGCCAAGCGTTTAGGTTCAGAACTCGATTCGGAAGTTGAAGTGTTGGATGCTCAGGGAAAGCCCATTGAGTTGGCAGTGGTGAGACCAATTCTTGAAACGAACATGGTGCTTCGTGACCACGATTCAGCATCTCCGGGGATACGAATCCAAAGCTGGACAGGCATGGCGGTTGGCGACTACATGCTGGCGGGCAGGGAACTCCTGCGAATCGAAGCTCTCCCTCGCGGACCGGATGACGACATGCGCTTTGAAAACTTCGGTGGACAACGTGTCACGTTTCTTAATACCAGTTCAGAAGCACACTCCATTGACAAGGCGATTTACAAAGTTCAGATCCACCCAGCCGGAAAGCAATTCACTTCCAATGGATTGCCCTTGACGCGCCTCTACTATAAAAACGACGACGGCGGTTCTGCCTACGGGAAAGACTCTCGGGTAGACTTCACTGCTCCTGCTGACGGTGAATACATCGTTCGTATCAACGACGTTAGAGGACAAGGCGGGCCTGACTATGGATACCGTTTGGCGATTCGTGAGCCGCGTCCCGATTACCGCTTAGCCGTGAATCCGCGCAACCCAAATGTTCCAGCGGGTGGGGTAATTCCATTGACCGTCACTGCCACGCGCATGGATGGTTTCGATGGCCCGATCGATCTGGAAATTGTTGGATTGCCTAAAGGCTTGAAGGCAACCAAGGGTACCGTCGGTGCAGGGCAAGCCACCGCAACACTACTGTTGAGTGCTGATGCAGAGGCGACATTGGAATCGGCCGCGCAACTCACTATTTCAGGGAAAGCACAGGCAGCGGGCAAGCAATTGGTTCGCTTTGCCAATGGGGACGACCTTCTTAAATTGATTTCCATCAGCGAAAAACCAGACGTGATTATGGTGGCCCAAACATCGGAAGTGACATTACAACCCGGTGGAACTGCAGAAATCAAAGTAAAGATTACAAGGCAGAATGGATTTGGCGGGCGAGTGCCCGTCCAGGTAATGAACTTGCCGCCGCGGGTTCGTGTTCTTGATGTGGGGCTAAATGGCGTGCTTCTCAACGAGGATGAAACGGAGCGTAGCTTCACACTGGAAGCCTTGGACTCGGCGGAACCAGTTGAGCAGTTGATTTACGTGGCCGGACAAGTGGAGACCCGTTCGACGCAGCAAAATCTTCACGCCGCTTGGCAGCCGGTTTTGGTGAAGGTGAAGCCGAAGGTCACAGTGTCAGCCTCGCGATAATTAATCCTGAATGCAGAAGTTGCAAAACGAAGCCAATTTGCCATTCTTTGCAATCATCAAAATGGCAATGACAACCCTTGTTCACCTCAATCTGTCCTCTTTTCATTCGCTTGCGAAAAAGCAACAAGCTGGGCATTCAAAACCTGTGAGACGCTTATTCCAAGGAAGACAAATAATCGCTAAGTTATCGTACATCCGGAGTTAGTGGCGTTAATCATGCAACTGAGCATCAAGGGTGCCTTGCTCAACATTGACGCGGGTTAAAAGCAGCAGCCCGGCTACAAAAAAGAATATCAGGGACAGCACTGCCAACCGGTATTGTCCGCTTAGCTGCAATGCGATTCCTACAGCCAAGGGTCCTAACCAACTGGTGCCTTTGTCAGTTATTTCGTAAATGCTAAAGTACTCGGCCTCTGCACCTTTCGGTACGAGTTGCGCGAAGATAGAACGGCTTAGGGCCTGGCTCCCTCCCATAACCAATCCTACGCAAGCCGCCAAAATGAAGAATTGATTTGCTGTTGTTACGGAGACATACATATAGACCAGCGTCGCAGTCCAAATAAATAGGGAAACAATCACCGCACGTTTCGCACTAGTTTTCTCCGCGAGTTTCCCAAAGACAATGGCACCAAAGAAAGCCACAAACTGGACCATTAAAATTGCAAGCGACAATTGCCCCATTGGCATTTTCAATTCATCGGCTCCGAATTGGCCAGCCAAGGCAATCACCGTTTGAATGGCGTCGTTGTACAAAAGATAAGCTGCCAAAAAGCGCATTGTTTGAGGGTAGTGCCGAACTTTACTAATTGTTTCGCGAAACTGCTGCCACCCAATCGTAAGAATGTTCTCATTCGAATTAAGGCTTCGCAGTGGCCCTCGATTGCGCAGATGGCGCATTGCAGGGATGGTGAAAATGCCCCACCAGACTCCAGCAGAAGCGATGCTGGCACGCACAGCAAAGCCTTCGCTGATTCCAAGGCTAGCCGCCTGAGTGAAGAACACAAGGTTCAATGCCAGCAGAAATCCACCACCAAGATATCCGATGGACCATCCGCGCGATGAGACAGCGTCCCGGTCCTCAGGCCCTGCGATTTCTGGAAGAAACGAGTTGTACACAACCATTGCGCAACCAAAGGCAAGGTTGGCAAGCAGGAACAGAGCACCACCCAAAAGGTAACTCTGGCCTTGAACGAAGAACATTGCCATAGTGGCCAATGCTCCCGTATAAGTCAGGCCGCCAAGAAGCTCCTTCTTGCGATGGCCATAGTCAGCAATGGAGCCGATAAGTGGCAATACAAGCACTTGAGTGAGGACCGACAGTGAGACTAGGAAGCTCCAATAAGCCCGCGGTTCAATAGACAACCCGAAGGGATGGATGAATCCATCGGTACCTGCGGCGGACTTTGCAATTGAGGTTAAGTAGGGGCCAAGAAACAGGGTTACTACCGTGGCCGAAAAGGCGGAGTTCGCCCAATCGTACAGATACCAGGCCCGGAGTTCCACAGCGGTTGTGCGCATGTACTAAAGTATGTCAATGTCCCTTCGTCGACGCGACTTTTTTGTGGCTGCCTTATTTTCCGCTTCTCCACTGCTTAAGGCGGCAGCCAGACCCAAGCATGCCATTACTGCTATGGAGCTATTTGAGGTGAAGGTGAGCGAGCGGGGGAATTGGCTGTTTGTAAGATTGCGAACTGATAAAGGGCTGACCGGACTGGGTGAGGCCTCTCATGGCTTGATTGGAGTCGGACTGGCCCCGCGTGATGCTGATGCTTCCACTAAGGCAATGTTAGGTAAGTTCTTTGCGCTAGTTCGTGGGGAATCTCCTTTTGATGTTGAGCAGTATCGCACCCGCGGCTGGAAGCTGGCGCGGGACGGTGGACGGCCCGGAATTACGGCTTTCAGCGCCATCGAACAAGCCTTGTGGGATTTGTCAGGTAAGGCGCTGGATGCTCCAGTCTATGAACTGCTTGGGGGCAAGATGCGCCAGGAACTGGAAGTATACGGTAATATCAACCGGGCAACAAATGGGGATCGATCCCCTTATGCTTTTGCTAGAAACGCGTCGCTTGTTGTGGCGGATGGTTTCCGAGCCTTGAAGGCTGCACCATTTGATTCGGTTCGGAAATTGAGCAATCCCCGGGCTGAAGTGTGGAAGGATATCGAAAACGGGATTGCCTGCGTGGACGCGATGCGCAAAGCGGTGGGTCCTGACGTAAAGCTTCTAATTGATTGTCACAGCCATTTTGACCGGGAACTCTCCATCGCCGTGGCCAAGCGGCTGGAGCCTGTAAACCTGTTTTGGTATGAAGAACCAGTCGATCCGGTTCAGGTGGAAGATACTCAGGCAATAAAAAAGGCAATTAAGCAGCCGCTTTCTGGTGGTGAAGTGTTTTTTGGTATGGAAGCGTTTGCTCCCCTGTTGAAGAATCGTGCTTTGGCAGTGATCATGCCCGACGTGAAACATTGCGGCGGAGTTCTGGAAGCACGCCACATTGCGGCGCTGGCTAAGTTGGAGGGCAACACAGCCGTTTCCCCTCACAATCCAAGCGGCCCCGTTGCTACCGCTGCAAGCGTTCAGATTTGCGCCGGCATTCCGAATTTTTCAATTTTGGAACATGCCTGGAATGAAGTTCCTTGGAGTCACGAATTGGTTACCCCTGCTGAGGAATTCAAGAAAGGCTTCATTGCAATTCCAGCGCGTCCCGGTTTTGGAATTGAGTTAAATGAAAAGCTGATAAAACAGCACAGCGTCTAGTAAAAACTGACGTCGTCCAGTTCAAACCAAGCTTCTTCGCCTTCGGCTCGTCGAACTTCAAAGCTGACCATTGTTGCGTCCAAGCCTGTCCAGGTTTGCTTCGATTCAAGTTGGGTGAATGGAATCCGCACAGGCATCCATTTGGCGGAGGCAGTGAACTTCGCTTCAAAACGGCCTTTTCTTGTTGTGATTATTAGCCGGTATTCGCCTTCGCCGCGTGCCGAAAAGGTAACACCTCGAAATCCCTGGACACTTGCGGGTTCAATGGCCCCTGGTGTCAATGGCAAATCCAGCCGCACAAAGGGCCGCTGAGACTCAGTCATTTTGGAAAGCACCGTCATTGCGTGATTGCCTGGGGCCCTGAGGGTTCTTTCAAACATCATCAAAGCGTGATCATGTCCAGGGTCTGTGGAATTCACGCGAAGGGTCCCTATGTTGGTGCGGCCGTCGGTTCGTTCAAAATCGTCGATTTTCTTTTGAACGGGTTTTGATGGAAGAGGGGTGATGTTTTCATTCGCAATATCGCCGGCCAATTTTTGACGATCGACTTCCAGACCGCCCTTGAATACGCGAGTTACCGAATCGAAGTTTTCTGGATTTTCAAACGGGTCTTTTTCGAAAATTACCAGGTCCGCAAGTTTTCCAGCTTCGATAGTACCTCTCTCTTTATCCACGTTCAACAGTTTTGCAGCTATCGACGTTGAGCCTTGGAGCGCGCTCAAAGCAGGCACCCCAGTCGCAACAAGAAGCTTCAACTCGCGCAATGTAGCCCAGCCATGATAGGTGCCTGTCACCCCCGCGTCGGTACCAACGCCGATAGGCACACCCGCCTGGAAAAGTGTCGCAACATTGGCCTGCATTGTATTCCATCTTGCAACACGCGTCGCCGCGATAGCTGGGCGGTTCATTGCTCGCAGCAAGTCCTTTGATGGGCCTTCCAATACAGCTTCCAAACCAGGTGTCCAATCAACAGCCCGCCGAGGTTCGTACACAGCAAGGGTTGGAGTATATACCGTGCCAGACGCCTTAATCAATTGGATGAACTCTTCGTCAACAGGTTTGTCCCCAATGCCATGGACTAATCCGTCAACGCCGGCACGAACTGCAATCTTGGCCTTTTCCAGAGTGACTGTATGGGTTAGAACTTTCATCCCTAATTTGTGCGCCTCTTCACAAATGGCTTTCAGCGTTTCCTGTTCCATGCTGGTCATATCTGCTGCGGCACCGTACCGCCAGCCATCGGTGAAAACTTTGATTACATCGGGCTTTGCAACTGCAAGCCTTTTCACTGCGGCCCTTGCTTGCCTTGGCGTGAGAACTTCAAGGGAAAAGAAATCGCCTCGTCCACCTTCCGCTCCATGGCCGCCTGGCGTTGTGATTCGAGATGCCAGCGTTAGGCGCGGACCTTCTACGACGCCAGTTGATGTAAGGCGGCGCATGGGCTCGAACATTTCAAAGTACGAACCAAAATCAACAACACTGGTAACGCCGCTGTAAAGATAAGCCTTGATCTGCTTCCCCCAATCAGCCCGTCCGCCAGCTACTGAGGAGTAGGGGAGATGCGTATGCAGATCGAACAGGCCGGGTGCAACAACGCGCCCTTCAACGTTAAGGATTTGCATTCCTTTCGGCACCATGACATCAGGGCCTACAGATGTTATCCGTCCGTTCTCTATTACGATGGTTTCACCTATGCGGATGGCCCCTTTTCCATCCACAACTTTGGCATTTGTTAGTGCGAAGGATTGTCCGAAGCAAGCTCCCATGGCCACTAGGCAATGCACGAAAAGCAGACCGACAGAATATCGAAAAGTGACGCAGTTCATAATGTGGGGATGAAAGCGTATTGTATCATTTGTAGTAATGAAATCAATTCGAGCTGCCGTGGTCCAAGCGGCACCTGTAATGTTCGACAAACAAGGCACCCTTCAGAAAATCTCTCGATTACTAGACCAGGCTTCCGACATGGGAGCGCAGTTGAGCGTATTTCCTGAAGCATTCGTTACAGCCTATCCAAAGGGTCTTGATTTTGGGGCACGAGTCGGCCGGAGGACTGCTGAAGGTAGAGCATGGTTTCGCCGCTACTGGGATTCTTCAATCGATGTTCCAGGTCCTGAAACGGAAGCCATTGGTGCGATGGCTGCTCGTCATCGAATGCATTTGGTGATCGGCGTTATTGAAAGGGACGGCGGTACGCTTTACTGCACTGCATTGTTCTTTGATGGCTCGGGTTGCTTGATGGCCAAGCACCGTAAAGTAATGCCTACGGCAATGGAGCGGCTTATTTGGGGCTTTGGGGATGGCTCCACACTCCAAGTGGTGAATACTGACATAGGCAAGATTGGTGCCGCCATATGTTGGGAAAACTACATGCCACTTTTGCGCACCAGTCTTTATGCGCAAGGTGTGGAGATTTACTGTGCACCCACTGTTGATGACCGGTTGATATGGGAACACACCATGCGTCACATTGCAGTTGAGGGGCGCTGCTTTGTTCTTTCCGCTGTGCAATACCTTGATGAAGCAGATCTTCCAGCTGATTACGGCGTTCCCATTTCTGAGGCCAAAATCCGAGGCGGCAGTTTGATTGTGGATCCATTTGGAAACTTGCTGGCGGGACCTGTTTATGATTCGGAATGCATCCTTACCGCTGACCTGGATCCTAACGCTATCCTGGAAGGGAAATTCGACCTTGATGTTACTGGCCACTATGCACGTCCAGACATTTTTCGTTTGGATGTGAATACTGCTGCCAAGCCTGCTGTCCGCTTTGAGGAGACCGAATAGTTTGATTGTACTTTCCCCCGAACAACTTCGCGTGCTGGGCACGCTGCTAGAAAAAGAAATGTCGACTCCGGATTATTATCCAATGTCGCTAAACTCGCTTGTCGCTGCCTGCAATCAAAAGAACAATCGCGAACCGGTAACCAGTTTTGATGAGCCAACGGTTCTGGATACTTTGGAACAGTTACGGCACAACAAGCTGTCCCTTGAAATCAGCGGTAGTGGCCGGGTTAAGAAGTACGCCCATAGAATCAGCGATACTTTGAACCTTAGCAATCGCGAGTTGGCTGTGCTTTCGGTGATGATGCTGCGCGGTCCGCAAACGGTGAATGAACTGCGAGATAGGACAGAGCGGCTTCATCGTTTTGATGACAACGAAGCTGTGGAAAGTACACTTCGCAAGTTAATGGAAAGGCAACCTGAAGCGCTGGTAATATTCATTCCTAAGCAGACCGGTTGGCGCGAACCTCGTTATATGCACCTGCTAGGTGGGCCGGTTGATGTGAATGCTGTTGAAGAACTGATTCCACGCAAAATTTCTTCCCCGGACGGTGAACGAATTCAGAATTTGGAATTGCTCGTTACTGAGTTACGCAGCCGTCTTGAAAAAGTTGAGGAAGTGATTCGGCAATTGACTTAGTTGACCTTCATGCCACCGGTCGCGTTACTCTAGTGAAATGGTCCTAGGGTTGAGAACGCTTTTCTTTTTAGTTGGCAGCTGTGCTGTTTATGGGCAAGGTGTTGCCAAGGTAAAAGAGCTTTATACAAAGTATGAATACCGTGTTCCCATGCGCGATGGGAAACGGCTATTCACGTCGGTCTATGTTCCCAAGGACGATAGTGAACCGAATCCGATCTTATTGAACCGCACTCCCTACAGCGTTGCGCCGTATGGTGCCGACAAGTATAAAACCGAGGTTGGCCCCAGCGAAGAGTTCGGCAAACTTGGTAAATACATAATCGTCTACCAGGATGTTCGCGGTAAGAACATGTCTGAGGGCGAGTTCATTAACATGACGCCGCACAAACCCAATAAGAAGGGCTCGGCTGATTTTGACGAAAGCTCTGACGCTTACGACACCATTGAATGGTTGACCAAAAACATTCCTAACAATAATGGTCGCGTTGGAACCTGGGGCATTTCCTATCCAGGTTTCTACACGGCTGCGGGAATGATTGATGCTCATCCTGCACACAAAGCAGCCTCGCCACAGGCCCCCATAACCGATTGGTTTACTGGTGACGATTTCCATCGCAATGGAGCACTTTATCTTCCTCATGCATTCAATTTTCTAATTGGATTTGGAAAACCTCGACCTGAACCTATTGTGCCAAAGAGGGGTGAAACCTTTGACCACGGCACTCCCGATGGCTACAAATTCTTTCTGAATATGGGGCCGCTTTACAACGCCAACGAAAAATACTACAAGAACGAAGTCTCGTTCTGGAACGACATGATGGCCCACGGGACCTATGACGAATTCTGGCAATCGCGTAACCTACGGCCCCACCTGAAGGGTATTAAGCCGGCAGTGATGACGGTGGGCGGTTGGTTTGATGCGGAAAATCTTTATGGTGCATTGAACGTGTATCGGAACGTGGAGCGAACCAGTCCAGGTGCGCAGAATATTCTTGTGATGGGTCCATGGCGGCACGGTGGTTGGAGCCGTGATACCGGTGAGAAACTGGGTGACGTTTCCTTCAACGCCAAAACCGGTGAGTTCTACAGAAAGAATATTGAGTTGCCGTTCTTTGAGTTTTACCTTCGCGGAAAGGGTGAGAGCAAACTTCCCGAAGCCTTTGTATTCGAAACGGGAACCAACGTTTGGAAGAAGTATGACGCCTGGCCGCCGAAGAGTTCTAAACAAGCGTCGCTGTACCTAATGGCTGGGGGGAAACTATCGTTTACCGCTCCCAAAGAGACCGCAGAAGTTTTTGACGAATACATTTCGGATCCGGCAAAACCAGTGCCATTCATCAATAGCGTCGCTGTTGGAATGACAGTGGAGCATATGCTGGACGATCAACGATTTGCTTCTTCCAGGCCTGACGTTCTTGTGTACCAGACCGATGCGCTTGAAGAAGACGTGACGATGGCCGGTCCATTGCGGCCTGAATTATTCGTTTCCACCTCTGGAACGGATTCGGACTGGATTGTGAAACTTATCGACGTATATCCTGACGATTTCGAAACAGTGGAACCAGATGTCCGAGGGCGGAATGCGCCCAAGAAAACGCCCATGAACGGTTTTCAGCAATTAGTGCGAGGCGAAGTATTCCGCGGAAAATTTCGTAACAGTTTTTCCAATCCAGAACCCTTTGTTTCAGGTAAGCCGACTTCTGTAGCCTATGATATGAACGACATTAACCACACCTTCCGGAGAGGCCACCGGATCATGGTGCAGATTCAAAGCAGCTGGTTTCCCCTTGTGGATCGGAATCCGCAGAAGTTCATGGACATTAATTCAGCCAGGGAATCTGACTTTGTGAAAGCAACCCAACGGATATACAGGGGCGGCGGCAAGGCCACTCAAATCAAAGTTACGCTGAAGTAACCAGTTTCGCTTCCAGTTCGGCCCAGCGCGCAAATAACTGATCCACGTCAGCCTGCGCAGCTTCCATCCTGGCGTAACACTCTCGAATGGATTCTGGATTCGATACTGTTTCAGGGGCTTGCAGTGATTCAGTGGCAGTAGCCAATCGCTTTTCCGCGTCATGAATCCGCTGCTCAATGGCATCCCATTCCTTCTGATCTTTGAAGGATAGTTTTTTCTTTGGCTGTGGTGCCGGTGGGGGTGTTTCAACCATTGGCTTTTGCCGAGCCTTGGTTTGTTTCCTGCCTCCCAATGTCTGTTCGAATTGCGAGTACTCGGCGTACATTGTGGCACCGCCATCACCGTCAAGCCCAAGCACCTGTGTTGAAATGCGATCCAATAAATACCGGTCGTGGGTGACAAGAACAAGTGCCCCAGGAAAGTCACTTAGATTTTCCTCAAGCACTTCGAGTGTTGGGATGTCCAAGTCGTTGGTCGGTTCATCAAGGAACAGAATATCGGCAGGTTGCAGCATCAGACGCGCAACCAACACCCGCGCCCTTTCTCCGCCGGACAGACGCGAAACAGGTTGCACCAACTGTTCTACCGGAAATAGAAATCGTCGAGCCCAAGCGTTCACGTGAATTGGCCTGTCGCGGAAAATCACGGAATCGCCCTCTGGCGCAAGAGCTTCCTTCAACGTGATGGACTCGTCTTCCAAAGCGCGATTTTGATCGAAAGAAACGATCTTCAGAGAATCGGCGCGTTCCACGGTTCCAACATCGGGGAGAAAATCACCTCGAAGAATTTTCAGCAGCGTAGTTTTCCCGCTTCCATTTGCCCCGCTTAATCCTAAGCGCATCCCCGGCGTTAAAGCAAAGTTCACACCGCCAAACAGAAGCCGGCCATCGAAGGATTTTCCTATGTTGTCGGCAACTAACAGCTTCTTGGTTTTTCGTTCCGAACCCGTAAAATCAATACCAGTGGTGGAAGTTCGGGCACGGGATTGCATTTCGCCCAACTGCGAAATCAGTTCGTTTGCACTATCGATGCGTGCTTTCGATTTTGTAGTTCTGGCCTTCGGTCCGCGGCGCAGCCATTCCACTTCTCGGCGTACAACGTTGGCCAGTGAATCTTCGCGCTTTGTTTCGGCAGCGAAGAACTCTTCACGCCGTTCCAGGAACTTACTGTAATTTCCATCGCAGGAGAAAATCCCATCAGGATAACTTCGATTGATTTCGGCCATCCCCGTGGCCACGCCTTCCAGGAAATACCTATCGTGGCTGATGATCAGTGAAGCTGCTGAAGTTCCAATTAGAAGTTGTTCCAGCCACAAAATTCCTTCCAGATCCAAGTGATTCGTCGGTTCGTCCAGAATGAGGACTTCGGGGTTACAAACCAAGGCGCTTGTGATGGCCAACCGCTTCTTCCATCCACCAGACAGCAGTGAGGCATCGGCTTCGATATCGTCGAATCCAGCCATGCCGGATTGGATGGACAACTCCACATCCTTTTCGTGCTCGTCCAGCGTTAACCCCTCCATGGCTTCCAACAGAACCTGCCGGATTGTAACCCCGGGTTGGAAGGAGGAGTCCTGGGTTATGTACGCAACCTTGGCGGTTTTGCGCAGGGACCGGGTGCCGGAGTCAGTATCTTCAAGACCGGCCAAGATTTTAGCCAGCGTAGATTTCCCGCTGCCGTTAGGCCCAATCAAACCGATTCGCTGGCCTTCACTCAAAACGAATGAAAAATTATCAAACAAAACGCGCGTACCGAAAGCCTTTCGGATGGCGTGACACGAAACTAATGGAAACATTTGCTACTTCCAATGTAGCAATGCGCGGCCGGTAAGAGTGCCAAAGAATCCTGTCTGACTCAAAAATGCCCTCTGGATTTGAGTCTGGGGCTGAAATTTGAAAGTGAGATAAAACAGGCGAATCAAAGGATCGTTGATCGCGTAAGGGAGTGTAAAATGCGTTTCGGACTCGTGATTTCTATCTTCGTAACTGGTGCTTGCGGCGGCTACTTGTCTGCACAGGACTTCCGGGCAACCATCACGGGTCAAGTATCCGATGCATCTGGTTCGGCAATTGTTGGTGCGCAGATACTTGAAGTCGGAAGCCTTGTGGAACGCATGGTGGTCAGCGCCAGTGCGGATGTTGTTCAATCAGCCGATGCGTCGGGCGGCCTGAACTTTGATTCACTGCAGACTTCGGAGTACCCACTTAACGGACGGCAAGTTTATATGTTGATGGATCTCACTCCTGGAGTGCTGTTCATTCAAGAGCAATTCGTCCGGTTATTCCGGAACGCGCGGCTGGGACACTTCCGGAGCTTATGTGATGAACGGCGGGCTGCCGGGGGCAAATAGTTTCAGTCTGAACGGAGCGCCCATCAGCATGACCGGCACTTGGCAGGTTGCACCTAACGTAGACGCTATTCAGGAATTCAAAGTACAAACCAACACGTATGATTCAGCGATTGGCCGCACGGGCGGTGGGAGCGTGAACACAACTGTGAAATCGGGATCCGGTGATCAGTGGTTGGACGATGAATTGGATTTACCGTTTTACTTCAGGGAATCCGGTTGCGGGTATTGATGCACAATCAAATTGTCCAGACCTGTTGTGGAAAATCAGACGAAGGACCACTGGTTTAACAACGATAAGAGTTGCAACTATCGTGCACGCGCTTCATACACTTTGCGTACTACTCCAGACCGTTATGCCTGGCTTCGGCAAATGGATAATCTGACAATCAACTTGGCTGCGGCCAAGACGTTTGCTGTGACTGAGCGGTGGAGGTTTGAGCTTCGGGGTGAGGCATTCAATTTGATGAACCATCCTCTATGGAGGCACCTGATACCAGCATTACGAGTGTTCGCTTCGGTATGTTGCCGCTGGAACAACAAAACTTTCCTCGGGTAATTCAGATTTCTGCGAAGTTGAAATTCTGATTACTTCTCAACCAATGCGGTGGTAGGTGAGAATGCGCGATGGTCCGGCCAGCAATCCGGGTGCGATGGCTCGGAATGCCTGTATGTGAGCCGAGGCTGCATGCTTTTCCAGTGCTGCTGCGGACGTCCAGTTTTCGTAGAATACAAACTGCCCAGGTGTGGCCGTGCTCTCGTGCAAATCATACTGAACGCAGCCGTCCTCCTGCAGTGTGAAACCCACCATCTTCAATAGTTCACGTCGCAAATCTGCTTCGCATCCCGGCTTGGCTTGCATTTCTGCAACCACTGTTAATAGAGTCTCTGCATATTTTGTCATTAGATCTCCAGTTTACCCGCTAAACTAGGAAGTCTCCATGCCGACCGCTGTCTTAGCCGAAAAGCCGTCCGTGGCTCGCGACATTGCCAAAGTTTTAGGCGCCAATACCAAAGGAAAAAACTTTCTTCACGGCAATGGCTACGTGGTTACATGGGCTATCGGCCATTTGGCTGCTTTGGCTCAACCTCACGAAATTAATCCGGCCTGGCGAAGCTGGCGGCGCGAAACTCTTCCTATGCTGCCTGCCTCCTGGCCGTTGGTGGTTTACGACAAAACTAAAGAGCAGTTTGAAACTGTTCGGCAAATTCTGAACTCTCCTAAAATCGATCGGGTAGTCTGTGCAACTGACGCGGGGCGTGAAGGTGAGTTGATCTTTCGTTATGTTTACGAAGCGGCTAATTCTCAAAAACCTGTGGACAGGTTGTGGATATCTTCCCTAACACCGGAGGCCATTCGCAAAGGCTTTGACTCACTGAAACCTGCGGCTGCCTACAATGGGTTGGCCGACGCTGCCCGTGGGCGCAGCCGTGCCGATTGGCTTGTTGGAATGAATCTTTCGCGGGCCTATACATTGGCATTTGGCGAGGAACTTTCTGTTGGCCGAGTGCAGACTCCGACACTGGCGATGGTGGTGGAGCGCGAGCTATTGATTCGGGCTTTTGTGCCCGAAGATTACCAAGAGGTGATTGCAACATTCAGCCCTGCGGTGAAGCCCAAGGATGGTTTTTACAAGGGGACGTGGTTCCGACTTCAAGCTGCGGATGCAACGGACAAAGAATCACTGCAGAAATCCATGCGCTTGGCGCCTGATGGAAAAGAGGCTGCGGAAATTGTAGCGCGCGCTAACTTGGGTAAGGCCAAAGTGGATTCGATGAAGCTGGAAACGCAGCGCATGTCTCCACCGTTTCTTTATGACCTAACGGAGTTGCAGCGTCACGCTAACCGCTTGTTCGGGCTTTCCGCGCAAAAGACTTTGGATGTGGCTCAGGCATTGTATGAAAAGCACAAGCTGATTAGTTATCCGCGAACTGACAGCCGCCATTTACCGCAGGATGTGGTTGGTACACTTCCTGCTGTTGTCCGACAGTTGGAACCGCAATACGGTAAGCACTTCGCTCCTGGGACTGGTGAGCGTCCATTGGGACGCCGTTACATTGACGATGCAAAGGTTAGTGATCACCATGCAATCATTCCGACTACTACGCCTCCCGGTCGCGCGAACCTTTCTCCAGAAGAAGCTAAGATCTATGATCTGATTTGCAGACGGCTGCTGAGTGCATGGCACGACGATCACATTTCCGCCGTCACGACAGTGGTCACCGTTATTGAAACACCTGGAATGTTGGATCACTTCCATTCGTCGGGCACTGTTGTCCAGCAAGTGGGCTGGAAGGTTTTGGATTTACAGGTTGAGAAAAAGGCGAAGAAGGGTAAGACCGCTGCTGACGAAAATACGGCGGAGCAATTGCTTCCGGCATCGCTTGCTAAAGATCAGCCGCAGGATGTTGAGAACGTCGAGGCGGCTAGTAAGAAGACTCGTGCGCCTCGCCGGTTTACTGAAGCAACACTGTTGACTGCAATGGAAACTGCCGGCAAAACTTTGGACGAGAAAGAACTATCCGACGCAATGAAGGAAAGTGGATTGGGGACTCCAGCCACGCGCGCCTCCATTATTGAAGTGCTGTTGAAGCGCGAGTACATCATCAGGGAAGGGAAGAGTCTTGTGGCCACGGACAAGGGTATTCGGCTGATTGAAGTAGTCCACCCTGAAGTGAAGAGTCCTGCGATGACCGGACAATGGGAAGCCTACTTGAAGCGTATTGAACGCGGGGGGGCGCAGCTTGGGGAATTCGTAACTGGGATTGAGAACTACGTAAGGGAGGTTGTAGGGAAGACTGGTCTGGCCCGTCCGGCAGCCCGTCAAGTGACGCAACAGCGTGCGGCAGTTGCTGTTCTACCTCCGCCTCCTGTTCGACCGGCTCAGGAATTCGAAGACATTCAGGATCTGCTCACCAAGGGTTTCGGATTTCCAGGATTTCGCGCGAATCAAGAAGCAGTTTGTAACGCCGTGATTGCCGGGCGGGATGTATTGTTGGTGATGCCAACGGGATCAGGCAAATCACTTTGCTATCAACTGCCAGGAATTGCCAGAGGCGGGACCACGCTTGTTATCAGTCCGCTAATCGCATTGATGGAGGATCAGGTAGCAAAGTTGTCTGCTATGGGTTTTGCGGTTGGCCGTATTCATTCCGGGCGTGATCGCGCGGCCTCCCGCCAAGCGTGCATTGATTATTTGAATGGCAATCTTCAATTTCTATTTATAGCTCCAGAGCGTTTACGTGTTGCCGGGTTTCCAGAAATGTTAGCCAAACGGAAGCCGTCGCTAATTGCTATTGATGAAGCGCATTGCATTTCCCAATGGGGCCACGATTTTCGTCCTGACTACCGCATGTTCAGCCAGCACTTGCCTAGCCTTCGTCCTGCTCCGGTGATTGCGCTAACGGCCACAGCTACTGCTGTTGTTCAAAAAGACATTGCTGAGCAATTGGGACTGACGGAAGCGTCGAAGTTTATTCATGGCTTTCGGCGTTCCAATCTTGCTATTGAGGTGGTGGAAGTCTCACCGTCCGATCGCGCCAAGTTGGTTGTTGATCTGTTGGAAAATGACGAACGTCGACCAGCAATTGTTTATGCTCCTACGCGCAAAATGGTTGAGTTTCTGGCTGAATTGCTTTCTAGAACTGTATCGACAGCCGCCTATCACGCAGGGCTGGACGCAGTTCACCGCAAGTCAGTTCAAGAAGGATTTCTGGAAGGCAAAATCGAAGTGATGGTGGCAACAATTGCGTTTGGCATGGGCATTGACAAGCCCGACGTGCGGACCGTAATTCACACGGCGTTGCCGGGAAGTATTGAAGGGTACTACCAGGAAATTGGCCGCGCCGGACGTGACGGCGAGCCCAGCCGCGTTGTGCTGATGCATTCCTACGCCGACCGTTATACGCATGACTTTTTCTTTGAACGTGATTATCCCGATGTGGCGCATCTGGAAAAACTATTCAGCATGTTGACTGGTGGAGCGCAGCCCAAAGAGGAATTGCAGCGGTGCGCCAGACTCGATTCCGACCTGTTCGATAAGGTTCTGGAAAAGTTATGGATTCACGGTGGAGCTGTTCTGGACTTTGCCGAAAACTGCACGGTTGGTCAAGCGAACTGGCGTGCTTCTTACATTGCGCATGGCGAACAGCGGCGCGAACAAATTGCTAATATGCTGCGCTTTGCCGAAGGCAATCAGTGCCGTATGTCCGCTTTGGTGCGCCACTTTGGGGATCTGTCCGATTCCAGAACGTCCTGCGGCATTTGCGATTTCTGCGCTCCTGAAACATGCGAGGCTCAATTGTTTCGCGCTGCCACTAATCAGGAACGGAGGGCTTTTGATCGTGTCGTAAAGTTGTTGCGAGACTATCCTGGTAAGTCTACAGGTAAGCTTCATTCTGAACTTTTTCCAAACGGCGAAATGACGCGGGATGACTTTGAGCAAGTGCTGGGTGCCATGGTTAGATTGGGATTTGTCGCTTTGCAGGATGCGATTTTCGAGAAGGACGGAAAGCAGATTCCCTATCGCAAGGCTTCTCTCACGCGCGATGCTGCCCATTTGGATGAGACAACTTCTGTAGATCTTTTGGTGAAAACCTCGCCAGAGCAAATCGGCAAAAGCAAGGCGACAGCAAAGGGTAAAAAAGCTGCTAAGAAGACCAAAGCGGCTGCCAATCCGGAGTTGGAGAAAAAGCTGCGAGACTGGCGGTTGGCAGAAGCGAAGAGGCGAAAGACTCCGGCGTTCCGCGTGTTTAGCGATCAAACCTTGCGTGCCTTGGCTGACGGTCGACCACGCAATACTGCTGAACTGCTTCGGATTCCTGGTATCGGCAAAGGCACTGCAGAAAAGCACGGTGCGCAGATTCTGAAGTTGCTGCACTAGGTGATTTGTCGCGGTATACTGAAGGCACTGTGGCCACCACCACCCGCGCTTCCCAGCGTGCCACGCCTGGGGAGCTCGATCAGGCCGTCCGGCTGCTTCTATTAAAATCTCAACAACCTGTTCTTGAAGAACCCGGTGAAGAGCCGTTTTCGCTTTTACCCGATCGATTCGCTTTAGAAATTGCATCAAGCCATTTAATGATCACCGTGTGGGACGATCAGCGAAATCTTACGCGCCGAGTGATCGGGATTGAAGATCAGCGGGCGGGAAGGCTGAAACTTACCATTGAACGGTTCGGGGGCAAGCTGGGTTACATCACTTTGTACGACGCGGCGCGTCCGTCCAACCTTACACTTCCGCGCCACGGTCGACGTCTTGTGTTCCGCGAACAGTTCCGGCTGATGCTGCACCGCGAGATGCCCGGTTGGAAACTGGAAACTCTAAGCAGTGAAATTGATTTGCAGCACACGCTATCGCCTAAGTTTCCCCGGGCGTTCCTTCGAATGGCCCGCAACGCCTGGGCTGCCATTGCATCACCCCCTGACGCTATGGATCCTGATGAGATTCTCACCTACGGACTTATTTGGCTGGACTATCTGCGCAGACGCGAACCAAAGTTAACGGTGCATGGTTTGCTGATTTTTCTGCCGGCTGAACAAGCGAAAGTTACAGCGCTGCGGCTGCAGTGGTTGGATGCAACCAAGGCGCAATACAAGATGTTCATCTACAATTCAGAATTCGCAGCCCAGCCGGCAGACCTTGCTGATTGGGGAAATCTCTCCACGCGTCTTGATGTTTGCCGTAGACCTTTGGAAGAAACTCAAACGGCGATTACTTCGTTTGTGGAAACCATTCTTGCCCAACCGGAAGTGGAAGGCATTGAGACCGGATCGGGCACCCTTAGCCTGCGTGTGCGCGGTCTTGAATTTGCAGTATTCGCCGGTGGGCAACTGGATTTTGGTTTGGATAAGAAGCATCCGGTAGATAGCCATAGGCAGGCTGAGATCTTGCGGACGGTTGAAATGTTGCATGCTTTTCGTTCTCCGCAGGCCTCTGATAGACAGAATCCACTTTACTTGCGTCGACCGGAATTATGGCTGGAATCGCAGGTGCGCAAGCATATTCAGCAGATTGAACCTTGGCTTTACGCAACACCAGTCTACGGGCAAGTGCCCGCATTTGCAGCAAATGACCGGGCGATCATTGATCTGCTGGCTGCCGATCGCAACGGGCGGTTGATGGTTATTGAATTGAAGGCGTCGGAAGACCCCCATCTTCCACTGCAAGCGCTGGATTATTGGATACGCGTGAATTGGCATGCCACTCGCGGTGAGTTTGCGCCGCTTGGCTACTTTCCCGGGATTCCGCTGCGGCGGGAATCTCCGCGAATGATGTTAATTGCCCCGGCGTTCGAATTTCATCCAACAACGGAAACCATATTGCGGTTTTTCTCGTCGGAAGTACAGGTGGAGCGGTTAGGAGTCGGGTTAGAATGGCGACATAGAGTGCAAGTATTGTTTCGGCTGGCTGGCGGCGGGCAATGTTGCTCAATTGCGGAGATTACGTGACTCAGTTCTTAACAACAATTGGAAAAGCAATATCGAAGTTGAATCCTAATGAAGTTAGGGCCATTGCTGAAAAGCCTGTTCACGTTGGCATTGCTGCGGAGCACGAATCTCGCAATGCGGAAATGCGGCGTTTTCTGCTGGAAGACGGCATGAGTAAGGAACGCATGCTGGAATCGGCTAAACATATTCACCAAATTGATCCAACAATTGTTGTGCCCCAATTTGATGTAGACCTGTATGAGCAGGGAATCGGTACTCCGAAACACGGTTTTACTTTTTACCCTGGAGATATTGATCGGACAGTGGCCCAGATTCTTGAAACAAAGGAAGAGTTAGGTTTGCCTCTAGCTCGTCAGTTCCCAGTATTCAGGCCATTCGTTGTGGACAAAATCATATCGGGAATTTGTCAGGAAAATGCCATGTTTGCCGTGGCAACTGCTCTTCCTGGGGTGATTCCTGGGCTTTCGTTACCGCTTGCCGCGGGCGAATTTGCCAGTGACACCGCCATCCTAACCATGAACCAAATGCGCATGGCGTTCATGTTGGCTGCGGCTAGTGATCGTGCCATTGGCTACGGTGAACAGAAATCGGAAATAGCGTCGGTGATCGCCGGGGCTTTTGGATTGAGGGCTGTTGCCCGGGAACTGGTGGGGAAGATTCCATTCGGCGGAGGGATAATTCCAAAGGCGGCCATTTCCTATGCCGGCACCTGGGTGGTTGGGAAATCGCTGGAACGGCTCTATGGTTTCGGTCATGGCTATTCGCGGCAGGAACGTCATCAAATTTACGATCAAGGTTTGGAACAAGGCAGGAAAGTTGCTGCGAAATTGCTTGATAAAATTCGCGGCAAAGCCAGTTAGGACACACCAGTGTCCGGGATCTTCTACAATTTAAAGACATGCCCTTGATCGAAGGACACGCTGAAGGCCGGGTCCGTGCTGTAATTTATGACAATCTGCAATGTTCTGATTGTCTGACTTTCCACAACATGCTGAATGAAACTCTGCTGCCCGCTTTCGGCAGCCGCGTAGCCTTTGAATATCGCGATTTTCCTTCGGTGAAACACATTTGGGCTCGTCCTTTGGCAGTGGCCTCGCGTTATCTGGCGGAGCAGGATCCTGGAATCGCACTTCAGTTTCGAGGCGAAGCTCTACATGCAATTCAAGCAATCAGGATCAATGGGCTGGAATCCTTTCTTCGTGAATTCGCCTCTGGGCATGGCATAGATGCCGGACAAATGATAGCTGGAATGGCTGATTCCGCGCTCGCGTTGGCGGTAGATGCAGATCACCAGGAAGGACTTGCGCGCGGCGTCCGTAAAACTCCAACACTCTATGTGGACGGACAAGCATTTATCGAACATTTCACGGTGGAAGAAGTAAGTAAAGCGTTGGAAGAAAGTCTGAAGAATGAATAAACCTGTAGCTGTTATCACTGGGGCAAGCCGCGGCATTGGGCGCGGAATCGCCATAGAACTGGCAAGCACTCATAATTTGGTGGCGACCTATCGAGGCCGCAAAGATGCAGCCGATTCACTGGCTGCTGAAACGGGTGCCAGTATTTTTCAGTGCGACATTGGATCAGCCGAAGATCGAAAGAACCTTCTGGCATTCACCAAAGATACTTTTGGCCGGCTCGACTTATTGGTGAACAACGCAGGCATGGCACCTCGAGTACGTCAAGACATGTTGGAGGCTTCCCAGGAAAGTTTCGAAGAATTGATTAATACGAACCTTAAGGGTCCTCATTTTCTAACCCAAGCTGCGGCTACGTGGATGCTGGAGCAGGGAAGTGGACGCATTGCTTTTGTGACATCCATCAGTTCCTACACTGCCTCCGTCATGCGTGCCGATTACTGTCTTTCCAAAGCTGCGCTTAGCATGTCCGTTGCTCTTTACGCCGCGCGGTTGGCGCAATCGGGCATCAAGGTATTTGAAATTCGTCCCGGCATTATTCGAACCGATATGATCAGCGCGGTAGAATCCGTTTACGAGGAAAAGATCGCAGGAGGCTTGTTGCCGCAACGCCGGATGGGTGAGGCGAGCGATGTCGCCAAGGTTGTTCGGGCTATTGCTGATGGCCTGTTAGACTATTCCACCGGCCAAGTGCTTAACGTAGACGGCGGGTTCCACCTGCGGACTTTGTAACGGCCTTTTCGACATAAGGCTTCAAACCTTCGGCAATCAGCTGTCGCCAGCCGTCTTGTTTTGATACTTCGCAGCCAGGACTTTCTTTCCCCATTGTTGCGTCGCTAACTTTCACCACAACGCCGCTACCGGTATCCTCAAGCGCGAATCGAACCATGGAGGTGGCTGGACCTCCAAAGGCAGGCGTCAGGTAGCCCACCAAGTCGACGGAGTTTTCGGGATCGATGGCAATGACTGTAAACCACAAAACGCCTGCTCCCCCACCCCAGTCTTCAAAGACTCTTCCGCCAACCTGCGGTTCCATCAAAAAGCCTTTCGCTTTGGGGTTGACGAAGAAATCGCGACGCCACCATTGACCCATTTCCTTGGTTAGTGCTTTCCATACTCGTTTCCTTGGTGCTGAAATATTCACATCCAGCGCCACTTGGTGCATTCCCAATTTGCTCATTTGCTGTTCTCCTTCCAGTTTATTTTTTAGTTCCAACAATGAATCCGCCAGGGGTTCCTCAAACGGTTGTACCCAGCGATTGTAGATTTGACGCAACGGCACTGCATTTACGTAATTCCATCGCTCCCGCCCTTCACGCCGGATCGTTACTAAACCTGCGGCAACCAACACTTGCAAATGCTTCATGACTGCGAAACGGGATTGCGGAAAACCGGCTGCCAGTTGGCCTGTGGTGAGCGGTTGTGCACGCAGCAGGTCCAAAATCCGTCGCCTAGTGGAATCGCTTAGCGCCAGCCAAACTGCGTGGGAGGAGGAATCTTCCTCTTGATTCATATGTTACCAAAAAGTAACATATAAAAAGACCCTCGTCAACGAGCTTCATTTGGTGGTAGTCTACTGCCATGTGGATTCGAAAAGCTGCCCGTGACAAGAACAAAGGCGTCAACTCCCCGGTGCCTACGCAACCTGTTTCCAATGAGGAGTTCATTCCTCGCGTTCAAACTGCACGCCAAAAGCAATTGGAAGGACTAATCGGCGATATGTCTGCGGCTAATGCTCAGAAGCTTGGCATGGATCGCAGAGCCTTTATGGCCACTACGATGGGCCTTGCCACATGTTGGTGCGCAACCAACAAGGTGTATGGAAAATCTCTTGAAGTGGATGATGCGGAGATGTTTGAACCGGCTGCCACGGAGGAGAAATTCCCCAAGAGCGACTACTTCATCATGGACGTGCAGGCCCACTTTACCAATGGCTTTGCATTGGAATTCCGCAACATGGAGTTCATGAAGAACATGGGCTTCAACCTGAAAAGTGACAAAGATGCTTACAGCTATAAGAACTTTGTCAAAGAAATGTTCTTCGATTCTGAAACCGACATGATTGTAATTTCCGGCGTTCCCGGCCGTGAAAGACAACGCGACGCGGAAGGTAAAACTCTGGAGGGAAAAGCACGGGCTGGCGGCATTCTTCCCAGTTGGTTAATGTCCGAAGCAAAGAAGGAAATCAATAGCCTTGCGGGGTCGCAACGCGCCCTTAGCCAAGGAAATTTGGCTCCTAACCACTACTGGAACAAAACCACAAACTCCATGGATAAGCAGGCAACGCTTGAACAAATGGAGCGGGAAGTGAAGATGTACGGGATCGATTCCTGGAAGTGGTATTGCCACACTGACCCTGGCCAATCCGGCAATGGCTTTCAGTGCGATGACGATAACGCCATGTGGTTTTATGAGCAATCCCGTAAATTAGGAATCAAGCTGATTAGCACGCACAAAGGATTTTCGTATCAATCGCGGACACTTGGTCATTTAGCGAATCCCAAAGATATTGAAAAGGCGGCTTTGACTAATCCGGATTTCAATTTCGTGATTTACCATTCCGCTTTGAAGCACGGTCCTAATGAACCGGATTGGCGCAAGGCAAATAATTACGATCCGACAACGGGAGATTTTTCCTGGCACAACATTCTGATGGACATCAAGAAACGGAATCCGAAGATGACCAATGTTTATCCGGAAGTGGGCAGTTTCTTTGCTCCGCTGTTTATTGAGGACCCTATTTTCGCGATGCACGGAATGGGCAAGAACATCAAGACTTACGGCGCTGACCATGTGATTTGGGGCACCGATTGCTTGTGGTGGGGGTCGCCGCAGTGGTGCATTGATGCCTTTAAGCGATTCCAGATTTCGGATGAGATGTGTGAAAAGTTCGGTTACAAGAAATTGACCAAGGACGACAAGGCAAAGATTTTCGGCTTGAATGCTGCCAAATTGTACAAGGTGGACGTGAAGAAGAAACGAAGTCCGCTTCCTGCCGACGCTCTGGATAAACTAAAGGTTGCCTATGACGCATCAGGGGGACAACGCGAAAACGCAGCTTATGGCTGGGTTCGCGCTGATGATTAGGCAGGTATTTTTAAGCCTGCTGCTCCCGTTCTCGATTGCCGCACAAACGCACGCGGGTAAGCCCGTTCCTGAGTTTGTGCCGGGTGATGAATGCCTATTTTGCCATCGCAACAGCATCGGTCCAGGCTGGCAAAAGAATGCCCACGGTACAACCGTCCGCAGCCGTGAAGACGGCAGCTACACGCTTGGCGGGCGAAACCATTCTGCAGAGTTAAAGAAAGAAGGCTACAACAAATTTGCCATTTTAGACAAGGGGACTGGTGGTTGGAACACCACCTCTTTTACCGAAAACTGCACTGGGTGTCACAACACTGGAATTGATGCCAAGACCGGTTCTTTCGCCGCTTTTGGTCTGGATTGTTATGCATGTCATGGGGTGGTGGATCTGAATCATTCCACCGATACAAGTTTGGTTTGGTTATCGAAGAAACGTAGGGACGACGTGGCAGCTGTTACCAGTATTTGCGTCCAATGCCATCTTCGTGAATCCTCCCGATCTAAGTCCACCGGCAAGCCTTGGCCTAACAATTTTGTTGCTGGTGACAATCTCTGGTTGGATTATGAAGTGGATCTTAAAAAAGCGGATGATGCGGAATTCAATATAGGAGACCGCCACATTTACCGTAATGTTCGTGACGTCTTAGAACAGGCTTCCGAAGTAACGTGTCTAAGCTGTCATAGTGTTCATGGTAACTCCACGACAAAGCACCGCAAGGTTTTAACAAACCCTGCCTGCCTTGATTGTCATGAATCCAGTGGTCCCAAGAAATTCGTGAAGAAGTATTCGGTTTCCAGCACGACATGCAATTATAATGCATTGCGGCGATAGTACGGCAAAGTATAGTACTTCAAATGGAGTATTATTTTGTGTTGGACTAGTACAAAAAGTCCACTGATTTATTGCCTAAATTTAATACCTCCGTTAGTATAAGTGGTCTAAGCACTTTGCGCCGATCATGATATTTCAACCCAAACGTGTTGTCGGGAATGCCTTGCCTTGGCTGGCATATTTTTGGTTTGGAATCCAACTATTGGCACAAACAAAGCCTGCAAAAACGGTTGAAAGCATTGATTACGTTTCACTTTTAGCCTTGTTAACAGTTCTTGGGGTAGCGGGATTCGCCATATCCAGACTGAGCAATAGGGCGCAGGAAAAAAACAAGGAGTCAAGCGATTCAATCATCGCTCGCCAAGTGCTCTTTGGGGCGAAGGATGCTGTGTTTGTAATGGATGAGGCCGGTTTAATTGATAGCCTGAATCCAGCTGCCGAACGCATGTTCGGCTACCCGGAAGGCAAGATCAAAGGGCAAAACATCGCGACGCTGATACCACCTCCTGACCGAGGGCGGCGAAGGGATAATTATATTCAGAACCCTGGAAGCCACGAACTTGTTGGCATTCATCAAAATGGTGATCGTGTATCGATTGAATCCTCATGCAGCGAAATTCAAGGCGGCCAGCGAAAGCTCTTTTCGCTGATTATCCGGGACATTACAGATACTCGAAATAAGCAGGCAACTATCGATTTTCAGCAGAAATTATTAGGGGAAATCCTGCGGAATGCCGGCATGCTTCTATTCGTAATTGATCGCGAAGGAAAAATAATACACTTCAACCGAGCTTGCGAAAATCTTATGGAATTTTCCTTTGGAGAAATCAAGGATCAAAAACTCTGGGATATTGTAGCGGCTCCTTCAGACTCAGAACGTATGCAAAAGGAGGTGGAGCTTTGGTTCACAGGTCCGTTCCCTTTGCAGCAAAACAGCACTTGGTCCGCCAGGGATGACGCCCATAAGATAATTGCCTGGACTATGACGTCGTTGAACGATGCCAATGGACAGGTGACCTACCTGATTGGTGCTGGAGTTCTTGCAGTTTCCCAGCAAATATCGTTTGATCCTGCCTCCGCCCAGTCACAAAAAATGGAGGCAGTGGGACGGTTTGCAGGAGGGTTGGCTCATGACTTCAGTAACCTCATGACGGCAATCACCGGGTACAGCGGTCTGTTGCTGGGTTCTCTAGATGAAACCGATCCACTTCGTAAAGACGTAGAGGAGATTAAGAAAGCATCCGACCGTGGCACCAGGATCACACGACAATTGCTGGCAGTTAGCCGTCGGCAAATATTGCGTCCAAGAGAATTCGACTTGAACGAAATACTCGGTGACATGGAAATGATGCTTCGCCGAATACTTGGCGATCAGATTGCGGTTGAATTCGATTTGCAACAGCCCAGTGCCAGGATCCGGGCTGACCAGGGGCAAATTGAACAAGCCATCATCAACATTGTCGTGAATGCCCGGGAAGCCATGCCCAAGGGTGGGAGTCTTTCCATTGCAACAAAGATTCTGTCCTTATCCAATGGAGATAACACCACGCACCCTCCTTTGTCTCCTGGTTCCTATTGTGGATTACGAATCACAGACACCGGGTGTGGGATGGATGAGCAAACTCTGAGCCACCTTTTTGAGCCATTTTTTAGCACCAAGAAAACCGCAAGTGCCACTGGCATGGGTCTGGCTACGGTTTATGGAGTTGTCCGGCAGAGTGAAGGTGCAATCCGCGTAACAAGTTTGCCGAATAAAGGCAGCAGTTTCCTTCTCTACTTTCCTTCGGCCGAAATGGCAGAGGGGCGTAAATTTCCTGAAAAAACTGTCCTGAAAATAGTTCCCACTGGCAGCGAAACTGTAATGATTGTGGAAGGCGATGATCGGCTTAGGGCCACATTGTCCAAAGGTCTGGCACGTTTCGGATACCGCGTGCTGGAAGCCGTATCAGGAAGCGATGCCCAGGAAATGAGCCGCAATTGGAAAGACAAAATTCACCTGTTAGTTGCCGATGCACTAATGCCGTCTATTGGGGGTCCGGATCTAGCCCGCAGTATCCATACGCAACGGGCTGAAACCAAGGTGCTCTACATCTCTGCCGAATCGGAGGAAAAAATAATTCGATATGGGCTTTCCACCAACAATACCTATCTGATTGCCGATACTTTTAATTCGGAACATTTCGCTGAAAGAGTTCGTCAAGTCTTGGATACCAAGACCATGTCCGCAGGCGCTTCTTAACTTTTTTCTGTGTCTTTCCTCACCAAGGCTTCGTGGACTTTCTCTCTAAATTTGCCCTTCATACCGCTGGCTAGGGAAACGCTGTCATTTCCAAATCGATCCCTCATTTTGTCAGCAGCCTGAAACACTTTCCGTAAACGGTCCTTACGGTCGCCTCCCAGTAAGTCCATTTGAGCAGGCGCGGATTCAAAGCCTGAAACATGTACGCCTAGTAGCCTGATGGGACACCCTGGTTTCCAATTTGCCCTAAACAAACTGCGCACTGCCGCGTGGATTTCCATATCCAATTGCGTGGCTTCCGGCAGTGACTTTGCTCTGGTGATGGTTGAAAAATCTTTGTACCGCAACTTCAATTGCACGGTCCGGGCATGAAAGGCATGGTCGCGAACTCGCCGGCCCACCATTTCAGACAACCGGGCCAAGGTTGATTCCAGAACACCTGCATCAGAAGTGTCCTCGCCAAAGGTGTGCTCATGGCTAATGGATTTAGGCTCTTCCTCCGCTCCAATTTCAGTATCAAACCAACCACCGGCATCTTCACCGCGGGCTTTTCCGGAAAGTGCCAATCCGAGCTTCCCAAAGTGTTCCACCAGGAAGCGTTCGTCCATACGGGCCAAGTCTCGCACCTTTCGAATTCCATATTTAGCTAGCGCTGATTCGCTTACTTTGCCGACACCTGGGATCTTCCGAACATCCAGAGGGCCAAGAAAAGTGGCTTCCATTTCCGGCATAATCCACAACACGCCGTTGGGCTTGGCTTGATCGCTTGCCACCTTTGAAACCAACCTCGAGCGCGATGCGCCGACGGAATTATTCAATCCCGTAGCCTGCTTGATCAGCGCATGCAGCTTGTGTGCTGCTGCCAGCGGTGGCCCATGCAACCGTTCAGTGCCCGTCATGTCCAAATAGGCTTCGTCGATGGATGCCATGGAAACCTGCGGAGAAAAGCTTTGCAACACTTCGGCTACTTTTGCGGAGCATTCGCGATAGCGCCCTAAATTGCCTTCGAGGAATATTGCCTGTGGGCAGAGTTTATATGCTGTGCGCAGTGGCATGGCCGAATGGACGCCAAACTTTCGGGCTGCGTAGGACGCGGCAGAGACCACGCCTCGCATATCAGGACGTCCGCCAACCACTACTGGTTTTCCTTTTAGGGATGGGTCAAATAGTTCTTCCACGGAAACGAAGAAGGCGTCCATGTCGATGTGGAAGATTGAGCGCATACGTCAGAGCTATAGTGTAAATCATTACACATTCGAGCGTCTGGCGGAAACTACCCTTGGAATGCCAGCCAGATCGGCTATGGTGTGCACGTGGTCCCACCCGGAACTCAGCATGGCAAGGAGTGCGTCGTTTTGATGTAAGCCCATTTCCGCCACAAATAGGCCCGCTGGCTTCAACACTCTGTGAGCGTCAAGGATCAGCCGTGGATAAAGGCCCAATCCGTCTTGACCGGCAAAAAGGGCTTGCTGAGGCTCCCATTCTCGAACTTCCGGTTCCAATTGGGCGCGATCCATCTCTGGGACGTAGGGCGGGTTGGAAACAATCAGGTCGAGGCTGGCGGTACGGAGGGCTGAGCAAAGGTCGCAATTCACCAGCTTGACCGAAGTCCCAAGTGTTCGCGCGTTGGATGCGGCAACTGCCAGCGCGGCCCTGGAAATGTCGGTGGCAATCACATCTGTCTTTAGTTCAAGAGCCAGAGTTACAGCGATTGCACCGGAGCCGACTCCAATATCGGCAATTTGCCGTGCTCCGGGGGATTCCGTAAGAACCGTTTCAATGAGGTGCTCCGTTTCAGGCCGCGGAATCAGTACGTCGGGAGTGACGCGGAATTGGCGACCCCAGAATTCCTGTTGCTTAGTGATGTATTGAGTTGGCATCCGCTGTAGGCGTTGGTGCAGATAGCGGCCATAGTGAATCCAACCAAGTTCGCTTAACTCCTCTTCAGGATGCGCGTAGAAGTAAGATCGGTCTTTGCCAATAGCGTGCGCCAGAAGCACTTCAGCAGTGAGGCGGGGAACTGAAATGCCCCCTTGTTGTAGAAGCAGGTTACCCTGCGTGATTGCCGTTCGCAGATCCATCTTGCTCCATCTGCTTTTTCATTTTCTCCGCTGTGTAGTATGTTACCAGGCCATCGATCAGCGGTTCCATGCGGCCTTCCATTACTTGGTCCAGTTGATGGAGCGTCAAGCCGATGCGATGATCCGTCACACGGTTTTGGGGGAAATTATAGGTACGGATCTTCTCACTTCGATCGCCCGAACCAACCATGCTCTTTCGTTCCGCACCAATTGCAGCTTGCTGCTTTTCAAGTTCAAGATCGTAGATCCTGGACCGAAGCACCCGCATTCCTTTTGCCTTATTCTTGACTTGGGATTTTTCGTCCTGGCAACTGACAACCAAGCCGGTTGGAATATGGGTTAATCGAACTGCAGAATAGGTTGTGTTCACTGATTGTCCGCCAGGGCCGGAGGAACAAAAAGTGTCGATGCGAATATCTTTGTCCTGAACATTCACTTCCACTTCGTCTGCTTCCGGTAAAACGGCTACTGTAATGGCTGAAGTGTGAACGCGCCCCTGGGTTTCCGTTTGAGGAACCCGCTGAACACGGTGAACGCCGCTTTCATATTTGAGTTTGCTGTAGACCTTGTGCCCGCTAATAAGAGCCATCACTTCTTTCATGCCGCCTACGGAGGATTCGGAGGAATCTGTGATTTCCACTCGCCAGCCTTGCACTTCGGCATATCGGCCGTATAAACGGAAAATCTCTGCTGCAAAAAGTGTGGCTTCATCGCCGCCTGTGCCGGCTCGAATTTCCAGAACCACATTTCGGTCGTCGTTGGGATCTTTGGGAAGCAGCAGCACCTTCAGCTCTTCTTCCAATTGCGCCAATTCCGGCTCCACCTTGGCGATTTCTTCGAGTGCCATGGCCCGCAATTCCGGATCGGAGTCCAGCTTCATGACACGGGCATCGTTCAGGTTGTTGTTGGACGAACGGAACTGCCGGTATTTCGCAACAACCTGTTCCAGGTCTGAACGCCGCTTGGCAGCTTTGCGGTAGGCATCCCCATCACTGATCAGTTGCGGGTCGGCCATCTGCTGTTCTAGTTCTTCGAAACTCTTTTCGAGCTGTTCCAGTTTATCTTGATATAGCATGCGTTCACTTCTTGTATTTATTTAATTTAGAAAGGGCAAAGAACGGCTCGCAGCAGCATGCCTCTGCTAAGCGATCACCGGTTTCCCACCCATTTGTTTTTCTAAAGCCATGGCACCTTCCAAGGCGCGAATGGCGATGGCTGTTTGGGCATCGGACGGTGGTTGGGTTGTAATGCGTTGCAACCACATTCCAGGCTTAGTAACCAAGGCCAGTGCGGAACCCTGCTTGCGCGCTGCAAATCGGATTACTTCATAGCTTAAGCCGACAATAGGAAGGGTGAGAAGCAGGCGCGAAAGGAGCTTGTAGCGCCAGTCCTCAAAAGGCAGAAACATGTAGATGATCATGGAAAGAAACATCAAGGTCATTAAAAAGCTGGTTCCGCATCTTGGATGCCATGTGACAAACTTTTGAGCGTTTTCTACAGTAACTGGCTTACCGGATTCAAAGTTGAAAACCACTTTATGTTCGCCGCCATGAAACTGGAACAGGCCGCGCATTTCCTTACTTTTTGATAGCAACCACATCAGGCTGATTAGAATGCCAATGCGGATCAACCCGTCTACAAAGTTAAACAGGATCAAGTTGTCTAATGCTGGAGTAAAAGACTTCAGGCCGGTGGTAATTGCAAGGGGAAGCGCTTTGTAGAGGACTAGTGCGAAAACGACAGAAAAAACAATGTTGAGACGCATCATCCATTCGGGAATCTGGGTCTTCTCGCCGGTTTTTTCGTCGGGAGGCATGGCTGTTTGCGCGGAAAAATTCATGACTTTCACACCCAGCCAAAGAGCGTGGCCTAATGTTCCGATGCCGCGGAGAATCGGTAGTTTAAAAATAGGATACTTTTCAGAGAGTCGGTCTAACTTGCCCTCTTCGGTGACGATCTCGCCATCATGTTGCCGTACGGCTACGCAATATCCATGAGGAGCGCGCATCATGACGCCTTCCATCACGGCCTGTCCGCCGATTAGGGTGGTTTCTTCGCCATTTTCCATGACTGGCACCAATTGCGTAGCTGCCGCCAAGCGGAAGAATTGTTTGAAAAGCACGATTTGATTGCTCCTGGTTCCTATTATAGCTGTTACTGTGACTCATCTCTTGGATTCCCGCCGACTTGAATTGGTTGCAGGGAGTGCAGGGGTTCGCCGCTCATGAAATGGAAAACCCGGCGACTAGCGCCGGGTCTTCCCAAACAAAGCAACGTAAAAAACTAGCGACCGCCGGTTGCACCACCGCCACGGCTAACTGCGCCGCCACTGCTTGCTCCTGCTGCATCGCTTCTGGATGCTGCTGGAGCACTCATTGCGGGGGCAGAAACGCTTTGTGACGAAGTGTTGATATTACCGGAAGACATGCTAGCCCTAGTATCCACGTTGTAGCCCAGCGAAGAATTGTAGGATGGTCCGGTGCCAAAATTAGGTGTGGCTGGAGTATTTCTATTTTGGCCACCACCATAGCCGCCATTCGATGCGTAATTTGAGTAGTAGCGATACACGCGGCTTGGGCTGTAATAGTTGTAACCCCATGGATTGCGCAGCATACCATTCATTGGAATGAATGTGGCATAACCGAAGTATGGATTAAAATACCAACCACTACGCGGGATGCTGGATCCGGAATTCAGAAGGCTGCGGGCTGTGGAAACATTGGCCATTGCTACGTAGGAAGCGCGGCGGCTACCCCAACGGTAGAATGCATCACCGTCTTTCACGTCGAACCGGGCAGATTGCAGGCTGCCGTCCAGGCTTAGAGTCTTGCCTGATTTCACTATCAGCATCTGACCTTTGTACATAATGGAGGCTTCACCCTGGTAAACCTTTACCATTGCGGGGTCGGCATCGACACGAACCAGGGAAGTTTTGCGGAAGGAAATTTCATGATCCTTATATTGAAGGGTCATCGCATTGCCGTCGCTGATCTCCGATACTTCAATGAGGGTAGAACCAGAAAGCAGCTCCAGGCGCGTATCTGTAAGCTTGTTGTTGATCATGCGAACGGAGCTACCCTCGGCCACACGGAGCATGACTCCGGGATTCAAGAGAATTTCAGCCCGTCCTTCTTCCGCGCGAAGAACCTGATTTTCTTTCAGCTCATTGAATTTGGCTCCCAGTTTGGTTTCAACCTTCTGATCAGCGGCGAACACATCACCTTCCACATAGTGGATAACACCGGACTTGGCGCCAATTACCTGCTGCGCCATGGCTGGCAGCGAAAAGGCTGCAGGCAACAAAAGTGCTATTGCTGTGTTGGTTAAAAGTTGAAATTTCATGAGACTAAGCCTCCAGAGTATAGAGCTACCCACCTAGATTTTGCTCCTAACCGTGATGCAAGTCAAGCCCCTCAATGTGAGTTATCTCATTTGTTTACCGCAGCTGGCATCCATTGTTTCCAGTTTTGAAGGCCGTCATAGTAATACACTGTTATGGTGTCTAGTTCCGAAAATGGCCGGTTTCCCAAAGTTCTTGATGTAGGCTGTGGTATTAAGAAGTACCCGGGCGCCATTGGCTTAGATCATAATCCGCGCAGTAAGGCTGACATTTTGTGTGAACTGGATCACTTCCCCTGGCCCGTTGGGGATCAGCTTTTCGACGAAGTTCGACTGATTCATGTAATAGAGCATGTGGGAGACGTGGTACGGACGGTGGAGGAATGCCACCGAGTGCTGCGCCCGGGTGGTGTGTTAATCCTTGAAACGCCGCATTATACCGATTTCAGCTCTTTTTGCGACCCCACCCATCGCTGGCACCTGAATTCCTTTTCCTTCCGTTATTTTGGTGAAGATAATGCTGGATATGGATACTATAGTTCCGCCAAATTTGCCGAAGAGGATATTGAGATTAAATTACTTACGTTATGGCGCTGGATGGGATTCGAATGGCTTGTAAACAACGCACGGTTCTTCCGAAAGTTTTGGGAGCATTACCTATGCTTTGTTGTGCGGGGGAAGGTGATGAAATTCCGGCTGCGGAAAGCGAGTTGAACAGAATGCAAACTAAGGAAGCCACCAAATCAACGAAGAATAAAGCCAGTCTCCACGTCTTCGTCCATAATACGGTTCCAAACCACAACCGCACTACTTTCCACTTCCTCAATGCGCACGTGAATAATCATGCCGTTTTGTAGGGCAGGGTACATGTGCTTAGCGCGGAATCCACTGGAACTGACGTCCAGTAGCTGCGCCTTTATTTCCAACATTACCGGTTGATCCAAATAAAGCGTCACTTCTCCGGATGCAGCCATACGTGGTTCCCTTCGTCGTTCTAGCCAAGGATTCGTCACAGGGTTCTCGCAGTTACTGAATCATCAGCCAAACTGCCCTCCTCTCCATAAACCTTAAGCTTTCTGCTCAACGTTCGTCTAGATATCCCTAGCAATTGAGCGGCCCTTTCCTGATGACCACCGGTTTGATTCAAAATCTTCTGAATCAAATGGCGCTCCATCCCTTCTAAGATCCCCCCTCGTGGAGACTCACGGGAATCTTCATCCTCTTCCACTTCGACCGGCTGAATGTTGGCCTCGGGGAAATCGTACTCACGGCCATTTACTGCCATGAATAAACGTTTTAGGTCGTTCTGCCCTGGAGGCAGGCTGGCGTAGGAGTCTTGCAATTTTTCAGGAAGGTCCAGCGCGTGAATGGCATCATCCAGGGCCATTACCGAACACTTCATTACAACGTTGCGCAATTCCCGGACATTCCCGGGCCAACTATAGCTGCGCAGAGCATTCTCAGCATCCTGCATGAAATGAAGATCGCCGCTATGTTGTTTCAGAAAGAGGCGGGCAATTGGGATAATGTCGTCGACTCTTTGCCTTAGGGGAGGAACTACCAAGTGGAACTGTGCCAAACGATGAAACAAGTCCTCGCGAAACTTTCCCTCGCGCACCATCTGTTCCAGATCCCGGTTGGTGGCGCAGACAATGCGGACATTCACGATGATTTTCTTGGTGCCACCTAGCCTGAAATAACCCGAACCATCCAGAACTCGCAACAGCTTAGCTTGCAGTTTTAGGTCAAGTTCCCCAATTTCGTCCAGGAATAGTGTTCCCTTGTCTGCCATTTCAAAAAGGCCTGGCTTAGTGCTGTCTGCTCCCGAGAATGCTCCCTTTTCATATCCAAACAACTCGCTTTCCATTAAGTGTTCAGGCAGCGCTGCGCAACTTAAATCCACCCATGGTTTAGAGGAACGCTGGGAATAATGGTGAATGGATCGCGCAACCAACTCCTTTCCGCTACCACTTTCCCCGGTAATCAGGACGGTGGCTGGAGAGTCGGCAACGCGCTCTGCAAGCTGAAGTAGACGCTTCATGGCATCACTTTCAACAATCGCAGTCATACCTAAGAAGCACTGTGGCTGTGCTTGTTCTGTCATTTTTGGCTCATGACCATTGTGTGCTGGAACTGAAAATAAAGGTACCCATACAACGGCCCGGGAAGTCATTGAAGAGGACTGGGGGATTGAAAGAAATTGCCTTAGTACCTGTCCTGTTACTAGGCACTAGAAGTAGCCTATTAGTGCTATCACTTGAAAATTTTGGTTTGTCGAATGTCTTTTGCCTGGGACACATTGTCCGGACAAATTGTCCTAAAGAGACAATTTGTCAATTAACCCTGCTGGAGTAGGTAGTTTTCTAGCAAGTCCTCATGTTTTTAGGTTGTTATCCCCTATTTCATTCTCTGTTTCCCAATCCTCCCGTGTATTTGGACTTCAACATGCACTGATTCTATCGGAGCACACTCTTGATGGCCAATACAAAAATGGACAAACGGGCCGATTTCTTTATATACCCGATCGGTGCGATTGGTTTGGTGGCCTTACTGTCAGGCATCCTTCCAATTCAACTGCAGGATCCTGTTCGTTTTGCTTGTTACTGTTTTTTGGCAATTCTGGCTAGCGGGCTTCGTGTTAGCCTGCCTGCAATATCAGGTACTCTTTCCATCAACTTCCTCTTTATTCTGATTGGTTTGGTGCAACTGAGTTTGTCGGAAACTCTGGTCTTAGGTGCGACCATGACGTTGGTTCAATGCTTGCGTCCCACTCCAGGAAAGCAAATTCAAATCCGCCAGATTGTATTCAACGTTGCCACGATTTCCATAGCCATTCTTGCTGCAGACTTCATTTATTCCAACCCGTACCTGAATGCTCACGGTATTCGCGGTCCGGTTGCTTTAGTCGCAGCCTGTGTGCCTCTTTTCTTCTTTACAACGATTCCGGTTGCCATTGTGATTGGTCTCACCGAACGCAGAAAGCTTAAGGAAGTGTGGAAGGAATGCTATTTTTGGGCGTTCCCTTATTATATTGCCGGGGCTTTAATAGCAGTCCTGTTCAACAAATTCACGGAACTGATGAGTTGGCAAGTTTCGCTGATTGTGCTTCCAGTGGTCTATCTGGTGTACCGTTCTTACCGTCTTTATCTGGAGCGCTTAGACGATGGGCGAGAACATGCCGAACAAATGGCCAGCTTACACTTGCGAACAATTGAGGCGCTGGCGATGGCTATTGAAGCCAAAGACGCAACCACTCACAACCATTTGCAACGAGTTCAGGTTTATGCTCTGGAGATTGGAAAAGAAATGGGCCTTGAAAGCCAAGACCTTGAAGCATTACGTGCCGCATCCCTATTGCACGACATTGGCAAATTGGCCGTTCCAGAGAACATTATTTCAAAACCTGGGCGCCTCACTCCGGAAGAGTTTGAAAAAATGAAAATTCATCCCGTGGTTGGTGCCGAAATTCTGGAACGAGTAAAGTTTCCTTATCCAGTAGCTCCAATTGTCCGTTCCCATCATGAAAAATGGGATGGAACAGGCTATCCAGATGGTCTTAAGGCGCAAGAAATCCCGATTGGAGCGCGCATTCTTTCGGCGGTAGACTGTCTTGATGCGCTTGCCACTGACCGGCAGTACCGTCGTGCCTTGCCGCTTGATCAGGCTATGGCTATGGTGTCGAAGGAATCAGGCCGTGCCTTTGATCCTCAGGTAGTAGGAATTCTTGAAGGCCGGTACGAAGAGCTGGAACGCTTGGCACACACACTCCATGTAGATAGAGCAAAATTGTCGACGAACTTGAAAATCGAACGTGGGCTTACCCCGGGGGCCGGTTTCGAGAACTGCGCTCCTGGAGAGGTTCCTGTAAAAAGCCAGGGGGAAGTGGTTGAATCGGCCCCCTTCATGGCCTCAATTGCCGCTGCGCGGCAAGAGGTTCAAGCTTTGTTTGAACTCAGTCAGAATTTGGGTAGTTCCTTAAGTCTGGACGAGACTCTCTCGGTTCTTTCTGTTCGCCTGAAAAAGATGATGCCGTTCGACACAATGTGCATATATGTCAAGAAAGACGACAGGCTGGTTCCAGAGTACGTCACAGGAGACAACTTCCGTTTATTTTCCAGCCTGGAAATTCCAGTGGGACAGGGCTTATCAGGGTGGGTTGCGGAAAACCGCAAACCAATTGTGAATGGCAACCCGTCTGTTGAGCCAGGGTATTTGAATGATCAATCCAAGTTCAGCACAATGAGGGCAGCAATCTCCGTTCCGCTTGAAGGCGCAAACTCAGTTGTAGGTGTACTAAGCCTTTATCACAGCGAACGCGATGTTTTCACCCGAGATCACCTGCGGATCCTCCAATCGATTGCCCCGCAAGTTTCGCAATCCATCGAGAATGCACTGAAGTTTAAAAAGGTAGAGGCTTCGGCAACAACCGACCACATAACTGGTTTACCCAATTCCCGTAGCTTGGCTCTTCACCTGGAAACTGAACTGGCAAGGTGCCGCCGTTTGGGACTGCAACTCCAAGTGATGGTCTGTGACTTGGACGGCTTCAAAATGGTAAATGATCGTTTCGGCCACCTTGAGGGAAACAGGATCTTGAAATCCGTTGCAGAAAAGTTGCGGTTAAACTGCCGCGAATACGATTATGTGGCACGTATGGGAGGCGATGAGTTTGTGATTGTCATGCCGGGAAGCCGGACCGGCCCACCGCAATCCAGGCAATTGCTCCTGGCGCAATTGGCGGCACAGTCGGCGCTGGAAGTCTTTGGCGAAGAGTGTTTATCGATGAGTGTTGGCGAGTCGTGTTATCCGCAGGATGGAGATTCGCCTGACAAATTGATTGCCGAAGCCGACAAGAGAATGTACGTGGCAAAACAAAACTCTCCATTTCGCAAGAAGCAAGGGTTGACTGCCCGCGATCCTAAACCAAATCAATTGGCGAATTTGCAGGTGCAAACCCGCTAAGAGAATTTTTATTGAAGGAATGGTCAGTATGCTGCGCTCCTCTTTTGGACCATTCTTCGTAAACAAGCCCTCAAGGTTCATTCCTTGAGGGCATTTTTTGGTGTTTGCCCAGCAGAATGTTGAAACCTTCGAATCGTGATACGCGATAATATAAGGCGGTGAACTTTCCAATGAAGCTATCGCGCCGGACGCTTTTCAAAGCGGCGGCCGCCAGCGGACCCCTTGCGTTAGCGCAAACCGTCCGCGAACCCTATCCTGGGGTTAGCTATCGGAACTATGCACGCTGCCTGCCGGATTATCTGCACGATTTGGCTTGGTCCTTTGCAAAGTCGCGACAAGCCGAACTGGCCAAGTTAGTTACGCCTGAAACCATTGTTGAGCGTCAGAAATGGGCTCGGCAAACATTTTGGCGCCTGATTGGCGGTGGCTTTGAAAAGACTCCTCTCAACGCAAAAGTTACGGGAACCATAGAGCGGCCAGGCTACCAGATTCAAAAGGTGGTTTATGAAAGCCGTCCGGGATTCTTTGTCACAGCCAATCTCTACATTCCTGCTAGAAACCGAAAATCCTATCCAGCCGTTTTGTTTCAATGTGGTCACGCACAGGCCGGCAAGGGATATGCACCCTACCAGCGATGCTGCCAAGGATTGGCACGTTTAGGTTATCTCGTTTTAGTTTTCGATCCAATTGGACAAGGGGAACGCATCGCATACCCTGATTCGTCGTTCAAGCGTTCGCGCCTTGGATCGCCCACCGAAGAGCACACAGCCATGGGTAAGCAGCTATTGCTCAGCGGCAGTTCGGCTGCCAAGATTCAGCTATGGGATGCAGTCCGTGGTCTGGACTATCTGGCGTCTCATCCTCTGGCTGACACCCGTAGGATTGCCACAACTGGTCAATCTGGCGGCGCAACTATTTCAATGTATCTTGCCTGTGTGGATGATCGCATCAGTGCCGCAGGAATTCTGAGCGGGAACACAGAAAATTTTGCAATCCCTGAATTCAACGGTCCTGGTTCTACCGACGATGGTGAACAGAATTTGATTTACGCCGCTCCAGCCGGATTTGATCGTTGGGATTGCTTATATCCCATGGCTCCCAAGCCTCTGCTGGTTTCTGTCAGCGACAAAGATTTATTTGGCACTTATTCACCCGACTATATTCAAAGTGGTTGGGATGAATTTCAAAAGTTGAAGAAAGTCTACCAGACCCTAGGGAAGCCTGAGAACTTGAGTTGGAGTACAACCGCGCTTCCCCACGGTCTTGCCTACGATTCACGTGTTGCTCTCTATAACTTTATGAACCGCTGGCTAAAAGGCCATGACCGGGTTCAGGATAAAGTCACCGAGGAGCCAGTTACCAAACCAGAAACTGAGGACACTCTATGGGCTACGGAATCTGGAAGCGTGATTCGGTCTTTGAAGAGTCAAACAACCTTTAATCTAGTTCAAAAAGCTTTGTCCAAGTCGGCGCCAATTCCCATGGATCGCTTGCTGAGGCTGGACAAGCAGTACCCGCAGCGTCTTACCGTATTTAAGCGCTCCCCTTCCATGCGAGGAGTCGAAATTGAATCGGTGGAGGTGCAGTCGGCAAACAAAGTGTGGGTGCCCATGTGGTTGTTCCTGCCGCCTGACAAGAACTCTACTCGTCCTTTGATCCTGCTGCTGGAACCGTCTGGACGCAATGGCCAATGGCACGAGGATGAAACCTATCAGTCTTTGGCTGCTGAAGGCTTTGCAGTAGCGGTCCCTGATCTTCGTGGTATAGGAGACTTAACTCCAGAACTGGGGAATGGCAATGCCCGCTACGCAAAGACGCATAGTGAAGAAGAGGACTACGCTTGGGCTTCGCTTATCCTGGGACGTCCTCTGGTGGGTCAGCGCACTAACGATGTTCTGGCAGTTGTGCGCGCACTTCGATTGCATCCGCCAGTTCAGCATAAACCCCTGATTCTTGCGGCTCAGGGCAAGCTTACTATTCCTGCCCAATTTGCAGCAGCCTTGGAACCCGCCATACAGAAGCTCTATTTATCCGGAGGGTTGGCTCACTACCGTTCCTTGATTGAAATAGAGAACTTCGGCCATCCTTTTGCTAATTTCATTCCAAACATCTGCAATCAGATGGATTTACCCGAAGTTACTTCAACTTTGGGCAAGCGCAAAGTGGTTTTATCAGGCATGCTTGATGGTGGAGGTCGCCGGTTGGATCTGGCAACTGTCCGCAAAATGTATGAACGAAACTCCAACCTGGAAGTGATGGATCAAGCGCAGTGGAATATTGACACTTTGCGCAAATTTTCCCTAATGTGAGGGTCTTGCCAATGGACGTTGTGGTGCCGGGCAACATCCCACCGGACAGATGTCAGGGCTTACTCCTAAATCCCCAATAGCGATGCGCAGAAGTTCCGGATTTCTTCTTTCTTCGACTAAATCGCGAATCATTTGGACCAGGCGCAGGTCAGACCCAGCCGTCTTGGTACGGATCAGGTTCATTCCCAACTCCGATGCTAATTCCTTGGCTTCCACATCCAGATCGAACAGAACTTCCATGTGGTCGGAACAGAACCCAATGGGAGAAACAACAACATCCACCACACCTTCGGCGTGCAATTGTTTGATGTAGGACAACACATCTGGTTCAAGCCAAGGCTGTCCTGGAGGACCACTGCGGCTCTGATAAACCAACTTGTACTTTGTCCGGTTGGCTTTCGCCGCCACGATCTTGCACCCATCGTTCAATTGCTCAACGTATCGCGATCCTTCAGCCATGGAAATAGGAACGCTGTGGGCGGTAAATAACAAAACCGCTTTTTCGCGGCGATCGTCAGGAATTTGCGAAAAGCCTTCGATGACGCCTTCGACTACAGGATCGATAAATCCAGGGTGATTGTAAAAGTGGCGGAGCTTCACAATTTCCGGGGCACCTACACCAACCTCTTTAATCGCAGCTTCAATGTTCTCGCGATATTGCCGGCATCCCGAATACGAACTGTATGCTGACGTTACAAATGCATAAGCTTTACCAATTCCGTCGTTAGCCATTTGACGAACCGTATCGGGAAGCATCGGATGCCAGTTACGGTTCCCCCAGTAGACAGGAATATGCGGCCCCTGCTCCTTGAGTAAAGCTTCCAGTAGCCCAATCAACTCGCGGTTGTGGTCATTGATAGGACTCTTTCCGTCAAAGTGCATGTAGTGCTGGGCCACTTCAAGCATTCGTTCCTGAGGGACGTTTCTGCCGCGCAGCACATTTTCTAAAAAGGGCATTACATCGGCTTCTGATTCCGGACCACCGAATGAGACTACGAGGATAGCTTCTTTCATTGAATATTAGATGCCGATTTTTTGCGCTTGGGTCTAAATACTAGAACGTTGCAATTGGATTCAACGGAGAACCCGTGCCACCAGCAACCGCCAATGGCGATGCGGAAAGCATAAAATCGTAACGATTCAACTTAGCGGCCATGGCGCTTAATGCTTCCATATCCAAATTGTCAAGAATCGGCATTCCCATGGCAATCAGTATCAATTGGTGAATCGGCTGTGATACCCCTGCCACTTGTGAAGGTAGAACGTCAGATGCCCCATCGGAACCAAGAATAGCCACATCGCGTTGCTTCAGCCACTTTGCGCAGGAGGCATGCAGCCCAGCAGCATTTTTGCCGATCTCCCACGCTCCATTTTTCTTGCGCGCAGCCCAACGGCCTGTGTAAATCAGCACCACATCCCCTGAACGAACCTTTACTCCAGCTTTCTTTTCCCACGCATCCAAATCCTCCGGATAGATTGCAGTGCCTGCGGCGAGGAAGGGAACTCCCTTTAATTTCGGAATATCCATTAGGATGGCTCGTGACAGAATTCCATTCTTGAATCCTGTGATGGCTAATTTTTGAGCGCCACTTTTGTTTAGTTCTTTAGTGGAAAAGCCGTTGTACATTAAGCCGTCGTGGAACATATGGCACAGTGAATCCATATGGGTGTGCGCGAAGCCGTGGTAGTTCACCGAGTAGGAATCTAAATAATATTCGTTGGCATAAGGACCTGCATCCTCAATAGTGTGCTTAAAAGGATTGTTATTGTCCGGGCCGGCCACCTTTTCTACGTCATGGGCAAGGGAAACAGAAATCCCTTCCTTAACCAAGCCGGCAGCCTCCTTTCGTTTTGCTGGAGTGATTAGATTGTACGTGCCCAACTGGTCGTCCTTACCCCAACGTCCCCAATTGGAAAGATCTTTCATTAAGCGATCCACGTCAGCCTTCGTGGTTTTGTGAGAAGCCTGAGCGCTAGCAAACTGGGCTGCTGGCAGGCAAAGAAGAACAAGGAGAGTAAGGTTTAGTTTCATAGTGCAGCTTCGATTATAGAAATTTTTACGTCATTGCGAGGGTCCCTTCGTAAATAATGCTTGAAAAAGACGGACCAATCTTGCAACTCAATGATTCTGCAAGAACCGCCGGTTTGGCATCTACCGTGCATTACTTATTTGCAGAGGTTCGATAAATGCAACAGACTGAAAACAGCGGTAATGTGAACAAGAGTGGTTCTACTTGGACTGCGATTTTGGGTTTAGGTGTTTTGGCTGTCGGCGGTTTTTCTGCCTACCAAGCCAACCAGACGAATCGTTTGCAGCACGATATCTCGACCTATCAGCAACAGATTGGTGAATATAAGCAGGAAATTGGTTCTCTACGAACTAGTGTCTCCACCAGTGATGGCGAATTGAAAAAATCCTTGAGCAGAGTGAATGATGAGTTGGCAACGTCACGCAAGGAATCGAGCATGAATCTGGCTAAGGCGCAGTTCGCCTCCAAACGCCATGCTGATTTGTTAGCAGGCAAGTGGGAAAAAGATCAGCAGGAGGCAAGAGAAAAAATCTCTGCCGAAATTAACAAGGTGCAGGAGAACGTTACCGTTAGTTCCACCGACACCTCGAATCGTCTTACCGGTATTACCACTGAAGTGGGTGCGGTAAAGTCGGAAGTTGCGAATGCCAAAACCGAAATTGAAAAGACGTTGGCAGACTTGCAGAGGGTTCGTGGTGACATGGGCGTAATGAGTGGTTTGGTGGCAACCAATTCCACGGAAATCCAAGCTTTGCGCGAACTGGGAGACCGTAACATTTACGAGTTCAACCTGACAAAGCAAGCTGGCCCGTTAAAGATTGGCGGAGTGGTTGTTGCTTTGAAAAAGGCTGACCCTAAGCGTAATCGTTACACCATGGATGTGGTAGCTGACGATAAGCGAGTGGAGAAAAAGGACAAGACAGCCAATGAGCCTGTGCAGTTCTACGTCGCATCGAGAGCGCGGCAACCGTTTGAGATTGTGGTTAATCAGGTGAGCAACGATGTGATCAAAGGATATCTGTCTACTCCTAAAGTTGAAATCTCCAGAAAGTAGTGGAATGTTTTCAGATTACTGGGCGGCACGAAGGTGCCGCCTTTTTTATTGCTTACGGCAACTTTCTTCTTGGTCGGAACACCCACACAAATTAGCACCCAAGCGCCCACAAAATCTGGTAGAATCCTGAGTCAATGCGCACAAACTTAATCGGGGAAATGCTTTCAGAGTTTTTGGGTACTTTGGTACTGATCACCATTGGGTTGGGAGTTGTGGCCATGGTTGTGCTCTTCGGCACTGGGATCCCAGGGGAAATCGTAAATGGTGGCTACACCAACATTACGCTGGCTTGGGGCTTGGCTGTCACTCTTGGTTGCTATGTATCCGGTAAAACCAGTGGGGCGCATTTGAATCCGGCAGTTACGATCGCGCTAGCGGTGTTTAGGGGCTTTTCATGGAGCAAAGTTGCTCCATATATTTTGGCGCAAGTAGCTGGTGGATTTTTCGGGGCAGCGCTGATTTTTGCAAATTATCTACCTGCATTTCATAAGTTTGATCCAAATCTTGAAAAGACTGCAGGCATATTCAGCACCTTCCCTGCCTTCCCGAATCAACCTGCGGCGGGCTTTGTAGATCAGGTGTTGGGCACGGCTCTGCTACTTTTCTTAATTTTGGCGGTCACTGACGAACGAAATCAATCTCCGATGGCCAATTTGGCCCCAGTCGTTGTAGGCATGATTGTTGTAGCTGTTGGAATGAGCCAGGGAGCCATGCACGGCTATGCGATCAACCCGGCTAGAGATTTAGGGCCGCGATTATTCACAGTGGTTGCCGGATTCAAGAACAACGGACTTACTGATGGTAGTGGTGTATTTTGGATTCCCATTGTCGGACCCATTCTTGGGGGCCTGATTGGTGCGGCAGTATACGATTTCGGAATTCGCAGGTTTCTTCCGGAAAAACAAGCTTAGGATACAATGTCGAAGAGGTGTGCTATGAGAATAGTAATGGTATGGTTTGCATTCCTGGCAGTGGGTTTCGGGCAAACAACGGGAGATCGTTCAAAGTTGGAATTCGATGTTGCGTCGATCCGAGTGAATGCTCCACGCGTGGGATTTCACTTTCCATCGAATTCCAATAGTGCCGGACCCGATTTGACTAATCCCGGCTTGTTCCGATGTACAGATTGCACACTTGCCACATTGATCAAAAAGGCATTCGATCTTCAGAACTATCAGTTTCCTGTGAACTCGTCGCTAGGAAACAACACGTTTGAGGTTATGGCTAAACTTCCAGCAGGGGCAAGTCCACAGGATTTTCGGGCAATGCTGCAGAACCTACTGAAAGAGCGGTTCGGCCTCACTTACCACTACAAAGACAAAACCGTTCGTGGGTATCATCTGGTTGTCGCCAAGAACGGATCGAAACTTAAGGAATCGAAGGAGAGTGCCGTGCCACCGCCGGCGGCCTCGAATGGACAGCGTGGGTTTGGGCAAGGGCAAGCACACACACATGAGGGTCTAGTGGCTTTTGGTGGATCGGCAACCTTTCGGGGCGATCATAAAACCGCTGATGAATTGGCCCAACTTCTTTCGGACCAACTTAGTTTGCCAGTGGAAGATCAGACCAAGCTTCCAGGAAAATATGATGTTGTTCTTAACTGGACCGGCAATGCGTCGCAGTCTGGTGGCAACCACGCCGAGGGTAGCGGTGCAGGACATGGGGACCACGGCGGTGGAGGCCCGGCTGGAGCAGGGGGACTTGGACCGAAGCGCGGTGAAGAATCCGGCCCAACCTTGTTTGAAGCTCTGCAATCGCAACTCGGATTGAAACTGGTTCCTTCAGACCAAACCGTAGCTCGGGTGTTTGTTGTGGATCACGCGGAGCAACTGCCAACGGCAAACTGACTTCCCGGTTAGAGGTCCATGGATCGGAGCTTTTCGTAACTTTTGCGTAGGCTCTCCAATGGATTTGCGGGAGTCTGATCCTGCTCCACAAAGAAGTGCTTCACGCCAGTACTCTGCGCTGTTTTTAGAATCGCTTTGAAATCCAGGGTACCGTAGCCAACTTCTTTAAACGCGCCGGGGGGAACGCCTTCCCCGAACATTTTAGGAGCTGCAGCATCTTTGTCCTTCAAGTGAATTAGAGCCACTCGTCCTTTCCATTTCTTCAGAAGCGCCACCGGATCTTCGCCGGCAATGGACACCCAGAATACGTCCATTTCCAGTTGCATCAACTTGGGGTCAGTTCGCTCCAGAAGCAAATCAATGATCCGCGTACCTTCTAAGGTTGCAAATTCGAAGGCATGGTGATGGTAGGCCATTTGCAAACCCACCGCCTTAGTGGCAGCCCCTGCTTTGTTCAATTGATCGGCAAAGACTTTGTAGGAATCGAGGGTTTTGCCGCGTTCGCCGGGTTGAACATAAGGAATCACCATGTATTTTTGGCCAGCCTTGGCAGCCACATCGCAAAGCTTATTCCAATCCAGATTGGCCGGCTTGCCTTGGGGGAACGCGCCCTTCCATGCTTCCCAATTTCCTGTGACAAAGGGTGTCTCATAGTGTCCGCTGACTGGCTTGAGACCGAATTCCTTCAGCAAGGGAAGCGCCGTTTCCAGCGTGGGCCGCAAGGTCTCCACTTCCTTGTAGCCAATCTTGGCGATGGCTTCAATGGTGTTCCGAGCGTCCTTGGGATAAACGTTTCGAACTGTATATAACTGGACGCCGATGGGTTTGGAAAACTTTGCAGCCGCAAGAGGTAGGGCTGCTGCTGACGCAAGAAACATTCTGCGTGTATGGATCATTCTAATTCTGATTCCTTTAAGTAAGCTTTTATTTTGCTGCCAAATTGAGTGTATGCCCAGGAGACTGCAAGCAGCAACAGGCCGAGGCCTAAAAATGTGAGAATTCTTCCGGTGGAATCGCGTGCCGGCAAATCGATGATAAGGGCGCGTCCAACGCATAGAGCGAAAACGAATAAGCCGGCGAACCGGACAATACGGTCGGCAACAGGAATTCCAAGCAGGATCAAACCTGCGGCTTCAACTGCCCAGGCGATGGTGTAATTACTGGCGGCAACATTGTCAGAAATCAAAGCAGTTAACATTCCAATAGCTACAACCAGCATGGCGGGACGGATGAGTCGCGTATAGCTATCTTTCAAATACGGCCGCAGCAGGCCGGTTGCGAAAAAGCAGACCAGAACAAATAAACGCAACGGGATCAGGTTATGTACCTGTGATTCCTTGTCGAGCAGATAGACAAAGATGGCAGCCGCCAAGGGGACACATTGCAGCCGCGGCATGAGTAAGTTGGCACGGACTCCAACGGTCCATAGGGCCAGCATTTGAAACGCCCATCCAGCGGCAATCCAGGGTTCTGGGAGGATGCGGAAAATGAAATAAGCAGCGAACAGATTGGCGGCTGAAATGGCGGCTTGGCGTGGGATCGGTTGTTGCCGTAGAAACCAAACGGCTGAGGCATAAATGGCTGTGGGGATTCCTAGCGTGATCCAATATTGCGAATTGGGAGGTGCGGCAATCAGAATCACAAGGCCGGCAGCTACAAAGCCCGCCGATTGGATTAAGAGTTCCTTTTTCGGGATGCCGGCAAAACCGCCGGCGAGAAGAGTAAACGCAAGCGGGCGGAAGTTTGAGGGTGTTTCCTGAAACACAAAGAAGCCAACAATTAAAGAGGCCAAGTAACTGAGCGGTTCCCAAAGTTTCAGAACGAAGCGGTTGAAGTAGAGCAGGCTGGCCAGCAGCGCGGCCATATGCGTATCGCCGCGCCACGAACCGATTCTGGAAGGTGGTATGACGCTGATTAGCTGGGCTGCAGGTAAGACAAACAAGATGCTGCCCAATCTGCTCAAGAACCTGTTTTTCAGTTGGTATGCAGCCAGGACCAATACTTGGGCATGCAGTGTCCAGGCGAAGATGCGTGGGACATCGCGAAAATGGATTGCAATTGCTACCGAAGCCAGCATGGCGGAAAGAATCATGCTTGCAGTAAAACCGCCTGGGCTGAGTTGTTCCAGCGATTCCGGTTCTCCATCACGCTGCTTCATGTACCGGAGTGCTGCTGAGATCAAAAAAGCAATGGAAGCAAGGTCTATGAAATGGTCGGGTCTCATGTATGGTGACCACGAACCGGTCAGTAGTGTTGCGGCTAATAGGCCGGAAGCATTCAGCGGGAACACTGGTTGTTGCGAGTCGTAACTTAGGAAATCGTAGGCTTCAATCAGCAGCCAATAGGTCCAAAGAATAGGTTGTCCCCATTCGTAGGCGTAACGAACGGAATCCGTGCCATGGAAATTGAGTGAGGCAGCAACGTAGGCGAAAACAATTCCGCTAAGTGCCAGGGTCTGCCACTGCTTTTTCCACGATAAGAACAGAAGGAAGAGGAGAAGTGGAATGCTGGCGATGGAATTAAACAGATCCAGAGGCGCCACTTCAAAGGCTGCGAATGCTGCGCAAAACGCCACTGAGGTGACGGTTTGCGATTCATACCGCAGTGAGTGCATTACCATCAACAAGGCCACACTCATTAAGAGCAACAAGGCGATGGTGGGCGATTGAACCAGCCTTACTGGCTCCAATCCGTGGATGGCATAGGTGGTGAAGTAGATGCCTGCCCAACCGCCACCAATCATGGACCATGCCAATGCCTTGGGCCGAGGTCCCCGTTCGAACCATATGCCTGCTAGCAGTAGAACAAGGCTGACTCCAAATGCTGTGATCGCTTTCCCCCAGGGCCCGTTGCTGGAGAGTGTGCTTATTAAGAACAAGGAGACAGCGATCAGCAGACTGACGACTGCGATTTTGCTCAGCCAACTTTGGCCGATGGTCACTTCCAGAGAATCGGAATCTGTCTGCGGCTTGGCTATCGTCTCAACAGGAAGGGATGGTGGAAGTGGCAACGGAGGGGGTAGCTTTTCCTTAATTGCTTCCACTGCTGCGGGTTCGATTTTTGGGGTCGACGGTGGATGCTGGAACGTTTTCGCCGGATGTAACTCATCTAGCAGATTCTCAATGCGTCGCTCAGCAGTCTTTAGCCGATCATTCAGTTCATTGAGACGCACCTGATTCCATAAGAAAAACAGGCCCACCACGAATAGGAAGAAAAGTATCTCCACGACACTGTCACGTTAGAACAATTTATCCAGCTCTGTGGCCGCGTGCCGCAAACCAAAGTAGAATTGCCCGAATTCAGCGAACTTGGCGCTTACTTCGTCAAAGCGCATTTCATAAATCAATTTTTTGAAAACCAGAGGGTCGTCGGCGAATAATGTGACGCCCCATTCCCAATCGTCAAACCCAATGGAACCAGAAATAATCTGCTTCACTACATCGGCATAGCGGCGGCCAATCATGCCATGGTCATGCATTAAGCGTGCGCGGTCTGGTAGTGGCTCCATGTACCAATTGTTCTGATCGCTTCGACGCCGATCCATTGGATAAAAGCAAATATAACGGCGGCTTGGAATTTCCGGAAACAACCTGGGGGACATGGCTTTGCGTTGCACCGTTAATAGCTCTTCCACGCCGCTGGTCCATTCGGCGGTATGAGGCGTAATGCCTTTTTCCATTAACGTGCCGTAAATCTTTTGCGTCGATTCATAGAGCCCTAATTCCACTACTGAAACATAGGAAGTGGTTTGCACTAAATATTGATTCAGCTGCAGCTTTCCAACCGCGCGTTCCACTTGTTCCAGAGCTGGGAAGTTGTCACGGAAGTGGACAAGCATCAAATCCCCTTTGTGTCCCAAAATAGTGAATAGCCCAGAATTTTCCCCTTCCAGGGCAAAGAGCACCCTCTTGGCTTCGTCCAGGATGCTCTGCTTCTGCGCAGTTTCCAGCGGGGTCCAGCGTGTCCAGTCAATACGGAACAATTGATGCAGAACGGCTGCGCCTTCAAGAGTTAAGGGAACGGGAGGAATAGAGGTGTTGCTCACTCTCCTAGTCTATCGCGACGCGCTAAATAGAGGTTAAAATAAAGGCCAAGTATGAAGAGACGAAATTTTCTGCGTGTTGCCGATGCTTTGAAAATTCCCATTGCTTTTGGCGAATGCGATACCAACCTCTGGATGTTTCAACCTAAAAACAGCAGTTGAGTTGGTAACAGTACAACCAAATGGCTTAAAACAATTGAACTTGCCGTCATAGGATCAGCGCAATAGCATCACCTAAAGGGTGAGACTGAAGTGTGTAAAAAAGGTCGCCAAAGGGGACACGGTACCCAGGCCGCTACGCCTAGAGCTCTGGAGGATTTCATTTAGAGTTCTGTGGCTTCAGGCCAGGGAACCATGTCCCCGTTTGGCTCGCGATACCCGGATCTTCGAGACAGTCAACTGCCGTTTCAATGGCTGATTGAGAATCGTGCAATTGACATTTTTCAGCCGGACATAAACTATAACGGTGGTTTCATCAGGCCTGCACGGGTGGCCCGTATGGCACGGGAAGCAGGCATCACGATTGTGCCGCACAACACACAGACCTCCGCATCAGCTGTGAATATTCTGCACTTTGCAGCGGCAATACCGAACATTGGTCCATACATGGAATTCCCATTCCGCGGTAAAGCGGAGACGGAATCCTGGTTCACACCGCAGTTCACCATCAAGAATGGCTTGATCGGTATTCCTACCGGACCTGGTTTGAGTGTTGAAATCGATCCTACTTATCTGGCCAAGGCGAAAAAGGTGGAGATGAGTTGAGCCTATAATCAAGTCAATGCGCCAACGGCTTTTATATTACGCCTCAGGGATTACGCTCTTCCTGCTTTTGATTGCCCTGTTGATCCTGCCTGGTTCGGTCTCGCTGGGTGAATTCGGCCCTCGCAACACCCCGGAATTGTATCTGTTCTGGGGCATGTCCACGTTCATCTTCATTCTTACTGTGACCGTTGCGTTCATGTTGTTTCGAACGGTTGCGAAGCTGTTCATTGAACGCTCCCGCGATCGCGAAGGTTCCAGAATTCGCACCAAATTGGTTGTTGGTGCTCTTCTGCTTAGCTTCATCCCGTTGTTCTTCATGGTGCTGTGGAATGTTTCCATCTTGACTTACAATTTGGACAAATGGTTTAGCCGGCCCGCGCAGAATATAAAGTTAACGCTGATCGATGTTGGAAGCTCTATCATGCGGGACGCTGCGGAAAGGGCGAATGCGCAGGCTAATTGGCTCGCATTGGTGGATCGAGAGGAAGGGGCGGCAGGTTTATATCAAAAAATCTGTTCAGAAAACGGAATTGGTCTTGCCAAGCGCGATGGCGTAACTCTTTGTAGTGTTGCCCCGAATTCTACTCAAGGCATGCGCAAAATTTTGGCCACGATAAAGGCTTGGGATGGTAGCCAGATTGAAGTGGAAACTCGTATGCCGGTTGACCTGGAGCTGAAAGAAAAACTGATTGAAAGATCAGTGAAAGAATACGACCAATTGAATTTGAACAAAAAGGAAACTAGAGCGCAATACCAATCCATTCTGGCGTTGATTACCTTGTTCATCGCATTTGTGGCAACGTGGATCGCACTATTCCTGGCCCGCCAGATTACCGAACCAATTTCAGCGCTCCTTAAGGCAGCACATGAGGTAAGGCAAGGGAATCTGGCGTATCGTGTGGAGGGCGGTGCAATTGACGAGTTGGGCAAACTGGTGCGGGCGTTCAACGAAATGACTGCGGACCTGGAAGCGTCGAGCCGGGAGTTGGAGTTAAGGCGCCGATTTACGGAAGCTATTTTGGAAAGTATTCCGACGGGTGTGATTTCGGTGGCTCGCGACGGACGGATTTTGAAAGTAAACCGTGCGTTTCAACAAATGTTTCAAGGTCCTCAGGCTGAAGCGGCGCAAAGGTTGGAAGATTTGTTCACCCGTGAGGATGCCGCTGAAATTCGATACCTCATGAAACGAGCTCGCCGCACAGGGCTTGCTACGCAGCAGATGGATATGCAAAAGGGCGGGCAAACCATTCATTTGTCTATTACTGTTTCGGCTTTGGAAGATAACGTGTCTTCTGGATTTGTGGTGGTGGTTGAAGACACCAGTGAATTGTTGCGAGCCCAGAAGGCGTCGGCTTGGCATGAAGTAGCGCGGCGGATTGCACACGAAATCAAGAACCCGCTAACACCCATCGCACTTTGCGCTGAGCGAATTCAACGTCACCTGGAACGGGCGGTAACGACCCCGGAGTTTGCGCGTGTGGTTCGCGAATGTACCTTAACCATTGCTAGCGAAGTGGAATCGGTAAAGACTCTGGTTGACGAATTTTCACAATTCGCAAGATTCCCATCCCCGTTGCCCACTCCTTCCGATCTGAACGAAGTAGTTGAAAACGCTTTAAATGTTTTCGCAGACAGGCTTGACGGAGTTACCGTTCATAAAAACCTTTCGACAGATTTGCCGCAGGTAAATATTGATCGGGAACAATTTAGGCGCATCGTAGTGAACCTGGTGGACAATGCGGCTGAGGCGATGCAGGATTTGTCGGTGAAGGATTTGACGATCACCACACAAATGGCAACCAACGAGAGCGTGGAATTGATTGTGGCCGATACCGGATGTGGTGTTTCTCCAGAGGACCGCGAGAAATTATTCCTGCCCTATTTTTCAACTAAAAGCAGAGGGACCGGTTTGGGATTGGCAATTGTGAGTCATATCGTTACGGATCATCATGCACAGATTCGTGTTGAGGATAATCTGCCGCGAGGTACACGTTTTGTTCTGGAGATTCCAGCGCTGTTAAGTGCCGAGATAAGCGCCGAGATAAGTGCTGAGATAAGCGCCGAGCAGGAAGCGCGTGAGATTGAGGTTAAGGTATGAAGCACCCACGCATCCTGGTGGTTGATGATGAACCAGGAATCAGGCAATCCTTAGCGGGAGTGCTTGAAGATGAAGGCTATCAAGTGGAGACGGTCGGATCCGGTGAAAAATGTCTTGAACTGCTGACCAATCAATCCTTCGATGCGATTCTGCTGGACATTTGGTTGCCCGATATGGACGGCATGGAAACGCTGTTGAGGATTCAGGAAATTCCACCAGCAGACCGGCCCGTTGTAGTGATGATTTCCGGGCATGGCAACATTGAAACTGCAGTGAAGGCAACTAAGCTGGGGGCTTTCGATTTTCTAGAAAAGCCGTTGACCATTGAAAAGGTGACGGTGGTGCTTAAGAATGGGATGCACCAGCGGAAGATGGAGCGGGAACTCTACCGTCTGAACGCCAACGCCACGGTTGGTCGTGAAATTATTGGCGAAAGCATACCGATGAAAGCCCTAAGGCAACAGTTGGCGCTCATGGCTTCCACCAATGGGCGTGTGTTGATTTATGGCGAAAGTGGCACAGGTAAGGAGTTGGTGGCGCAGGCGATTCACCGCATGAGTACGCGCTCGGCTGAAGCCTTCATTGAAGTGAATTGCGCGGCCATCCCCGAAGAAATGATTGAGAGCGAGTTGTTCGGCCATAGGAAGGGAAGTTTTCCTGGTGCTCATGACGATAAAATCGGCAAGTTGCAGCGCGCCGATGGCGGGACTCTGTTCCTTGATGAAGTTGGTGACATGAGTTTGAAGACGCAAGCAAAAGTGCTGCGGGCTTTGGACGAAGGCCGTTTGGAACCGGTAGGTGCAACCGAATCGATTCAAGTGGACGCGCGTGTGATTGCCGCTACTAACAAACATTTGGAAGAGGAAATTGAGCGGGGAAATTTTCGGGAAGATCTGTTCTATAGGTTGAACGTAATTCCATTTTATGTTCCACCTTTGCGCGAACGCATGGAAGATATTCCAATGTTATCGGACTACTTTTTGCGCGACTTCACTAAAGCGTATGGGCGCAAGCCTAAGGAGTTAACGCCGGAAGCCTATCAGGCTTTGTCTGACTATGCGTGGCCTGGAAATGTGCGTGAGTTGCGAAATTTGATGGAGCGGATCGTGATCATGAACCCGCAGACGCGCATAGATGCACGGCATATTCCACTGCAGCCACAAAAGCGCGCAAATGCAACAAAACCGGCCGAATGGTCTGGGAGTTTGCAGGAGGTTCGAGAAGGGGCTGAGCGGGATTATATTTTGAAAAAATTGGATGAGGCGAGCGGAAATGTAACCCGCGCGGCTGAATTATTAGGTTTGGAACGAAGCAATCTCTACCGGAAAATGAAGACGTTGGGAATTACTTTCAAGGACTGACTGTTACAATAGTCAATTCGCCATGCTGGGAATCCTAACGTCTCTTCTTGCCGCACCATTGATTGGGCTACTGGTGCTATTGGCGATTCCGTCTTCCGCTCACAGAAGGATCAAAATTTGGGCAAATGTCTCTTCTCTTGTCAGTGCCTTGATCACTGTGCCGCTGCTGATCAATTTTGATCGCGGGGCGGATTTCCAATTTGTCGAAAAACTTCCTTGGATTCCATCCATTGGAGCCAGCTACTACCTTGGGGTGGATGGCATCAGCCTATTGCTTCTGGTTCTGACTGGCTTCATTTCGTTCCTGGCCATCCTTTCCAGTTGGAATGCCATTGATAAGCGGGTTAAGGAATACTACTGCTGGTTCCTGTTCCTGCAGTTTTCTATGATGGGAGTTTTTCTCGCCCTCGATTTTCTACTGTTCTTTCTATTCTGGGAAATGGTGCTGATCCCTATGTATTTCATCATCGCCATTTGGGGTGGGGAGCGGCGCGCCTACGCATCCATCAAGTTTTTGATTTATACAGTGGTTGGCTCCATCCTCATGCTGGTCGGCGGCATCGTTCTGCACTGGCAACATTTTCTATCCTCAGGGGTTCGGACTTTCGCCATTGATGAACTGATGAAGACTCCTCTTACTTTGACTATGGAGCTATGGATTTTCTGGGCCTTTTTCGCTGGCTTCGCCGTCAAAGTCCCGATGTTTCCATTTCACACATGGCTGCCTGATGCCCATACTGAGGCACCCACGGCAGGCTCGGTGGTGTTGGCCAGCATCCTGTTAAAGATGGGTACTTACGGATTTCTGCGCTTTTCCTTACCCTTGCTGCCGAACGCATCGCAAGATCCAATGACAGTGAAAATTATTGCGGCCTTGTCGATTCTAGCCATTCTTTATGGGGCACTGGTTTGCTTGTTGCAGAAAGATTGGAAGAAGTTGATCGCCTATTCTTCCGTAAGCCATATGGGCTTTGTAACTTTGGGAATGTTCACTTTCAATCAGGCGGGCATTACCGGATCCATGCTGGCGCAAATCAATCATGGAATTTCTGCGGGCATGTTGTTCCTGATTATCGGCGTAGTTTACGAACGCCGTCACACACGGGAAATCGCCGCCTATGGGGGATTGTGGAAGCCCATGCCGTTGTTTGCCGCTGTTGTACTGATTGCTTCCTTAAGTTCCATGGGCATGCCTCCGCTGAACGGTTTCATTGGGGAAATGACCATCCTGCTGGGCGTCTATCCAGTTTCCTGGAATTGGACCGTAGCTTGCGTCACTGGAATTGTATTGGGAGCAGCATACCTGCTTTGGGTATTTCAGCGAACGATTCTTGGGGCGACTAGTGAGCAGAACCGTGCGCTGCCAGATTTGGGGATGCGGGAGAAATTAGTTTTCCTTCCACTTGTGGTCAGTGCGTTTTTGATTGGTCTTTGGCCGAGTCCGCTGTTTGAGATTCTGGACCGACCGGCCGTGAAGATTGTGCAGCGCCTACAATCTGCACCAGCTCCGGTGACTGCTTCCTTGGCGGACGCAGTAGCGCCGCCGGTAGTTTTGAAAAATAAGTAAGCCGTTCAACCAGCGGTAATAATCTTCTTACAAACTCTCCATGGAAAAACAGACTTCCTGCCACTAAAATCGGGTGGGGAATTGTGGTGCAGCAGCGCGAACAAATGTCGATTTCTGCGGCACGGCCAGCTACGTGAAGGCGACGCATTTGCTGCATTGCATCTGAATTGAAGATCTCCTGCAAAGGCTTTTCGCCAATCCGTCCAACTGGCTTGCCGTCTAACATGTAGCTTTGGCAGCATGGGTAAACGTCGCCATTATGCTTAACGTACATTGGGCCGCGCCATAAATAGTGGCAAGGGTATTGCCAATCCGAAGATGGGTGGCCGGCCGCTTCGGGGGCAAGCACATTGGTTTCGTCGGCCTTAATGCGCACTTCATCCACGCCTGGAACGGCTTTCCAAAAAGCCATAAAATCGTCCACTTCGTTCCAGTTGTTTTCCATGCGGACCATCTGCACGACTACTTGAATTTTGGAACCGCTATCGTGCTTCATCTTGGCGAAGCGGATGTAATTGTCGCGGACTTTTTCAAAGCGTGCGCCTTTGCGGTATAACTCGAAGCTCTCTTTAGTGGATCCGTCAAAGCTTAGAGTAATATGCTTCAAGCGAGTATTAAGAATTCGGGTGGAGGCAATTTCATCCAGCAGGGTTCCATTTGTAGAAAGCAATGTTGTGATGTTATGTTTTTCGCAGTGTTCAATGCGGTCGAAAATTGCCTTGTCCAACAGGGGTTCGCCCAAACCGATCAGCATCATGTGCTCGGCGCTTCCCCCAGTTTCTTTCACCAACTGATTGAAAATGGCATCGCTCATGTCCTCTTTCGGTTGGGGGTGCGTTTCCCGAGGGCACATGGGGCAATATATATTGCATTTGGCGGTGGTTTCGACGATATACTCCACCGGCAGCGCCGATAAGCGCGTCTGTTTGCTGATGTAGCCCCACAAGAGCTTCGCTCGATTCCACAGGCGCATGAGTCCCTTTCATTGTAGCTGGCCAAACCGGGGACTCATCGTTTTTATAAAGCGATTTTAGTGTTTTTGGCATCTAATAGAGTTAATGCACTCCAGAATCAGATTATTAAACGAAGCTTCCGTGAACCCTGATGCCAAGTATGTTTTGTACTGGGCACAAATGAATCGCCGCGTAGATTCCAACCACGGGTTGGCATACGCCATCCATTGGGCGGACAAATTGAATTTGCCAGTTTTGTTTTATGAAGGACTCACTTGCGATTATGCCTATGCGAATGATCGCTTCCACACTTTCGTCCTGGAGGGCGTTCCTGAAACAAGGAAGCGTTCGAAGAAACTCGGAGTAGGCTATTGTTTTTATTTACGGAAGACGCGCAAGAGTTTAAATAACACTTTCTATCAGGTTGCTGCCAATGCTGCATTGGTTGTGACTGACGATTACCCAACTTTTATTGCCAAGCAGCATAACGCTTCAGTGCCGTTAAAAGTTCAAATTCCCTATTACGTTGTGGACTCAAGTTGTGTTGTCCCCATGATGCTAATTCCTGATCGCCAGTATGCTGCATATACCATTCGCCCCAAAATTCACAAGCTGCTTCCTGAGCAAATGAAGCCGCTTGCGATGAAGGGTCCGAAACGCAAGTGGGAAGGGCCGCTCCCGGATTTCGACACAGAAGTGCTTGACGGCAAGATTTCCGAATTGGTGGCGGAATGTGAAATTGACCATTCTGTTGCCCCATCCCTTAGCTTCAAGGGTGGCCGCAAAGTTGTAGAAAAGCTTCTCTCTGACTTTCTGGAATCGAAGTTACGTCGTTATGCGAAGGAACGAAATTCGCCTTCCACTCATGCCACAAGTGACATGAGTCCCTATCTTCACTTTGGGCAAATTTCTTCGTTGGAACTGGCACTTGCTGCCCGTGATTATGCTGATGAGCATCAACTGATGAGTGGCGAGTATCTAGAGGAGTTGATTGTCCGCCGAGAATTGGCGTTTAACTTTGCGCGTACAACTGCGCGGCAAGACTCACTGGAAGTTCTTCCTGATTGGGTGCTGAAGACATTGGGCAAGCATGACAACGACCCGCGAGAATTCGTTTACAGCCAAGAGCAATTTGAAAAAGCAGAAACGCACGATCCGTTGTGGAACGCTATGCAGAAGGAAATGCTATTGCGCGGCAAAATTCACGGCTACTATCGAATGTATTGGGGGAAGAAGATCATAGAGTGGAGCGGGTCCCACAAAGAAGCCTTGGGGACGATGATTTATCTGCACGACCGGTACGCTTTGGATGGCCGCGATCCGAACACCTATACCAACATTCTCTGGTGTTTTGGAATGCATGACCGCCCCTGGGGGGAGCGTCCAATTTTTGGGATGATTCGCTATATGGGGTTGGATGGAATGAAGCGCAAGACTGACGTGGACGGCTATCTGCGCGAGATTGGTTATTTGGAAAGAAATGGCAAAGATCCGTTTCAAGGGAAATCATGAAAATCGCAATAACGGGTGCAACTGGTTTTATTGGGAAACGGCTCATTGAATTGAGCACCGAGCAGGGCAATTCTTTTGTGGCATTATCCCGCGACAACTATAAAGCTGCTGCCATGGAGGGTGTGGACGCTATCGTTCACCTTGCAGGAGAGCCTGTGGCCCAACGTTGGTCACCGGAGGCGAAGGATCGGATCCTGCGTTCCAGAGTTGAGGGCACTGGCAATTTGGTGGATGCAATTGGAAAGGTGGAACGCAAACCCAAGGTGCTGGTTTGTGCATCTGCCATTGGATTTTATGGCGCGCGCGGGGATGAGGTTATGGTGGAAACTTCAAGTCCTGGGTCGGGGTATCTACCTGATGTTTGCGTTGCCTGGGAAGGTGCAGCCGAACGAGCAGCTCAGTTGGGCGTTAGAGTAGTGAAGTTGAGAATCGGCATGGTTTTGGGGCGCGGTGGCGGGGCGCTGCAAACAATGGAAACACCGTTCAAGCTTGGGGTGGGCGGCACTCTGGGGTCCGGAAAGCAGTGGATGTCCTGGGTGCATTTGGACGATATTGTGAGGTTGATTCAATTTGCCATAAACACAGAGGCAATGGCTGGCCCAGTAAACGCCACCGCACCCAACCCAGTTATGAATGCAGACTTTACTCGCTTGTACGCCGCAGCTTTGCACCGGCCTGCATTCTTCCCAGTTCCCGAAATGGCGCTGCATCTCTTGTATGGAGAAATGTCCCAAGTGATTCTAAGTAGCCAAAGAATCCTGCCTGCGGTTGCAGAGCGAATGGGCTTTCAATTCCGTTATCCTAACCTTGCTTTAGCTCTTAAAGAGATCTACGGCTAGGCGGTATGGTAATCTAGAAGAGCTATGGCAATTCCCAATGTAAAGCGTTTTCGCATCACCAGCCCTGATGGTGACGTCGCCACTCTGATGGCTGTGGTCCCTAAGGGAAGCGATATGAATAAGTATTTAACTGATGCATCGAAGCGTTTTGACTGGAAGGTTTGGAAAGAACAGCAAGCCAGCCAGTTCAAGGTTCGCGTCGGTCAGCAGAAACAGAAGAAAGCGAAGTAGTTTTCAACTTTCTTTCACCTACCAATTTAAGGCAGGCGGGCCTTCAGAACACGAAGTGCCCGCACGCTTTCTTCAGCCACTTCAGCGTTAGCATCCTTCGTCAATCCTTCAATTTTCTCAATAGAAGATTTGTCTCCGCTTTTTGAAAGGGCGCGGGCAAAGCGTATTTTTTCATCCTTCGGACTGGACGGAATAGTGGAATAGATTGCGTTTAACACTGCTGGCTGCCGCACCAATTCGGTAACATAGGCCTCTGCAATTCCACCCCAGGCTTTCGAGTTTAGGGAGTTTGTAAGATATCGCAACGGACTGAATTCTTCAAACTGATGGTCGCCTTGGGCTACCAATGCGAAGGCTTGTGCCAACCTCGGTTGCATCTTTCCCTCGTCATTGAACAAGGCCTCAATACGCTTGCTATCCGCGGGACTAGCGAGGCGACCGAGCGCTTCCGCTGCTGCAGCGCGTATGCCATCGTCTTTGTCTTCCAAGTGTTTTTCAAAAATCGGCCTGCTTGATTCACTTTTAAGCTGTCCTAACGCTCCGATGGCTGCTCGTTTAGCTTTCGGAGATTGTGGCAATAAAAGCGTCTTTTCTAAGTCTGGAATCAGGCTATGGTTCATAAGCAAGCCCGCTGCTTCCAATGCCGCTACTTGAATTTTTTCCTTCGGGTCTCGGAAAAGAATGACAAGACTCGGTGCGCTTCTGGGATCACGGATCTTTTCAAGAGCGGTCACGGATTCAAACAGCAGGGCATCGTCTTTGCTACGCAGGGCCGCAGTCAAAGCTTCCACTGCGCCACGGCCGCGTAGAACGCCAGCCGCACGGGCCGCTGCTGCACGTACACTCATATCCTTGGCGTCCGCGATCTGTTTGGCTAACACACCGATCACTTCGGGGCGGGGAACAATGAAGCTGGGGATCAGTTGCTCTTCTGGTCCGGCAAATTTACTGATCACTTTGGTGCCAGTATGTTTTAGAGATGCCGAAACGCCGCTTTGCACGAATCCCGGCAAATAGAAATTCACCAGGCCATTGATGGCCGCAATTTGGATTTGCGGATCGCCATCGGCAACCGAACGAGTGAGTGGGTCAAGGCTGCCTTGCCCGCCAATGCTAACCAGGGATTTTACCGCTTGGGCGCGGACCGCAGGAGCTTCATCAAAAATCAGTTCGGAGAGGCGCGGAATTGCAGTGGAGCCCTGCCGGGCTAAGGATTTTGCTTCCTTTTGACGATCAGCCGATTCGTCAGCAGTGCAAAGAGTGATGGCAAATAGTAAGACTTGTATGCAACGCATACTAAGTTGGACGCGCCATCCGGCAAAAAAGACGGCTGGCGCTCCAGAAGTTTACCGGATAAATTCCACTTCCACGCGATTGGGAATAATTCCAGCTTCAAAACCCATATCGAGCAGTTTTTGAGCGGCAATAGGCACGTCAAGTCCGCAATCCACAGTGTGGTGATTTACATACATGCCAACGAATTTGTCCGCCATGGCCACTTCCAAATCGCGGGCGTAATTCATTGCATAATTGAGTGCTTCCTCGCGGTGATCCAGCGAGTATTGAATACTCTCCTTCATCACCCGGCATGCTTCTTTTTGCAATTCAGGACTCAGATCACGGCGCAGAACGTTCGCACCCAATGGAAGTGGAAGGTTGTACTTCTTCTTCCACCACTTGCCCAAGTCAAGGACCAAATGCAGGCCACTTTTGCCATAAGTTAACTGGCTTTCATGAATGATTAAGCCGGCATCAACGCGGCCATCATGAACAGCATCAATAATCTTGTCGAAAGGAATCTCCACGGCTTCAAAGTCCGGCTGGAACAGCTTCAGGCTCAAATATGCGGTGGTCAGTTTTCCGGGAATGCCAACTTTTTTGCCTTTTAGATCTTCTGCAGCCAAGGGATGTTCTGAGATAACCATTGGGCCGTAGCCATCGCCAACGCTGGAACCGCTTGCCATCAATTTATACTTGTCGGCAATGTAAGGATAGGCGTGATAGGAAATGGCAGTTAGTTCATATTCGCCATTCATTGCCCGGCGATTCAGGGATTGGATATCTTCCAAAACATGCCGGAATGTAAGCAGGCGGGAGCGCACTTTCTTGGTCGCCAAGCCATAAAACATGTAGGCGTCATCTGAATCGGGGCTGTGGGCACAGACTATTTCCATTGAGTCCAAAACTGGCATAAGGGGTTTAACGAGTGAACCTTAATGATAGCAAACCCCGCTTTACTGGCGGGGTGCTGAATCGACGGAAGAAGATTCCTGTTCCTTGGGATATCGGAATTCCAAATCACCAGGACGCATCATCTCCAGGTTCTTGCGGATTTCCAGTTGTTGAACGTCCGGATCTTTTTCAATGCTCTGGTTGTACTTCTTGATGGTTTCTACTGTTTTCTTTAAGTCCGCAGTTTCTTTTTCCAGATTTTCAATATGTTCCCACTTTTCCTTCAAGGAACGATACCCTTGAGGACCACTGATGAACATTGCCACATAGCCGCAAATTACCAATGTACTGGCGGCATAAGCTAAGCGTTTTAAAAGCAGCTGTGTGTTCGGTCGGGGCACGATGCGTTGCTACCATTCTTATATAGTCCGAATTCTCTTGCAAGTAGAATTACAGTTTTATGAACAAAAAAAGTGGCTTTCATTTGTCTTTCCAATAGAACTACCATACCTTCAAGTTCCCATGTTGTTGCCTACGGCAATTGTGATAGGCTCAAAAGCTTAACTTAACGATTTGTTCCAACTGGAACCGGAGGTGGAGATTTGATGACAGGACAAGCTGTGGCGCCCTCAGGGACGCGTCACAAGGTAATTGGTTTTGCCGTAACTCTGGCCGTTCTTTCGTACATTGATCGGGTTTGTATTTCTCAGGCGGCACCGATCATTTCCAAAGAATTTGGACTGGATAAAAGCGATATGGGATCGGTGTTTGCAGCCTTTGCGCTAGCCTATGCCCTGTTTGAAATTCCCGGCGGATGGATGGGCGATTGGATCGGACCCCGCAAGGTGCTGATGCGCATCGTGATTTGGTGGTCCTTCTTTACCGCGATCACTGGTTTCATGTGGGACAAAACTTCGCTTATGGTGGCACGCTTTCTATTCGGCGCGGGCGAGGCTGGCTGCTTTCCTAACCTGACGAAATCATTTACTACATGGCTTCCTATTCAAGAACGGGTTCGGGCGCAGGGGATTCTGTGGATGTCTGCAAGATGGGGCGGTGCGTTTACTCCATTGCTGGTAGTCTACATGTTTAAGTTGGTTAGTTGGCGCACGGCATTTGTAATTTTCGGCATGCTGGGATTGGTTTGGGCCGTTGCTTTTTATCTTTGGTATCGGGATGATCCCCGTCAACATCCGGCCGTGAACAAGGGAGAACTGGATATTATCGGCGATGCAGTGAATTCTGCGTCCGGACATGGCAATGTTCCTTGGGCAAAACTGCTGGCTTCGCCCAGTGTCTGGCTGCTTTGGATCCAATATTTCCTGCTTTCCTATTCCTGGTATTTCTACATCACTTGGCTTCCTACTTATCTTCAGGAAAAGAAGCATTTAAGCGCGGAATATAGCGCTATTTTGGGTGCTCTGCCTTTGTTCCTGGGTGGTATTGGCTGTCTGCTTTCTGGCTTGGTCGCTCCCTGGCTTACTACTAAAACTGGTGACTTGAAAAAGACCAGGAGACTGCTTTCCTCGGTTGGGTTCCTCTGTGCGGCTCTCTTGGTGCTGGCTTTCACCACCATTGAAGATCCGCTGCTGGCGATGATTTGTATTGGCTTTGCAAGCTTCTTTAACGACATTGTGATGCCGCCTTCCTGGGGTGCTTGCATGGATGTGGGCGGCAAGTTTGCTGGAACATTAAGCGGTTCTATGAACATGGTTGGGAATCTGGCTGGAGCCGTCGCTCCACTTCTTGGTGGATACATTTTGAAGGCGACTGACAATAACTGGACTCTATTCTTCTATTCCATGGTTGCTTCTTATGTTCTAGGCTCGTTGCTATGGCCCATGATTGACCCTGTTACACCGATCGAAGCCGATCCTCACTAGGCAAATATGAAAACTGTTTCCCTTTTCCTGCTACTCGCTGCCGTTGGATCTTCCCAGGAAACTTCCGACTGGCAGCAACTTTTTAATGGACGAGATCTAGCCGGTTGGACTCCGAAAATAACCGGCTATCCGCTGAACGAAAATTTCGGGAATACCTTCCGTGTTGAGAATGGCGTGATGAAGGTGGCCTACGACAAGTACGACAACTTCAATTCGCGTTTTGGACATATTTTCTATAATCAGAAGTTTTCCTATTACATCATTGCGGTGGAGTACCGATTCGTGGGGGAACAAGCAACTGGTGGTGCTGGCTGGGCGTTGCGCAATAGCGGGGTAATGATTCACTGCCAACCGCCGGAGACAATGGGAAAAGATCAGGACTTTCCCATCTCCATTGAAGTGCAACTTCTGGGTGGTTCAGGCAAGGGCGAGCGCACTACTGCGAACCTCTGCACTCCTGGCACCAATGTTGTGATCGACGGCAAACTATTCACCCCACATTGCTTGAATTCCAAGTCAAAGACCTATGACGGCGATCAGTGGGTTCGCGTGGAAACGATGGTGCTGGGTGCTGGTGTTGTGCGCCACATGATCGAAGGCAAAACGGTACTGAGTTACGAGATGCCCCAGATCGGCGGAGGTAACGTGAGTAACCACTGGCCACTTGCGAAGGTTGATGGCAAGTTATTGGACGAAGGTTATATATCGCTTCAAAGTGAAAGCCACCCTGTCGAATTTCGGAAAGTGGAACTTCTCAATTTGGTGGGTTGCATGGATTCAAAAGCCAAGAACTACAAAAAGTACTTCGTGAAGGCCGAAAATTCTACTTGCCAGTATTAGCTTGTTCTACTTCTACTTCCGGTTGATGATTAACAGGAAAGTTAACCGAACGCGCAATGAAGCAGAGCTTATGGGCCTCACCGTGCAGCCGAATTGCCGTGTCAAAATCAGAAGTAGCTGAGATAATTACTTTGGGATGCAGGGTGACCGATTGAAATTCCCCTCCTCCGTCTTTGGTTTCCATCATAACTCCAGACGCCTTGTCCAGGTAGCTGACAACAACTACATGGTTCACGGCGCACAGGTGCAGGTATGAGAGTAGATGGCAAGCTGACAGTGCTGCTACCAAAAGCTCTTCGGGATTGTAGCGCGATGCTTCTCCGCGAAAGGTGGGGTCGGAGGATCCTTGAAGAACAGGTTTCCCAGGGCCGCTGAATTCGTGGTTGCGACCGTAGCTACGGTAGTTCGATGTTCCCTCGCCAAGATTGCCTGTCCAATTCAAATCAATGTGGTAACTATGTTCTCGAAGGGTCATAACAAGTTATTCGTCCTCTAAGGACTCAGGCAGCAGTTCAATCTGTTCTTCGCCTGCCTGTTTCCTTTCGTGATACTTCTTCACCCAGGCTTCCCAACTTTTTCCTGCTGCGGTATCGCGTCCGCTGAATACCAGTCCGGCGATTTCTGTGTAGGGAAGGGAAATGCGCTGCGTGGTTCCTGTCGGAATGATGCGAACACGAGAATCGGCCAGAGTCTTGGCGCTTTTGCGGTCGAACATATAGCCCGAAAGTTGAGTGCCATCGCGCCGTGTAATGGTAACATCACCGCGGTAATCGAAAGCTTTTTCCAAGCCCTGCCGAACTTCTTCTTCGCTCGCCAACGGCCAACTCTTGCCTTGCAAATCCTCGGCACTCACGGCGATCAGGCTCCGACTCCAGTTTTTTCTTCCTGCTTGGTTTCCAGTTGAACCAGTTTCACCGGATGCTTCGATGGTTTGTCCAGTATCTCCAATGCGGCTTTGTTCGGATATTTACTGAACAAAGTGCCGCGAACGGTTGACAGAAATCCACTCCAGGAATTAAACGTGTCGTGAACAGCTGATGCTTCAAAGCCGCTGTGAACCATGCAATTGGCGCACTTGGGATTGCCCGATTCTCCACCATAGTTCGCCCACTCTGTTTCTTCCATCAGTTCGGCGAACGTATCTGCATAGCCATCCTGCATAAGATAGCAGGGCTTTTGCCATCCAAATAAATTGTAAGTAGGCATGCCCCAGGGTGTGCAGGAATATTCGCGGAGACCCATCAGGTATTCCAGGAACAGCGGGGAAAGATTGAAGTACCAACTGGATTTGCGATTGGAAAGAATAGCGCTGAACAACTCGCGAGTCTTATCCTTGCCCAAGAAGTGTTGTTGATCGGGAGCCTTGTCGTATGAGTAGCCCGGCGAAAACATCATTCCTTCCACACCCAAGCCAGTCATTTCGTCGAAGAAGTCGCGTACGCTTTGCGGATCAGCACCATCGAACAAAGTAGTGTTCGTGGTCACACGAAAACCACGCTTCACTGTTTCCTTAATTGCTTCAGCGGCTATTTCGTACCCGCCTTCTTTACATACAGAAAAATCGTGATGCTCTTTCTGGCCGTCCATGTGGATAGAGAAAGTAAGGTACTTGCTGGGCTTGAAAAGGTGAAGCTTTTCTTTCAGCAATAACGCGTTCGTACAAAGGTAGATGTACTTTTTGCGGGCTACTAAACCATTGACGATTTCGTCGATTTGCGGATGCATCAACGGTTCGCCACCTGGAATGCTAACCATAGGCGCACCGCATTCATCCACTGCCTTCATGCAGTCTTCCGGCGAAAGATTGGTTTTCAAAATGTGGGCCGGATACTGAATTTTCCCGCAACCTGCGCACGCCAGATTGCAACGAAACAATGGTTCCAGCATCAGCACAAGTGGATATTGCTTGCGGCCTTGAAACTTTTGTTTCAAAACGTAGGAGGCAACGGTCCACATTTGTGAGATAGGGATAGGCATGAAACTACCATTATCGCGCGATTGTTACCAGCTTGTCTTTAGATCCATATGGACAACATCTTTGACTGAAAACAAATCCTTGCTGGAAAACCCTTCAGCTAATGTGCAGCCAACGCGGCTTCCCAAATATTGCAAAGTTACTTTGCGCCGATTCATTTCCAATTCCAATTCCAGATTCCTGAACCGTGTCTGGTAGCAAGCCAAGGATTTCTCCATTGCTTCTATGTGCGCGGTGACGTCTACAACAAATTGCGGATTTTCATCAGCGCAGAAAAGTACTCGTTCTGGATAGTGCGGCTCAGAGTATGCATCCATTGCTGGAATTCCGGAAAGTACACAAGCCTCCCATCCCAGTTCAGCCGCATAGTGGGCATCCGGATGACGAGAATTCAGCGTTGGAAGGATCACGGTTTTTGGGCGCAATCTGCGGATAGTTCCGGCCAACGTCATGCGTGCCCCAACGGTATTTTCAAGGCGGGCATCGGGCATAGCCAATGTTCCCCGCCAGGAAGCATTCAGGATCACACCAGCCTTTTTCGATTCCTCAACTCGCCCTTCGGGCAAACCACTGCCTGTCATTTCACCGCGCGTTAAATCCAGAATGCCGGTCTTATGCCCGGCGGCGGCCATACCCAGAAGCGTGCCCCCACAACTCAATTCCACATCGCCAGGCTGCGCCCCAATGGCCAATAAGTCCAATTCAGGTACATTGGCGAAGTCGATATCCATATTCCAAAACATTGTTTATTTGTTTACCAGTGGTATTCGGGACGGTTGCTGTAGCGGTCCTTTGTCCCCATAATCTTGATTAGCAGCATGCCTGCCAAAAATCCGCCAATGTGGGCGAACCACGCCACTCCGCCTTGGCTAACGTTTGACGTGCCCGCACTTCCAAAGCCGCTGAAGATCTGCAATACGAACCAGTACAGCAACATGAAGACTGCGGGTATTTCCATCGTAGTCACAAAAATGAAAATCGGAACTAGCGTTACAATTTTTGATCGCGGGAATTTAATCAGGTAGGCACCCATCACGCCGGCAATTGCACCACTGGCTCCAACAGTAGGTATGCGCGACCCAGGGTTGGTTAAAACCTGCACCATACCAGCGGCCACACCACAAAGAATGTAGAACAGCAGGTATTTATGGTGACCCAACACATCTTCCACATTGTCGCCATAGATCCAAAGAAACCACATATTGCCCAACAAATGGAACCATCCACCGTGCAGGAACATTGAACTGATTAGGTCCAGATACTGAAACCGGCTAGGCACCACGCCGTATTCCATGATGAAATGATTTAGAGAAAACGGATCAAGCGAAAACTCATAGAGAAAGATAAGAATATTAATCGCAATCAGAAGCCCGGTGACTAGCGGTTTTGAAAAACTCGGTTGCGTGTCGCGAAGAGGAATCATATTGCTCGGGTTTTGAAGTCGGAATGAACTCGTCGCTCAGCTTTGGCCATTAAGGCGTGCGCTTCCTCAATACCTTGGATGCCGCCACGTGCCCCAATGGCGGTACAATTTAGCGCCGCAAGGGCGTTGGAAAAATTAAGTACATCACTCATAGCCATTCCTTGCAGCACAGCATAGCAGAAGGCACCGTGAAACACGTCGCCAGCTCCAGTTGTGTCCACGCAATTTACAACAAATGCGGGCGAATATACAAACTTGCCATCAATGCGCGCCAAAGAACCATGGGCCCCCAACGTCATTGCCGCGCACCGCATGCCATATTCTTCCTGAATCATTTCCAGCGCTTTGAAGGGATCTCGCTCGTTCGTCCAGCCAACTGGAAATTCGCTGGATGCCACCAGATAGTCTACGTTCGGTAATACTTTGTCGAAGCCATGATAAATAGTGTCCACGTCCACAGTAACCGGAATGCCGTTTGCATGGGCAATACTGGCAGCTTTGGCAACTGCCGGAGTATCGTGCCCGTCAATGTGCAGCATGCGTGAGCCTGTAATCATTTCCGGGGTAATTTCAGAAGGGTCCAATCGTAATCCATCGGATCGGCGCCACAGAACCGTTCGCTCTCCCGTGCTGTGGTCAATGATGATATACGCAGATTGGTTGGCGCAACCTTTCCGCACTTGGACATGATCCAGATTGATGCCCGTGCCGCTAAGGCTATCCATTTGAATGCGCCCTCTTTCATCATCGCCGCAGGTGCCGATGTATTTCACTCGCATGCCCAATTTCGCGCAAGCAACCATTGCACTTGCAACTTGTCCACCAGGACTTAGAATCTCTTCCGTAAAAGGTTCCTTACCCGCATAAGCTGGAAATTTTGGAACAATTAAGAGTGTGTCTGTGGCATTCAAGCCAACTCCGACGATATCGAACTGAGACATAAATCCTTTTGAATGTAGCATGGTGTCGATCAAAGATGAAAATGTGCGTGCAAATGTTAAACTAATACGAGTGTTCGGCCTTATAGACTGGCCTTGCAGGAGTGTTATTTCTTGAATTCCAATTCTGCGTCAAAGACAACCAAAATTGTGGTTGCCTCGACGGTGATGTTGTCTTTTATATCTTTTTGGCGAGCCGCTGCCATTGTCCTTTGTGATTTGGCGTCCTCGTCGTTCTATGCCGGTGGAATTGCCGAAGCAGCTGTTGGCCGCTCCGCACCGTGGTTCATTCTCGGCATCATGCTTTTCGGCTGGGCCATACGCGCCTTCTATCTGGAAAGCTGCAGCATGTTCGTCCGCGGCGGTGTTTATCGCGTGGTGCATGAGGCCATGGGTGGCACCATCGCCAAATTTGCCGTCTCCGCATTAATGTTCGATTATGTGCTAACAGGACCAATCAGTGGCGTGAGTGCAGGTTTGTACATGGCCGGATTGTTTAACGAACTTGCCGAATTGGCTCATCACCCCGAATGGAGCGTTAACACTAGAGTCTTCGCCGCTTGCTTAGCCGTTGTTGTGACTATTTATTTCTGGTGGCAGAATACTCGTGGAATGCACGAATCCAGCACAAAGGCCCTGCGCATCATGCAACTGACTACAGTCATGGTGGGCATGTTGATTGTTTGGGCAGTCATCACGATTTTTGTGAAAGGTACGCAACCAATCACCCTTCCAACTTCAGAGAATATCAAATTCGGAGCTAATGCTCTTGGATGGCTAAAGCATTCTCCTTTACCTAATTTCCTTCCAGTGGCCATAATGATTGGCTTAGGGCATTCGTTGCTGGCGATGAGCGGTTTTGAAACGTTGGCCCAAGTGAACCGTGAAATCGCCCATCCAAAACACGAGAACCTGAAAAGGGCCGGCAATGTTATTTTCGTTTACAGTCTGGTCTTTACCACTCTGGTTAGCTTTTTGGCCGTGATGTTTATTCCCGATCAGGAACGAACCACCCTCTACATCGACAATTTGATCAGTGGCATTGCCATGTATCTTGCCGGGCCTTTATACGCTCGACTGGCGTTTCATGGATTTGTGGTTGTGGTGGGCACCGTCATTCTTTCAGGGGCAGTGAATACTTCCATTGTTGGTTCCAATGGCGTGCTTAGCAGAGTTGCTGAGGATGGTGTTTTGCCCGATTGGTTCCGCAAACCTCACGAACGTTTCGGCACCAGCTATCGCATGATCAACCTTGTAGTTTGCATGCAGCTTCTGACAATTATTTTGAGCGGCGGTAACATGGTGTTGCTCAGTGAAGCCTACGCTTTCGGCGTGGTGTGGAGCTTTTCCATGCTAGCTCTCAGCCTGCTAATGTTGCGGTTCAAACGCCCCGGCGATCGCGAATACAAGGTTGGGTGGAACTTCTATACCGGTGGCCGCGAGATCCCTGTGGGCTTGGGGCTCATCACTGCTTTCCTCTTCCTGTTGGCTATCACCAATCTTTTTACGAAAGAAATCGCCACAATTTCAGGCCTGATGTTCACCACGCTTTTCTATGTGATGTTCCATTTTTCGGAAAAGTACAACCTGAAGAAAAATGCCGGCGTCGTCAAAGGCCATGAAAAATTTCAAGTGGAAACGCAAGCCGAGGTTTCCAACATCCGTCCGGGTTGCGTTCTTGTCCCAGCCAGCAATCCCAATCTTTTGGGCCATGTTCAAAAGGCAATTGAAAAAACGGACATTCGTCACATGGATGTTGTTGTTCTGGCCGTCAAGTTTTCCAAGGATGAATTGGATACGGATCAGATGTTCAGCGCCGATACCCAAGGGCTTTTTTCAAAAGTAGTATCCTTGGCGGAAAAGGCCGGTAAACACGTTGAACTGGTTGTGATTCAAAGCCCCAACGTGACTTCTTCTATTGTGGAGACAGCCGCACAACTGAAAGCGTCCACGGTTGTCATGGGTAGTTCCGGCAGAACTTCCATCGATGAACAGGCTAAGCATTTTGGCGACCAATGGGAGAAGCTGCCTGAGAAACTTCCCATGGCTTTGCAAATTGTTGATCGCTCAAACGGTGAGTCGCGATTCTTCAATCTGGGACCCCATCCGCCACGGCTATGGCCAGAAGACGTGAATCTGTTGCATCGTCTCTGGTTGACAATGAGCGACCAACGAGAAGGGCATAAAGTCCATCATCGCGATGTTGTTAGTCTTGCTCTGCGACGATTGGAACAGGATGTTGCCAAGGGTGAAGATGTTGGCGCGGAATTGCAGTCTTTGGTTGATAAACCGAACAAAGTGGAAACCATCTAAGGCAACGCTACCGTTGCATTCTAAATTCGCTTGAGCTATATTTTGGATTAGCCGAACTCCACCCAGGAGGCGGGGGACCCAAGTTTTTGGGGCGCAGCAGGGATTCTTCCTTGCGGGGTACTTTCAAGCCCTAGCCCGACAGCTAACCTCGTAGGCCAATTTTGAAAGCAACCCTGCGGGTAATGGGGTTGTCCAGGAGATTTCCGTGAACTACGAAAACGCTGGGAGGACCACTAAAATTGTGGTCGCCTCTACAGTTATGTTGTCCTTCATTTCCTTTTGGAGGGCGGCGGCCATAGTGTTGTGTGATTTGGCATCCTCATCCTTCTACGCTGGAGGTATTGCGGAAGCTGCTGTAGGACGATCCGCTCCATGGTTCATCCTCGGCATTATGTTGTTCGGCTGGGCGATTCGCTCTTTTTATCTTGAAAGCTGCAGCATGTTCGTCCGCGGTGGCGTATACCGGGTGGTGCATGAGGCCATGGGTGGGACGCTGGCGAAGTTTTCTGTTTCCGCTTTGATGTTTGACTATGTCCTTACCGGGCCCATCAGTGGAGTCAGCGCTGGAATGTATTTAGCCGGGCTAATCAACGAAGTTGTAGATCTGATTCACCACCCTGAATGGAAGGTTAACGCCCAACTATTTGCAGCCGGGCTGGCAATTTGCATCACTATTTACTTTTGGTGGCAGAACACAATTGGAATGCATGAATCCAGCAGCAAGGCCCTTCGCATTATGCAACTGACAACCGTAATGGTTTGCATGTTGATCGTGTGGTCTGTCATTACCTATTTCGCAAAGGGCACCTACCCGATAACCATGCCCACCAATGAGAATTTCAAATTCGGAAATTCCGCGCTGGGTTGGCTTAAAAACACGCCATTACCCAGCTTCTGGGGAGTGGCAGTTATGATCGGCTTAGGCCATTCGCTGCTGGCTATGAGTGGCTTTGAAACTCTAGCCCAGGTGAATCGTGAAATCGCCCATCCCAAGCACGAAAACTTGAAGAAAGCCGGTACTATCATTTTCGTCTACAGTTTGATCTTCACTTCCATGGTGAGTTTTTTGGCTGTGATGTTCATCCCCGACAATGAGCGAGTGGGGCTGTATGTGGACAATCTGATAAGCGGCATCGCTATGTATTTGTATGGCCCACTGTGGGCACGTCTTGGATTTCATGGCTTCGTGGTTTTGGTGGGGACCATTATCCTTGCCGGCGCTGTGAACACCTCCATTGTGGGGTCGAATGGTGTATTGAATCGTGTTGCTGAAGATGGCGTGCTGCCCGATTGGTTCCGCAAACCTCACTCTCGTTTTGGCACAACCTCGCGCATGATCAACCTGGTCGTCGGGATGCAATTGTTCACCATTATTCTCAGCGGCGGCAATATGGTGCTTCTAAGCGAAGCCTATGCCTTCGGTGTTGTTTGGAGTTTTGCCATGAAGGCCCTGAGTGTTTTAGTGCTTCGTTTCAAGCGTCCCGGATATCGCGAATACAAGGTTGGCTGGAACGTGATTATCGGCGGCCGGGAAATTCCTATTGGCCTTGGACTGATTTCACTTTTCCTGTTTGTCCTTGCCCTTACAAATCTATTCACCAAAGAGATTGCAACAATTTCTGGAATTCTTTTCACTCTAGTGTTCTACACCATTTTTTATTTTTCGGAGAAGTATAACCACAAGAAGAATGCTGGGGTTCACACGGAGCATGAAAAATTCCAAGTGGAAGAAACCGAGGCTGAGTCAACTCACATTCGGCCCGGCTGCGTTTTAGTCCCAGCCAGCAACCCTAATCTTCTGGCCCACGTTCAGAAGGCGATTATGAAAACTGACATAAAGCGCATGGATCTTGTGGTACTAGCCGTGAAGTTTTCTAAAGACGATTTAGATACAGACCAGATGTTTAGTACTGATACCCAAGGCCTGTTCACCTCCGTAGTTACGTTGGCGGAAAAAGCGGGCAAGCATGTTGAACTGATGGTGGTTCAAAGCCCGGATGTAACCTCAGCGATTGTTCAAACTGCTGCGCGCCTGAAGGCTGGCACGGTAGTGCTGGGAAGTTCGGGCAAGACCTCAATTGAAGAGCAAGCCAAAACCTTTGGCGACTACTGGGAACTGCTGCCAGACAAACTACCCATGGCTTTACAAATTGTAGACCGTCAAAGTGGAGAGTCGAAATTCTTCAACCTTGGACCCCACCCGCCTCGCCTTTGGCCGGAAGATGTGGAATTGTTACATCGGCTATGGTTGCGAATGTCAGCGAAAAGCGATGGCCACAAGGTGCACCATCGGGATGTTGTCAGTGCGGCTCTTCGTGGTTTAGAAGAAGAGATGGATCTCAAAGACAGGGGAAAATTCCTCGCCAATTGAACTTTTCTGATGCGAAAACAGGGTGTTTCTCTTACAAGACGTAGAGTAAGAAATAAGTGGACCAAGTGTCTTTTTGCGGAAGGTAAACCAGCTGTCGCCTATTATACTGGAGCCAATGCGTTTGCTATTCATTCGGTTCTTCAAAATGGCCGCGTTCCTGTTTGGCCTTCCCGGAACACTGGGCACTCTGTATTTTGGAGTTCTAACTCTGTGGGCGCGAAACCATCCAATGGGTGGACCAGTCCCCCACAATAGTTTTGATCTTATTGAAATCGCCGTTGGTATTTTCGGCGGCTTGTCACGCGGAATTGCCCTGGTGGGTGATCTTGCTGTGATTGGATTATTTGCCGTGTCCGTCACTTTTACAATTCTGGCAGTGAGCCTTTGGATCACTGCAGGCGGACTGGAAAGCAAGCGCCCATGGGCCCAGGGCTTCGCCTTGTTGCTTGGGTGCTTCACTGCATTCTTAATGGTGTTCCTGCGTGGAATTTCCCGGGTGGTTTCATAGCGCCTCTTCCTATATACTTGGCCGCTGTGCTTATAGGACTGCTGGGAATCATTGACAATATATTTCGGAGGTCTTGCAATTTGGGCGCGTTGGAATAGCTCACTGAATTCTGGCCCATACAGAGGCGATGGGTCAATCATCGACATTTCCAACCAATTATTCGTTGGGTTGTTTCGTGGAATTGGTTTTGACGCAGACTTTGCAATAATGGTATTGCTTGCCATCTGCATATTCCTGGCACTACTCGGCGCTAGCCTTTGGATTGCCTCAATGGCACTAGAAACAGGCCGCCCTCTGGTGATCGTCGTGGTGCGCCAAATCGCGAAAGTCTTTTCCTAGGCCCAGAGGCCGCTCACTGGCGTACCTTCCACCAACTTGCGTGGCTGTTTCAGGTCATTCAGAATTTCCATGCCAGGATCAATGCCCAACGCCGAATAGATCGTCGCCACCAAATCAGTGGGGTGCACGGGTTTATCAGCCGGAGACGACGCTTGAGCATCGCTCTTTCCATACATGGAGCCGCGTTTCACGCCAGCGCCGGCAATCACGCCTGTATAGCAATAGGGCCAATGATCGCGTCCATCGGGCGAATTGGTATTGCCTGAGGTGCTGACGCCAAGGCGCGGACTGCGGCCGAATTCACCAATGCAAACCAGTAGCGTGTCCTGGAACAATCCACGCTGATCCATGTCTTCAATCAATGCTGAAAGTGCCTTATCCAGCACGGGGCAGTGCAAGTTCTTCAAGGGTCCGAAATTGGCAGCGTGGGTATCCCAGGCGGTTTCTTCCGGATTGCCATTGGCCACCGACGGCCAATTCACTTGGACAAATCTTGTACCGGCTTCAATCAGCCTACGAGCCAGCAGTGCGCTTTGGCCGAAGGTGGTGCGGCCGTAACGATCGCGAACCTGATCGGTTTCCTTGTTCAAGTCGAACGCATCGCGAGCCTTGCCGCTCAAAACCAAATCGTAAGCCTTTTCATAATACTCGTTGAGAGCAAACGAACTGACAGCCTTTTCCAACTCCTTCATGGAACCGTTAATTCCCTTGAGCAAAGTGAACCGATCCTTCAATCGGTCGGCTGTTACTTCAGGGCGCAACGTCAAATCATCCAACTTCACTTCCTTGTTGGGATCTTGATAAAGACGATATGGGTCAAACGCTTTGCCCAGAAATCCGGCTGCACCGCCTTTGCCAATCACGTTCGATTCCTGCAGTGGCCGCGGCATCTCCACGAACGGCAACATGGGTCCTTCCGGTGGCAACATCTTCGAGATCTGGCAACCCATATGAGGGAAATCGCGTGGGGAAGGAGGCTCCAATTGGCCAGAGGGAGATACTTTGTCAGGAGCCCATCCGGTCATCATCTGGTAAATTGCCGCAGTGTGATTGAACAGCCCGGCAGGCGTGTAGCTCATGGAACGGATCAGCGTGATTTTGTCCATTTGCTGTGCCAGCAGCGGCATGGTTTCACACACCTGGATACCATCTACCTTGGTATTGATCGGTTTAAACTCGCCGCGAATATTGGAAGGAGCATCGGGTTTGGGATCCCAAATATCAATGTGGCTGGGGCCGCCTTGCAGAAACAGCATCACCACGTTTTTAGCCCTGGGCTTGTTCTGGCCTGTCTTAGCAGCAGCGCCGGCTAGTGCCTGCATCTGCAGGAATTCCGGCAAGCTGAGTCCAAGAACTCCAAGTCCGCCAGCGCGAAGAAGCTCGCGTCTGGAAACACCATCACAACTCCTAACTGGACGACCGGGTAGAAAAAGCACGCTGTTGACTCCTGCGCACTATTATATGTCTTTCTTTTTCGTTAAAGTGGACACCTCTGCCGGGGTGAGGGAACGATGCTGGCCGATCTTCAAATCTCCGATGACGATAGGACCAATTGCAACCCTGACCAGCTTCAAAACTTTTGCGTCCAGCGCCTCAATCATGCGGCGTACCTGCCGGTTGCGCCCTTCGGTGATGGTCATTTCCAGGTGCGTGTATTTTTCCGAATCGCGGACTCGATTTACAATTGCAGGTTTGGTTGGACCATCAGACAAAGTGACACCGCCGCGCAGTTGCTGCAACTGCTGATCACTCAGCTTCTTCGAGGACTTCAATAGATAGGTCTTTGGAACTTTGAAGTCAGGGTTGGTCACCCGTTCAGCAAACTGGGTATCACTGGTAAGCATCAGCAACCCGCTTGTGTCCAGATCAAGGCGGCCGACAGGAATCACAAATTCGTCAACACCTGCTAGAAGGTCGTAGACGGTTGGACGTCCTTCGGGATCTTTGTAGGTTGTAATGTATCCAGTCGGTTTGTACAGCAGCAGATAAACTTTGCGGCCCTCGCGAACTGGCTTTCCATCCAGTGTGACCGTGTCTCGATCCAGGTCCACCCAATGATCAGGGGTTTGAATGAAGCGTCCGTTTACTTTCACCCGGCCAGCGCCAATCCAACTGCGCGCCTCTGTTCGTGAACCTAAGCCTGCCTTGGATAGCACGCGATCGAGTGTCTTGATGTGGCGCTTTTCCTCTGTCAATCCATTACTCCGGCTTTTGTGCGCCAAGGGATTTGGCTTTCATTCGCTCTTGTTGGGAGAGCGTCGAATTGAAGGATGCTCCATAGCCGCTGATTTGACGGTAAGGATAATTCTGCCACGGATCTTTTGCTTCGATTCTTGGGTCGCCTCTTTCTTTCAGATAAGCTTCCAGTTTTTTTGCCAACTTTGCCAAGTCTTTAGCATGGGCCTTCTCCCCTGCAACATTCGTCATCTGCCAACGATCTTTCCTTAAATCGTACAGCTCTTCCGCAGGCCGCTTGCCGAAGGAAAGTTTGTGCTGCAGTGGATACTCTTTCTTGTTCTTTGGGTCCAGCAAGAAGTCTTTAGAAGGCGAACCATCTACGTCTCCTTCCACCGTCTGATTTGAAGAAATGAAATCTCCACCCATCGGCCAGCGGTCTGGCGCGAAATTACGAATGTAAAGGAAATCCTTGGTTCGAATCGCCCGCATTGGATAAGTTGCACCATCAGGACGAGCCATCACGTGGCGTTCAAATGAAGTTACAACATGGTCACGCTTAGGGTCTGGCTTCAAACTGGTGAGCAATGGTAACAGGCTGCGGCCCGCCATCTGCGAAGGAATGGGCACGCCTGCTGCTTCCAAAATGGTGGGAGCAAAATCTTTGTGACTGACAAAATCCGTAATTTGGCGACCACCGGGAAAGAGCTTTGGCCAACGGATGGCCAGCGGCATATGGGTGCCTTGGTCATAGAGTGTTGCCTTACCGCGAGGAAACGGCATCCCGTTATCGCTGGTAATGAAGATCAGCGTGCTATCCAGTTGCCCGGTTTTTTCAAGAATGGCTAGAGCTTTGCCCACTTGCTGATCGTGCCATTCCACTTCACTGGCGTAGTCAAGAATATCGCTGCGGATTTCTTCGTTGTCCGGCCAATATGGGGGCACTTCCATACTGGTTGTAGTTTTTCCAATCAGCTTGCCGGCTCCTTTTTGATAGACGCGATGGGGCTCAGTGGATCCCAACCAAAAGAAAAACGGGCGATCCTTCGAACCTTTCTCAAGGAATTCCTGAAAGTTGGCGGAGTAGTCATTCAGATCAAGACCAGCACGGATTGGCTGCTGGTGCTTGTGATTCATAAAAGCTTTCCCAACGGGATGGCGTGTGTGTCCAAGCGCTTTCCAATCGCCGGGAGCCCAGGTTTTTCCGGTATGCCCAACATAGTATCCAGCGTCTTCCAAAAGGTGTGGGAACAGCTGAAACTTAGTTGGCAGCCCGCCATAGAGCAGACCGGCCTCTTCCAATTCCCATGCATTGCGGCCGGTCAGTATCGTGCTGCGGGACGGCGTGCAGGATGGAGCGCAACAAAACGAATTGCGAAATAGTGCACCTTGCTTGGCGATTCTGTCAAAGGCAGGCGTGTCTACCAACTTGCTTCCATAAGCGCTGGCATGCGGCCAGGATTGGTCGTCGGCGATGATGAACAGAATGTTTGGGCGGCTAGCTTTTAACTCTGCCGGGTTCTGAGCCTCTGCAATCGCCGCCGCTAATGCCGAACCAATAAATTGCCTTCGAGTAAGCATAGCCGTCATTATCCCCAATTCCGAAGTTGAAAAGTTTATTGACGAACAAGCGCAGTAAGGCATCGCGGACTGACAAACGTGAATTTCATCCTTACTGGCGCTCCTCATTTCATCGTCTCAACTGCCACCCAAGCAGCCTGCTTTAACGCTCACATTCACGGTTATCAGTCATGTCTGTGATTCAGATTCCATTTAGAACGCCAGAGGAGTTTAATTGCCTCGAGGACTCAATTTTTAGGGAAGCTGCTGGCCAGCAATTGTCTTCCTGGATCAAGAGTCTCATGGGTCTTGAAAGCGCAGCCTAATTGTTTTTGCAAGCGGATGAAAAGATTACAGATTGAGTTGCACAGGCGTTGTGACCGCCCTTTTTCATGATTGCAAGAAAAGGAGAGATTGGCTTTGTTTTGCAATTTAGGAATTCAGATTAATATTGTTCGATTTCCGGGACTGGTTCTATGACGGCGGTCTCTTGTTTTTTGTCCGAGGTGGATTCTTGCAGCGCTATGAGGCTGCGGCGCATACTGTGATGTGTTTCTTTCATGGCGTACATACGGCGGTCGGCTTCAGCGAGGATTTCTTCAGCTTTAGTCCCGTCACCAGGATAGTTTGCTTGTCCAACACTGAGACTTACAACTTTTTCGCCAGTCAGTATTTGGCCCTGTTCAACCACCATACTGGCCAATTGTTCGATTCTTTCTCTTACCACTTCATTAGGAACATTTGGAAGGACAATGACAAACTCGTCCCCACCCATGCGGGCGACATAATCTTTCGGTCGAAGATGAATCTTCAAACCATTGGCGATCATTTGCAGAAGCTTATTGCCTTCCAAATGTCCAAAGCGGTCGTTCACGGATTTGAATCCATCCAGATCAAGCACCAAAACCGCCAAGGACTCATTGACGGTTTCGGAGCGATTAAGCTCGCTATCCAGATGTAGAAACAAAGATCTTGCGTTGGGAAGTCCCGTGAGTGAATCTGTGGATGCGGTTTTTTGTTCGTTCTTGAATTTAAGAGAATTTTCAATGGCGATGCCGCATTTCGAACCGATGGCGAGCAAGACGCGTAAGTGATCCCTGGAAAAGGCATCGTTCTCAGCATGATACAGAGTCATTGATCCGATCACACTGCCAGCTCCGTGGAGTGGAATGGAGATGGCTGATCTAAGTGTGCTGAATTTTTTCGAGTCATTCAAATATCCTGGTTCAACCGATGGGTTGCCATTAATGATGGGCCTATGGTTTTCCGCAACCCAACCAGAAAGTCCCTGCCCCATTGGAATTTCAAGCGAAGCGAAAAGTTTGGAATCAGTGCCCTGCACAAATTGAGGCATTAACTTTTCCTCTTTGGTGAGGTAGAAAGCAATGCAATCGTGCGGAACAACTGTCTTCATGCGGGTAGCCAGAAGAGAGAAAGTGTCGTCCAGGCTCAATGTGCTGCCCAGGTCCTGTGTTACCTCAAAGAGTGTTTGAATTTCTTGCCGTGCGGCTGCAATGGAAGTGATAAAGTCCGCTTGGGCCGGCTTCTTTTCGCAAGTAGGCGCACCTTCGGTTGCCTCGAACCCTGCTGCTGGCGCTTCTCCGCGCTCCACTTTGACTTCAGTTGAAAGATAAGTTTCTTCCACTAAAGTCTCCTTGGCCATTTTCTCCAGGTCTTTATAACGGCGACGCAGTACTTCCACTACTTTCGGGTCGAACATTTTGCCCGATTCGGCGATAATCACACCCATCGCTTCGTCTAAAGGCATTGCCCGCCGATACTGCCTGTCCGATGCCATTGCATCCAGGCAATCCACAGCCGTAAGTATTCTGGCCCCAATGGGAATTTCTTCCCCTTTGATTCCGTCCGGGTATCCACTGCCATCCCACTTTTCATGGTGATGTCTTACGATTGGAACAACAGGGTAGGGAAACTTTACGGACTCGAGGATTTCAGCACCGACTACAGGATGAATCTTCATTTTTTCGAATTCTTCCGGAGTCAACCGGCCCGGCTTTGAAATGATGTACTCAGGAACTGCGAGCTTCCCAATGTCGTGTAGAAGTGCCGCCGCCTGCAAAGCCTGCATCACTTCTTCAGTCACATTCAATTCTTTGGCGATTTCCTGGGCATAAACTTGTACCCGCCTCAAATGGTCGTGGGTTGTGACGTCTTTCGCGTTGATAGCCAAAGCCAGCGATTTGATGGTTCGCAAGTGAAGGTCTGCCATCTGCGAAACGTGTTGCTGTTCTTGTTCCAGGCGGCCAAGATATAACCGGTAGGACCGGTCCACAAAAAATACCCCTGGCAAGACGAGAACGGATACTTCCCACCCAACCACTCCCACTAGCGTGTGAATTATCCATGTCATTAGGGCCCCGAAAAGGTATTGCGGAGCAGTCCAAAAGTAGTTTTCCCGCCACAACTTCAGAACAGGCTTTTCCAAACTCAATGCTGCGATGGTTGCAACTGAGGCTGTATTGCAGACAAAAAAGCCGATCGTCGTCCAGAAAACCATGATAGGAAATGTACTGTTGATCAATCGCAACGGTTCGGCGTGGAAAACCAGATATGCGAAACCGCACGATATCGCCGAACTGGCGGCATTGAACATTACGTGAATCGGCTTCAGTTTGCTCTTTGAGTTCCATAGCAGCTGAGTGAGCGCACCTGTGACGCACACGATTACGCTTTTTCCTGGGTCCAGCGATGTAACTGCAAGCAATGTGAAAACGAAGTTCACAGACATGGTGCCGTTGACTCCCGGCATCCTTACTTTCATCTGAGAGGATAATGCTGCAAACACCAAATAGAAACAGAACTGCAGCAGATTGTCATTCTTCCACGCAGATAGGCTCAACGTTAACGCACCTAACCCAAGCGTGATGGTGGAATAAGCGAAAATGCGGGCTTTGATTGGCATGGACCAGATATAAGATAAGTGATTGAACAAACTTTCTTCACGTATCCCATCGTCATTTGATGGTGAAAAGTTAAGGGTTAAACTTGAAGAAATATACGGTTACCCCACTTAGGATCTGTTAGGAAATAACAATTCCAAATCGAGGCGAGATGTCATAGTTCCATTCGCCGTGGAAGTCATCCCGCCGGAGTTTGAGTTTCGCCATCTCTTTGTCAGTTACCTTGATGCCCATCGGGTAGACGTTGGCATCAATTTCGGCGTGCACCTTCAACCCTTTCTTTGTTGTGGTTCCGGCAATCAGGTTCACAATCACCTGCAGGCTGGTGAGTGGTTGCCCGCGCCAGTTTTTGCTGATGAACGAAAATAGGCGATGCTCAATTTTGTTCCATTTGCTTGTGCCCGGCGGGAAATGGCTGACGGAAAGGGTGAGGCCGGTTTCGTCGGCCAACCGCTGCAATTCCACTTTCCATAATCGAACACGCGAACCATTGCTGC